>CALBMM010000087.1 GCA_937896535.1 uncultured Pseudomonadota bacterium
GGCCTTCTTCTTGGTGGCCTTCTTCTTGGCGGCCTTCTTCTTGGTGGCCTTCTTCTTGGTGGCCTTCTTCTTGGTGGCCTTCTTCTTGGCGGCCTTCTTCTTGGCGGCCTTCTTCTTGGCGGGCGACTTCTTGGCCGACTTCTTCTTGCTCGTGGATTTGCGCTTCGTGCTGGGTTTCGTTTTCGCCTTCGCCATCGATCGTGTTCCTTCGTACTCGCGTGCGGCCGACGTTGACCGCGCTCATGCTCGCATGGAGGCGATCGCGCCCACAACCGGCGCGGCCGATCCGAGTCGGCGGCGACCGTCGACGGACCGACCCACGTGGCGACGATCGGCACAGCACGAGCGCGACGTGGCATCGACGCTGGACCACCTGTGCACCCGCGGATCCGTCCTGACGCGGGTCGCTTTACAGCGCTCGGGCGGCCCCGCTAAAGTGGGCCCCGAGGCGGCTCCCTACGCGGCGGCGGCCTCGAGAAGGTGCCCGATGACCCGCCTGTACCCCTGGCAAACGCTCGTTGCCTCCGGCTTGCTCGGATCTGCGCTGAGCCTGGCCGCGTGTGACTCCGGCCCCTCGATCCAGGAATCACTGGATCAGAAGGCGCAGGAGGCCAAGTTCGACTACAAGCCGAATCCCAAGCCTCGTCCCACCGGCCTCGAAGGCCCCACCGATGCAGAGCTCAAGGCGTGGGACCGCAAGGATCCCACCGGCGAAAAGCACCTGTACAAGTGGGACAAGGACAACATGGGGCGGATGCTGGGCTACTGGGAGGAAATCGCCTGCTTCCGGGAGAAGGTCAAAGCCGAGGGCGAGAAGGCCTTCGGGGCCGAGCCGGGCAGCCCGCAGGAAGAAGCCTGGTTCCAGTTCAAGCGCACCTACGTCGCCCACGTCGACGGCTGGCAGCAGCGGCTGTTCGCGAAGGAGCCGCGCGTGCAGGAGAAGTCGAAGTTCATCGGAGACTTCCTGGCCGCGCACGAGCTCATCATGACCGGGTACCCGCGGGCCTATAACGACGCCGATCGCGACGCCCTGGCGGAAAACGACCTGCTGTACGACCGCCTCGTGCTCAAGATCAAGAAGTACGTCGAGAGCCTCGGCGGCACGTACCCCGAGCTCGATCCCGCCGACGAGAAGGCGATGGCCAAGCACGCCGAGGTGTGCGAGGCCGCCCTCACGCCGCCCGATCGCACCGGTGCGGTCAAGCGCGGCAAGGGCAAGAAGGGCAAGATCTAGCGGCCTCTCGCCGCGGCGCCTCCATGTTCGCCCCGCCACCAGGCCACGACCCGGAGCTCATCCTCCAGGAGCTCTCCAACGAGCTGATGTCCCCGTATTGCCCGGGGCGCACGATCGCGAGCTGCCCCTCCGTCAACGCGCGCAAGCTCGAGGACGACATCTTGGCCCAGGCCAAGGAGGGCAAGACCCGCGACGAGATCGAGCAGCAGCTCGTCGACCGCTTCGGCTCCGAGATCGTCGGCTACCAGCCGCCCCCGGCGGTCCTGTACGGCTCGATCATCGTCGGGATCGTCGCGCTGGTCATGCTGGCGCTGGCCGCCCGCCGCTGGGTGAGGGGCCCGACGGTCGTCCGTGGCCCCGAGGGCGAAAAGGGCAAGCGTGACGGCAAGTCTCCCAGCGCCGCGGAACTCGACGCCCTCGAAGACGCCCTGGACGCCGAAGACGGTTTCTGACGCCCTGACAGGGTTTTTGGTTGAGCTGATGCAAGCGGCGCGGTAAGCGATCTCCGTGCTCAAGGTCGTCGTCCACGAGAAGGGGGGCCGAACCCAGCGGTTCAACTTCGAGTCCGACCAGTTCGCGGTGGGGCGCGAGGAGGACAACGATCTCGTCCTCGATCGGGTCAACATCTCCAAGTACCACCTGCGCTTTCGTCGCAACCAAGGTCGCGTCGAGGTCATCGATCTCGGCAGCACCAACGGCACCTACGTCAACGGACGCAAGGTCGACGATCCGAAGTCGGTGCGTCGCTCCGACCGGATCTACGTCGGCGACTACATCCTGATGCTCGAGGGGGACGACGACGCCATCGCGCCGGTCAAGCGCAGCGAGATCGTCGTCGCGGGCACCGAGGGTCACCCGCAGACGCAGGCGGTCGCCGTGCCGCCGCCCGATCGCGAAGCCGGCGAGCCGCTGCCGTCGACGACCGTTCCGATTCCGCTCGCGCGCCTCGTCGAGGACGATGCCAGCGACGTGCTGACGTCGGCGCGCCTGGTCGCACCGGCCGGCATGGAGTCGTCGTATCTCGACAAGATCTGCAACCGCATCCTGCAGACCGCGTTGCTCAACGTGCAGGGGCTCGATCCCGTGCGCTCGGCCGAGATCAGCGACGAGGACAAGGACTCGGCCACGCAGCTCATCGACAGCATCCTGATGGACATGCAGCGGGCCGGGGAGCTCGAGGAGGGCATCGAGCTCGACTCGCTCAAGGGCAAGATCATCCGGGAGCTGCTCGAGCTCGGCCCGCTGACGGAGCTGATGAAGGACGAGACGATCCGCGAGATTCACGTCGCGGGCGGCGGTGCGGTTCGCGTCGTGCGGCAAAAGGCCGGCTCGGCGGAGATCGAGCTGACCGATCGTCGGTTCTCCGGCGAGCGTGCGCTCGTGCTGGCGATCCAGCGCATGGCACGAGAGTGGGACTTTCTGGTGGAGGGCACACAGGTGCTCGAGGGCAAGGTCGACGACGGCTTTTCGATGTACGCCCTGCTGCCGCCGTCGCAGGTGCGTACGGCCGTGCTCAGCCTGCGACGCAACCGCACGGACGCCAACAACCTCACCTCGCTGGTGCAGGAGGGCGTGCTGTCGGCGGACATGGCCGAGCTGTTGGCCGCGGCAGTGCGGGGCTCGCGACGGATCCTGGTCTCCGCTTCCGGTGGGACGAACCTGGACCGGTTCATGGGCGCGATCGTCGGCGAGATCCCCGACGAGTTCCGCGTCGCGGTCATCTCCGACTCGGGCAACCTCGGCGCCGGGCGCCGCGGCTGGCTGCGGGTGCGTCGGATGTCCGACCCGTCCGACACGATCGGGCTCTCGGACGCCCTGGGCGTGGTGCTGCGCGGCGGCATCGACATCCTCGTCTCGCAGCGTTGCCGGCACGAAGACGCGGCCGCCGTGATGGATGCGTTCGCCGGGGCGACCCGCGGGGGCATCGTGTCGCTGTGGGGCATCGACTCGGCCCACGCGCTGTGGCGCCTGGCCGGCCTGAGCACCGTGGCCTCCGGCGCGATCGAGGCGTTGACCGTGTCGCTGGCCCGCACCGTGGACCTGCTCGTGCGCCTCAACGTGGGCGTGCACGACGAAGCGATGCAGGTCGTCGAGATCATCGAGCCGCGCGTGCGCGAGGGCAACGAGATCATCCACGTCCCGCTGTTCGTGGCCGAGCGTGGCGACGACCAGACGACGACGTTCCGTGCGACCGGCGAGGAGCCGAGCTTCATTCGCGAGCTCGCCGAGCGCGGCATCGCGGTACCGAACCGGATGTTCCGCGACTCGTGACCGAAGACGCACTCGACCCCGAAACGCGGGCCCGGATCCGCCGCGACCTCGATCGTCTCGAGGAGCGGCTGTACGACGACGTCGAGGGGCAGCATCGCGCCGGCGGTCCCGCCGACGACGCGGCGCTGCGGGCTGCCGCCCTGCCGGAGTCCGCCCAGCTGCTGTACGCGCGCTACGACGGCATCGAGGTGGCGATGGGCGAGGCCCGGTTGTTCGCGCTCGACGAGCTGGCCGATGCCACGGCGCGGGCCGAGGCCGAGGGGGTTCTGCGGCCCGGCGATCGGGTCGTGGGCGAGCGCGGTCGGCAGTGGATGGTGCTGCCCGAGGACCCGTGGGCCGAGGGGGCGGACGTGGTCGCGGTCGACGAAGACGGGGACCGCCGACCGGAAGCGTCGACCCTCGTCGCGCTCGTGCTCGGATGGCTCGCGGAGGCGAGCGTGCTGTACGGCGACGACGGGGAGTTTCGCGACGACGTCTTCGCCGATGAGGGGGGGCTGTTGCCCGACGCGGAGCGCAAGCTCCTGCGCCGGCGACTCGACGTCGACCCCGACGCTCCGCACACGCGCCTTCGGCTGGCGCAGCGGCTTCGCGCCGAGGAGAAATTCCGAGGGGCGCTCAAGGAGGTCGAGCTGACGCTGCGTCGGGCCCCCGAGTACGCGTGGGCCCACCACGAAGCGGGCCGGATCCACGCGGCGCTGGGCCAGGACGAGGCGGCCGCGCGCGCCCACGCCAAGGCCGCCGAGCATGCGTCCGATCCTGCGCTGGCGGCTTACTTCGCGGCATGGGCCGCTCGGCGCGCGCCCGAGCAATCGCGGGAGCGCTTCGCCCAGCAGGTGCTGACCCACCGCCCCGACTTCGTGGTCGGCCAGATCAAGGCGGCGCAGCTGCGCATCGACGACGACGACCTGCCGGCCGCGCGCGAGCTGGTGGCGCTGGGGCTGGCCGTCGCGCCCCACAACGTCGAGCTGCTCGACCTGCAGCGACGACTGACCGACTGAGCCGGCCGAAGATCTCAGTCCTCGGGGTCTTCGCGCTTGGTCGGGATCGCCGGGCCGCGCTTGGGGGCGACCTTGGGCGTGGTCGGCGACGCGGGCGGGGAGACCTCGCCCGGGACACCGCCGGGGACAGCCGGACCGTCCTTGGGCGGGACGTCGGGCGAAGGCGCGGGCCCGGCCGGCGCGTCCGTGTCCGGCGGCGGGTCGGCCGTGTCGGGATCGGCCGTGTCGGGATCGGCCGTGTCCTCGTCGGGCGCGTCGGGATCGGCCCCATCCGTGTCGGGATCGGGCGCATCGGGATCGGCCGCATCCTCACCGGTCGGCACGGCGGGGGTCATCGCCGGCGGCGGCGCGTCGGGCCGGTCGACCCACACGTGCTCGGCCGTGATCGGCAGCCCGTCCGCGGTCGCCTCGACCACGAGCACGACGCGGGCATTGTCGGGGACCGTCACGATCGCCCCGGAGACCCGATTGCGCTCGCCGGCGCGCAGCTTGGTGCGCTTGGCCGTGGTGCGACGGCCGGTGCCGTCCTCGATCATCACGTGCAGGACGGGGTCGTCGTACGGCCAGTCCGCGAGGTCGAGCGCGAGCACGTCCGAGCCCTCCACGCGGTCCGCTTCCGGGAACGACGGCAGCAGCAGGTCGAGCAGCGAACGGCTGACCTCCACGCCGAACGGGATCAAGTGGCCGGCCTGGTCGCGGTAGACGCGACGGTCGAGGAACAATCGCACCTGGCCCACGGCGTCGATCTCGTACGCGGCGAGCGGCCGCCCGCCGGCGCTGACCAGATATCCCTCGGGCTCGGGCCACGGTGCCAGCTTGGCGCCTTCGCGCTCGATCGCGTCGAGCTCGCTGTCGGCGAGCAGGGCGGCGGCGGCGTCTTCGGCCGTCGCATCGGGCGGCAGATGCATCGGCTCGGGCAGGCTCGTCTCCGACAGGAACCGGTGACCGGCTCGGCCGACGATCCCTTCGAAGTCGTCGTCGCCGAGCACGTGTCCACGCAGCGTTCGGCTCAGCAGGACACCACGCGTGGTCTGGCGGGGATCGAGGCCGAGCGCCTGCGGCAGACGGTGCGTGCCGTACTCGACGCGCACGAACTCCTGCAACGGCAACCCGCGATCGCCGGCGGTCCGCGACAGCGGTGAGAAGAAGGCCGTGATGTCGCCACGCGCGTGGGCCGGCACGCCGACGTCCTGCACCACGTGCAGCAACGCGCCGATGCCCATCAGTCCCAGCGCCATCGCGCCTTCGCGTTCCTTGGCGGTCTCGCCCACGGCGGCGCGTCGCAGCTGGGCGAGGGCCTGACGCGGCGCCAGAGGATCGGTGGTGTCGTCGAGCCACGCGACGACCGAGGGCGCCTTGCCGGCGAACGCGGTGCCGGCCATCGCCTCCGAGATGCTCGCGCCGCTGCGCCGATGCTCGGCGCGCAGCACGGCGCGGGGAAGACTGCGGTCGGCCCACGTCGTGGCCGCGGGATCGAGTCGATTGGCGAAGTGATGCAGCAGTCGGTCGCGGGGATCGACCTCGGCGGTCATGCCGAGCTGGATCCACCCGAGCGCCGAAAGCTCCCACTGGTCCCCGGCCACGCACAGCGCCCGGGTGGGCAGGGGGGCGCTCGCGCCCGGGCACGCCCCGGGTCCGCCCAGCCCGGCCGCGCCGGCGGCCGCGTGGGCCGAGCGCAGCGCCCGAACGATCTGCCGCTGCATGTCCTCGGACAGCGTCGCCGGGTCCAGCCGCAGCGGCGAGAAGACGCCGCGCTGGAGATCGCTGCCGTCCATCCAGCGCACGTGCATCGCGCTGGCCGTGACGGCGCGCTTGGTCATCTGGGCGTGGGTCGTGGACGGATCCCATGCGCGGACCGGACGCGACGGCAGCGCGAGCGCGAGCGCGGCCACCCACGGCAATGCCCACGTCGCGAGAAGGCGATGGCGGCGACGCGTCATGGTGTCGGCTCCTTGCCGAGGTCGGCCGGCGCAGGGGAGCTCGGCGCGTCCGTCAGCTGCAGGGTGTCGAGGTTCTCGAACACGAAGCCGGTCAAGATGATCGCGGTCTCGATGTCGACGCACTGCTTGCCGCCGCACGTCAGCAGCACGCCCAAGTTGCGCTCGCGATCGAGGAACGCGACGGCGCGCACCTTGTCGGAGTCGTAGACCCAGGTCTCGTCGGTGATCTCGGCGGTGGGGGAGACGCCGGGGAGCGTCGCCTCGAAGGTCTCCACGACGGGATCGAGGCCCCCGGGCGGGTCCTTCCAGACGCGGTAGGCGACGTCGAACTCTTCCTCGCGGTCGATCGCCTGCAGGTGGACCCCGTGGTAGAAGTGGGTGTGGGCGAGGTCGCCGAGCTCACCGCGATCGAACGCGCCGGTGAAGCCGGTGCGACGGCGCACCTCTTCGGGCGGCAGCAGCTCGGTCGCGTCGAGCAGCTGTAGCGTGGTCGACGGACCGGGCTGGTCGGTCGGCAGGGCCGTCGCCGTCTGCCCGCCCGCCTCGCGGTACAGGTCGAGGTTGGCGGCCTCGCGCTCCCAAGCGACCAGCTTCTGGATCGCCGGCGGCGGGGCCAGAAACAGCAAGTGCTGCGCATGCGAATCGGTGTCGCGCCACTTGCGGAGCTCGACCTTGTTGTGCCGAAGCGTGAAGTCCGTGCGCGGGCGACCTTCGAAGGTGACGTCGGAGCGATATCCGACGTAGCCTCGCTTGTAGACCACGAGGGTCCAGTCCACGAGACGGACGTAGCGGCCCCGAATCTTCAGTGGCGCCGCGGGGATGCGGTATCGACCCGCCTGGTCGGTCTTGACCTCGACGGTCTCGGAGCCGAACGGGCCGATCAGGCCGTCGCCGGTGTCGTAGGACCAGATCCCCACGATCGTCGCGCCCGAAATCGGCTCGGACGTCGCCTGGTCGATGACCTGGCCGTCGAACGGTCCCAGCAGCGATGCGTCGGTGACCCGGTCCTTGGCGCCGCGGAAGCGCGCCTCACGGACGATGGGGCTGCAGCCGGCGGCCGTGAAGCAACCGGCGAGGACCATGGCCAGCCCCATGTGTGTCCCCCGACGCGCGAGCTTCGGGCGAGGGTCGGGCAGATGCTGGCTGGCGAAGAATCGTCGCACGGGCTCGCCGTTGACGCCGTGTCAGCCGCTTGGCTAACCTTTGCGGCGAAGGTCGGCCAGCGGTCTAGCCCACGCCTCGGGGGCCTGGCAAGCCTACTGAACCCATTTCGGCGAATGTCGGGCACCATTCCCTGCCCAGTCTGCGGTAGTGAGTCCCAAGCCCAGGACGGTGGTTGCGGCGTCTGTGGGTTCTTGGCGGACGCCGTCGCGCAATCCAACTCTGGATCGTCCAAGTGCGCGCGCTGTGGATCGGCGCTGCCACAGGGCTTCGACTTCTGTCCCGTCTGCGGGCAGGACCAACGCGAACGCATGCGTCGGCCGCCGACCGAGCAGATGCGGATCGATCTCGTGCCCAGCGGCGGCACGCCCCAGGCACCCGCGCCGTTGCCGACGCCCGTTGCGATCCCGCCGGCGATGGCGAACGCCAATCCGTCGATGACCATGCCGGCACCGTCGGCCTCGTCGCCGTCGCCGATCCCACCGTCCGCGCTCGCGGCGCAAGGCGCGATGGTGCCGAGCGATGGGTATGGGTACGGATACGCAGCGCCGGCGCCCGGCGTGCCGACCCCGGTCCCGCGCAAGAAGACGCCGCTGGCCGGCTTGACCGTGCCGGCGCCCGGTAGCGGCCTGCCGCCCGCGCCGATCCCCGGCGTCGTGCACACGCCGATGCCGATGCCGACGCCGCCGGATGCGGCGACGGCCGCGGGCCGCACGGTCGTCGCCCCACCGCAGACGCCTTCCAACGCCGCGGCCGCGCAGCGGGTGGGTCGCCAGGACCTGCCGTTTTCGCCGTTCGACGGACCGACCGGCCCCAAGCGTGACTCGATCCCGCCGATCGTTTCGCGCGAGCACGTCGACGAGGACCTGACCGAGCGCCATCACCAGGCGGACCTGCGCCGCGCCGCGGCCAGCGACATCGACAAGACCGTGCCGCACAGCCAAGCCTCGCTGCCGCAGTCGCGCGAGGTGGGCGACGACGACAAGACGGTGCCGCATCCGTCGATGAACGCGCCGCGTCCGACCAAGACGCTCGCCGGCTACGCCACGCCGGTGTCCGGTGGGGCCGACAAGACGCGACCGGATCGTCCGGGCGAGTTTTCCGGTGGTCCCGCGGGCCAGATGGCGTCGCCGCAGGTCAACACGCCGCAGGCGGGGCCGGGCACGCCGGGCAGCGGCCCGTCGCCGATGCCCGAGTCGTTCCGCGTGACCACGCCCGGTCGCATGGGGGCGCGGCTGGTCATCGTCAGTCGCGACGGCAGCGAGGGGGAGGCGTTCCCGTTCGTCGGACAGATGATGACGATCGGCCGTACGCACGGCGACCTGCTGTTTCCCGAGGACCCGTTCCTGTCGCCGGTGCACGTGCGCCTGCAGATGACCGAGGCGGGCAAGATCCTGCTCGTCGACGCGGGGACGACCAACGGCGTGTACTTGAAGATCCGCGGCCACTCGCCCGTGTACCCGGGCGACCACTTCATGGTCGGCCACCAGCTGCTGCGTCTCGAAAACCTCGACGGTCAGGTGCAGGAGACCCCCGCGGGTCTGGACGGCACGCGCATGTTCGGCACGCCGCTGCAGCCGGCGTGGGGACGGCTGACGCAGGTCGGGCGCGGCGGCATGGCCGGCGACAAGTTCTATCTGCGCGGCGCCCGGGTCGTCATCGGACGCGAAGACGGGGACCTGACGTTCCCCAACGATCCGTACGTCAGCCGTGAGCACGCGTCGTTGCGGCTGGAGATCAACGGCGCGGCGATGGCCGTGTATCTGGAGGATCTCGAGTCGGCCAACGGCACCTATGTTCGCATTCGAGGCAGCGCCGAGCTCTCGGCGATGGATACCTTCCGCGTGGGCGACCAGATCTTGAGGTTGAGGCTCGACTGATGGCGCGCCTGGAAGTCTTCGCCCGTACCGAGGTCGGGTGTGCACGCGAGCGCAACGAGGACACGTTCCTCGTGCTCGACATGGCCTCGGGCACCACGGGCCTGCGTCCCGAGGAACGGGTGCGTCCGCTGGGCTCGCCCGGCAGTGTCGTCGCCGTCTGCGACGGCATGGGGGGCGCGGCGGCCGGCGACCTCGCGGCGAAGATGGCCGCGGACACGCTGCGCGAGTCGGTGATGTCCGCCGGGCCCATTCACACGCCCGACCAGGCCGAGCAGGCACTGCTGACCGCGGTGACGCGGGCCAACGCCGCCATCGCCGACTTCACCAAGACCCACCCCGACAAGCGCGGCATGGGGACGACGATGACCGCCGCGATCGTGGCCGGTCCCACGGTCGTCATCATCCAGGTCGGCGACTCGCGGGCGTACCTGCGACGCGGCCGGACGCTGCAGCAGCTGACGATGGATCAGAACGTGGTCGGGCAGATGGTCGCCGCCGGCAAGCTCAAGCCCGAGGACGCGCGCAACTACAAGCAGCGCAACGTCTTGCTCGAGGCGATCGGCGTGCAGGAGCGGGTGGGGCCCGATCTCGTGCGGGTCAACGTGCAGGCGGGCGACGTGATGTTGCTGTGCTCGGACGGGCTGACCGGTCCGATTCCCGATCGTCAGCTGCTCGAGCTGATGCTGCGCCACGAAGACCCGGTCAGTTGCTGCCGCGCATTGACCGAAGCGGCGTGCGCGGCCGGTGGACCCGACAACGTCACGGCGGCCGTCGTGCGCTTCCTCGGCGAGGGATTGTCGGTGGGCTCGCCGGACGCACCGATCGAGTTTGCGCGACGTCCGGGCGTGGCCTGAGCCCCTGCCGGCGGGGCTACGAGCCGAAGTAGAAGGTCGTCGCGAGCGCCAGATAGATCGTGTTGGACATCGGCCGTCCGCTCGCCGCGGGCGTGAAGCCGAGCCAACCGAGCTCGGGTCCGATCCCGAAGCCACCGCCGCGGTACGGACGACGCTTGGCCGCGAGGGGAAACCATTCGTAGCGGGCGGCCGCGCCGAACACCGCGCCGCCGAAGCCCGCCCGTCCGGGGACGTCGGCCTCGCGCACCGCTCCGCCGCCGAAGCCGAAGCTGGCGCGTAGCTGCAGGTTGAGTCGCTTGGGCGCGGGGACGAAGTTGAAGTCGACGGCGAGCTGGCCCTGGCCGAGCTGCTGACGGGCGCCGTCTTCGGCGCGCACGCCACCGCCACCACCGATCGAAAGGCCGAGGCCCAGCCACGGCAGCACGTACTCCCCGAAGCGGAAGCTGCCGCCGAACGCGGTGAACGGTCCGGAGATCGTCAGGTCGTTGACCCGCACGAGCGCGACGCCGAAGCCGACGATGCCGCCGACGTAGGCACCGTCGATGCGCGGGGGCTTGCCGGCGGCGACGGGCGTCGGCCCAGGCTCGTCTGCCGCCTCGGCGGTCTCGTCGTCGGACGCGTCGTCGTCGGACGCGTCGGCATCGTCCGCGGCGTCGGCGGTCTCGTCGGTCGCGCCGGCGTCGATTGGCTCGGCCTCATCGGTCGCGTCGGGCTCGGCCTCGTCGGTCGCGTCGGGCTCGGCTTCGTCGGTCGCGTCGGGCTCGGCCTCGGGGCCGTCGCGACCCTCCGTGGCGGGCGCGGGCGCCGGGCCAGCCGACGCCGCGCGCCCTGGCGCGTCCGCCGCGGGGGCGAAGATGCACAGGAGCGCGGCGGTGCACAGGGCCGGCATCGGCACGGCCGAAGCATGGACCACGCACTGCGCGCTCGGCAAGCCGCCCGCCGGACTCGCGGGTTGCAGCGCGCCGTGTGGTGCCCTAAACCCTTCGCCCGCATGCCCGCTGGCCCCGACACCGAGCAGCGCCGCGCCCGGATCATCGAGATGATCGGGGCCTTCGTGCTCGGCGGTGGCCTCGTGGCGATGGTCTACGAGCTACAGGGCGGCGGACCGATGCTCGGCGACGGCACGCACGAGCAGGCCGATGCGTCGGCTTCGCTGGACCCGTCGGCCCCCGCGTTCGCGATGGCGGCCGACGCCGACGACGACGACGCCCCGGCCGCGGCCGCACGCGTCGGGGCCCGCCCGTCCGCGAGCGACGGCGGGGACGAAGCCGAGGCGGCAGACACCGGATCGGATCTGCCACCGTGGCGGACGCCCCAAGAGGACGGGACGTACGGCGCGTTTCCACCGATCTTCGACCTCGAGCCGCCGCCGTTCGACGACGAAGCGGCCGCCCAGTACCCCAACCACGGTCTGGTGACCGGGCTCGCGGTCATCATCCGCGAAAATGCCGACCTCGAGTCGCCGATCATCGGCGTGCTGCATGCGGGGGCCCGTGTGCGCACCGACGAGGAGCGCACGTTCGGGGGGGGCTGTGAGCAGGGCTGGAACCGCGTGTTTCCTCGGGGCTGGATCTGCCGCAAGGCGGGGCTGAAGGTCGACGACCAGCCGCCCGACGACGGGGTCGTCGCCGGCATCGCGCAGCCCGACTACGAGGCTGCGCTGCCGTTCGACTACTGGCGCGTCAAGGACGAGATGACCCCGTTCTTCCACCGGCTGCCGAGCTTCGAGGAGCAGGACCTCGCCGACACGGCGGGGCAGGCCTGGTACGGGGTGCATCAGCGCGAGCCGATGCCGACGCATCCGGCCGAGCGCCCCGCGGACGTGCCGGCCGTCGTCAAGGAGTACATGAACGCCGGTTACTACGTCACGCGGGCCGGCGAGGAGATCAAGAGTCAGCGTCGCTTTCTGCGGACGCAACGCGGCGTGTATGCGCGCAAGTACCAGCTGCGCCAGAAGGAATCGCCGGAGTTCGAGGGGAGGGTGCTCGAGGGCCCCGACGCGCTGCCGCTGTACTTCGTCCGTCGCGCGATGCCGTTGATGGTGCGCGAGTCCGACGGCAGCGACGTGCTCGTGGAGAGCGAAGTGACACCCGACCGTCTGGCGACGTACCCGTTCACCCGCACGATCACGATCGGCACCAAGCACTTCTACGAAGACGCCGAGGGACGAATGCTGCGCACCTACGCGGTCGGCAAGGCGTACAAGCTCAAGCGGCCGCCGGGCGTGAGCAAGGACGAGCACTGGGTGCACATCGATCTGTCCGAGCAGGTGCTCGTGGCCTACGACGGCGACGATCCGGTGTTCGCGACCTTGGTCTCGACGGGCAAGGAACCCGGCATGACGCCCGTCGGCGTGCACCGGGTGCAGACCAAGCACGTGGCCACGTCGATGCGCGACCAGCCGATCGAGGACGAGGCGTACTCGATCGAGGACGTGCCGTGGACGCAGTACTTCAGCGGGTCGGTCGCCCTGCACGGAGCGTTTTGGCACGCCGGGTTCGGCCAGGTGCGCTCGCACGGCTGTGTCAACCTCTCACCGTCCGATGCCCGGTGGTTGTTCGGCTTCACCGATCCCCCGTTGCCGCCGGGGTGGCATGCCGTCTCACCCACGAAGTCCACGCCCAAAGGCAGCGCCGTCGTCGTGACCGAGTAGAGATCGCCGCGCGGCTTTTCGCAGCGCGCCTTTGTCGTTAGCATTCGGCGTCCATGAAGATTGCGCAGGGAACGGTCGTCACCCTCACCTACGACATCTGCGACGAGGCGGGCGAGATCATCGAGTCGTCCGATCTCCACGGGGCCATCACCTTCATGGCCGGCAGCGCAGGCCTCATCCCCGGCTTGGACAAGCGCCTCGAAGGCTTGTCGCAAGGCGACGAGCGGGACTTCGAGTTCCCGCCCGAGGAGGCCTTCGGCCGACCCGAGGACGCGCCGACCAAGCAGCTGTCGCGGGCGGAGTTTCCCAAAGAGGCCCAGCTGTCGAAGGGGTTGCGCTTCGAGGCCGGCACGGCCCAGGGCGCCAAGATCATGCTCGAGGTCGTCGAGGCCAACGACGAGACGGTGACCGTGCGGATGATGCATCCGCTCGCGGGTCAGAAGATCGGGATGTCCGTGAAGGTCGTCGGCGTGCGCGAGGCGACCAAGGCCGAAAAGGACGCGGGCCGGGCGATCTCCAAGCCGCCGCCGCCCCCTCCGCCGCCCAAGGGCTGAGCCGCTCGGCGACGCCGCAGCCGGCCGCTACGGCGGGGGCGAGTCCGCCACGCACAGCGCGACGACGTCGCCTCGTCCGCGGCGTTCGAGCCCGCGTTCGGTCCATCGTCGCGACTTGAGCCGGGCACCGGCGCGCACCCAGTAGCGCTGTTCGACGTCCAGGAAGCCCGCGCGGCCGAGGGCGACGAGCTCCTTGGGATTGGGCAGTCGCCACGTCGGCGCGCCGGTGTACGCCACCGCGGCGCACCGGGCCCGCGCGGCCGACGATGGTGTGCTCGGACCCTCCGTCGTCACCAGCAGGGCATCGAGCGCACGCAGGCGCCGATCGTGCAGCGCCTCGTCGACCGAAGGCACCGCGGGCTCCGTCGTGGGCGGAGGCGAGACTGGCGGTGGCGTGGTCGCGACCGGTGCGGGGCCGAGCGTCGCCGGCTCGACCTGCGGCACGGGCAGTGGTGCCGTGCCGCGCAGGGCGACCCATGCGGCGGCGGTCGTGATCGCCAGCGCGAGGGCGGCGACTCCGGTGGTGCGCCAGCGTCGGGCGCCCGGGCTCGCATGTCGACGCAGGGCCGCCGAGGTGCTCGCCGCGACCGGATCGAGCGTCGGCACCACCGCGGGCAAGGGCGGCGTGGCCACGCCCGGCGTCGAGGTCTCGTCCGCCATCTGCCGCAGCCGCGGGCGGAGCATCCGGACCAGGCGCATCGGATCGTCGGCGTCGAAGCGGGTGGCGACGAGGTCGACGCTCGCGATCTCGTGCGCGGCGATGGTCAGGTCCAGGAGCTGGCGATGGCGTGGATCGAACGGCACCCCGGGGCACAGCACCCACAGCGTGGGGCCTCGGCGCTCGTCGAGCGCGAGCTCGAGCGGGCGAACGTCGCGGTCGATGCAGACGATCTCGACGCGGACGCCATCGGAGACGAGCGCGCGAACGACGCCCACGAGGTTGGCCGCGTCCGCCTCCGCGCACGCCAGGACGGCCGTGACACGGCGTCGACTGGAGGGCGCGAGGGCGAGGGCGGGGTCCACGGACAATTCATCATGCCCCGCAGTACTTCTCGACGACAAAGAACGCTCGATACGGAGCGTCCCGGCGCCAAAGCGCGCGCGGCGGTCCGTCGCGGGCGCGACGGCGCATCAGGCGCTGCGCTCGACCCTGGATGCAGGCGCGTCGGGTTCGAAGGGCTCAGAACGTGGCGCCGACGTCGAACACGAAGCGTCCGTTGCGGTCGTCGGTCGGACGCACGTTGCCGGGAAAGATGCGGTTGGGCACCAGCACCGCGTAGCCGATCGCGACGGTCACGATGCCGATGTCCCACTTGATGAAGTTCATGCCGACGCTGCGCCGCAGATCGCGAGCGATGCGAACGTGTCGCCAACGCTGTGTCAGCACGCCGAGGTCGGTGAACACCGAGTGCGCGAGGCGACCGCCGAGGAAGTTGGGCACCGAGACCACCTGAAGCGCCAGGGTGCCGAGCGCCCGGATGTGGCCGCCCTGCGCGAGCGGACGCAGCGCGACGACCCCGTACGGCGTGACGACCTCTTCGATGTCCACGAGCATCGTCTGCGGCTCGATGCCGCGGATGCCCAGGTCGGGCGTACCACCGCCGAAGTAGCGCCACACTTCGGGAATGGACGTCGTGTCGGCGCCGGGCAGGCTCGCGATCGGGACGGCGTGGCCGTAGCGCACGGCGTAGCGGAAGTTGAGGCGACGATCGGTGCCGCGGATCGGGATGAAGTGCTGCCACGCGACCTCGTTGCGGACCCACCAGTCGTAGCCACCGAAGTACGGCGAGGCCATCAGGGCGTCGTACGAGAGGATGAAGCCGTCGTCGGGGTTGAAGGCGTTGTCGACCTTTTGCCAGTTGATGCCGGCCTGCAGCGCACCGGTGCGGTCGGGCACGATGGCCTCGGCGCGGTTGGGCGGACGGCAGACCTCGGTGCCGTCGATACCGCAGCCGAGGTCCACACCGAGCGTCGGCTTGACCACGTCCTTGGAGATGTTGGCGACCTGCACGAGGTAGCCCCAGTAGAAGTTCCAGTCCTCCAGGAACGGCCACGTAAAGCGCAGCTCGCCCAGCGCGCTGTCGATGCGGCCGCGTGCGGGCGTGACCCGACGCTGCACCTGGCCCGACAGCTCGAAGGTCAGTGGGCTCGAGAAGATTCGACGCCGCGACACGGAGGCCCGACCGCTGCGCTCGTAGCAGTCCTCGCCGCCGCAGAAGCGCTCGTTGGCGCCCTGGGGATTGACGCCGACGTGGGCGTCGAGCGTCACGTCCCAGGCCGTCCCCCACACGTTGGGGAAGGTGGGGCGCACGAACCCGTACAGGAGGTCCAGGGTCGCGATGCCGAAGCCCCACGACAGGTCCATCGCGCGGTCCTTGGCCTCGGTGACCCGAACGACCTCGTGGACGACGCAGGGGCCGTCGGTGTCGCCGATCTCGCAGTTCTGCTCGCGCTCGGAGATCGTGACCGACTCGGTGACGCCCGTCGCCTCGATCTGCGCGCGCGTGTCTTCGACCGCGCTGGCGTCGTAGGGCTGGCCCTCTTCCCACTCGGTCTCGTTGCGCAGCACGTAGTCGGCGGTCTTGAAGTTGCCGCGCACGAGCGTGGTGCCGAACACTCCACGGCGTCCCTCGTACACGGCGATCTCGGTGTCGACGGTCGCGATGGTCTCGGCGTCCATCTCGCGGCACAGACCCACGTCCTCGTCGGTGAGGCGGTCGGCCGAGGGCACGCGGTGCTCGGTGCCGTCGGCGGCGCGATACAGCCAGCGCACCTCGGCGTCGGCGAGCGGATAGCCGCTGCGACGGTACTTGGCCACGATGTCGCGCTCGGTCTCGCGGTCGATGGTCAGGTTGAGCGGAATGCCGCCGGCGCGGTCGTCCCCCTCGCGTCGCAGCGGGCCGTCGCGCAGCAGGCGAGGGGCTCCCCATGCGCCTTCGGTCTCCACCGCGCCCTGGGTCACGCGGCTGGGCGGGATCCGGGATTCGAGGTGGCGAACGTCCTCGGCGCCCGAGGTGACGATGCGCGGGCCGGGGTCGACCTCGACGCGCACGTACACGCCGGCGCCGTCGCGCGCGCGCAGCTTGGCGAGGCCGGCCGGATCGAGCTGACGCTCCAACCATTGCGGGAGCCCGCCCGACTCGAACTCCGTGAACGGATCGAGCACCGCGTGGGAGCCGGGTTCGTCGAGCCCTTCCTCCCAGAATGCGACGCGCAGCTGCGCGCGGGCACACAGATAGCCGCGCTCGTTGAACGCGACCAGGAGCGAGGCGAGGTCGGTGCGGGCGCTGGCATCGGTGAATCGGCCGCGCTTGCTCAGCTCCTGGTTCTTGCGCCACTTGCGAACGATCTCGTTCATGACGACCGCAGGCACGTCGGCGGGTCGCCGCAGGTCCACGTCGCGGATGCGTGCCCGCGGCCCCTCGGAGACCACGAACGTCAGCCGCTTGAGCGTGCCGAAGTCTTCGTAGCGCCCGTTGACGGACGCGAGCATGAATCCGCGCGACTGCAGATAGTTGCGCAGCACCGACGCCTCGCGGCCGGCGGTCGCCTCGGTGGCCGGCTCACGACGCTGAAACAGCTGCAGCTGTCCGCGCAGCCGGTTGTCGGTGATGTGGCGGTTGCCGAGAAAGGCCGTCTGCACGCCGTGGCCGAGCTGAATGTCGACCTCGAGCACGGCGTTGCCGTCGGCCTTCACCTTCTCGGGCAGCTCGTCGTAGTTGCTCTCGACGATGACGCCGGGGTAGGGCAGCTGCAGCTGGCGTCGCGAGCCGGTGTTGACCGCCGCGCGCGGGGTCGCGTACTCGGAGGCGACCTTCTCCTTGGCCGTCTCCACGTGCGCCCGCGTGACCCGCTTGGGGATCGGGATGAAGGGGCTGATCGTGGGCCGGAAGACGCGTCGGATCCACCGCTGGTCCTGCGTGCTGAGGTTGCCCGAGACCTGCATCGAGCGCACCCGAAACGGCGGACCCTTTTCCAGATACACGTGCAGGTCGGCCTCCTGGGCGGCGCGCACCCGGGCGGCGCGGCTGATCCGGCCGCGGCCGCACGACAGCTGCAGGCGAGCCTCGCCCTGGAGGTAGCCGTTGTCGTGCAGGTAGCGGCGCAGGCGATCCACTTCGGCCTGCTCCCACGCCTTGCACGCGAGATCGTCGTCCTCGCACACGGGCGGTCGCTGGTCGCGGCGCAGCTGCTGGACGTCCACGCATACGCCCGAGGTCAGCGCACCCGGGCGCGCCAGCGGGCTGAGCACCCGTCGGATGTCGCGCTCCGACAGCGGAATCTCTCCGTGCACTCGGACGCGGCGGATCGCCCGACCCGGCGCCACGACGATCTCGAGCTCGGCCGCACCGGCGGCCGCGAGGCGGGCCCGGTAGCCCAACGCCCGCAGCTGCTCGGTGACCGCGGCGTCGAGGACTCCGCCGGAGGGGGCGGTCGCGATCTTCTCCAGCGTCTCCTGCGTGTCGCCGGCCCGGAACCGACCCGAGATCGAGACGCGGTCGACGTTGACGAGCACGAGCCCTCGCTGGCCCAGACGAGCTCGCAGCGCGACCAGCTGAAAGGTGTCGATCGCGATCGGCTCGAGCAGCAGCTGGTAGCCGTCCTCGGCGACCGTCTCGAGCATGTACTGCAGCAGCTCGCCGTCGGCCCCGCGCAGCGTGACCGTGAGCGTGTCGCCACGCAGCGCGAGCGTGGTGCGTCGTCGCTCGCCGATCTCGATGCCGGGTTGCTCCTCGAGCGCGTCGAGCACCGCCTCGATCGGGCCCAGCGGATCGGCGAGGTCGACCTCGGTCGGACCGTCCGAGCCTGCCGAACCGTCGGGGCGTGGGGCGGGCGGACGGCCCGGCTCGTCGTCGGGACCGTGGGGTGGGGGACCCGGCTCGGGGACGTCCTCGGCCAGCCATGGCGGAACGTCCGGGGCACGGCGGTCGCCGGGTAGGCGGGCGGCGGGCTCGACCCAGTCCGGGTCCGGACCTGCCTGATCGTCGTCGTCGGGGTCGTCGTCGGGGTCGTCGTCGGGCGTGGGGGCGTCGTCGGGGTCGTCGGCGGCGGGAGCCGGCGGTGGCGGCGTGGCGTCCGGGGCCTCGTCGTCGGGCGGCGCGGCGTCGTCGGGTGGCGTGTGCTCGACCGCGAACGGATCCTCGATCTCGCCGCCGTCGGGCGCGGGCGCGGGCGCGGGCGCGGGCGGCGGGCCGCCGATCACCCACGGCGAGGCGGCGGCCGGGCGAGCGATGCCCGCGATCACCACCACGAGCCAGCCCACGAACCATCCGCGCAGCCACCCGCAGGGGGTCGCGCACCGGTCATCGGAGGCTGGGGATCTCGAAATCAAGTCTCAGCTCGAGCGACCGCTGCTGCAGCGGATCGAAGATGATGCGCTCGTTGAGGTAGGCGCGGATGTCACGGGAGTACTCGATGGAGACCGGGTCGAGGATCTCGAGGCGGAAGTTGAGCTCGCGGCTCTGCCGCAGCAGGAATCCGGGATAGCCGCGAGTGTAGTGCCATCCGAAGACGGCGTGGCCGTAGTCGAAGTCCAGCCACTCCCGCGGCGTCGCGACCTCCAGCTCGGGGCCGATCTGCCCGAGCCGCAGGTGCACGTCGGGGATGTACGTCCGGTACCGGGGCGCCGCGGACTCGATCCGCTTGCCGAAATCGAACTCGGTCACGTGGCCCACGACCTGCAGCGGCTTGCGGGCGTTGGTCAGACCGCCCCCGCCGGACCGTTGCACGTCCAGGTCGGAAACGGCGACGTCGCCCTCGCCGAGCACGAGGTAGTTCAGACAGCCGCGCTGGGTCGAGGTCGCCTTCGACGTGTCGCCTTGCACGATGCAGTCCCAGGTGATCGCGCTGACGGTGCCGCCGAGCAGCAGGGAGATCTTGCGTGGCGTACCCTCGATGTAGACCGGCTCGTTGCGCAGCGCGAGGATGTCGACCTCGGCGTCGTCGATCTCGCCCACCAGCGAGATTCGTCCTCGCTGGATCTCGTAGGTGCCGGTGACGAACGGGATGTCGACCGAGCCGCCGGGCTCGATGTCGACGCGGCCGGTGAACTCGGGGTGCTCGTACGTGCCCGTCAGGTCCACGATGACCTGCGCCTCGACGCGCTGGGCAACGTTGTTGTCGATGCGCGCGAAGGAGTCGGTCTCGGCGTGCAGGTCGAACTGGATCGTCCGCATGATCTCAGGCGGGGGCGCCTCGAGCACGTCGACCGACTCGGTGAAGGCCAGCAGATTCACGCCCTCGATCGCGTCCTTGACGTAGCGGGCGCGGTCGAGGTCCACGTCGCCGGAGATCACGAGCGGGTCGCCACCGCGCAGGCGCAGCCCGGTCGCGGTGACCTCCATGTCGTAGACGGGGCGGCCGCGCACGTCGTAGTCGCGGTACGGCACGTCGCGAAGGTCGACGTAGACGTCGCTGCCTTCGAAGCGGGTGAAGTCCTCGGCGAGGTAGGCCGTGCCCCAGGCCCAGCCGCGGCCCTTGGCGCCCACGCGCACGGCCACGGCCTCCTCGGGGCGGTTGGGCGTCTTGTTGTCCTTGCCACCGAGGTAGACCGCGAACGCACCGTCGGGGATGCCCGGACACGCATCGGCCTGGCACCGCGCGAGATCGAGGCGCCCGTCCGTGATGCGGAAGTCGGCGAGGCCTTCGGTGAGGTCCAGGTACAGCGACTCGGACTGAAAGCGCGTCGATGCTTCCGCCCGCAGCAGCCCGTCGTCGGTCGAGCCGCGGACCAGCGCCTGCGCGACGTCGACCGAACCACGCGGCGCGAGCTTGGAGCCGGCGAGGGCGTTGAGCAGCTGGGCGCTGACGCTGCCCTCGGCGGCGACACCGTAGTGTCCCGCGCACTCGCCCGACAGCGCGAAGCCGGTGTTCTCACCGCGGACCGACCCGAACTGCAGGTCCTTGCCCGCGACGTGGATCGTACCGGCTGCGGTCAGCCAGTCGCGGACGATCCGCAGATCGAGGTCGCGCAGCTCGATCGGCACGGGCACACCCGGCACGGTCGCGACCACCGGGACCGTTCGAGGTCCGGACGGGGTCGTTTCCTCGGGCAGCGTGATCCGCCCGCCGACCCGGGGCGCGCCCACGTTGCCACCGACCACGATGTCGAGCTCGAGCTCGCCGCGCTGGACCTCGATGCCCGAGCCGGCCAGCAACGGCGCGAGCGTGGCGAGGTCGACGACGCCGCGGATCTCGGTCTGTGGCCCGGTGCCGCCCAGCGGTCGCGAGCTCGACCGAATGGCCGGCGGGCTGCAATCGGTGTTGGTGCGGCCGGGACGGCGGCCTTCCTCGGGCGTGTCGTCGCCGAGATCGAAGGCGCCGGAGACCTCGAGTCGGTCCGAGCGAGCCTGGCCCATCGACAGCGGCCAGGCGCCGGAGATCGACACGACGGGCCACTCCAGCCGCGCCTGCAGGGGACCCTCGCTGCACAAGGTCGTCGCGTGGGAGCACGGCTGGGCCGTATCCGGCGGCAGACCGTCGCCGCTGAGCCACAAGTGGTCGAGCACGAGGTCGATCGCGAGCTCGGGGCGCGACGCGGCGGGCCCGAGGCAGGTCGACAGCATCGGCGAGCCCTCGTTGCAGGTGACGACGTGGGCGCCGAGCCCCTCGAGCTGTCCGGTGATGCGGCCCTCGGGCTCGGAGCGCGCGAGCAGGGTACGCAGCGCGAGCTCGCCGAACTGCACGTCGACCTCGGCGTCGATCGGCGCCTTGCCCTTGCCGTCGCCGATCGCGACCACGGCGTCGACCGTCCACTGCAGCCGGTCGGCATCGCCCTCCGGGGTCGACAGCTCGCCGCGGGCCCGCAGCTCGCGGTGGGCGGCGAACGGGCCGTCGGCCGGCGCGTCCTCGGACGTCACCTCGAGCCGGCCGCTGCCCAGCGCGATGCCTTCGGCCGACAGTCCCACGAGCTCGACCTGGCCCTCGACCCGGGGGCGCTTGAGCGTGCCGCCGACGGTCAGATGGGTGCCCTCGGCGATCTGGCCGCGCACGGGGACCTCGACGCCGAGCAGCCCCCCGACGAGCCGAGTCGGGACGCCGCGCGCATCGACCACCAGGTCCAGCGACGGGTCGCCGCGCAGGCCCACCTCGCCCGTGATCGCCACCTCGCCGATCTGCACGGTGACGTCGGGGCCGTGCAGCGGGCTGACACGCCGGTGAATCGGCAGGATGAGCCGCTCGATCTGCAGCGTGTTCGGCCCGAGCGAGAACTCGATCTCCGCGTCGCGATAGATCGTGCCCGCGTACGACAGCCGCGGCACGAACGCCTTGCCGTGGACCACGAGCGCGGCGAACGTGGTCGGCTTGCCGTGACCGTCGTCGGCGCTGACCTCCACGTCGGCGACCCCGGACAGGCCCTGACCCACGAGGTCCTCGAGCTTGATGCCCCGCAGCTGCGCGGTCGCGGCGAGCTTGGGGTCGTCGAGCAGCTCGTCGCGGCCGAACAGCACGACCTGGCCGTCCACGGGCCCCACGCCCCCGAACAGGTGCGCGCGATCGGTATGCACGTGCACGGTGCCCTTGTCGAAGCGCACCGTCGCCTCCGTGGGAGGGCCGTCGCCGACCCCGGTCACGCGCACGACCCCGGTCTTCGACGACGGCGACATGGGCGAGCCGAAGAAGGTCAGGTCCGCGCGCAACGTGTCGAGATAGCGTTGTTGCCCGAAGGCCCGGAAGAACGCGGCGCCGCGATCGATGCGGAGTCTGATCAAGGTCTCGCGCAGGCGTGTGAAGTCGGCCTCGACCCCGCCGTCGATCTCGACCGATCCGCCGTCGACGGACAGGTGCAGCGCGGAAAGATCGATGCCACCGGCCTCGTCGATGCGCACGACCCCGTGGGCCTCGATGTCCTTGGGCAGCCCGTCGGCCGACGGTCCCCGGTCGCGCGTCAGGTGCCCGTCGAACACCTCGAACTCCGCGTAGCGCAGCACCGTGTCCGCGCCGTCGACTTCCGGCAGGGTGGGGGGCCCGATCTCGAGCTTGCGCAGGTCGATGCGACCGTCGGCGGTTCCGGCGAGCACCTCGGCGGCGTCGGGGTCGTCGAGCATCAACAGCGATGGGTCGATGCCCTCGAGCTCGACGTCCATCGCGATCCGCCACGGCTCGTCCTCGTCCTCGGGCATCACGATGTGCGGGAAGCTGTCGTCGTGGAGCCGAAAGGCGCCGCTGAAGCCGGCGCCGTCGAAGCGGTCGAACGTCACGACCTTGCGCAGCGGCGCATCCTCGCCGCCCGTGTCCCATTGCGCGGGGACCCGCGCGTTCTCGATCGCGACCTGCACGTCCACGTCGTCGAGCGCCCATGCGGGCTCCTCGAGCAGGTCGAGCGTGATCCGGTCGGCCGACAGTGCGTACCGGGGGTCGGTCGTCGGCCCCTCGATCGTCGCGCGCACCGGCCGGTCGTGGGCGTAGACCGTCGATGGCGGCAGGTCGAGCTCGACGAGCAGGTGCTCGGTCAGCCCCCCCGCGTCTTCGGTCGCGGCGTCGACCCGCACGCTCATGTCGGCGCCGTAGTTGCCGTTGGCGGAGATCGAAAGCGGCTCCGCGCCCGGCACGGGGGCACGCGCGAGGGCGTCGACGAGGGCACCGGCCACGTCGACGGTCGAGCCGGCCGCGACCGCCTCGCCCTCGAACGTGACGTCGCCGGCGGGCGCGTCGCGGAATCCGGAATCGAAGCGGCGGATCGCGACGTCCTCGAGCGGGAACTCGAGATCGTCGATCTTCAGTCCCCCGCGGGGACCCTGTGCCTCGACGGCGAACTGCAGCGGCAGATCGAGCGCGAGCCCGTTGTCGGGGGCGGGGGCTTCGAACGCGAGGCGGAAGTTGACCCAATCCAGCCGCAGCTGCGTGCGCCAGGCAGCGCCGTCTTCGAAGTCGAGGTCGAGCTCCGTGCGAGAGAAGCGGGCGTTGTCGACCGCGAAGCTCAGCCCCCGCCGATTGGGATCGGGTGGCTCGACCGGGACGAACGCGTCGCGCAACCCGATGAGCTCGTGCTCGACCCCCTCGTCGTCGAGCTGACGGTACTGCCGCACGGTGAACCAGGCCGGGTCGTCGGTCTGCACGTCGGTGAAGTGCAGCACCCAAGGAATCTCGAGGGCCGTCGGGATGCCCAGCCGGTTCCACGGAATGATCTCGTGCAGCACCAGCCGCGCCCGCAGCTTGTCGGCGTGGGCCGCCGGGCGCAGCCGCTCGCCCCCGTAGCTTTCGTAGGGCTCCCAGACCGTGACGTCCTCGACCTCGACGTAGGTGGGCTGACCCGTGACGAGGTCGTAGATGAGCGGCAGGCCCCAGTGGATCTTTCGCATCCGCAGCTCGCCCTCGACGAGCCCGCTGACCTTGTCGGACACGAAGTCGCCGAGGACCTCGTCGTTGAAGACCGCCCACGCGCCCACGTACAGCGTCACCAGCAGCGCGAGCAGGCCGCCCACCAGGCCCAGCGGCAGCTTGACGAGCAGGAACGTCAGCAGCGGCCGGTGTCGGCGCCGCGGCGGCGGCGAGGCGGCGAACTGCACGAACTGCGGATGCAGGTGCACGATCGTCGGCGGATGGGCGAGGGCCTCGTTGATCAGCGCGTCGCGCAGCTGCATCAGGCCCCGGGCCTCGCGTTGTGCCTCGGTGATCATCGAGGCACCGGGGTCGGGCACGTTGCGCTGGCCGCGAAGGCGCGCCTCCACCAGCGGTCGGGCATCCGGGTCGACGCGAGCCAACGCCTGCGCGACCACGTGCGGCGGCGCGATGATCTGGCGCGGTCGTGGGAGCGGGTAGCGGTAGGTCAGCCGTCGCGAGCGGTCCAGCGCGTCGCCGCGCAGCTGGGCCCGGAGGATCCGCCGAAACGCCCGCCGCTGCCGCCAGCGGCCGCCGGGTACCCGCCCGACCACGCGCAGCCGATCGAACTCCTGGTACCCGAGCAGCAGCGGGGCCAAGCTCGCGCCCTCCGGGTACAGATGACGGAACCGGGCCGAGCGGCAAACGCGCTCGATGTACTCCCGACCGTCGGCGAGAAGATCCGCCTCGAGTTGCCAGGAGTTGGGCCGTGGGGCCGCCACCGCGGCAATCTAGCAAGGTTTGCGGGGGCTTCCCCGCCAATGCGCCCCACCGGACACGGCGGGGGCCAACCCAAACCGCCCGCGACGGGATAGTCATGGGTCCATGAGCGCCGAGGCCACGACCGCGTCCGACGCGACGGCCCCCAACGGGTGGCCCACGTGGGTCTTGCAGGGCTTTCGCGCCGGCGAGACCCGCGCGCTGACGGAGGTCTATCGGCAACACGCCCCGGAGATCGCCCGCCAGCTGCGCTTTGGATTCTCGTTCGAGTCGGCCGGTCGCGCGCACCGCTTCGTGGGGTACGGCTCGGGCTTCGAGCTGCACGACGCGCTGCACGAGACGTTTCGGCGCGCGTTCGAGCCTCGCGCGCGCCTGGCCTACGACGGCCTGCGCCCCTACGGCCCGTACCTCAAGACGATCGCGCGCAACGTGGTGCTGCGCGGATTTCGGGGCGGACAGCGTCGCTTCGTCGCGCTCGACGAGACCGCCGAGCCCGTGCAGGACGTCGACGCCGGCTTCGCATCGCCGGAGGCCGCCATCGGACGCGCGCAGGTGCAGCAGCTGGTGCAGACCTTCATGGCCGAGCTCGACGCGTCGGAACGACAGTTGCTGGCGGTGCGGTTCATCGACGGCAAGTCGCAGCGAGATGCCGCCGACGTGTTGGGGATCGGCCGACAGCAGGTGCGCAGCCGGGAGGCGAAGCTGCGCAAGCGCCTGGTCGCGTATCTGCGTCGGCACGACGCGGGCCTGGCCACGACGGCCCTCGCTTCCGTGGCGTGGCTGGTCCACGCCTCGTGGCTGGTCGAGGCGATGAGGGAGGGGTTGGTGCGATGAGCTCGGCGCGAGGTCAGTGGCGAAAGATCGAGCAGTTGCTGTTCGAGCAACCCGCGCCCGGGGTGCGCGAGCAGACCTGGGTGCAGCTGCGCGGCGATCCGGCGGCGCGTCGGCGCTACGACACGGCGATCGCGGCCCTGCGATCGCTGGAAAACGACGCGCCGATCGCCTCGATGGAGCTGTCGTTGGTCGAGGACTGGGTCATGGCCGACGTGGCGGCGGCCGAGGCCGAGACGGTGCGCGCGGCGGCACCGTCGGCGTCGAGCTGGTGGCATCGTCTGTCGTGGATGTTCGCCGTCGCGGCGGCCGTCGTGCTCGTGGTCGTGCTGCGCCCGCCCCCGGGGCCGGTCGGTCAGGACCCGGCCTTCGGCATCAAGGGCTCGGGCGAGGCCGGGGCGCTGGCGATCACGGCGCTGTGCGGACCCGCCGATCCGCAGGCCGGACCGTTGGCCCGCCAGCCCTGCGGCGCCG
>CALBMM010000088.1 GCA_937896535.1 uncultured Pseudomonadota bacterium
TCTCCCCCTTGTGCACGCGGGTGTTGTAGATGTTCCACAGCTCTGGTCGCTGGCTCTTCGGATCCCAGCGGTGGTTCTTGTCCCGGAAGGAGAACACGCGTTCCTTGGCCCGAGACTTCTCTTCGTCCCGTCGTGCGCCCCCGAACGCGGCATCGAAGCCGTACTTGTCGAGGGCTTCGCGTAGGGCCTGCGTCTTCATGACGTGCGTATGCACTGCGCTGCCATGGGTACAGGGCCCCACGCCTCGCCGCACGCCGTCCTCGTTGACGTACACGAGGAGATCGAGCCCCAGCTTACGACGCGCCCACTGTTCTCGGAACTCGATCATCTCGCGGAACTTCCACGTGGTGTCGACGTGGAGCAGCGGAAACGGCGGCTTCCCCGGATGGAAGGCCTTCATGGCCAGGTGCACCATCACCGACGAGTCCTTGCCGATCGAGTACAGCATCACCGGGTTGTCGAACTCGGCGGCGACCTCCCGCATGATGTGAATGCTCTCGGCTTCCAGCCGCTGCAAGTGCGTCAGATTGTGGACGCCCGGCGTCGTCATTGAAGGCTCCAAACGAGGGGAGTCACGCAAAGCGTGGTGATCGCGACCAGCAGACACAGCGGCGCCCCCATGCGTAGGAAGTCGGCCCCTCGGTAGCCTCCCGGCCCATAGACCATCAGATTGGTCTGGTATCCGATCGGAGTCGCGTACGCGGATGCGGCCGCCACGGTCAAGACGACGGCGAATGGCATGAAATCGACTCCGAGCCCGGCCGCGGTCGCGAGCGCCACGGGAAACACGAGAACAGCTGCGGCTTTCGTCGTGATGAGCATCGCCAACACGTTGGTCACCCCGTAGATGGTCACGAGGGCCAGGAGCGGATCGGTACCGGAGAGTCCGACGATTCCGGTGGCGATGAGCTCGGCTCCCCCCGTGTGCTCCATCGCTGCCCCGATGCCCAGGCCCCCGCCAACCGCGAGCAGCACGCTCCAATCGATCGAGTGCTTCGCCTCGCCGACGCGCACGCAGTCGGTCGCCACCATGATGATCGCCGCGAGGCAGGCGGCGGCGAGCATGCTGGTCACCTCGAACCCAACCAGGGCGACCATCCCGACGAGAACGAGCCGGGCGATCCACGCGCGGTCGTGGCGAACGGGAGTCGAGTCTTCGACCGCCGAGACGAGAAAGAACTCGCGCGAGTTGCGGTGCGTCTCTGCGAAGGACGGATGAGTTTCGAGCAACAGCGTGTCTCCAGCGCGTGCTCGAACGTCACCCACCTTGCCCCGCAGTCGGGCTCCGTCGCGAGCCACGGCGATCACGACGGCGTTGTAGAGGGTCCGGAACTGGGCCTCCCGGATCGTCCGCCCGACGATCTGACTGCTCCCGCTCACGACGGCCTCGACGAGCACGCGTTCCGACCTCCGGTCCCCGATGTCGAAGAGCTGGTCCGCCGCGGGGACGAGTCCCGGCACCTTCTGGAGGTCGACCACCGACTCCACCACGCCGACGAAGACGAGTCGGTCGCCAGCCTCGATCAGCTCGTGTGGCCCGACCGCGACGATGAGCTCGTCGCCGCGCTGGATCTCGACCAGGTAGACCCCTGGGAGTCGGCGTAGGCCTGCCTCGTGGATCGTTCGACCCGCCACGGGACTGTGGCGCTCGACGAGCATCTCCACCACGTACTGACGACAGTCGGCGAGCTGGCATCGGGCCGGTTTGCGGTCGGGCAGCAGCCAGTGGCCTGCGACGGGAATGTAGGCGAGCCCGACCAAGACGACGGGGACGCCGACCCACGCCAGCTCGAACATCGAAAAGCCCCGCTGCCCCGGGGTATCGAGAAGCATCCCGTTGATCACGAGTGTCGTGCTCGTGCCCACCATGGTCAGAAGGCCACCGAGAATCGCGGCGTACGACAAGGGAATCAGCAGCTTCGACACCGAGACGCCCAGGCGCCGCGCCCAGTCATCCACCACGGGCATCATGATCGCGACGACGGGCGTGTTGTTGAGAAAGCTACTCAAGATGGCGACCGGCGCGGCCAGGCGCAGCTGTGCGCCCGGAAGTGACTTCGGCTCCCCGAGCATCTTCGTCCCGAGCAAGCGCATCGCGCCGGTCCGCCGAATCCCCTCCGCCACGACGAAAAGCACGGCGATGGTCGCCAACCCTTCGTTCGCGAATCCACCCAGCGCCGTGGCAGCGGGAAGGACGCCGCAGACGATGAGAAGCCCCAAACCAGCCATGAGCACCATCTCGGGCGCGGCGCTCGTGAGCATGAGGGCGGTGATCGACACACCGACGACGGCGAAGGTGAGTGCGATCGTCCAGGTCACCGCTCTACTTGACCCCGAGCTCTCGCAGCGCCGCGACGACTCGGCCGTGCTCGATCCCGTGGGAGACGACGACGCCTCGATTTGCCTGCAGCTCGTGTCCACGGGTGAAGTCGAGGAGCTTGCCGCGAACATCCGTGACCATTCCTCCGGCCTCCTGTACGACGAGAGCGCCAGCCGCGTGATCCCAGATCTTCTCGCGATAGTCCGAGCGCGTCGGGAGCCGGAGGTAGAGCTCTGCGTCCCCCCGTGCCACCACCGCGTACTTCGCCTGACTGTCGACGCGAACCGGACTGGCACTGATACCGAGAATCTCCGCGAGGCGTGCCGACGCATCGTGTCGGCTGTGGCCCGATTCCACCGATTCGCAGACGCGGAAGTCGGCGATATCACCACACGAACTCACGTTGACCGCACGCGCCTCGCCCCCCGCCCTCAGCGGCATTGCGGCGGCCCCCGCATAACGTACCGCAAGGTAGACCGATCCGTCGTCGGGTGCGCCACGCAGCGGGAGGTTGGGGCAGGCGAGCGCCGCGACAGTGAGACGCCCCTCGACGATCAGCGCGAGCGCGATGGCGTACTGCTCACCTCTGAGGAAGCCCTTGGTCCCATCGATCGGGTCGAGCGTCCAGAAACGACGAGAGGCGGCCGCGCTCGCGGCACCGGATCCGTAGTCGATCCAAGTGAGCACGTCTCCCTCGGAGGGTGAACCGAACGACTGGAGTTCCTCGCGCACCGCCGCACGAACGCGCTGCGCCTCGAGGTCGTTCGGCCCTCCCTCGCGCAGCGCGGTCGCATCCTCTTCGGCGACGATCGGATCCTCCGGGAAGGCATCACGCAACGCCGCGCACACCACCGCCTGGCTCGCAAAGTCCGCAACCGTCACGGGACTACGATCGGTCTTCGACATCACGTGGTCCCCCGTCGGCGCAGGGACGATCTTCCCCTGCACCCGCTGGCAGACCAGCGCGGCGCGCCTGACCGCTTCGAGCGCGACCTCGAGTTCGTTCTCGTACGTCGACATAGCAGACTCAGATCGACAAGAAGCCGCGACGCTCGAGGAAGCGCACGATGGTCTCCACCTTCTCCGGTGGGTCGCCGTCCTCGACACGTAGCCTGATGTCCGCATCTCGAGGCTCCTCGTAGGGCGACGAGATCCCCGTAAAATCGGCAATCTCGCCGACCCGGGCCGCCTTGTAGAGCCCTTTCACGTCGCGCTGTTCGCAAACCGACAGCGGCGTCGCGACGTGCACGAGGACGAAACGGTCGCTCCCGATGCGCTCGCGGGCGGCCGTGCGTGCCGCCTCGTAAGGCGTGATGGCCGAGACGAGCGCGATGACCCCGGCCTCGGCGAAGAGACGCGCGACCTCGGTGAAGCGACGCAGGTTCTCCTCGCGGTCCGCTCTGGAGAAGCCGAGGCCATGGTTGATGCCCAAGCGCATCACGTCGCCGTCCAGCAAGAAGCTCCGTTTTCCGCCGGCGTGCAGGCAACGCTCGAGCAATTGCGCGAGTGTGGTCTTGCCCGACCCCGAAAGCCCGGTGAACCAGACGACGCCACCAGGATGGCCCGCCAACTGTTCGCGCTCCGCGTGTGTCAACGGCGCGACCCCCCAGTCCAATGCGGCCCTTCCTGGTGACAGGTTGTCGGGGGGCACGCGTAGATTCGCCTCCAGCATCGAGTCGACCCTCGGCCATCGGGGCTTCACACGTCGCGAAGGCTCGGCGTTGACTCGCGGCGACGCGGGATCGCTGTCGCGCTCGCGCGGTTGTGGTTTCTCGTCGTCGGCGCGGGGGTCCGGGTGGATACGCCCGCCCTTGTGTGTTGGCCAGCCGTTCATCACGTTCGAGTGCACGCGGGGTCTCCAAAGACCCGCGCCTGGACAATGGACCACGCGGGGTCGCACCTGTCGAGCAACGCTCGGGCCGCCAGACCGCGACGGAGCCGGCCGCGTCGGCGGATCCTGCCGTGCAACGGCAGATCCCGCAGGACGGCGCGTGCACAAGCCCGCATAAAGACGACGTCGAGTCGCGGGCGAGGTTTGTGCAACGCAGGGATGCGAGCGGGAATGCGTAGAAGTGTTTACCGTCGCGTGTCGACACGCGTGGGAGGGATAGATTCGTGTTCGACCCGTACGTGACCAGCCAGGAGCCACCGATCAAAGTCCTCTTCGTGGAGGACGACGAACGCCTCGGGCGGCTGACGCAACGCTACCTGGAAAGTTGCGGGCTCATCGTGACGTGGACGACGACCGGCCTCGGCGCGGCCTCCGAGGCCTCGCAGCGCCAGTTCGACGTCGTGCTCCTCGATCTGATGCTGCCAGGCCGCGACGGCATGGACGTGTGCCGCGAGCTGCGAGCCCGCACCGACGTCCCGATCATCATCGTCAGCGCTCGCAAGAACGAAGTCGACCGAGTTCTCGGACTCGATGCCGGTGCAGACGACTACATCACCAAGCCGTACTCCTCACGCGAGCTGATCTCGCGCGTCCGGGCAGTGGTTCGTCGCGCTCGTGGGCTGGTCGGCCCGCAGCTCAAGGTACTTCGTGTCGGAGACATCACCATCGATCCCGCACGCATGCGCGTCACCGTTGCAGACTGCGAGGTCCGACTGACCGCCTACGAGTTCGCGCTGCTGCGGGTCCTGGCTGAACGCGCCGGTCGCGTCCTGAGTCGAGAGCAGCTCCTCGATCTGGCAAAGGGCAGCGCCGAAGAAGCCTACGACCGCTCGATCGACGTACAGATCTCGCGCTTGCGCAACAAGCTCGGCGACGACGCCCGACACCCCAGGTATCTCAAGACGATCCGCGGCACCGGGTACGTGCTGGTCGCCACGGAAGGCATGTAGGCATGCGGGTCAGCCGCCTCGCCCTCAAGATCTACCTGTACAGCCTCGTGACGGGCCTCGCGACGCTCCTCGTTTTCGTGGGGTCGTTTCGGATTCTGATTGCGACGAGCTCCCAAGAGTCTGCGTTGGCAGACCGCGCGATTGCGGAGCTGTGGGCCGCCGAGACCGGCTCCCCCGCCGATGTCGACGTCTGGATGCCACCACCCGGTCCGCGCGGTCCGCCACCGCTCGACGCCACGATCTACGATCTCGAGGGGAAGCTCATCGCATCGACCGCCTCTCCTCCGCTTCCGGCGCCCTCGAAGTCCCAACTTCGCCAACTCGACATCGAGGGGGAGCTAGAGCTCGACGACGGCCTTACCCTTCGGCCAGTTCGCTCGGGTGGGCGTCTCGTGGCGGTCGGGATCGTCGGGATCCCCGACATGTTTCCTCCTCCCCACCCGCCACCCGGTTTTCCTCCCCAGCTCACGCTACCGCTGCTTCTGCTCGCGTTCGTATTTCTCGTCGCGACCACGGTCTTCGCTGGGCACGTCGCCAAGCCGCTGCAGCGACTGTCGGACACGGCCAAGAGATTCGGGCGCGGTGATTTCACACGCCGCGCGGGTCTGCGACGCCGCGACGAGATCGGCGATCTTGCGACTGCATTCGACGAGATGGCCGAGCGCGTCGCGAGCCTCATGGCGGCGCAGCAGGAGCTGTTGGTCAACGTGTCCCACGAGCTGTTGACCCCCCTGTCCCGGATTCGCGTCGCTGTCGATCTCATCACGGACGGCGAAGCCACGCAGGCTCAGGAGCTCGTCCCGGAGATCAGTCACGACTTGCTCGAGCTAGAACGACTCATCGACGACGCGATGACGGTCGCGCGGCTCGATCTGTCACGCGTCAGCGAAGGTGCGGACGTCTTGCCCTTGCGCCGTGCCCAGTGTTCCGCCGCGGCGTTGGTCGCCAAGGCGGTCGAGCGGTTCGGGGCGCGCTCTCCGACCCATCGCGTGGCGATCGACGTCTCGACCGGCATGCCGCAGCTGTCGATAGACGTGATGTTGATGCGCCGCGTACTGGAGAACCTGCTCGACAATGCCCGCAAGTACTCGGATCTGGGCACCACGATTCGCGTCCGTGCATGGGAAGGCGACCGCCACGTGCACTTGTCCGTATCGGACGACGGCATCGGAATCGACGACGAAGATCTGCAGAGAGTGTTCACGCCCTTCTTTCGCAGCGACCGCAGCCGATCGAGGTCGACTGGCGGCGTCGGTTTGGGCCTTGCACTGACACGGCGCGTCGTGGAGGCCCACGGCGGCATCACGAAGATCGACAGCGGCCCCCGCCGCGGGACGACGGTCACCATCTCGCTACCCGTGCCGTGACGTAGGTGGAGAGCCTCGCGACTTCTCAGGGCGCGCGACGGCTCGGAAATACTTCTACACACTCCGGCAAGGTGCCTGCCATGTTCGTGTGGAACACTCCGTTCCGGTGTGCACCAGACTGGTTGCGTCGCTCGCATCGGCAGGAACTGGCCCGATGAACAACGTTCTTTCGACGGCATGGACCGCCCTGGTCGTCGCCGCCATGGCGACGACCGCATTTGCGTGCACCGAGGAGACCGCCGCGGACGCCGATAGCGGAGCGGACACCAACACCAGCGCCAGCACGATTCCAGGTCCCGGGTATTGGGTCGATCGAACCTACGTCGTGACCGTTCCGGCAACGAACTGGTCCAAACCGAAGGGCATCGGAAGCGATGTCGGCGCCTTCGTTCCCCGGTTCGCCTTTACCATCACGGGCTCGACCGAGACGCAGGTCGACTTGTTGGTGGGTACGGCGATCGATACGGCGCAGGACACCTGCACGCCGACCTCCTCGTTCACCGGATCCTCCGAAACGTACCCGGCGGTTCGCATTGGGCCGCAGGACTTTCGAGCTCGGGTCGTCAACGACATCGACGCCGAGAATCCGATCGTGGTGTACGCCACGCTCTATGACCTCGAGTTCGTGGACATCCTGCCCACGGATGTCGCGCCTGCGGAAGACGGAGTCCTCCGCGGTGTGATCGACACGCGGGAGCTGTACAGCCTGTTCAGCCAACTTCCCGACCCCACTCCTGACACGGTCTGCGCTGCCTCGGCAGCCTTCGAGGCTCCTTGTACGGCATGCCGAGACGGCGAACCGTACTGCATCGAACTCGAGGCGATTGGCATCGGCGCGACCGAGACCGGTCTGGACGGGATTTCCCCTATCGCGGAGTCGGACCTCGATCCCTCTTGCCTCCGCGATTGACCGCACGCTTTCGAACAAGGAGTAGGCAGACATGTCCAGGATGACCATGCACAACGCGGAGCCATTGCGCATCGCCCTCGCACTGGCGTGCGGCGTCCTCGTCGGATGCAGCGACGCGGCAACCGCAGACGGTGACGTCGACGGCGGCGAGGGCAGCGGGACGGTCGGGGACGCCACAGGCGCCAACGGGCCAAGCGGGACGTCCGCCAGCACGGACCCGGACACGGGTAGCGGACCTTCGACCGCCGACGACACGGGTCCCACCCCGACCGACGCGGAGTTCACCGTCAACGTCACGCTCAGCGAAGTGATCCCTACGGTCGCGATCGTGACCTGGTCGGTCGACAAGACGGGTCTCGAGGAGGCCCATATCGACTTCGGGCGCGACGGGGACCTGTCGTTCTCGGCACCGGTCGATCTCGACAAGCCGGAATATCGGACGCTCCTGCTCGGCATGAAGCCCTCGACGTCGTACGACTTTCGAGTCGTCGCGACGGCAGGGGCCGAGCAGTACCAGAGCGACATGCAATCGGTCGAGACCGGCCCTGTCGCGAACGGCCTCGCGCAGCTCGACATGCAGGTCCACGATCCGGCGAACGTCTTCCCGGGCTTCATCGTCAGCAGCTTCACCGCGACCGGGTGGGCGTTCATCATGGACGCCGACGGCGACTACGTCTGGTGGTACGAGAGCAATCTACCGATGGTGTCGCGAGCGCGGATGTCCTACGACGGCGCCGAGATGTGGATACGCGACACCGCCGTGGGCGGCGGTGGTCCGGGTGGCCCCGGCGGTCCGGGTGGCGGCGGCAAGATCGTTCGGGTGACGATGGATGGCTACGACGAGCAGGTCTATGACCTCCCCAGCGGCCACCATGACCTCACGGTGCTGCCGGAGGGCGGCGTCGCGTACATCGAGCAGGACGGCGTGAACTGCGACCGTGTCGTGGAGCTGCACCCGGACGGAAGCCTGACCCAGATCTTCAACCTGTCCGACGCGATCACCCCGGCCAACACCACGGCGGACGGCTGTCATTGCAACTCGATCTCCTACCAGGCGGACGAGGACACCTACACCGTCTCGTCGCTGAACCGGAACGCATACGTCCGGTTCACGCGGAATGGCGATCTAGTCTGGGTGTTCGGCGCTGATACGGAGAGCACGTTCACCGGTGACACGACATGGCAGCGCCAGCACGGCCATCACTCCCTCGACGAGGGCCGGTTCCTGTTCTTCAACAACCGAGCCATGCAGAGCACCGCGCTCGCCGTCGAGTACCAACTCGACACGTCGACCATGGTCGCAACGAAGACATGGGAGTACGACGGCGGCGTAGGCAGCTCCATCCTCGGAGACGTTCAGGAGCTGACGAACGGCAACATCCTCGTCACTTACTCCGAATCCGGCGTCATGCACGAAGTGGATCGTGGTGGGAACCTGATCCGCGAGATGGAGTGGTCGTTAGGCGGAGCCACCGGCTACGCGATCGGCCGAGAGTCCCTCTACGGTCCCTCGCCGAAAGGCTGAGACGCACATGCAACCAACGACTCCTTGGGTGGCCGCGCTGCTGGCGGCCGTGACCGTGACCGCATGCACGGACTCCGGCGAGACCGACACTTCGGGCAGCGCGGATACCGATGCAGGCGACAGCAGCGACAGCGGCGACAGCGGCGACAGCGGCGACAGCGGCGACGGCGACGGTTCGAGCCTGGTCTGCATGAACCCCAACGTCGTGCTGGACGGCGACGGGCTCATCCACATGACCGCGGCCGCCGCGAACAACTACTCGTTCAATAGCAGCCTGACGCTCGATACGGTGGTGGTCGCCGCAAACTCGTCAGTCGATTTCGATTGGAGCGGCGTCACCCGGGACTTCGTCGGTCAAACGGTCGATCCGCTCACCGACATCCAGATGGTCGTGCTGGTGCTCTGGGCGTTGCCGAAGTCGGAGCTCGAGCAGCGCCTCAACGACGACGCGCTCACGTCGAGCAACCTCGAGGCGACGGTTCAGTTCTACACCGATGGCACGACCACCTCCGCCAATCTCGTGGAGTTCACGAGCTTCGGTGCCGCCGTCGAGGTCGACATTCTGCTGTCGTACATGGACCCGGCGGTCTACCCGCCCTCGGACTACAGCTACACGGTGCTCGTCGCGGCGGGCACCACGCCGGGCGAGGACACGCTCATGCTCGCGTCCTTCGAGCTCGAGGAAGGCGAGGTCAACACCCTCGTCACGATCGACGCCGAATCCACCGGCCTGACGTACGAGGTCGATCTCGACGGGCTGGAGCCGGTGTTGGTCCCTGCCGCGGAGCCGTCACTCGTCGCCGACTGGGGGAGCCTGGGGGCCAACGCAATGGGAGGCGAGTTCGTCGCCACGCAGATCACCGAGGTGCTGTTGGCGCACTACTCGCTCGACTTGCCCGAGCTCGAGGCGCAGTTCCTGTTGCTCGAGACGATCGCCGACGAACTGTGGCGCGGGGAGGTCCCGGCGGGGACCGAACTCGACCTGAGCACGCTGACGAGCGAGGCCGGCAACCCGTTTACCGGCATCGACGACTCCGGTACCTGGGTCCTCGCGCTCGTCTGTGGCGGCTGTGCCAATCCTGCCCCCTGGTACCTGTCTGTTCTGGAGACGTGCATCGAGTGAGACTCAAGACCGAGCTACATCTGTCACGGCCGGGCATTGCTCTGCCGACCACGCGCGTCGACAATGCCGAGATCGTCAGGCGCGTCCGCGAGAACTTCCGCGGCAACGACGTGCATTGGCGTGTGCTCAACGCCGCGATCGAGCGTGTCTTCTCGGCGTGCAATACCCAGGTCCGGTACCTCGCGCCGAACGAAGACGAACGCGTCGGCGACTACGCCGTCGCGGCTGCCAGGCAGTGCCTCGAGATCAATGGCGTCGACGTCGACTCGGTCGACCTCGTCATCTGCGGCGGCATTGCGCGCCAGTACTTCGAACCCGCCACGGCGATGGAGGTCGCGAGCAAGCTCGGACTCGACCGCGCCCACGCACTCGACGTGACGTGCGCGTGCGTCGGACACCTCGAGGCAGTGCACGCGGCCGCGGGCTACCTCACCCTGCACGAGGAGTACGACACCGCCCTGCTGTGCACCGCGGAGCTGTCGGGGCGATTCCTGAGCTTCGACATCCAGGGAATCCGAGAGCTCAACGACAAGGCCGCCGGCCTGACGATCGGCAACGGCGCAGCGTGCTTCCTCCTGCGTCGTTCTCCGTTTCCCGGCGGCGGGATTCGGTTGGTCGGCATCGACACGTTCGCCGCCCCCGTCCACTGGGATCTGTGCAAGGTGCCCATCGACGGGCATTTCGCGTCGTCGTCCGTGCAGCTGATGCGTCTCGGCAAGCTGATCCCGCCCCGCCTCGAAGCGTTCCTCGACCGCGTGGGCTGGAAGGCATCCGAGGTCGATCACTTCGCGGTGCATCAGCCGAGCGAGTCGATGATGCGCAAGATACTCAAGAAGGTCGGCGCCGACCCGGAGCGCGCCGTGTACACGCACCATCTGTACGGGAACACCGCGAGCGCGAGCGTCGGTCTGGCGATGCACCGGCTACTTGCCGAGCGGACCGTCCGGTCCGGGGATCGCTTCCTCCTCGGCAGCGCCGCTGCCGGATTCGCGATGGTGGTCGCAACCGGAGAGTGGCGCGATTGAGCGCCCCGCGAGCATGCGGCGGAGAGCGCACGCAACGTCGGGGCGACCCCGTGGGGGGTATCTTCTCGTGAGCGCCGCGCTGCTCGCCGCGTCGACGAGCTCGACCGTGCTCGCGGCGGGCCCGACTCCGTCGCCGACCGTGTCGTCCGACGACGAGTCGGCGAACGGACCCCCGCCGCCGGAGTCGACCGCGGAGCCCGACTCGAGTGTTGACCAGATCCCCGCGCGGGAGGACACGAAAGTCGACGATGCGTCCGACGCGGTCGGCGCCCCCGAGACGAGCGCGACTCGCCCCGAGGATGCCGACGACGACGACGGCATCTCGGAAGACGACGACGAGACCGAGGCCGAGAGTTCCTCCCCTGCCCAAGCCGGCCCGGCGGCGTCGGCCACCACCTCCGACGCCGCCGGGCCCGGCCTCTTCGAGGCCGCGGTCGAGGGAGCGGACGCGGCCGACCCCGCACCGACCGAGACGGGCACCACTTCGTCGTCGGCGCGGCCGCGCTGGAGTTTCGATCTATCCGGGTACGTCCGCAGCGATGTCTTCGTAGGCAAGGCCCCCGAGCGCGAGTCCGCCGAACTCAAGTCGGGATACGCGGAGCTGTCGACCAGGCTCGTCGTTGCGCGGGAGAGCTACGGCAACGCGGTGTCCGAACTGCGGGTGCGGGCGGGCTACGACGGAGAGCAGATCCGACTGACCCCGGATCTGCGCGAGGCGTACGTCAACGGCTACTTCGGTCCCGTCGACGTGCGCCTCGGCCATCAGATCGTCGCGTGGGGCCGCGCGGACATCGTCAACCCGACGAACAACATCACGCCCCACGACCTGCGGATCCGCTCTCCGATAGAAGACGACCGCCGGGTGGCCAATCTCGGCTTGCGGACGTTCGTGAACCTGCGTCCCGTACGGATGGAGGGGATCTGGATGCCCCTTTACGCGGCAACGCGCTTGCCGCCCATCGTGCTCGACGACATCGTCACGCGCGAGCCCGACGACTTCCCGGACACGAACCTGGCCAACGGCCTGGGCGCCGGTCGATTCCACCTCGAGCTACCTCAGTTCGAGATGTCGGCGTCCTACGTGTTCGGACACGCGCCGCTTCCGGGATGGTCGCTCGTCGGTTTCGACATTGGAGAGGACGCCGCGGTGCGCGTGGCGAGAAAACCCTACCGGCACCACGTCGCCGGCTTCGACTTCTCCACCGCGATCGGTGATGTGATCGGCATCCGCGGTGAGGTCGCGTACCGGCACCCCCTCGGGTACGCGCAGCGCGTGCACGCACCCCGTCCCGATCTGCAGTACGTCCTGGGTCTGGACCGGGAGCTCGGACCGGTCAACGTCATCGGCCAATACATGGGCCGCTACACGGTGAACTGGGCCAGCGATGAACCGCAGGACAGCCTCGATCCTTCCATCCTCGAAAACCTGGAGCCGACCGACCTCGACTCGCCGCTCGTCGTCGCTCAGGTGGACGACGCGCTGACGGCCGAGCTCGCCTGGAACAACCAGATCCTCTTCTCGCAGCTGCGCCGCGTCCAGCATCTTGCATCCCTGCGTGTGGAGTGGAAACTGCTGCACGAGACGCTATCGCTGTCAGCGCTGGGGTTGGTCAACTTCTCGACGTGGGAGTACCTGATCAATCCCAAGGTCGCGTACCGGATCACGGACCGGATGCACGTCGCCGCCGGCGGTGAGGTCTACGTGGGGCCCACGAACACGCTCTTCGGCTGGATCGACGAGACGCTGAGCGCCGGCTACCTGGAGTTGCGGTTCTCGTTTTGAGGCAACCGCGGGGAGGTCCAAGATGACGCCTTCGAAGCTGGCTACGACGATCGTCCGCTTTCCGTGGGTCTTCGTTGCGGTGTTCGTCGCGATCACCGCGTTCTTCGCCACACGGTTGCCGGACCTGACGCTCGACACGGAGATGAAGAGCCAGCTTCCGAGCGATCTGCCGACGCGGGTGAGCCTGACCCACATCGAAGAGGTCTTCGGGGGCGCGGACATGGCGATGATCGTCCTCGAAGCCGAGCGAGGCGTGCTCGACCCGGAGGTACTCGCCCGCGTCGAGACCATGTCCGAGCGAATGGAGCACATCGACGGATTCGACCGTGTGGTGAGCCTGTTCACCGCCAAGGACATCCGCGGCGAGGACGGCGACATGCTCGTCGAGCCGGCCGTCGAGGAGATCCCGCACGACGGCGCGGAACGAAAGGCGCTGCAGGAGCGCCTCGAAAGCAATCGACTCGTCTTCGGTAATCTCGTCTCTCACGACTTCCGCTACACGGTTCTCATCGGCTTTCTGAAGCTCGAGGCCTCCGACGAGACCATCGTGGAGCAGCTGCAGCAGATCGTCTCCGAAGTCGAGGGTCCGGGTCAGGCGTACGTGGGCGGGATGCCCATCACGCGGGTCCAGCTCACCAAGGACATGCGACGAGACATGCGGCGGCTCGTCCCGATAGGCCTGGTCGTGATGCTGGTGTTCCTGTTCGTCTGCTTTCGCCAGACGCGCGGGGTCGCCCTTCCCTTCTTGGTGACGGTGGCGGCGATCGTGGTGGGCATGGGCCTGGTACCGACGTTCGGTTGGAAGATCCACACGGTCACGATCTTGCTACCGGTGATCCTGCTGGCCGTCGCCAACGACTACGGGATCCACTTGATGGCCCGGTACCAGGAGGATGTCGCCCTCGATGCCAAGGCGACGCCGCGCGAGCTCGCCAAGCGAGGCGCGACGGAGCTGACGCGACCGATTGTCGCCACCGGAATCACGACTGCGGTCGGCCTGCTGTGCTTGATGTCGCACGTGGTGGTCCCGGCGAAGCAGCTGGGCGTGCTCGCGGCGATCGGTGTGGTGTTCGCAGTCTTCGCGAGCATGACCGTCATTCCCGCGATTCTCGCCCTGTTGCCGCGCCCCGAGCCGCCGACACGTTCGGAAGCTCGCGCCACCAACGAGTCGCTCATCGACCGCGTCCTCGCACGGTGTGCGCGCGCGATTCCCCGGGCTCGGGGGACGATCCTCGCGGTGTTCGTGATAGTGGCGGCCGTACTCGGGTTGGGAGCGACGCGAGTCGTCGTCGACACCAATCCGATGACGTTCTACCAGCGTAGCGAACCCGTCTGGCGGTCGACGCACCTGCTCAACGAGCACCTCGGCGGCTGGGCTGGCGTATCCGCCGTGGTCGAGGGCGACATCAAGGATCCGAACGTGCTGGCCGAGATCGATGCGCTGGAGCGACATCTTTCCTCGCACGATGGGGTCGGGACGACCACGTCGATCGCGGCCGTGATGCGGAAGATGAACCAGGTGATGTACGACGGGGACCCGACGTACGACGCGATTCCGGCGACCCGTGACCTCGTCGCTCAGTATCTGCTGTTGTACTCGATGAGCGCGGACCCCGAGGACTTCGAGAAGCTCGTCGACTTCCCCTACGAGCACGCGCTCGTGACCGCCAAGATCACCGACAGCGGCACGAAGGCGGCCACCGAGGTCATCGCGTACCTGCGCGAGTACGTCGAGTCGCACCCCAACGCCAACGTCACGCACGTCGGCGGAACACTGGACGTCATGGCCGAGATGGCCAGCCTCATCGTTCGTGGGCAACTGCTGAGCATTGCCCTGTCGATGTTGCTCATCGGCGTGCTCGTCGGCGTCCTGATGCGGTCGGTAGCCGCGGCGATCCTGGTAGTGTTCCCGTTGCTACTGGCCCTGTGCGCCATATTCGGCGTGATGGGCTGGTTCGGCATCGAACTGAACCTGGTCACGGCGTTGCTGTCTTCGATCCTGGTCGGGGTCGGCGTCGACTACACGATCTACTTCCTGTGGCGCTACCGAGACGAGCGACGCGCAGGCCGCCCGGCGGCTGAAGCCGTGGAGCACACGCTGTGCACCGCTGGCCGCGGCATCGTGTTCAATGCGCTCTCGGTCGTCGCCGGCTTCGGGGTGCTCGTCGTGTCCGCGTTCTTCCCAGTACGCGTCTTCGGCATCTTGGTCGCCGTCTCGATCCTCGCGTGTCTCGTGGGGGCACTCGTGCTCCTCCCGGCGATCGTCTTGGTTTGGAAGCCGCGCTTTCTCGAGCCCGAACAGCCTCGGGATCACACCCGCCCGAAAGGAACGTCATGAAACACCGTCAGACTCGTCGCTTCGCGAAAGTCGTTGCCATGGCCTCGTTCGCCCTGATTGCGACGGCCCCCCCCGTCGCCGACGCCGGCCCCGACGCCCGCACGATCATGGACAAGGTCGCCCAGACGCGGAAGCTCGACGGTTCGGAGGCCGTGCTGGAGATGACGATCATCGACAAGCATGGAAACGAACGCAAACTGCAACTGGCGATGGCCAGCAAGTTGTTCGACGACGGAAAGACGGAGAAGCGGATCTACCGATTCCTGTCGCCTCCGGACGTCAAGGGCACCGGGGTGCTGGTCTTCGACTACGAAATCGAGGACGACTCCACCTGGGTGTACTTGCCCGCACTGCGGCGAGTGCGGCGCATCGTGAGCGCCAAGCGCTCGAAGAGCTTCATGGGCAGCGAGTTCTCCTACGCGGACCTCAACATCCCGTCGCTCGACGACTACACGTACGCACTGCTGCGCGAAGAGTCGGAACAGGGCGAGGACTGCTGGGTCATCGAGGTACTCCCCAAGGACGAAGACACCGCCAAGGCGGACGGCTACTCGAAGAAGACCTACTGGGTCGCCAAGGCCGACCACACCGTCCGCAAGGGACTGCTGTACGACCTCGACGGGGAGCTCCTCAAGGAATTTCTCAGTCGCGACATCGAGTTACTCGACCCCGACAAGAGACGCTACCGCTCCACCCACATGGAGATGACCAACAAGCAGAACGGTCGCAAGTCCGTCTTCGAGTCGTCCAAGGTGGTGTTCTCGCCCGACGTCAAGAGCGAGTTGTTCACCACCCGCGAGCTAGAGCGGATGTGAGCGAGACCGAGCCGCGGCTCCTCGTGAGCACCACGGGGCAGGAACTGGATCGGCGAATTCTGCCGAGTCGAGATCGCGTGGGCGCGCCCCTACAGAACGTGGCGGCACCCTCGGAACGAACGACCGCGAGCGCGCTCCACCAGTTCAATCGATACGAGATCAAGTATCTGATTCCACAGGATCGATTGCCGTCGCTGCGGGCGTTCCTCGAGGCCCGCATGGGTCGTGACCCGCATCAGAGCACGCCCACACGCATCACCAGCCTGTACTACGACACGCGGTCGCTGAGGTTCTACTGGGAGAAGATCGAAGGTGTTCGCTTTCGTCGCAAGCTTCGGATCCGGATGTACGGCCCGCCGGAGTCGATCGATGAAGACACCACCGCGTTCGTCGAGATCAAGCAGCGCGTCAACCGCGTCACGCAGAAGCGGCGCATCAGCCTCCCCTACCGCGATGCACGAGTGCTCTGCGACGGGCGCGAGGAGCCGCTCGGACACGGCCGCCCCGGCTTCGTGGGGGAGGTGCTCACCCTGTGCCGAACCCTCGACCTGCATCCCACCGCCATCACGACCTACTTCCGCGACGGCTACATCGGTCGCGAATCCGATCTCGGTCTACGGGTCACCCTCGACCATCGGATCAGCGGTCGCGACCGCGACTTCTACCTCGGCGCCCGCGCTACCAACCACTTCATCATCCCACCCGAGTTCGCGGTGGTGGAGGTCAAGGCCAACGACCGGGTGCCCACATGGTTCACCGACGTTTCCGCGGAAATGAACCTCACTCCCGTGCGGATCTCCAAGTACTGCAAGGCCGTCGAGGCCCACGAGCTCGGCGGCCGCGCTTCCCAACACCGCCGTGATCTGCCAGTCCCAGGCACGGCCAAGTAGTCGTCAATGAACTTCGAAGTCAGTGATCTCACCGGCGCTTTCAGCACGCTCGACGTCGTTCTGACGCTCAGCCTCTCTTTCGTGCTGTCGATGCTCATCGGCTGGGTCTATCGCGCGACCCACCGCAACATCTCGTACAGCCAGTCGTTCGTCCAGACACTGGTCATCGTAGGCATGACCATCGCCGTGATCATGCTGGTCGTCGGTTCGAACATCGCCCGCGCCTTCGCCCTCGTGGGCGCGTTGTCCGTCGTTCGGTTCCGAAACGCGATCAAGGAGACGCGCGACGTCGGGTTCATCTTCCTCGTGATGGCCGTGGGCATGGCCACGGGCACGCGCTTCTACGCGCTCGCGATCATCACGGCCGCCAGCATCGGCGTGGTGATCCTGCTGACGTCCAAGCTGAACATGTTCGCGAACAAGGTCCGGCGGCAGGTCGTAAAGGTCCAGGTTCCGCCCGACGGTGACTACGATGCCGTCGTCGAGGACGTGCTCGTTCAGAAGACGAAGGACTTCGAGCTCGTGAGCACCGAGACGATACGTTCGGGAGCCCTGCTGGAGCTGTTCTACACGGTGCAGATGAAGAGCGGCATCAAGCCTCGTGAGCTGGTCGCCGCGCTCACCGAGGTCAACGCGGGGCAACGTGTCACGGTGCTCAGCGGCTACGACCAGACCGACATCTAGTATGGATGCCACGCCGACGCGGCCCCCCCCGCGGCGCCGATGGTGGCGCCGCCTCATCCCCGCGCGCGTCCGTCAGCAGGCCCCGCTCATCGCGCTGTCGACGGTCGTGTTGGCGCTCGTCGGCTGGCTGCTGGGCTCGGTACAGATCCGACCGTACGTTTTCTCGAGCGAGGTCCTCGAGCCGCCCTCGATCACGCACGACGTCCAGGGCGAGGTCGAGCTGTTCGATCGCAGCCGAGAGCACACGATCGAGATCTCGGTCTCCGAAGTCGAGTACGACAAGATGGTCGGCGACTACCAGGCCTCGGGGGACAAGACCTGGATCCGGGCCGACGTCGTGATCGACGGCACGCGCCTCGAGTCGGTCGGTATCCGCCTCAAGGGCAACTCGACGCTCATGAGCCTACGTGGCCACCGCGGCCGACCCGGCGGTGGGCCCGGTGGACCAAATCCCGAGGGCGCTCCTTCGCCGGCCGCCGGGATGCCCACGGGTGCGGCGGGCGGGCCGGGGCCGATGTCGACGGCGTCGTTCGACGACCCGTCGTCGCTGCCGTTCTTGCTCGCATTCGACGAGTTCGTCATCGGACGCGGCTACCAGGGGCGCACGCGGCTCGCGCTGAGACCCACCACCGGTGGTGGCAGCAATCTCAACGAGGCGCTGGCCCTTCAGCTGATCGCCGAGTCGGGTCAGATCTCGCAGCGCTTCACGTGGGTCCGCCTCCGTGTCAACGGAGGGGAGGCCGTGACTCGGCTGGTGGTCGAGGATCCCGACCAGAACTACGCCGTGAGTCTGGGCAAGGGCGCGGGCGCGCTCTACAAGTCTCGCAGTACCAACGAGTTCAGCTACAAGGGCGAAGATGCCACGGCATACGTCGACGACTTCTCACAGCGCAGCGCCGTCGGCACTCTCGACCTCGCACCGGTGATCGGGTTGCTGCGGTTTCTGGACGAGGCCAGCGACGCCGAGTTCGATACCGAGCTCGGCAAATGGGTCGACGTCGCGAGCTTTGCTCGCTACGTCGCGACGCACGAGCTTCTCAACAACTTCGACGACATGTCGGGACCGGGTCGCAATTTCTTGTTGTGGTACGACGCTGGTGACGACCAGTTCACCATCGTCTCGTGGGACATGAACCTCGCGATCAGCGGCATGGACATGAGATCGCCCGGCAATGCCGCGCCTGAGGGCGAGGGCGAGTTCGGCCGACCGCGAGGGCCCCCGCGGGGCGGGCGTCCATCGGGCTCGGGCCCCGGTGGCGCGATGCGGGTGGGTAACACGCTCAAGGAGCGGTTCACGAAGAGCGCGGCGTTCGCCGACGTCATCCGCCACGCGAGGGCCGACCTCGCGGCGCAGTGGTTCGAGAGCGGGCGAGCGCTCGCGCTCGTCGATGAGCTCGCGGGCTCCGTACCGACGACCTCGACCCTCGACGCGAACCAGCTACGCGACCACGCCTCGACGTTGGCATCGCAGATCGAACAGCTGCAACCCGCCGCATCGACGAGTCCATGACTCGCGTGAGCAGTCGATCGGCCGTCGCAGCCAATCGAGCCGATCTGGTCTGCAGGGTCCACGGTCCACGAGGGATTGTGTGGCCAGTGTGGAGTCCCCCGAGCCGCTACTCGCGGCCGAGCAGGCTGTAGAGCACACGGGCGTCGAGGCCCGTTTGTTCGGCGAGAGCCTTGGCGCGCTCGCGGGGCTTCATCGCCTTGTCGAGCATGATCTCGAGCGTGCGTCGGGCGGAGGCCTGGGCGGGATCGAGCGCGTCGCGGGCGGCGGCGGGGCCGACCACCACGGTCACCTCGCCACGCGGCGGTACCTCCACCAGCGAAGCCGCGAGCTCGGCCACGGTGCCGTGCTGGACCTGCTGGTGGAGCTTGGTCAGCTCGCGCGTGACCACGGCCGGGCGCGACGCCGCGTCCGGGCACGCATCGGCGAGGTCGCACAGCAGCTTCGCGGTGCGGTTGCCCGCCTCGTACACGATCGACGCGCCGTCGTGCTCGGCGATGCGCCGCAGCGCGTCGCGACGCGCCGGACCGTCGCGCGCGATGAACCCCACGAACAGTGCGCCTTCGGCCGGCAGCCCGCTGTGGCACAGCGCCGTCGCGGCCGCGGTGGGCCCGGGAATCACGTCGATGGGATAGCCGGCGTCGACCACGGCGGCGACGAGCTTTTGGCCCGGGTCACTCCACACCGGCATCCCCGCCTCGGACACGTACGCGACCACCTGCCCCGCCGACAGCCGATGCAGCACGTCGCGGATCCGCTTGTCCTCGTTGGCCACGAAGCAGCTGACGCGGACCGGCAGCTCCACGTCCTCGCCGAGCAACCGCCGCGGGCTGCGGGTGTCCTCGCACAACAGCACGTCCGCCTCCACGATGGCTTGGCGGGCCCGCGGAGACAGGTCGTCACGGTTGCCGAGGGGCGTCCCCACCAGCACCAGTCGGCCGGTCATCCATCGTGTCCTAGCGCGATCTGGACCGCTTCGCCCAGCTCCGCCTGCAGGTAGGCGCGAAGGCGCGTCACCATGCGTTTTTCGATCTGGCGGGCGCGCTCGCGGCTGACTCCCCACCGGTCGCCGAGGTCCTGCAGCGTGACCGGTTCGTCGGACATGAGCCGGTCCTCGAAGATCTCGAGCTCGCGTCCCTCCAGCCCTGCCCCGAAAGTCTGCAGCTTGGCCGACAGCAGCTCCTTGAAGTGGGCGGAGTCGACGTTGTCCTCGGGGTCGGCGTAGTCGTCCTCGATCAGGTCGAGTCGCGTGCGCGTGCCGTCGCCGTCGTCGGTCCCCAGCGGGGCATCCAGCGACATGTCCGGCGCGGCCATGCGCCGCTCCATCTCCACGACTTCCTTCGTCGAGACGTCGAGCTCCTTGGCGATGCGCTCGGGCGTGGGCTCGATGCCGGCCGCCATCAACGCGTCGCGTTGCTTGCGGAGGTTGAAGAACAACTTGCGCTGGTTCTGGGTGGTCCCGATTTTGACCAGCCGCCAGTTGTTGAGGATGTACTTGAGGATGTACGCGCGGATCCACCAACCCGAGTAGGTCGACAGCTTCACGCCGCGGTACGGGTCGAACTTGTCGACCGCCTTGACGAGACCGACGTTGCCCTCCTGCACGAGGTCGAGCAGGTTCTGGTACGCGCGTCGGTACTCGTGCGCGATCTTGACGACCAGGCGCAGGTTCGACGTGATGAGCTGCTTGGCCGCATCGCGATCGCCGTCCTCGACCCATCGCTTCGCGAGCTCGTGCTCCTGCTCGCGTGTCAGCAGCGGGTAGCGCTTGGCCTCGGCCATGTAGGCCGCCATCGGGTCGCGCTTGGCCAGCGCCGTGGTACCCATCGGCGCCGCGGGCGTCCGGATGAGGTCCCGGGCGATCTCGTCGAGCTCGTCGTCGGTGACGTCGCCGTCGGCTTGCAGGTCGGAGGTCTCGTCGACCTCGACGACCTCACCTTCGACCGGCTCGTCCTCCACGACCTCGCCCTCGACCGCGTTGGCGTCCGCGTCCACGATCTCCGCGTCCACGGCCTCGCGATCGGCCTTGGACCGGGGCTCGGTGGTCTCGGATTGGGCGTCGCGGACGACCCGGCTGCCGGCGGAAGGTTTCGCCACGTCGGCGGAGTTTACGCTCACCTGCATTCTCTTGCCTTCGGCGCTCCCAATGGCCCCACAAAACCGACGCCAGGTCCCGAAAAGTTACGGCGCAACCCGCGGGATCCGACCTGCTGCGCCGCTGCGGGCACGACAGGACCCACTTTGGTGGCCGGGGCCGGATCGGGCGGCTATTGTACGAAGGTGACGTTTTTCGGCCCTCGTGACGCGCGACGACGTGGCAAACCCTCCACCCCGGTCATCGTCGTCGGGTCACTGCTCGCCGCCCTGGGCTTGACCGCCCTCGGCGACACCCAGGCCCAGGCCCAGCGTGCCGATCCCCGCAAGCACACCCGCCTCGTGCCCTCGCACGACGCCACCGAGCTGCGGATCCTCGACTGGGCACTGTGGAACGTCTCCAAGTACTACGTCGACCCCGACCGCATCGACCCGAAAGCGATGACGCTCGCCGCCCTCGAGGCGCTCGAGCAGAACATCGCCGAGGTGCTCGTCGAGCCGATCGCCGGTGGCAAGCGAGTGCGCGTGCGCGTCGGTACGGCGTCGCGGGAGTTCGCACTCGGTGACGTGGAAGCGCTGTGGGCCGTCGGCCCGCACGTCCGCGAGGTCTTCCGCTTCGTCGACGCCAACACCACGCTCACCGAAGAAGAGCAAGAGACCGCCGAGTACGCGATCGTGGCCGGCGTCCTCGGCACGCTCGACCCGCACACCAACCTGCTGCGTCCCGACGACTTCGAGGACATGAAAGCCAGCACCAAGGGCAGCTTCGGCGGCCTGGGCATCGAGGTCGGGATGCGCGACGGCTCGATCACGGTCATCCGGGTCATCGAGGGCAACCCTGCCTCGCAGGTCGACATGCGACCGGGCGACAAGATCGTGCAGATCGAGGCCGAGTCGACCGTGACGATGACGCTCAACGAGGCGGTCGGACGACTGCGCGGAGCCCCCGGTACCACGGTCACCCTGCACGTGATGCGACCCGGCTTCGAGCGTCCCAAAAAGCTCGACATCACGCGCGCCGAGATCACGCTCGACTCCGTGATCGGCGACGTGCTCTCGGAGCGCGATGCCGCGGGCAAGCTGCACAAGGTCGGCCTCGTGCAGATCCCCCGCAACTTCTCCCAGACCACGGGCAAGGAGCTGCGGGCCAAGCTCGACGAGTTCGACAAGCAGGGCGTCGAGGGCGTGATCTTGGACCTGCGCGACAACCCGGGCGGTCTGCTCAACGCCGCCGTGGAGGTCGCCGACGCGTTCTTGACCGCCGGCACCATCGTCTCGACGGTGGGGGTGAGCTCGCCGCGCGAAGAAAACCGCGCCGACAGTCGCTACGACTTCCCGAACCTGCCGCTCGTGGTCCTCATCGACCAGGGCTCGGCCAGCGCTTCCGAGATCGTCGCGGGGGCGCTCCGCAACCAGGGCCGTGCGGTGCTCGTCGGGCGCCGTAGCTTCGGCAAGGGATCGGTGCAGGTGCTGCACGAGCGCAAGGTCGCCGACAAGGAGCTGGCGCTCAAGCTCACGATCGCGCAGTACCTGACCCCCGGCGACGTGTCGATCCAGTCGGTGGGGGTCAGCCCCGACCTCGAGACGATCCCCGTGTGGGTCGGTGAAGACCACGTCTCCTACTTCGGCCGCGAGCGATTCGACATGCTGCGCGAAGAGTCGCTGAGCTCGCACCTGGAGTCGGACTCGGCCAAGGCGCAAAAGGTCGCCCACGGCCCGCTGTTCTTCCTCGACCAGGGCTCGCTGGAGCCGGGCGAGACCCCCTTGGAGGACGGCGACGACGACGAGGCGCGCCTCGAAAAGACGATCGAGAAGAAGAGCCAGCAGACGCCGCTGTCGGACGACGACAAGCCCGCCGACGACGACGCACGCACCAAGATGCTGCTCGACGACCCGGAGGTCCGGATCGCCCGCGACCTCATCCTCTGGGCCCCGTCCTCGGACCGCGAAGAGCTGCTCGCGAAGATGGGCGACTTCGTCCAGGCCGAGCGCGAGGAAGAAAACCACCGGATCCGCGACAGCCTCGCCGTGCGTGGCGTCGACTGGGCCCCTGGTCCCAAGCCCACCTCGGGGGCCGCCAAGCTGCGCGTCTCGGTCAAGAGCGACAAGCCCGGCGACGTGATCAAGGGGGGCGAGCGCGGCACGGTCACCGTCACGGTCACCAACGAGGGCGATGCGCCCGCCTACCAGGTTCGCGCGATCACCGACAGCGACTACCGCTACTTCGACGAGCGCGAGCTGCTGTTCGGGCGCCTGGACCCGGGCGCCAGCCGCGACGTCTCGCTCAAGCTGTCCGTCGGCGAACACGAGATTTCGCGGACCGACCGCATCGACTTCCTCTTCTTCGAGCAGTACGGCGCCAAGATCGCCAAGGGGTCCGATCGCTCGATCGACATCAGCGCCGAGGGCCTGCCGCGGCCGCAGTTCGCCTACGGCTACCAGGTGATCGACCGCGACCCGAAGAGCAAGAACGTCGACGGCAACGGCGACGGCGCCCTGCAGGCCGGCGAGCGGGTCAAGCTGCGCGTCTTCGTGTCGAACACGGGCGAGGGCACGGCGCTCGACACGTGGGTGAACCTGCGCAATCTGTCGGGTGAGGCCGTGTTCCTGCACAGCGGTCGCGAGCAGCTCAAGAAGCTCGCGCCGGGCGAGACTCGCACCGTCGACCTCGACATCGAGATCAAGCGCCGTCCGCAGGAGGGCAACGCCAAGCTGCAGCTGCGCGTCTCGGACGGCAAGGTCCACGAGTCCGTGTCCGAGAAGATCGTGATCCCGATCCGCGAGGAAGGCCTGCCGATCGACGGGGCTTCGGGGACGCTGGAGGCGGCCGGCGCGGTCGACCTGTACGCGAGCCCGCTGACCGCCGACATGGTCGTGGCCAAGGCCGACGCCGGCGCGAGATTCAAGGTCAGCGGCGAGGCCGGCGACTGGTACCGCGTCGACACCGCCGACGGCGGCAGCGCCTTCGTGAAGAAGGCCGACGTCTCCAAGAGCTCGGGCAAGCCGACGCCGGACGCGGTCCACCCCGCCCTCGTGGTCTCGCCGCCGCAGGTGACGCTGATGGGCACCGTGACGCAGACCGACCAGGAGTCGATCTCGATCTCGGGCAAGATCACCGACAACCAGGCGGTGCGCGACGTCTACGTGACCGTGGTCAACCCGTCCCGCGACCTGTTCGGCGACCAGGAGAAGGTCTTTTACCAGGCTGCGACCGACCCCAGCGCCGGCGACCTCGAGTTCGCCGCCGACGTCCCACTCACGCCGGGCAACAACCTCATTCAGGTCTACGCGCGCGAAAACGACGAGGTCGTGGCCGTGCGGCGCATGTGGGTGCTGCGAACGTCGGGCCTGGCGCAGGCTCGTGCCGCCGACCGCAAGGCCGAGGGCAAGGGTCGCCTGCGCGTCGACACGTTCCAGTAGGACGACGAGCGCGCCCGCCGGCGACTTCGTGGGACGCCCTCCGGGAGCAAATTCAGCCGCCTTTCGAGCGCAGCGGCGGGTCTCGTACACTGTCGCCATGCGCCGATCGGCTGCAGCTTGCGCGTGCGTGCTCCTTCTCGGAGCCGCGTCCACGTGCACGCAGTTCGAGCCGAGAACGATCGACACCGCACTCGTCGACCTGTCGCTGGGCGAGGTGGGCCCGCGCGACGTACTGCCCGGCACGCGCCTCATCGTCACCGGCGACTCCTTTGTCGACGACCCGTGGGGCACCTCGGGCCTGCGCCTGGTCGGCGAGGTCACCACGTTGGTGGGCACCGTGCGCGACGTGGACTTGCTGCTGCCCGCGAAGTTCGTCGACTTCGACCGATTGGAAGTCGGCTTGTCGGCCGACACGATCGCCGACCTCGGTGGCGAGGGGGCGAGCTTTTCCGGCACGGCGACCGTGGAAGTCCGCAGTGCCGTCGACGGGACGCTGTACCGATCCTCGAGCGTCGACACCACGCTCGACGTCCACGAGAGCCTGGCCCCCACCCTGGCCTCGGTGCCGCCCGACGGGATCATCTTTCCCAACGAGCCGATCGCCGTCGTCGGCAGCGGACTGTTGCTCGCGGGCGAAGGCGAGACGGTGGCGGAAGCGGCTCCCCGAGCGCTGCGCCCAACGGCGAGTTCCCCCTCGGCCACGGCGATACCATCGCCTGGATCGAGAACATCACGGTCGACGCCTCGCTCGAGGTCTCGATCACCGACCCGGCCGACCCCGAAAACGAGATCACGTTCGGCGCCGAGCGGCTCAACGTCCGCGAGGGCTCGCAGTACTGGGGCAACTCGCCGATCCGCTCGGTGGGGCTGACCGAGAGCGCGGACGGCCTGCCGGTGCTGGAGTTCCTCGACTTCTGATGTCTCTCACGGGTTCTGACAGCGGACGCTGTCGTTGATCCCGTCGCGGTCCGTGTCAACGCCGCAGTCGATCTGCGAGATCTCGACGACATGATAGCCGCTCGCCGTCTTGTCCCGCTCGACCCGGATGGCGATGTCGGGATAGCTCGCGAGGGTATTGAGAGCGTCGAACATGCCGTCGATCGTGTCGAGCGCGAACGGGCTCGTGAGTGGGAAGCCACTACTGGAGTCGAAGGCCCATACCTCCGCGTTCTTGTCTCCATTGCGAAGGCCGATCTCGTAGAGGAACTCCCCGACGGAAAGATCCTCGAACTCCCACTCCACGGTAGGGGGTACGGATGGTGGATCTCCCGGATCCACGGTGTGCTCGGCGTAGCGCGCATCGTCGCAATCCCAAAGCGCACCT
>CALBMM010000089.1 GCA_937896535.1 uncultured Pseudomonadota bacterium
CTGCACTCACTCCATGCCCGTGTCCTCCTCGTCTTCGTCCGGCGGCACGCTCGTGTCCGTCGACGGGCGCACCTTGCCGTTGCTCGCGACCGAGCTGTCGGGCGAGGTCCGCGGCGGTTACGGCCGCATCACGGTCCAGCAATCGTTCCGCAATCCGTATGCGGAGCCGCTGCGCGTGACCTACCAGGTGCCGCTGCCCAGCGACGGCGCGGTGGCGGGCTTTTCGTTCCGCATCGGCGACAAGCTCGTCCGCGGCGAGGTCGATCGCAAGGCCCGCGCCCGCGAGCGCTTCGAGGAGGCGATCGCGACCGGTCGCACCGCCGCGATCCTCGATCAGGAACGCTCGAGCCTGTTCACCCAGGAAGTCGGGAACATCCCGCCCGGGCAGACCGTCGTCGTCACGTTGCTCGTCGACCAGCGCTTGCGCTGGATCACCGATGCCGCCGCGACGCGTGGTGGCTGGGAGTGGCGCTTTCCCACCGTGGTCGCGCCGCGCTACTTGGGCGCGCCCGGCCGCGTGGGCGATGCGGCCAACGTGTCCGTCGACGTGGCCGACGCGCCTACGACCCCGCGCGTGCACATGACGCTGACGATCGCCGAGCCCCTCGCCGAGGGCACGCGCCCGCGCTCGCCCTCGCACACGCTCGCGCTGTCGCACACCGGCGGCAAGCACGAGGTCGAGCTGGGCGACGACACTGCGGCCCTCGACCGCGATCTCGTGGTCCGCTGGGCGGTGGCCGAGGCGGAGATCGGCGTCGCGCTCGACGTGGCCCGCCCCGAGGCCGGTCATGGTGCCTCGGACTTCGCGTTCGGCCTGCTCACGCTCGTGCCGCCCGCGATCGCCGCGCGCACGGTGGCGCGCGACCTGATCGTCCTGCTCGACACGAGCGGATCCATGCACGGCGAGCCGCTCGCCCAGGCCAAGCACGTCACCTGTGCCCTCATCGACACTCTCGGCGAGCACGACACGCTCGAGCTCATCGAGTTCTCGTCGGCCGTCCGCCGCTGGCACCGCGGCGCGCAGTCGATGTCGGCGGACCACAAGCGCAAGGCGATCGCGTGGGTGCAATCGCTGTCGGCCGGTGGCGGCACCGAGATGCGCACCGGGATCATCGAGGCGCTGTCGGGCCTGCGCGCCGAGGCGCAGCGACAGGTCGTGGTGATCACCGACGGCCTGATCGGCTTCGAGGCCGAGATCGTCGCCGAGGTGCTGCAGCGACGGCCTCGCGGGTGTCGGGTGCACACGGTCGGCATCGGCTCGTCGGTCAATCGCTCGCTGACCACCCCGGTCGCGCGCGCGGGGGCGGGGCTGGAGGTGATCTGCGGGATCGGAGAGGACCCCGAGCGTGCCGCCCGACGGCTGTGCGCCCGGACGACCGCGCCGGTCGTCGTCGACGTCCGTCTCGAAGGCGACGCGCTGCTCGAGCACGCACCGGTCCACCTGCCGGACCTGTTCGCGGGGGCACCGGCGCTCATCGGCGCCAAGCTGCGGCCCAAGGGCGGCACGCTGCGCGTCATCGGTCGCACCGAGCACGGCCAGTGGTCCTCGCAGCTGCACGTGCCGCGCATGTCGTGCGGCGAAGGTCGGCCCTCGGTCGCGGCGCTGTACGGCCGCGAGCAGGTCGAGGACCTCGAGCTGCGTCGGGCCTCCGGGGCGCGCGAGGTGGATCCGCAGATCGAGCAGCTCGGCCTGCAGTTTCAGATCTCGACGCGCCTGACCTCGTGGATCGCGATCACCGAGGAAGCGACGGTGGACCCGCGCGATCCCTCGCGGCGCGAGACCATGCCGCAGATGCTCCCGCACGGGATGTCCGTGGAAGGGCTCGGGCTGCGGGGGGCCTCGCTCGGCCTGGGCATGCCGGCGGGCGCGCCGTTGCCGATGCAGTCGATGGCCTCGATGCTGCCGCCGCCGCCGGCCGCCCCCGCACCGACCGCCAAGCCGTCCGCACCGCGGCGTCGCTTGGCCGAGATCGGGGGGTTGTTCAAAAAAAGGGGCAAGGCCGAGGCCGACACGCGCCCGGGCTCGGCCGGTGGTCGCGCGGCTCCGCCTGCGCCGCCGGCCGAACGGGCCGACGACGACTTCGACGGCATGCTCGCGGACGAAGAGGTCAGCGAGCTGCGCGAAGAGGCCTACGCGGCCGCCCCCGAACCGGAGCCGATGCAGGACGAAGGCGGTGCGCCCCGTGATGCCGAGAAGGTCTCACGCGAGCAATCGCCGACCATGACCCGCGCCGGTGCGATCACCGGTCGGCGGTGGACGGGCCGCATCGTCTCGTGGCGCGACGGTCGGTGGATCGTCGAGGTCACGCTGACGGCCGACGCGGGGTGGACCCACGACGGCAGCATCACGGTGATGTTCGCCGGCGGGGAGACGCTCGTTGCGACCCTGCGCGTCGAGCAGACCACGCGCCCGGGACGCCTGCGCGCGGGGACGGTCCTGCGCATCGCGGTGGAGCTGTCGACGACCCCCTCCAGCGGCGCCGATCCGGTGCTGATCACGATCGGCGATACGCTGATCTCCCTGAGCAAGTGAGCGAGCTCGACGCATACTTGCCGGCCATCGCCGCCGGTGACCCAGACGCCTTCGGGCGCTGGGTTGCCGGCGCCGAGGCGCGTGTGCGCGGCAGCTTGCTGCGCTTCGCCGCGCACGTCGACGTGGAGGCAGTGCTGCAGGAGTGCCTGCTGCGCGTGTGGCAGCTCGCCCCGCGCATCGAGCCCGACGGCCGGCCCGATGCGTTGCTGCGGTTCGCGGTCCGCGTCGGTCGCAACCTCGCCGTCAGCGAGCTGCGCCGTCAGGGCGTGCGGCCGCAACTCGTCGACGAGCTCGCCGCCGATCGCGTCGCCGAGCTGGGGCCGCGCGATGTGCCCACCGAGCCCGATCCCCTGCTGCGCCGCGTCATCGCGGCGTGCCGCGACAAGCTGCCCCGCAAGCCCGCGCTCGTGCTGGCCTTGCGATTGCGAGCCGGTCCCGCCCATCCCGATCGCGACCTCGCGGCGGAGGCGGGGATGAAGCTCAACACCTTCCTGCAAAACTTCGGTCGCGCCCGCAAGCTGCTCGCGCAGTGCCTGCGCAAGGCGGGCGTCGACCTGGAGGCGGAGCTCGCATGACCGACGATCGCGACGAGTTGGTGGAACAGGTCGTGGCCGCGTGGCGGCCCCGGGGGCTCGACGACGGCGTGCGCAGTCACCCGGCCTGGCACGACCTGCCCAGCGACGCCCGGGTGCACGCGGCGAGACTCGCCGCGGCCCAGCGCCGGCTCGAAGCCGCGCTCGATCCCGAGGGCCTGTCGAGCACCGCCCACGCCGTGCTCGCGCGGATCCGCGGCGCATGATCGCTCCTTCCGCCGAGGTGCAACCCGGGGTTGCGGGATTCGTCTCCTCCGGTGGAGATATTGCGTGAACGTTCAGATCGAGACCGCCGAGCAAGCCACTGCCTTCCTGAAGGGACGCGTCCGCAAGGGGATCGTGCTCTCGGTCGTCTCGTTCCTCGCGGTCCAGCTGCTCATCACGATCGCGATGCTCGGTTCCACCTACGCCGACGTGGGCTTCATCTCGTTCGCCGAGCTCGACGACGTGGTCGTCGTCGGCCGGCGCAGCGGCACGCCGATGCGCTTTTGGCCGCTGTTCTGGCTGTCGATCGGCGTGTTCGCGGTGCTCATCGGTGCGTTCGGAGCCTGGTTCGTCGGCCGCCGGATCAAGCACGCCAACCGCCTGCTGCCCCGCATCCAGCAGGGCACGCGCATGACCGGCACGGTCACGTCGGCGACCATCGAGAACGAGCAGCGCAAGAACATGCAGTACTCGCGCCTGAAGCTCACGGTCACCGCCGAGGACGGCTACGAGTACCACGCGGCCCACGAAGAGCCCGTCGGCACCGAGCTGCCCAAGGTCGATCCGAACACGTCCGCCGTGGTGTGGAAGAGCCCCGAGGGCTTCGTGATCGCGGCCGGCGACGGTCTGTTCGAAGGCCGCTAGTTCTCGGCCGTGGCGCAGGCATCCAGGGCCGCCCGAACACGTGGGGGCCGTTGCGGCGCCGTTGGAGTGTGCTACTGTCTCATCGTTGGGTTGGATCTTCGATGTGGATGGGCGCGTGTTTCGTGGCGCGAGCGTGCTCGTGTTCGCGATCCCCTTCGCGTGCGGCTCGCCCGAGGGTGACACCGGCCTCGCGACGGAAAGCTCGACCTCCACGACGTCAACGTCGGCGAGCTCGACCGGATCCGACGACGGGGTCGCCACGTCCACCACGTCCACCACGTCCACCACGAGCGTCGGCGACGACACCGGGACCACCTCGGACACCACCGGGGGCGAAGAGAGCACGGTCGAATGTCTCGTTCAGCTCGATGCCGGCAACGGGCTCGTCGGGCTCCATACCGTCACGCTCGCACCGAGACCCGGTCGTCCACCGGGGGACGGCAGCGACGACTACGATCCGATCGTCGTCGAGGTCGACCCCGCGACGGGGGAGACGACCGAAGTGGCTCTCGGCCTTCACGGCGTCCGGGCGCATGCGTTCGAGCGCATGCGCGACGGCGGGTTCGTCGTCGCCGGGGACTTCGACGGCGGGATCTTTGCGACGCCGTCGCTGCACCGGATCTCCGCAACCGGCGACCTCGTCTGGCAGGCGCAGATCGACGCGGTCGGGGCGGCGACGGACGTCGAGCTCGTGGGCGACGAAGTGGTCGCCGTCATCGGCGAGAGTCCGGTCGCCTACGCCGTCGACGACGGCAGCGAGCTGTGGAGCGCGCCCGAGTTTCACGAGCACATCGACCAAGTCGAGGCAGACCCTGCGGGCAACGTGTACGCCGCCGGGGCCGCGAGCTCGTTCGATGGCGTCGTCCTGCGCAAGTACGGCAGCGACCGCATGCTGCAGTGGGAGGACCAGGACGTCGCAAAAGGCGTAGCGCTCGTCCGCTTCGGTGGGCTCGCCCTCGATGTCGACGGCAGTCCGATCGTCGCGTACGCCACGTACACCGCCGGCGGGGTCACGACCGCGGTCCTGCGCAAGTTGACGGCCGACGGGGACGAGGCGTGGAGCCAGACCGTCGACATCGGTGCGTCGCGTCGGCAGCTCGAGCAGATCCACGCGATCGTCCCACGACCTGGCGGCGGTATCCTCGGTGTCGGTCGCGGCGCGAACGGCGAAGGCCTGACCTTCGCCCACGACGGCGCCGGCACCGAGCAGTGGCTGGAGACGTTCGTGTCCCCCGAAGCCTCCGGGTTCAACGCTGCCGCGACCACGGACGGGACCAACGTCTACGTGAGCTGGTGTGCGGACGAAGACGCGCCGTACGGCGACGCCGCGTGGCTGACGTACCCCCTCGCCCGGTGATCGCGGCGCGGCGATGGCTCACTCGCCGCTCCCCGCCGCCCGGCAACACTACGGAACGTCCGCGTCAGCAAGAACGGAACAAAACCAACGAGAAAACGAGGCCGTGCTTCCTCAGACGGAAGTTGCACGCGCCGACGTGGCGACGGCTAGACCGGCTTGATGGCCACGAACACGTGGTGGGTGTCGTCGGCCACCTCCGAGTGCTCGAGCGCGATGCGTTCGGCCGACAGGCCCGCCTCGCGCAGCGCCTGCCGCCACACGGCGCCCGGTAGCGCCCCCGTGACGTCGCGATCGTGCTCGACCCGCACGGAGCCGTCAGCCTCGCGCAGCATGATCGCGTAGTCGGTGATCACCGTGTCGTCGGGGCCGGCGTGGCTCCACGCCAGGTAGCGCACCCCTCGACCGTCGGGTCCGTCGCTGCCGCCGTCCTCGGTGCCCGGCTCGAAGTTCTCGCGCAGATCGTCCGGACACAGCAGCGCCACGCCGCCGGGCGCGAGGTGGATCGCCACGGTTCGGGCCAGCGCGTGCACGTCGTCGGCGGTCAGCATGTAGCTGGCGGCGTCGTGCACGAACACGGCATCGAACGTTCGACCCAGCCGCACCGTTCGCATGTCGCCGACGTGCGTGGGTACCCCGGGGGCGAGCTGACGGCAGTGCCGCAGCATCGGCTCGGACAAGTCCACCAGCTCCATCGCGAAGCGCTCGCGCAGGAACGTCGCGTTCGCGCCGACGCCCGCGCCCAGCTCGAGCACCGTGTTCACCTCGCGCCGCGCGTGCTCGAGGATCCGCGCCTGGTACCACGCGGCCTCCTCGGCGTAGTCGCCCGGCGGCGTCAGCAGGGTGTACCAATCGACGAGGTCGTCGTAGATGCGCGCCGGCATGGGAGGCGGCAGGGTAGCGCGTTCGTCCGCGCCGATCGCCCTCCCGTCCGCATCGCGGGACTTCCTGCCGCCGTCGCACGTGCTGCGCGTGACCTGGGCGCGCGCGCCGTGCTCTACTGCGCCGGTGCGCGGGTGGGCTCTGACCGTCGCCGTCGGGCTCGTCGCGGGGTGCGGCCGGGCGAGCCGCGACGAGGCGCCGCCCCACGTCACCCACACCGACGTCTCGCCCCACGCGTCACCCGATCCCCGCTACGACCCGCTCGTGCCCACCTACTGGCCCGCGACGCTGGCGTGGGATCGCGCGGCCGTCGACCTGTCGTGGCTCAACGAGGGTGACCGACCCGCGGGTCGACACGGGCGCGTGCGTGCGGTCGGCGATGCGCTGCAGTTCGCCGACGGCACGGACGCTCGTTTTTGGGGCACGAACCTGTCGGCGCACGCGCTGTTTTCCGGGACCCCGGACGCCGTGCGAGCGCAGGCGCAGCGGCTGGCCGCCTTCGGCTTCAACCTCGTGCGGATCCACCACCAGGACTCGGGCTGGGTGCAGCCCAACGTGTTCGGCCGCGACGCCCCGTCGACGCTGGTGCTCGATCCCGACGCGATGGCGCGGCTGGATTGGTGGGTGCACTGCCTGCTGCAGCAGGGCATCTACGTGTGGCTCGACCTGCACGTGGGACGGGAGTTCTCGGCCGCGGACGGCATCACCGACTACGGCGAGCTCGTCGACAACGAGCAGCCACGGCAGGGCAAGGGCTTCGCGTTCGTCAACCCGTCGATCGGCTCGCGCATGGCCGACCACGCCGCCACGTATCTCGACCACGAAAACCCCCACACCGGTCGACGCTACCGCGACGAGCCGGGTGTGGTCGCGGTGCTCGTCACCAACGAAAACGATCTGACGGTGCACTTCGGCCGGCGGGTGCTCGACGGCCCCGGACACCGCGCCCGGTACGAGGCGGCCGCCGACGCCTTCGCGCGCGCGCACGGGGGCACCACGTCGGAGCTCGCCCAGCCGTGGGCCCTCGGCGCGGGCAAGCGGTTCGCGGCCGAGCTCGAAGCGCGGTTGTTCACGGGCGCCATCGATCGTCTGCGCGCCGACGGGTATCGAGGACTCGTGGCGACCTCGAGCGTGTGGGGTGGGGGGGCGTACGTGCTGCCCTCGCTCGCCCTCGGCGACGTGGTCGACGTGCACGCCTACGGCGAGGGCGAGGCGCTGTCGACCGACCCCCGCACGACGCCGCACTTTCTGTCGTGGGCCGCGGGCGCCCAGGTAGCCGGCAAGCCCGCGACGATGACCGAGTGGAACATCCCGATCCCGGCGTGGGATCGGTTCGTCGGACCGGCGTGGGTCGCCGCGGTCGCGTCGCTGCAAGGCTGGGATGCGCCGATGCTCTTCGCGTACCTGTCGCACGAGCCCGTTGCGCCCACGCGCATGCTCGCGCAGTACTCGAGCTTCGCGGACCCGGCGACGATGGCGATGATGCCCCTGGCCGCGCTCGCCTACCGCCGCGGCGACATCGCGCCGGCGCAGCAGACGTACGTGCTCGACCTCGAGGCCGACGCGTTGTTTTCGACCGAGCGGTCGGCGGGCACGAGCCCCGCGCTGCGGATGCTCGCGGAGCGCTCGCGGGTGGTCGTCGCGCTCCCCGACGATCCGGCGCTCTCGTGGGACCGGGCGTACGCCGAGCCCGGGGCCACGCCGGTCACCGACGCGCTCGACGTCCCGCTCGACGGCGATGCGATCACGTCGGACACCGGCGAGATCCGTCGTGACTTCGGCGCCGGCGTGCAGACGATCGACACGGCACGCACGCAGGTCGCCCAAGGTTGGATCGGCGGACGAGAGGTCGACCTGTCGAGCCTGCGCACGCGCATCGAGACCGCGAAGGCGGCCGTGGGGATCGTCGCGCTCGACGACGCGCCGCTGCCACGCGCCCGCGAGATCTTGCTGACGGTCGTGGCCCGCGCGCACCCGCCGGACCCGGTCGCATCCGCGCCTCTGCGCGCCGAGCCCGTGCGCGGCACGGTGTGGGTGCGCTCCGACCACGCGCGCCTTCGCGTGGAGCCGCGGATCGTCGCACCCGACGCCCCGGACGACGTCCCTGCGATCGTGCGGACGGTGTCCGAGGACGGCTGGCACCCGATCACGCTGCCGGACCTGCCGACGCACTGGTACGTGCTGCGGCCCGACGACGATCCCGTCCCGGCGGTGGAATAAGATGTCGGCGCTCGCCCGTTCGAGCCCGACCGTCCGTGAAGACCCGCCTCGCCATGCTCGCCGCCGCCGCCTGCCTCGCGGTCGCCGCGTGTCGAGACGTCGCGCCGCAGGCGGTCGCCCCGTCCCCGAACGACGCGACGAGGGTCGAAGCCGAGCCCACGCCGCAGGGGTCCGTGATCGCGGCGCGCCCGTTCGACGGCGGCACCCTGCGTTTGCACGCGGGTCCCGACGCCGCACAGCTTTGGTGGTCGCCCGCCGAAGGCCCCGCGCGCTCGATCGCCTGTGACCGCCTCGTCGGCGCGTGGGGCCTTTGGACCGACGACGTCGACGGCGACGGCCACGTCGAGATCCTCGTCGCGCTGCGCAAGCGTGCCAAGTTCGACGACAAGCTCGACAACCGCCTGCACGTGTACGGCGTCGAGCAAGGACAGTGTGTACCGGCGTGGCGCGGCACGCGACTGGCCGGCCGCTTCGAGGCATTGCGCGTCGACCCGGACGCTCCGGGCACGATCGTGGTGTCCGAGCGTCTCGGACCCACGCGCCGTCGCGTGGCCCGCTACCGCTGGAACGACTTCGGCTACCGCGTCGACGACGTGCTGTGGCAAGGCACCACCGAACCTCCGGCCGCGCTGCTGCGGGGCCTGGACTCCGCCCCGAGCTGACACCCATGCCCACGATGCAGACCCTCCTGGCCCTGTCCCTGCTGACCTCGTCCGTGCTGCTCGCGGGCTGTCAGCGTGGTCCCGTCGAGCCCACCACGCCCGAACAACCGGCCTCGCCGCCAATCGCCGACGCCTCGCCCCCCGCGCCGAAGTCCGACCGTGGCCTGCCCGAGGGCATCGCCAAGATCCTGCCGGCCGACGCCGCCCCGCCCACGCTCGAGACGATCGAGAATCTCGATCGCCTGCCCACGCTCGACGCACGCCATCGCCAGCTCCTCGCCGACCACGGCTTTTTCATCGCGCCCCAGGCGATGCCGCAGCCCGGGCAGTCGAAGGCGGCGGCCCGCACTGCCCGTCGGGCCAAGCACCTGTTTCAGGTCTACGAGCGCAACGACTACGTCCGCTTTCCTTCGTACGTGACCGCCGACCTCGCGATCGATCTGACCCATCAGTACTTCGACGTGGTGCTGCGTCGGACCGAGCGCGAGCACCTCGTGCCGCGGCTGCGCACCGCGTTGGTCGCGTTCATGACCGCGGCCGAGGACATGCGCGCCAAGGCCAAGTCGCCCGACGCCAAGAAGGCCGCCAAGGCCGCGGCGATCTACTGGGGCACGGCGCTCGCCTTGCTCGAGCGCCCGGCCAAGGGCGACGCGGCCGACGAAGTCGCCGTGCGCAATCCGTGGGAGGACGACCCCGAGTACGCGGCCGAGCTCGCCGCCGAAGCGGCCAAGCAGCCCAAGCCACCGGCGCCGCCCACCACCACGCTGCCCACCTCGATCCGCGCCGACGTGGAGCGTCGCGTCGCGCAGATCCAGGCCGCCGATCGCACCCAGACCTTCGACGACTGGGGAATGAAGCTCGATCTCACGCAGACCAAGCCCCGCGGCCACTACACCGGCTCGGGGATCCTGCAGCGCTACTTCCGGGCGATGAGCGTGTTGGGCATGTCGTCGTTTCCCATCGACGGCGAGGACGCGCGTCCGGACCTGCTGAGCGCGCTGACGCTCAGCTACGAGGCCGATCCGAAGGCGCGCGCCGCCTTCGAGCAGGTCCTCGAGATCACCTCGTTCGTGGTGGGCCAGCCGCCGACCCGTGGGCTCGCCGACGCGGCCAAGGCCCGGGCCGACGCCAAGGCCAAGACGCTCGACGAAGCCGTCGACGGCACGCGACGCGAGAGCATCGTGGCCGCGTGGCGTACCTTCCCGGCGCACCCCGTCGTCGACGCCGGCCCGGTCGTGCAGCCGATCGGCCAGCGCGTCTTCGGCGACACGCTCGCGATGTCGTCAATGCTGCCGATCGTCCGCGACCTGCAGGCGGGCGACGAGCCGATCGTCGCGACGGCGATGGGCGCCGCCGGAGCCGCCGCCGCACTCGGCCATGCGCCCGCGCGCTCGATCGTCGCCGCGTCCGATCCGGAGGCGGGCCCCAAGCTCGCGGCGGCGCTCGATCAGGGCGCGCGCGAGCTCGCGGCTGCCCCGGCGCGCGGCGATGCGTACCACCGCACGCTGTCGAGCCTCGACGCCCTCTTCGCCACCGATCCTCTTTACTTCGATGGCGAGGCATTTCAGCTGCGCATGCTCGGCAGCTTCGCCGGCGGCTGGGCGATGCTGCGCCACGACACGCTGCTGTACGCCTACCAGATGGGCGCCGAGTGCGACGCCGAGGATCAGGTGCCGCCGTACACGTTCGTGGAGCCCGCCACCGAGACCTACGCCGGCCTGCGCACGATGATCGCCGACTTCCAGGCCAAGCTCGATGCCGCAGGCATCGTCGACGTGCGTCCCGAAGGCGAGAGCGAGTGGGACACGCCGTTTCACCCCACGGCCGAAAAGACCAAGGCCCTCGACGAGTTCCTCGCCAAGCTCATCGCGTGGTCGAAGCTGCAGGCCCAGGGTCATCGCTGGACCGAGGACGAGCTGACCGAGCTCGCGACGGTCGGAGGCTACGCCGAGCACGTGCTGCTGACGCTCGCCGATGCCTTCGAGCTCGGGGAGGGCAACGACGACATGGCCGTGATCGCCGACGTGTTCACGTTCCGCGGCCAGGCCCTCGAGGTCGGCGTGTCGCACCCGGAGCTGATCTACGCGGTGATCCCGACGCCCGACGGCTGGCAGGTCGCCCGCGGCGCGGTGCTGGGCTACCGCGAGTTCTTCGTCGCCGCGGCCGATCGGATGACCGACGAGTCGTGGCGCGAGCGACTCGCGGCGTCCAAGGACATGGTCGCCGAGGGGCGTCCGGCTTGGCTCCAGCCGATCTCCGCCCCGGCCGTGGGCGTGGTCGAGCTCGCCAAGGACGAGCGCGCGCAGGAGCGCTGCGGCTACTACGGTGGCGCTTACGAGATGTAGCGCGCACGGTCACGCGATCCGGGAACCTTCCGTGCGGCCGGTTGTCAGACCGCCCGCACGCCAAGGGAGTGGTCATGGGTCGGTCGTCGGTCGTCGGACGGGTGGTGTTTTACGTCCTCGCGGGCCTCGCGGTCGCCGGGGGTTGTCAGCGGTTGCCCGGGTCGGCGGCGACGATGCGAGAGGACGGGCCGACGCCGACGCTGGCCGCAGCGGCGGTTCATCATCCCGCGGTCCCGCCCCAGCTCGACGTGCAGTGGGCATCGCCGCTGTCGGCGACGGTCCCGATGGAGCTGACCGCGTCCGACGGCACCGGCCTCGCGCTCGTCGCCGTCACCGGCTCGGTCGTCGTCGCCGATCCCGTCGCACTGACCGAGCTGCGCCTGGTCTTCGACAACCCCGAGGCCCGTCGCAGGGAAGGGCGCTTTGCCCTCGAGCTGCCGCCCGGCGCGAGCCTGTCGCGACTGGCGATGCGCGTGGGGGATCGCTGGATGGAGGGCGAGGTCGTCGAGCGCAGCCGCGGCCAACGGACCTACGAGCGCTACATCCACCGTCGCCCCAACGTCGATCCGGTGCTCATGGAAACCGCCGGGGGCAACCGCGTCACCGCTCGCGTCTTTCCGATCGAGCCCAATCAGCGCAAGGAGATCATCGTCTCGTACAGCCAGGCGCTTTCGGAGGGACCGTTCCGCCTTCCGTTGGCCGGGCTGCCCGAGCTCGAGACCCTCGACATTCGCGTGATGACCCGCGCTGCCACCGACGACGCCGCTGCGGCCTCCGGTGGCATCGGCCGCGTGTCGTCGCAGCGCGTCATCGACGTCGTCGAGCACGGCCGCGCGCCGACCGAGGATCTCGTGGTCGCCCTCGACGGCGCGCCCCCGGCCGCCGCCGCGATCGCCGGTGAGCTCGTGGTCGCACGCTGGCGACCGCCGGTGCGACCGCAGCCGGAGGCCCTCGACGGCGTGACGATCTTGTTCGACACGAGCGCATCCGCGGCCGCGGGCTGGTCCGACGAGCTCGCGCGCCTGCACGACACGATCGCGGCCCTCGGGGACGTGCCGGTGCGCGTGGTCGCCTACGACCAGACGCGCGCCCTGATCTACGACGGGTCCGCCGAGGACTTCGGCGCCGAGAATCTCGCCGAGCTCGCCGAGCGCCGCGCCTTCGGAGCGTCGAACCTGCAGGCCGCGCTGCAAGACCCGCTCGTACGCGACGCGGGCCACGCCCGGCTCGTGCTGTGGGGCGACGGCGTCGTCACGGCCGGGGCCGACGCACCGGGGACCCTCGCCGAGCTCGCCGGGCACCTGCGTCGCGACGGCGTCACCCGCATCGATGCGGTCGTCGGCGGTGGCTCGGCCGACCGCGCGATGCTGGGTGCACTCGTGGTCGCGGGCGAGCGCGCCGGGATCGTCGTCGGTGCGCGTGCGACCGGAGTCGCGGTGGCCGACCGACTGCGCGCCGCCGGCTACGACGACGTCGAGCTGTCGGTCGAAGGCGCGAAGTGGAGCTGGCCGCGCTCGCTCGCCGGCCACGTCCCCGGCGAAGACGTGGTCGTCACCGCGATCTACGACACCCCGCCCGCCGAGGTGCGCCTGCAGCTCTCGGACCCGACGATCGGCGCACAGGTCATCACCCCCCGCGAGGCTGCTCGCCCGCTGGTCTCGCGCGCGGTCGCCCAGGCCCGCATCGCCGACCTGCAGGCCGATCTCGATCGCCTCGGTCCCACCGACGTCGAAGAACGCCGACGTCTGCAGGACGGGATCACCGAGCTGTCGATCCGCCATCGCGTGCTCACCGACGCCACGGCGATGCTCGTGCTCGAGAGCGAGGCCGAGTACCGCCGCTACGGCATCGAGCGCAGCGCGCTCGCCGACATCCTCACGATCGGCCCCGGCGGCATCGAGCTGCTGCCCCGTGGCGCCGGCCCGACCGGCCGACCGCTCGCCGACGTCGACGCGCTCATCGCCGCGGGCCGGCGTCCCGACCCTGCCCTCGGGGGCGCCTTTGCCTTCGGCACCGACGACGAGGACGTGTGGGGTCACGACGAGACCGCGGCGACCGCCGCCACGTCCGGAATCCTCGGCCTGCAGGGCACCGAGATCGGCGAAGTGTCCGGCGTGGGTGGTCTGGGCCTGACCGGCGTGGGCCGTGGCGGCGGCGGAACGGGCGAGGGCACGATCGGCCTCGGCAACGTCGGCATCATCGGCAAGGGCGCCGGTGGGGGGACCGGCAGCGGCTACGGCCTCGGCAGCGGTGACGGCTTCGCCGGTCGCGGCAAGTCCGTGCCCCGCGTGCGCACGGCCAAGGCCGAAGTCCGCGGCGCGCTCGACAAGGAGATCGTCCGCCGCATCGTTCGCGCCCACATCAACGAGGTCCGCTACTGCTACAACCGCGAGCTTGTCAAAGACCCCACCGCCGCCGGGCACCTCGACCTCCAGTTTCAGATCGGTCCCACGGGACTGGTCCCGGTCGCTTCGGTCGGCAAGGCGGACGAGGGCCTCGACGACGTGGGGGCGTGCGTCGCCAAGGCCGCGCGTCGCTGGCGATTCCCCGCGACCAAGGGCGCCGGGATGGTGTCGGTGGTGTTCCCGTTCGAGTTCGCGCCCGATGGCGTTTCGGTGACGACCCGCGCGTGGACACCCGCACGCCCGCTCGCGCGACGCAGACCCGCCAAGTCCCGCCGCAGCGACGTCGCGCCGCACGAAGGTCGCTACGCCGACGTCGCGGGGCAGCTGCAGGTCGGCCGGTCCGACGCCGCGCTCGCCGTCGCGTGGGAGTGGGCGGCGGCCGAGCCCGGCGACGTGCTCGCCCTCGTCGCGCTTTCGGAGGCGCTGCACGCCAAGGGCCGCGACGGTCTCGCCGCTCGCGTCGTCGGATCGATCGTCGACCTGCAGCCGCGTCAGGCCGAGCTCCGCCGCGCCGCGGGCCAACGCCTCGCGGCCTACGGCGACGCGACACTCGCGATCGACACCTACGAAAAAGCGCTCGCGCTGCGCCCCGACCATCCGTCGGGCTATCGCCTGCTCGCCTACGCCTACGCCGGCCAGTCGCGCTACCGCGAGGCATTCGAGACCGTCGAGCGAGCGCTCGCGCGCCGCTATCCCGCCGGCCGCTTCGAGGGCGTGCGTTCGTTGCTGCACGAAGATGCGCGGATCCTCGCCGCCGCCTGGCTCGCCCACGCCGACGACGCCGACCGTCGCGCGGTCGCCGAGCAGCTCGACGAGGCCGGCGTCCGCCCGGCCACGCAACCGACGATGCTGCTCGTCGCGACCTGGCAGACCGACGCCACCGATCTCGACGTCAAAGCCGTGGGCCGCGATCGACGACATGGCCACCGGATCGCCGACGTGCGCACGGGCCTGGGCCCCGAAGCCTGGGTCACCCGCGGTGCGAACATCCCCGACACGCTGCAGGTCCGCGTCCAGTACTACGAGCGTGGGCCGATGGGCGCGGCGATCGGGTCCGTGCACGGCGTCCGTCACGACGGTCGCGGCGGCCTGACCTTCGACACGCGACCCTTCGTGCTGCAGACGCGCCGCGGCGCACTCACGCTGCCGCCCATGTTCGGGGAAACGAGCGTCTCGAGCCCCGAGCGCTCGTAGCGCAGGAGTTTCTCGCGCGACGACGTCGCGACCGTGGTAGACGAAGAGGCATGACGTTGTGCTGGCCTGGATCTGGATCGTTCGTGCGCTTGATGCCGATGCTCGTCGTCGTCGGGTGCTACTCGCAGCCGGATGCGGGTGACGACGACGCGACGACCGACGCCGCGTCGACCGGAACCGACGCCGGCCCGTCGAGCGCGAGCTCCAACTCGGCCACCGGCACGAGCGTGGGCTCCTCCGCCGACAGCGGCGACGCGACGACCAATCCGGTCGCCGACAGCGGCGACTCGACCACCGACGGCCCGATGACCTCGGGCACCACCACGGGCGAGGACACCGGCACCGACTCCAGCGGAGGCAGCTCGACCGGCGGCGTGCCGGCGTGCGGCGAAGACCCGGTCGCGGCCGACCTGCCGGGCCCCGCGACGGCGGCTTGCGGCAGCTCCTGGGTCATCGGCGACATCACGTTCCAGATTCAAAACAGCGGCCACCCCTCGTGCGGGACCGGGGGCTGCAGCGCCGGCATCGCGCAGGGGCAAGGGGGCGTCTGGGTCTACCCGGCCCAGCTGTACGCCGACCTCACCGGCATCACGTGCGAGCCATCCGTCGTCGACGTCACGCTGACCGACTACGCCTCCGGGGCGTTCGTGACCCTCTACGACGACAGTGGCAACGTCATCGCGTCCGACTACTCCAACCTCAGCGGTGGCAATCAGGAGACGGTCTCGCTGGCCGTCCCGCTCGGCGCCACGCTCGCGGGCGTCGGCGCGCACGGCTGCGAGACGTTGGTGCACCGCGTCGAGGTGCACTGATCCGCGAACGGATCTTCAGGGGCCCGTGAGCACCACGGGCATCTCGAGCACGTTGTTGTCGTAGTTGCTCTCGATGATGAGCGGCACGCTCGAGCCCTCCGGCGGCGGGTTGATCGAGATCCGCAGGGTGTAGTTGCCCGGCGGCGTGTCGGTGACGTCGATCCAGTTGCAGTCGAGGTTGCCGCTGTAGACGTCCTGCCACCCCGCGCTGATGCCCTGGTTGGAGCAGCCGTAGCCCGAGCCCGGGTTGCCGGCCTCCCATGCGTTCCAGTCGAGCAGGCAGAACGCCTGCTTGTGACCCTCGGCCACCACGTTGCCCTGCCCGTCGAGCAGGTCGTACACGGCGTAGCCGTCGAAGTGGTAGTGGCCGTGGCACTCCGAGAAGTGGAACAGGTCGGGGTGGTTGCTCGGCACGCCCATCTGCAGGTCGGTCGCGCCGGCGTTGGGCGTGATCGTGTCGAACCGCAGCAGGTGCCGGTTGCCCGGCGCGCCCACGCACTGCTCGAAGAGCAGGCAGCTGGTGTCGGAGACGAACACGTCGTCTTCCCAGATGTTCATGCCCACGTCGGTGGGGAACAGGTCGGGCGCCTGACAGCCGACTTCGGAGCTCGGTCCGCCGCCGGGGTACGCGAGCGCGGCGGCTGGCGTCTCGCACCGGAACACGCCCTTGTTCACCGTGCCCTGGGCGCAGCACATCATCGTGTCGCCGCACGCGTCGGCGTTGCCGGGATCGCAGACCGAGCCCTCCCCACCGTCGCACAGCGACGTGGTCGACCAACCCTTGACCACCACGTTGTCGATCGCGGCCTCGAGCACGCCTTCGCCGAGGTCGGTCGCGACGAAGCGCAGGCGCGCCTGGGTCGACATCGGCAGCCCGCAGCCCACGAGCTCGGTCGGCGTCCACGCGTTCGCGCCGTTGGCCTTGGGTCCGTCCTCGAGCTGCTCGAGCACGAAGATCTGCTCGCCGGTCTTGCTCGCGGCGTCCGGCACCACCAACTCGGCGCGCAGCAGCGTGCCGGTCTCGGGGAAGTTCTGCTTGTAGAAGAAGCGGCTGACTTCCACGCTCATGGTCTCGTAGCCCGACAGGTCGAACGCGGGCGAGGTGAGCGTCGTCGTGCCGCCCTGCACGTCGGCCGCGGTCGGATTTCCCCCGGGGTTGGATCCCGTGAACCAGCAACCGTCGCCGCCGCTGCAGTTGCCGGGCTGCGACGGCACGCCGGCGTTCTGCGTGGGCTCGGGCGTGCCGTGCACCCAGCTGCCGTCCAGCGCATCGCCGTCGACGGTCCAGCCGTTGTCGCCCTCGAAGTCGTCCTCGAACACGATCGTCCAGTTGCCGTCGGCGACCGTGGTGAAGGTCGCGAGCGGGCTCAGTCCGGAGGTGCTCGTCGGCAGTCCGTTGTCGTCGAGGAAGTCGGCCTCGAACGCCTGCACCTGCCACGAGTGCTCCGACCCGTACGTCACGTCCAGCGGGCCGAGACACGGCCCTTCGTATCCGGGCTCCTCGGCGATCTTGCCCTCGGTCAGCTCGATGCTGTCGAGCCACACCCGGTAGCGGACGCGGTTGCCCTCGGGATCCTCGACTGGGGTCCAGCACAGCTCGATCGACGCCAGGTCGCCGTTGCCGGTCCCGACGTCGACGTCGCCGTCGGCGGGCGAGACGATCTGCGGCGTCGGAGGTGGATCGCCGACCATCGCGGGTCCCGTGCTGTCGGCCCCCGTCGTGGTCGTGGCCGGCTCGTCGCCGGTGCTCGAGCCGCTCGTCGTGCCATCGCCTCCTCCGCCGCCGTCATCGCCACACCCGGAGGCGAAAGCGGTGGGTACGCACAAGCTACAGGCGAAGATCAGCGCGCGACGGTCCATGGCCGCTGACCAGAGTACTCCCTCGTCGGCCGCCGGGGCGCGACGACGCGCCCGTTTTCGCGACGCGGGTCGGTATCAGGAGAGAAAACGCACGTGCTAGGCCGCGGTCTGTCCCCGGGGCCGGCCCGAACCCACCGGGGGCCGATCGACGATCTCGAGCTCGATCCCCCGCGCGCGCAGGCGATCGACGAGCGCCGAGCCGAACGCCGCCGCGGGCGTCAGCACCCCGCCGGCGAACGGTAGCGACGCGCGCTGCTGCACCAGGCACAGCGCTGACTCCGCCACCATCTTCGCGGTCTCGGTGTAGCCCGGATCGCCGCCGCGCATCTCGGCCCGGACGCGTGCGCCCCCGCGCTCGGCGACCACGTGCACCCGAAACCAGTGTCGGGCCCGTGCCGCGGCATCGGGTCCAGTGCCCGGGGGCCGCCACGCCGCCAGCTTGCGACGCACGAACGGGATCTTCGCCCCGACGACCAACGCGGCCACTCCCCCGAGTACCTTGGCCAACTGCGCGCCGTCCTTGGCTTGCAGATAGTGCGCGTACGAAAAGCCCTCGCCGTAGACGTTCGGCAGCAGCTTGCCCGAGCGGCGCACGACGAGCGGATCGACGGTGGGCATCGGTGCGACCCAAGCCTGGGCCTCTTCGCTGCGGTGGATCTTGGGCCGAGGTCCCCGTGAGCTTTTGCCCCCAGACCCGCCGCCGCCCTTGCCCGGACCGATCCCGTCGGCGAACGCCTGCAGGGCGGTGTTGAACGTCCCGCCGGAGAAATCGCCGACCGCCGACACGTATCCCCGCGCGTGGACCGGTCCGTCTCCGGGCAGGTGCTGCGCCGCGAAGAACACGGTGAGGTCGTGCGGGATCGAGTCGAAGCCGCAGCACGAGACGATGATCGCCCCGGACTTCTTGGCCACCTCGTCGTACCGCGCGATCGAGTCCTTCCAGAAGTCGGGCTCGCCCGTGATGTCGAGGTAGTCGGTCCCCGCCTCGGCGCACGCGGCCAGCAGTGGCTCGCCGTACTTGGCGAACGGGCCGACCGTCGTGATGACGACGCGCGTCCCGTCCACCATCGCGCGCAAGCTCGTCGGGTCGTCGGCGCTGGCGATCACGATGGGCAGCTCACCCCAGGCGGCGTGCTCGTCGGCGAGCCGTCGCCGCACGTCGCGGAGCTTGTCGGCATTGCGTCCGGCGATCGCCCAGCGCACCTGCGTCCCCCGCAGACGTCGCCCGAGATACTCCGCCACGAGTCCCCCGGTGAAGCCAGTGGCGCCGTACACCACGAGATCGAGCTGGTCCGTCATGCGCCGGACCCTAGCAAGATGGTCCGTCTCGCGCTGCCGTGCCCCGCCCAACGGGCGAGCTTTCGAACCGGTCCCCGGCATACGTACGATGGGCCGTGGCCGAACCCGTCCGCAAACCCCGTCGCGAGCCCGGCCGAGCGATCCGCCTCGGCCTGCCGCAGACCCCGCTGAGCGATCTGTACTACCACCTGATGCGCGCGCCATGGTGGCAGCTGGTCGCCTTGATGGTCGGCTTCTACCTCCTCGCGAACATCGCCTTCGCCTGCCTGTACATGGTCGACCTCGATGGAATCGCGTCGGCCCATCGAGGCAGCTTCACCGATGCTTTCGCGTTCAGCGTGCAGACGATCTCGACGATCGGCTACGGCAGTCTGACACCGACCTCGGCGTACGTGCACGGACTGGTCACGGCCGAGGCGATGATCGGCTTGCTGGGCTTTGCGATCGCGACCGGACTGATGTTCAACAAGTTCGCCGTTCCCCGCTCGCGGGTGATGTTCTCGTCGCCGCTGACGATCACCAACCGCCACGGCATCCCCACGCTGGCCTTGCGACTGGGCAACGCGCGCGGCAACGAGATCATCGAGGCGTCGATCCGGGTCACCGTCCTCAAGACCGAGCACACCCCGGAGGGCGAGCGCATGCGTCGACTCCACGACCTGAAGCTGCAGCGCAAGACCACGCCGGTGTTCGCGATGACGTGGACGGTCATGCACACGATCGACGAGGACAGTCCGCTCTACGGCGAAGACGCGGCCTCGATGCTCGAAGACGAGATCCTGTTCATCGTCTCGATGACCGGTCTGGACGGCACGTTTTCCCAGACGATCCACGCGCGCAAGACCTACGAGGCCTACGACATCCGATGGAACGAACGCTTCTCGGACATCGTGGAGTTCAACGACGACAACGTTCCGGTCATCCACTACGAGCGCTTTCACGACACCGAGCCCGTTTGAGGTTGCGCGCCGGGGGCGGGCTGGGGGACGATCCGGCGATGTCCAGTGCCGGCAAGTCCACCCGCAAGGTTCTCCACTTCGCCGTGGGCGGCGCGTTGCTCGGGGGGATTGCGCCCGGCTGCGCCTCCCGGGACAAGGACATCCACGTCAACGAGGGTCCGGAGCCCGAGCCGAAGTTCGCGCCCAATCCCGGACCCGAGGAGCTCGAGGGCAAGCAGACGCCGCCCGAGGTCGACGAGCACGTCAACGAAGGGCCCGAGCCCGAGCCCACCGCCGACACCGCGACGCCCGACGACAAGCCCAACGCCGACGACGTCAACCCCGGTCCCGTCGACGAGCCCCACCCGAAACCGACCGCGAAGGTCAATCCGGGGCCGGAGCCGGTCACGCCGACTCCCAAGACCGTCAACACGCAGAAGGTCAAAGACCCGGGGCAGTGACCGCCACCGGTAGCGAGCAGATGCTCGCCCCGACATCGGACCGTCTGGGGCGAATGCACCGCGCGCAGGTGCACCGTGATCCGTGGCCGGACTTCGCGGCGTTCGACCGCGAGGCCTACGACCCGGTCCTGCGTCGTGCCGCCGCCGTGCAGTGGGCCGGTCGCGCGCGCGCCGAGCATGGCTCGGTCCACCAGTTCACGATCCTGTCGCACACGCTGTGCTGTGCACGCGTGCCATTGACCCTCGTGGGCGCCCTGTCGCGACTGGTCACCGACGAGGTGCGCCACGCCGAGCTGTGCGCCGAGATGGCGCTCGCCTGCTACCCGGAGGGCAAGGAGGGCGAGCCCGCGATCTTCCGGTGGGAGCGCCCCGTTGCGCCGTGGCGTGACCCCCCGACGCTCGACGACGACGCCCTGATGCCCGTGTGGCAGTGGGCGGCCGAGGCGATTTGTGTGTCGTGCTGCATCGGCGAGACGCTGTCGCGTCCGATGCTCGAAGCGATCGCCGTGGTCGCCACCGATCCCGTGGCGGACGCCGTGGCGCGCCAGATCCTGCGCGACGAGCATCTGCACGCGTCGTTCGGCTGGGAGAGCCTCGGCTGGCTCGTCGCTCGCCTCGACGACGAGGCCCGCGCGGGGCTGACGGACCGCATGACGCGATCGTTCGCGGCGGTCGAGAAGTCGACGACCTGCGGGATTCCGATCGAGGAGGTCGCCGGCAAGGCGCTCGAGATCGGCCCGAGCGAGGTCCCCAACCTCGGCGTGCTGACCGACGAGCAGTACGCGATGATCTTCTACGCGACGATGGAGACCGAGGTGCTGCCGCAGCTGCAGGCGCTCGGTCTGCCGGCGCTGGAGGCGTGGGGCGTTCGTCCGCGCCGGGTGTGACCCAAGAGAGGTTTCGCGCCCGAAGGCTCCTGGCGCCGGGTCCGCGGGGGCGCGGGACGGGCGACCTCCGTGGGCGATCTCGCGGTATCGATGTAAGAACATGATATTGCACGAGAAAATCGCGGGTTGCGGAGCGCCGGCTCGTCCTTAGGTTGAAGCAACGCTCGCCGGCTCCGACCCGGCCCTTTCACGGATACGGCCCCACCCCGAGACGACGCCACGCGGTAACCCTCCCGCGGATGATGGCGGTCTGGGAAGGGGGAACCGGTCCACCCGGTTCGGTGTCTACCGCAAGGAGGTTTTCCCATGTCTGCCCGCATTACCACTGTCACCCCACGCGCCACGCGCGACGCGGAGCTGGAGGCATACATGCGCGACGTGGGTCGCTACCCGGTCATGACACCGGACCAGGAACGCACACGCGCGGAGGCGATCGCGCGTGGTCGCGTGACGTTGTGGCGCGCGATCCTGGCCTACCCACCGTTCGTGGCGCCCATCGCTGAGCTCATCGGCGCCGAGTCGTTCGAGGACGGCACGTCGCTGGGGCCCGCGCTCGCCCACACGGTGCGAGCGGCCCGTGACGTTCGTGGCCGTCGCATCAAGAAGTACATCGAAGCCTTCGAGATGGCCGCCGACGAGCTCGCGGCGATCCTCGGGCGCATCGATCCCGAATCGCTCGTGGCCGATCGCGTCGTGGCCGATCTCGAAGCGCTGCACGGTGGCTCCCGTCGTGGCATCTCGCTCGACGTCCACCTGCCGCGCAAGGGGAGCCGGCCGTTCGCCGACTACCTGGCCCACATCCGTCGGGCCTCGGCGGCGCTCAACGTGGAGCGCAACTACTTCGCGCGCGCCAACCTGCGACTCGTCGTCCGCATGGCCCATCAGTTCCGACGCAGCGGGTTGCCGATGAGCGACCTGGTGCAGGAGGGCAACATCGGGCTGCTCAAGGCGGTCGATCGTTTCGACGTCACCAAGGGCTTTCGCTTTTCGACCTACGCCGGCTGGTGGATCAAGCACCACATTCGTCGCGCGGTGGTCAATCGCGCCCGGACGATCCGCTTGCCGCAGCACATCCACACGCTGGCGACCAAGCTCGGCAGCACCCGGGTGGAGCTTCGTCGCGCGGTCGGCCGCGAACCGACCGACCAGGAGCTCGCGGACAAGATCGGGGTGTCGGTGGCGAAGGTCGTCGCGGCCAAGGAAGCCCTGGGCACCAGCTCGGTGAGCCTGGATGCACCGATCTCGGAGAGCGATCGCCGTGGCGTGACCGAGACCCTCGCCGCGCCCGAAGACCGCTCCGTCGGCGAGGCGATCGACCTCGAAGGCTGGACGCAGCGGCTGCAGAGCGCACTGCTCGAGCTCGCGCCGATGGAGCGCGACATCTTGCGCCAGCGGTTCGGCCTCGGTGGTGCCAGCGAGCGCACGCTGGCGGAGATCGGCGAGCAGTACTCGCTGTCGCGCGAGCGGATCCGCCAGCTGCAGGTCGCGGCGCTCGCCCGGATCCGGACGCGTCTGGACGACGAGACGATCGGCGACGAAGCGCCGCTGTGAGCCCGACCTCGCGCGCTCAGCCAGGCGGGCATGTTCCCGCCTGGCACCTCGTGGCGCACGGCTGATCGCAGCCGCCGCAGTGGACGTCGCTCGAGTCGAAGTCCACGCACGTGCCCACGCACGCGCCTCCGCTCAGACCGGCGCAATACAGGGTGAGCGTGGCCGCGGCCTGCGCGCGCTCGTCGGCGAGGTCGGCGAAGGTGGCGATCACCTCGACCTCGATCGGGCCGGCAAAGCTCAGCGTGCCCGCCAGCGACGTCCACGTCACGCTCGCCGTCCACCGCCCCGATCGCGCGCGCGCGAACGCGGCGACAACCGCATCGTCGTCGGCACGGCGCAGCTCCCCCCACGCCACGTCGTCGTCACCATCCGGATCGTCGAGCGCCGCCGTGAACGTCACGGTGTCGTCCTCGGTCATGGCCGTCAGGTCGGCGCCCAAGTCGAGGATGCGCGGAGGTCCGCTCGGGACGGGGTCCGTCGTCGTGCCCCCCGAGCTCGTGGTGGTCGTGGGATCGCCAGACGAGCTCGTCTCGGTCGCGGCGGCCGACGACGAGCCGGGTCCGGCCCCGGAGCCGAGTTCGTCGGCGGGTCCTCCGCACGACAGCAGCACCCCGAGCAACGGGCAGAGCGAGCGAGGCGCCACGTCGACCACGATACGCCGGGTCGACCTGATACCGTGAGCGGGTGTGGTCGTCGTGGTTGACGCTCGCGGCGGGACTGGGTGCGCCCGACCGGGCCGAGCTGCCGTCGGCCAACGCGGCGCAGACCTGCCAGTGGCCGACCGTGGTGGCGATGCGCGCGGGCGAGGCCAAGTGCAGCGGTGTTCTCGTCGCGCCCGACGTCGTGCTCACCGCGGCGCACTGCGTGGCCGAAGGCGCCCCCGGCAAGATCCGGTTCGGCGAGTCGTTCGCGCCGAGCGCCCGGACGATCGACGTCGCGGCGTGCTGGCGACTGGACACCGACGAGGTGCCGCCCCCTCCGTCGCGGGATCTGGGCGTGTGCACGCTGGTGGCTCCCGCGTCGGACTTGGCCACGATTCCGATCTTGTCGGCGTGCGAGGCGACCGCGATCGAGCCCGATGCCACGGCGGTGGTCGTCGGCTTCGGGCTCGAGGACGCCGACGGAACGTACGGCACGAAGCGGTACGCGTTCACGCGGGTGCAGTCGGCGCTCGGCGAGGACGGCACGTTCGTCGCGGGCGACGGTGAGGTCGGCGGTTGCGACGGCGATTCCGGTGGTCCGGCGTTCGTGCAGCTCGCCGACGGATCGTGGCGCGTCGCCGGCATCATCAGTAGTGCGCCGGCGTGCGGGCAGGGCCCGAGCCGCTACGTCGCGCCCTCCGTCCACCTCGCGTGGTTGCAGGACACGACCGGCCGGGATCTGACCCCGTGCCGCGGCGACGACGGTGTCTGGACCGAGGACGACGGGTGTGTCGTCGACGGCGCGCCGGGAGCCCCGGGCCGCGCCTGGGACCAGTGGTGCAGCGGCGTTCGCCTCGAGCCGTCGGAGGTGTGCGCACCCGAACCGTCGCCACCCGAGGCGGGCACGACCGACGGTGGCGACGAGACCTCCACCACCACGAGCGAAGACGCCGGGGGATCGAGCGGGCACCGCGAACCATCGCAGTCCGCCGACCCGAGCACCTCGGCACAGGGGTGTCGCGTCGGTCACGGCGTGCCGGTCGACGCGATCGCGTGGACCTGGCTCGTCGTGTTGGCCGGGCTCAGGCGTCCTTGCCCTGCGGCGCGCGGCGCAGGCGGCCCTCGAAGGAGCCGAGCCCACCGTGCACGAGCATCAGCGGAATCGTGCACATCAGCGCCCAGATCCCGGGGATGACGAGGATCATCAGGCCGCGCATGAACGCCGGGAACTGCAGCTGCGGCGGGACGGTGCCGACCGCGGCGGCGGCCTCCATCGCGCCCATGAGCGTGCCGAGGGCACCGACGGCGAGGGCCGTGCGCGTCGCCGTGCCGCCCAACGACTCGGTCTCGAGCAGCGCGCGCGCCCGTGCGGGCTCGGCGAAGGCCGTGCGCAGCCGTCGGATCCGTCGGCCGACCGCGACGAGCGCGACGATCGACAGGAGGGTGATGACGTGCATGAACACGCCGCCGGACTGGTAGAAGGTGATGAAGTTCATCGGTGCGTCTTCGGTTGGGTCGCGGGGTCTTGTCGTCGGTACCGCGAGCCCGTCATGCTGGGTGGGATGACCTCGGCCAGCGGACCCTGCGCCGATTCCGCGAAACCCGGCGATGACGGATCGTGTCGGGTCTAGACAAGCCCGCGGTGAAAGGCGCCGATGCTCGGCGCTCCGAGAGCACGATGTGCCCCCGAACGACCGCGAAAACGGGCTCTGGCCGTCCTCGGCCGAAAGCGACCCAGTGGTGTCATCCGGACAAGCGCGCGAGATCGCCCTCATTGCAGCCGACCATCCCCAGGCCGTCGCCGTCCGGGAGGTCGACGTGGCGGCGGCGTTTCGCGAGCACTACGCGTTCGTGTGGCGCGTGCTGCTGTGCACGGGGGTTGCGCGTCCCGTCGCCGACGATGCGGTGCAGGACGTGTTCCTCACCGTGCATCGTCGCCGCCGCGACTACGACGGCCGCGCGCCGCTGCGCCACTGGATCTACGGCATCGCCAAGGGCGTCGGTCGCAACTACGGACGCAAGGCGCGGCGGTGGTCGGGTCGGATCACCGAGCTGCCGGCGCTCGTCGAAGCCCCCGAGCAAGAGGACTCGGTCGAGCATCGGCGGCAGCTGTCGATCGTCGACACCGTGCTCGCTCAGCTCGCCGACGTTCAACGGGAGGTCTTCGTGCTGATCCACGTCGAAGGCATGACGGCTCCGGAGGTAGCGAAGATGATCGACGTCAGCGTCAACACCGTATACTCGCGGTTGCGTCTGGCCCGGGCCCGCTTCGAGAAGCTCGCGGTCGAGCTGGCCGCGCCCGGTCGCGAGCAAGGAGGTGGTCGTGAACGAGCCGCTCAGTGAGCCCGCCAAGGAAGTGCTGGAGCAGCTGACCGCGGCGATGACTCCCAGCGCGTCGCGTCGGGCGCAGACGTGGTCGCAGCTGCAGCGTCGGATCGCGGCGACCGAGCACGACGACCGGTGGACGTTCGGTCGTCGGGCCAAGCGAGGCTTCCGCTACGTGCGTGGCTACCTGCGGCGCATGTGGATGCCGCTGCTCCTCGTCTTGGCCATCGCGCTCGCCGCCGGCCAGTTCCTGCGCGGCGACAGCGGTGAGACGTACCTGTCGATGGCCCGGTCCGAGATCGAGGCGGGCAACTACCGCGCCGGCTACAACCTCCTCGCCGAGCACTCGCGTCGCTACCACACCAAGTCCGCCGCCGAGGCGCGCATGGGGTTGGTGATCGACGCGCTGTGTGGCCTGAAGATGTACGACAAGGCCGACGAGGACCTGCGCCGCTATCTCGACCTCAACCCGGACTCCGATCACGCCTCGCGGCTGGACGATCTGTGCCCGGGCGTCGATGTGACCGCGACCGAGGAGTGAGCGAGCAGCGGGGCGAAGGCCTCGGCGATCTCGTCGGCGTACACCTTGTGGATCCCATGGCCGCCGTCGGGAAAGCGTAGCCGGGGGCCCGCGGGCACGGACGCGCCGATCTCGTCGGCGAGCGTGGGCTCGATGAGCGGATCGTCCTCGGACGCGGCGACCAGACACGGGGCGGTGATCCGGGCCAGGTCGCGACGAACTTGTGCGAAGTCGGTGGCGGCGGCGCAGTGCAGGGCGGTGACCAGTTCCTCGTCGGCGATGCTCGCGGCAAAGCCGGCGCGACGGAAGGCGGCGCGCGTGACCGGCATCAACCAGCGACGACCGACGTCGGACGCCAGCAACTCGGACGCGGCCGGCGGGGAGATCGGCATGCTCCGCCAGAGCCGATGAGGACGCGAGCCGCCGCACGCGACGAACCCCGCCGCGATCACGCGTTCGCGGTAGCGCGCCGCCAGGCTCGCCAGCACCGGGCCCGACATCGAGTGTGCGATCGCGGCGAAGCGCCGGACTTCGAGCGAGTCGGCGACCGCGGCCACGAGATCGGCTCGCCACGCGGCTCGAGGACGAATGCCCTGACGCAGCGGGGTGAGTCCGAAGCCCGGCATGTCCAGCCGGACCAACCGCGCGTAGCGACGCAGGCGCGGGGCCATCCAGCGCCAATCACGATGCGATCCGGGCAGCCCGGCGATGGCGATCACCAGCGGGCCCTCACCTTCGTCGGTGAGCCACACGGTGCCCAACGACGTCTCGATCGGTCGTGGCTCGGCGTAGCTGGGGTCGGGCGGGTGCGACACGATCGGGGTCATGGTAGCGCCAGTCGGGAGCGCTTGCGGTCGGCCAGCCACGCGGTTAGATCGGTTCGACCCCCCGATGTCCGAGGCCGACGTCATCTTCATGGATCACGCGCTCGCGCTGGCGGCCGCGGCGGCCGAACGCGGGGACGTGCCGGTCGGCGCGGTGGTGGTGGTCGACGGGAAGGTCGTCGGGATCGGCCACAACCGGCGCGAGATCGATGCCGACCCGGCCGGCCACGCCGAGATCGTCGCGCTGCGCGATGCGTGCCGGTCGACGGGACGGTGGCGGGTCGACGGCGCCACGCTGTACGTGACCCTCGAGCCGTGCCCGATGTGCGCGGGGGCGATCGTCAACGCCCGAGTCGCGCGGCTCGTGTACGGGGCCGAGGATCCGAAGGCGGGCGCGGTGCGGTCGCTGTACGAGATCTGCGACGACCCTCGACTCAACCACCGCGTGGAGGTCGTCGCGGGCGTGCGCGCCGAGCAGGCCGCCGGACAGCTGCGCGACTTCTTCGCGGCGGCGCGCGCTCGGGCGAAGGCGCGTGGCGGGCAGGGGAGGGCCTCGTGAGCGACGAAGCCAAGCAGCTGCGCGCGGTCCAACACATGATCGCGCGCGAGCGGCTGTCGCTGGACGAGCCGGCCGCCGATCGCACGTGCTTTCTTTCGCACGTCGGTGCGCAGCCGCGGTTGGTCCCGGGCCCTTGGATCGGCCACCGCGATCTCATCTACGCGATGGCGCTCGCGAACCTGTCGCCGGCGCAGCGCACCAGCCTCGCCCGCGCCGTGCTCGTGGAGTACGGCCGCGAGTTCGGGGTCGGACGGCTGCGCTTGGTCGCCTCCGATTCGGGCTTGCCGCTGGGCGGCGCGAGTCTACGCATGGAGCATCGGCAGGGTGGGCCGGTGTGCCTGTACACGTGGGGCCTCGGCGTGGCCCCGGCGGTGGTCGAGCACGAGTGGATGCTGCTGCGCGCCCAGCCCGAGTGGGCGCTCGACGAGCCGCCCCGCGTGATCTCGGTGTCGGGGCTACGCACGCTGGCCGCGCTCGGGGGCGAGGTCGTGGTCCTCGTGGCCAGTGCCGTCGCGGCCGTGCAGGTCGCTTCGCTGTGCGCGGGCAAGGTCGACGTCGCGGCGCATCCCCGATTTTCGCCGTACATCGAGGGGCTCGTCCCCGACGCACCGGTGCTGCTGTGGCCGCACGACGCCCTCGACGGCGCGGGCCTTCGCCGCCACGAGGTGGTCGCGGTCGTCACGGTGGGCGCGCCCGAGCCCGTCCTCGAGTCGGTGCGCCTGTGGGTTGCCGCTCGCCCCGGCAAGACTCAGGTCCAGGTGGTCCCCGTGGCGTGCCCCGGTCGGCTCGATCGTGGCCGGCTGGCGGCCTACTGGCAAAAGTGCGGCCGCCCCAAGGTCCTGTTGCGTGGCGACACCCGCTGGGCGAGCTCGGGCGCGCAGTGGCTGACCTCGCTGGGCGCGACCGTGCATGTTCAGGGTGCTGCGACGCAGCTCAGTCTGATCTAGGCCCCTCCCGCTGGGCGTCCGTATAGTTCTCGGTCCACAAATGGATCGGATCGGCGTCGTCCCGTAGAATCTGCGCAGCCTTGGCCGACCCCACCGAACCCGTCAGGATTCCGCCCTGGATACCGGTCGTCTGTGGCCTCGCCGGCGGCGTGATCGGTCTGTTCATCGAGGCCGGTTGGGCGGCGGCGGCAGCCGGCGCCGCGTCGGCGGTCGCAGGTGCGGCGAGCATCTCGATCGGCGGTCAGCTCGCGTCGGCGAAGGCCGGACAAGACCGTGCCGACCAGCAGCTGCGCGAGGCCCGGGCCGAGATGCGCGCCATCCAGGCCGCAGGCTCCTCGGCCGACGTCGACAAGCTGCGCAACGAGCTCGATCAGAGCCGGCGCGATGCGATCGCGGCGCAGACCAAGGCGACGGCCGTGGAAGAAGCGCGCGCCCGCCTCGAGCGCGACCTCGACGAGTCGCAGCGCGCGATCGAAGAGCTCGAGCGGATCGCTCGCAAGGCCGAGCGGGCCGAGGACGCGCAGCTGCGGGCGCGCATCGCCGAGCTCGAGGAGCAGGTGCTCAAAGGCAGCACGACCGTGCCCGCCCCCTCGACCCCGCTCCCGGCGACTCGACCCACCGAGGCCTTCGGCGAGCTGTCGCACGCCAAGACCGAGATCTCCGGTGCGCTCGAGTCGATGACGATGATCAACAACGGGCTCAAGGGCATCTCCGAGAGCGTGGAGTTGCTCGCGTCCAATGCCGAGGAGTCGTCGAGCTCGATCCTCGAGATGGCCGCGGCCAACGACGAGGTCGCCGAGAGCATGTTCAACCTCGCGGCCTCGGTGCAGCAGACCGCCACGTCGATCGAGGAGATGACCTTCTCGGTCAAGGAGGTCGCCAAGAACATCGAGGCGCTGTCGACCACCGCCGAAGAGACGTCTTCGGCGATGAACGAGATGGACATCTCGATTCAGCAGGTCGAAAACAACGCCAACGAGACCGCCCAGCTCTCCGAAGAGGTGGTGTGGGCGGCCGAAGGTGGCGTCGACGCGATCAATCAGACGATCGAGGTCATCAACCTCATCAAGAGCTCGTCCAACGACGCGGTCAACGTGATCTCGTTGCTCGGCGGGCGCATCGAGGAGATCGGCAAGATCCTCTCGGTCATCGACGACGTGTCCGAGCAGACCAACCTGCTCGCGCTCAATGCCGCCATCATCGCGGCGCAGGCCGGCGAGCACGGCAAGGGCTTCGCGGTCGTGGCCGACGAGATCAAGGATCTGGCCGAGCGCTCGGCCACGTCGACCAAAGAGATCGCCGAGATCATCAAGGCGGTGCAGCGCGAGTCCAAGAACGCGGTCACGGCGGTGCAGCGCTCGTCCAAGTCCGTCGACGACGGCGTGCGCGTCAGCCATCAGGCCGAGGACGCGCTCAAGCGCATCTCCGATGCGGCGCGTCGGTCCACGCAGATGGTCCGCGAGATCGCCCGTGCCACGGTCGAGCAGACCAAGGGCTCCAAGCAGGTCACCGACGCGATCAACGTGGTCGCCACGACGGTGCAGCAGGTCGCGACCGCCACCGCCGAGCAGGCGCGCGGCGCCGAGCAGATCATGCGGTCGGCCGAGAAGATGAAGGCCATCACCCGACACGTCGAGCGGTCCACGCAGGAGCAGACCCGGGGCAGCCGCCAGATCACCCGCGCGATCGAGACGATCAGCGAGATGGTCAACCAGCTCAACGAGGCGCACCGCGGCCAGACCGAGAACGCCGAGCAGGTGCTGTTGAGGCTTCAAGCCCTCACCGAGATTGCGCAGCGCCAGGCCGAGGCGGTCCGGCAGGCGATGGCCGCCGACGCGTCCGACCCGGTCGCTTGACCGGCGCGTCCGACCCGGTCGCCTGACCGGCGGACCTGCCCGGTCGGCTGACCGGGTCACGCCCTTTGCGTTCAGCCCGGCGCGGCACGGACGGGTGCTCGCCGCAGATCGCGCTTGCCGCCTCTCGTCCAGTGGCTTCCGCCCTGCTATCGTTCGATCCGTGTTCGGGATCGGCACGGCCGAGCTGCTGATCATCGCGATCGTCGCGCTGCTCCTGTTTCCACCACATGAGCTGCCGAAGATGATGCGAAGCGTCGCCAAGGCGTGGGGAACGGTTCGTCGGACCGCCGACGAGTTTCGTGACGCCGTGATGCAAGAGGAGTCGATGCGAGAGGTCCGCGACGCCTACAAGGGCGCGCAAGAGGATCTGCGCAAGGCCGAGACGGATGCACGGCGCGAGCTGATGAAGGCGCGCGTCGAGGCACGCAAGGCCGAAGCGAAGCTGATGAAGGTCAGCAAGGAGCGCGAGCGCCAGACGCAGGAGGCCGAGAAGGCCAAGCTCGGCACCGGCGAGGGCGCGACCGAGGGCGATGGCGACGGCGCGAACGCTGGTGCCAGTGATGGCGATGGCGACGGCGACGGCCACGGCGACGACGCGAGCCTCGGCGTCGACGGCACGGTCGCCGGCCCCGACCCGCGCGTGCGTGCCCCGGAGCCGGCCAAGAAGCCGGACCTGACCGCGAAGCCGCCGCTGCCCAGCAACCCCCGTGATTCCCAAGCGGCCCAGAGCACGCGCGAGCGCATCGCCGAGGCACAGGCCGTTCGCGACCGGCTCGCGGCCGAGCATCGCGCCGCCGCCGAGAAGACGAAGGCGGCCGCGATGGCCAGCAAGCTCCCGCCCCCGCCCGCAGTCGGAGGGTCCGGCTCCGGCAAGACGCCCGACGGCGGCCCCGACTCGGGGACCAAGTCGCAGGGCGCCGCCTGATCTCGTATGGCCAACACCGACGACAACGGTCACGACGGCATGGCGGAGGGTCCCGAGGGGGACACGCCGATGGGGTTCTTCGAGCACCTCGCCGAGCTGCGCAGCCGCCTCATGCGGGCGGCGATCGGCGTCGTCGTCGGGTTCGGGGGGGCCTTCTACTTCGTGGACCCGCTCGAGGGATTCCTGCTCGAGCCGCTGTCGCAAGCGTGGATCCGACTACAGCTCGAGGGCGTGCCCAAGCTGCAGAACCTCGGCATGCTCGACAGCTTCCTGACCGACGTTCGCATCGCGCTGACGTTCGGCCTGTTCTTTGCGGGTCCGATCGTCTTCTACCAGCTGTGGATGTTCATCGCGCCGGGCCTGTACGACAAGGAGAAGCGCCTCGCCGTCCCGTTCATGGCCACGTCCGCGGTCATGTTCATCTCGGGGGCGGCGTTCTGCTACTACCTGGTGTTCCCGTTCGCGACCCAGTGGTTCGTCGAGTACTCGATGCGCGACGCGGCGCGCACGGGCGTCGAGATCGTCGCGCAGTTCACCTTCGCCGACTACATGAAGTACGCGACCCGGCTGCTGTTGGCATTCGGGGTGGTCTTCGAGTTCCCGCTCGCCGTGTTCTTCCTGGCCCGAGCCGGCATCCTGACCCACAAGACCCTGCTGCGGTACTGGAAGATCTCGATCCTGTTCATCTTCGTCGTGTCCGCGTTCCTGACCCCGCCGGACCCGATCACGCTGACGCTGATGGCCGTCCCGCTCAGCGGCATGTTCTTCGCCTCGATCGGCGTCGCGTACCTCGTCGGCCGCAAGCACGTCGAGGAAGCCGAACGCCTCGAGCGCGAGCTCGCCGAGTTCGAAGCCGAAGACGACGAGGACTGATCGTCGCAGTCCGCCGACCGGTCGCGGTCACTGCACGATCGCGCCGAACGTCGCCGACAGCGGCCCGAGCGTGACCGTGCCCGTCCCGCGCGACTGGGGCTCCAGCTCCGCGTAGATCGACGCTCGGCGAGCCGGGCACTCGATGCCGTCGCACGTCGAGTTCAAGCCGGAGGTCCACATCGGGGAGTCCAGGGCGATGCTCCACGTGTCGGGCACGCCCACGACCGCGTCACCGTCGGCGGTCACCGGAACGACGAACACCGACATGGCGGCGGCCGGCGCGACCGTGACCGACTGCCCGTCGGCGAGCCAGCCCGTCTCCTCGCGCCACATCTGCAGGGCGACCACTTCGGTCTCGTTGACCACCGCGACCTCGAGCTCGGCGTCGTCGACCGACAGCCGGAACCTCGACGACCCTGCGACCACCCGCACGAGGGCGGGGGCATCGTCGATCGGCTCCACGGTGGCGTCGCCATCGACGTCCCACGTGATCGCCGTGGCGCCGGTCAGCAAGCGCCCGGCGTCGTCGGCCGCCTCGCGCTCGAACAGCGCCGCGCTCCCGGCGACCATCGTGACCGAGGACGGCCACTGCGACGACGGGATCCCGGCGAGCGCCGCCGGGGTGATCGACACCGTCTGCGGGGTCGCGACCTCCACGATCGCCTCTTGCTCGGCGTCGCCCATCGTCAGCTCCAGTGTCGTTTCGCCGTCGTGGACGGCGATCAGATCGAGGCTCGACTCGCCCGCGAGCTCGATCTCGACGGAATCACCCTCGACGATGACCGCCTCGTCGAGGACGATGCCCGACTCGGGAATGTCGGTGAACAGGACCGCCTTGACGCGCAGGCGTCCGTCGGTTTCCAGAGGGCGCGGAAGCTGCCCGGCCCCGGCGGCGGGGTCGGTGCGCACGTGCGGGGTGGAGTCGACGAGGCGGATCGAGCTGCTGCACGAGCAGCCACCCGGCCAAGCGCCGGCGGCAGCGATCGACGCGATCCAGATCCACCGTCGTGTCATCTCGACTGGCACTGTAGCCTCGATTGCCGCCACGAGCGGATCGGTGGGGTCGAACGCGATCGGTGCGCCGTCGCTGTCACACGCGGCCGGATCGGCTCGCTGCGCGCGGTTTTTGCGAGTCTGTGGGGAATCGTGGGTAGGGGGCTTGGCGACGCCGTGCCTGCCTGCCTATCCTTCGCGCCATGTTCCGGCTCCCGCGATTCGCGCGCAGTCTTCTTAAGTCTGTCCCGTTTGCCCTGGCCCTCCTGCCCGCCGCGTGTACGTGTGGCTCCGGCCCGTACGAGGGTGACTACTTCGACGGCGATCGTCCGCCGTCGCTCAAGGGCGTCAAGTTCGTGGAGAGCGAAAAGGGAGACCCGGCGGTCATCGGTTGCTCCGATGGTCAGCGCGAAGGCTTCGCCGACCTCAAGAAGCACCCGCGCGTCGCGGGCTGTGTCGGCGAGTGGGACGGCCAAAAGAGCATGCGCGCGAAGTCGACCGGCCAGGCGTGCGGCGACGACAACGGGCAAAAGTGTGGCTCGCCGGCCGACCTGTGCGCGCCGGGCTGGCACGTGTGCGGCGTCGACGGCAAGTCCGACGACCTCAAGGATCGCGCCTCGGCCAACGACTGTCAGAATGCGGGCCCCGGTCGCTTCAATGCGGCGGTCAGCCACTCGCCGACCGACGAGATCAACCCCTGCCCGAAGATCGTGCCGACCAAGCCGCTGCCGTGTGTCAACGCGGGGCTGGGCTCCGAGCCCGTGTGCTGCGGCGAAGACTGCAAGTTCGGCAAGTGCAAGGACGGCGTGTGGCCGGACAAGACCGCGATCTCGATCGGCACCAGCGAAGGCTGTGGCGCCGTGACGTCGCAGTCCAACGGCGGGATCATGTGCTGCTACGACGGTGAAGGCACCCCGACGCCGGGCGCCGCGGGTGGTGACGCCAAGGCGCCCGCCGACGACGGGGCTGCGGCCGGTGGATCCGGCGGCGCGGCCGGTGGCTCCGGCGGTGCGGCCGACGGCGGCGGCGCGGACGACAGCGGCGGCGCGGCGGCCGAGGGCGGCGATGCGAAGGCGCCGGCGGATGCGAAGGCGCCGGCAGACGCGAAGGCACCGGCGGACGCGAAGGCGCCGGCGGACGCGAAGGCCGACGCCAAGGCGCCCGCGGACGCGAAGGCCGACGAAAAGGCCGGCTGAGCCCACGTAAGCAGGACCGATGATCGTCGGCTCCGGCGGTTCCGTGCTGCGCCTGTTGGCGTGGCAGTGGCGGCACGTCGTGCTGTACGCGGTCGCTGCGGTGGTCGGCTGGTTGTCGATCGATCGCTGGGGCCTGCACTGGCTGGAGATCCCCACGCTGCCGATGACGGTCGTCGGCGCGGCGCTGGGGATCTTCGTCAGCTTCCGGACCAACGCCGGCTACGACCGCTGGTGGGAGGGCCGCAAGCTGTGGGGCCAGCTGGTCAACACCTCGCGCATGTTCACGAGCCAGGTGCTGCTGTACGTCGGCGACGCCCGACCCGAGGCGGCCCGCGAGCTCGTGCACCGTCACGTGGCCTACGTGCACCTTCTGCGGCTGGTGCTGCGCGGCGAGGACCCCTGGAAGGACGCGTCGCTGATGCGCGCGCTGCCGGACCCGGTCGAATCGCTGAAGGACCAGTCCAGCCCCACGCACGCGCTGCTGGATCTGCAGCTGCGTCGGATCGACGCCCTGACCCGCGACGGTGTGATCACCCGCTACGCCGAGCAATCGCTCGACGGATCGATCGCGACGCTGCTCGATGTCCAGGGCGGCTGCGAGCGGATCAAGAAGACGCCGCTGCCCCGCGCCTACGGCTTCATCGCCGAGCGCCTCGTCGCGCTGTACGGGATCCTCTTGCCGTTTTCGCTCGTGCACGAGCTCGGGGCGCTCGCGATGCCCGTGAGCGTGCTCGTGTGCCTGGCCTTCATCCTGATCTCCGAAGTCGGTCGCGTCCTCGAGGACCCGTTCACGCTGTTCTTCAACGGCCTGCCGCTGGGCGCGCTCAGCCACACGATCGAGCACAACCTGCGCCAGCGCCTGGGCGAGACCGGCGACGAGCTGCCGGAGATTCCGCGACCGATCCGCGGGATCTTGATGTAGCGGCCACGGCGAGGGCTCGACAGCCTCCGAGCCGGTGCGGCAACGGGCGCTGCGTCGCGTCATGGCTCGGAAGTGACGAAGCGCCGCCGCCGTGGAGACACAGGCGGTAATTTGTCCCAATGGCGCGCCCAGTCGCTGGCGGGAGGTCCGCTCGCCTCGCGAGAGCTGGGCTGCTTTGGCTTGGCGCTCTACACGCCTGCGGCCCCGGCATCGCTGCGCCTGGTGGGGGTGAAGAGACGAGCGGTACCGGGATGTCGTCCATGACCGCCGAGGATGCGAGCGGGAGTGGAACGATCGCCGGAGCGCGTTGTGGCGCCGACGGCATTGCGACGGGCCCCATCGCGATTCGAGACAACGACGACGCACTCTCGCTCCAAGGGTGCACGGTCGTGGATGGGGACCTGTTCATCGATCCGTGCCGCGTTTGCGCAGGCGCCTCCCCGGAGTGCACCGCGTGCGGTGATCCGGCCGATCTCACATCCCTTCGAGGAACGGAGGACTTGGAGCGCGTGACGGGGAGCGTGTTCCTCGGTCAGTTCGCAGACACGGCGGGACCCGAAGCGCGTACCGGACATGAGGCGCTCGCGTCCTTGGCCGAGCTACAGGGGCTGCGCGAGATCGGCGGGGACCTGTTGGTGGCGTACGCGCCGGCTCTGGAAGTCGCAGCATTCCCCGGCCTCGAGTCGGTCGCAGGAGAGCTTCGCATCGAGAGCTCGTTTCACCTCGATGCGAGTTTCCCGGCTCTCGTGGAAGCCAATGACCTTTCACTGCTCGGGCCGTCGCGTCACTCTCTGGAGTTTCCATCCCTTCAGAATGTTCCGGGGAATCTGTGGCTGTATCAGACGACGATCACGAACTTCGATGGGGTACCCGCCCTCGTGGAGGTCGGTGGTGTCGACGTGACGCACAACGACCTCGTCAGCGATGTGTCACCGATCCTCGCGATCCCGCGGCTGGGCGGGGCGGAGTTCGTTGGGCTGACGAGTTTGACGGCCGTCGACGTCCCCGCGAAGGGCGACGATTTCCGACTCACGGTGATCGACTGCCCGGCGGTGGAGCGTGTTTCGCTGTCATCGCAGACGTCGTCGCTCGAGCGGCTCTACGTCGCGGAGAACGACGCCATGGTGTCGCTGCAGGCACCGGGCCTCCGATCGATCTCCGGCGGCCTCCAGCTCCGGGACAACGCGGCGCTCGAGTCACTCGCAGGCTTGGCTTCTCTCGAGTACCTCGACACGTGGCTGACGCTCGCCGGCAACGATCGGTTGTGCCAGTCTGCGGTCGACGCGTTCGTCGATGGACTCGAGCTGGGACCCGACGTCGAGCACTGGAACGTGGTCGGCAACGGCGACTGCTGAGGCCCGCGTTGGCCACCGATCCGGCATTCGTCGCGTCGCCCCAGGCGCGTCGACGGCCTACAGCGCGCCGGCCAGCAGCGCGTCGGATTCCAGACGGATGCCGAACGCGTCGAGCGTGAGCGTTTCGCCGCGCTCGGCGGCGTGGTGCACGAACGCGTCGCCGTCGCGGACGAAGGCCTCGATGCGGCCCGAGATCGGGGCGACGAGCACGTAGGCCCGTAGCGACGGAATGCGGCGATAGTGCGACCACTTGTCGCCGCGGTCGTAGGCCTCGGTGCTCGGGGAGAGGACCTCGACGAGCAGCGCGGGGTTGGTGACCGCATTGGCGTCGTCGTCGGCGAGCTCGACATCGCCGCACACGACGGCCACGTCCGGGTACGTCGACAGGCCCGTCGCGGGGATCCGAACGCGCAGGTCCGAGGAGAAGACGCGACACCGACTGGGGTCGAGTGCGCTGCGGAGGGCGAACGTCACCTCGGCGATCAAGCGCGCGTGCTCGGGGGTCCCCCCGGTCATCGCAAACACCTGCCCGTTCAAGAACTCGTGGCGCAGACCCGTCTCTCGCTCGCGGGCGAGGTACTCCGCATAGGAGAACTGGTGGTGCGCGCGCTCCGACACCGGATCAGGATAGCGCGAGATCTGCCGAATTCCGCCTTGGTTCTCCGGCAGCGGGCTAGAGCCCAGTCGATACGTGCGCGGACCTCCCGCCACACGGCGTTCGCGGTACCGCCCCCTCCCGATCACCATCCGCCACCGGCAACGCCACCGCAAACCGGGTGCGCCCCGGCGTCGACGTCAGCGCGATCGTCCCACCGTGGGCGGTGACGAGCTCGCGGACGACGGGCAGGCCCAGGCCGACGCCGTGCTCGCGGTGGGTGGTGAAGAAGCGTTGGAAGATCCGGGGGCGCAGCGCTTCGGGGATGCCGGGGCCGTCGTCTTCGACGGCGAAGCCGGCTTCGTCGGCGGTGCGCCAGGCGTGCAGACGGACGTGGGGGCCGCCGTGGCGCCGGGCGTTCTCCAGCAGGTTCGTCGCGATCGTGTGCAGGGCCGCAGCGTTGCCGACGACGAACCCGGCGTGGCCTCGCAGCGGGACGTCGTGCGTGCGCGCGGCGTCGCGTAGCAGCGTGTCGAGGTCGACCTCGGTGTCGGTCGCCAGGCGGCGCGCGCGGCCGAGCTGCAGCAGGCCGCCGACGAGGGCGTCGAGGCGCAACAGCTCGGCGATGCCGCTATGCAGGAATCGGTCGCGCTGGGCGGCGGGCATCGAGGGGTCGTCGCGCAGCAGCTCCATGGTGCCGCGCAGGGTCGCGATCGGCGTGCGGAACTGGTGTGCGGCGTTGCCGGCGAAGGCCTCCGCGTCGTCCATGCGGGCGCGCAGTCGGCTGCCCATCGTGTCGACCGCGTCGGCCACCCGCCGGACCTCGTCGACCCGGGAGCGGCGCACGTCGTCGAGCGCGGGTGGTCGTTGGGCCCCGGCCGCGATCGCGCGGGCGGCGTGCACCAGCTGGCGCAGCGAACGGCTGCCGTAGTGGCCGGCCGTCAGCGACAGGACGATCGCGAAGGCGAGCAGGGCGAGCACCCGCCACAGAAGCGGCGAGCCGATCTGCACCAGCGCCTGCAGCGAGCCCCGCGGCGTGCGACTGACGACCACTGCGCCGTGGACCCGACCGTCGACGACGACCGGCACCGCGACGAACGAGCGGACGTCGGCGAAGCGGCTCGGGCCCGTCAGGTCCACGTCCGATCGCTGCCACGCGGAGGGGCGCGGCCGCTGCATGTGCCCCACGGCCCCCGCGAGTGCGGCGCGGACCTCCGGGGCATCGTGCAGCGAGACGTCGTGCGTGGCGCCGGCGCTCGCGATCACGGTGGCGTCGGCATCGACGATCTGGATCCCCGACAGCGTGCGGGCCTTGGCGTGGGCCAGTCGGGGCTCCGCGCGCGCGGCGACCTCGGTCAGCGTGCTCCCGCGTGCGACCTCGTCTTGCAGGTCCAGCGCCCACAGGTCCGCCTGGGCGCGCAGCGAGGCCTCGGTCTGATGACGCAGATCGTCGTCGAGCGTGCCCGACAGCAGCAGCACGACCACCGCGGCCAGACCCACGCCCAGATGCGACAGCAGCAGCCACACCGCCAGCGACCACCGTGGTCGGCGGTGCGTCATCGCGCCAGATCCATCGCGGCGCGCAGCCGCAGACCGACCCCGTGCACCGTCTCGATCGGATCGACCCCGTGCGGGCGCAGCTTGGCCCGAATGCGACGTACGTGGGAGTCGATGGTGCGCTCGCTGACGTGGCGGCCGTCGGGGTACGCGGCCCGAGCCAGCTCGTGACGCTCGAGCACGCGCGAGCCCGCCCGCATCAACGCCGCGAGCAAGCGCAGCTCGGTCGCGGTCAACGCGACCTCGTGATCGTCGACATGGACGCGGTGCGTCGCCGGCGACAGCCGCAATCGACCGGTGCGCAGGTCCGGCGCCTGTGCGCGCACCGGCTGGCCACGCCGCAAGATCGCGCGTACCCGACTGACGAGCTCGCGCGGCGAAAACGGCTTGGTCACGTAGTCGTCGCCCCCGAGATCGAGGCCGAGCACGCGATCGACCTCGTCGCCGCGACACGAAAGAAAGAGGATCGGCACGGCCGAGCGCTCGCGTAGACGACGACACACCGCCAGCCCGTCCAGTCGCGGCATGTTGACGTCGAGCACCACCAGGTCGGGCGCGTGCGCGTCGAACTGCGCCAGGGCCTTGTCGCCGTCGTCGGCCTCGGTCACCACGAACGACTCGCGCGCCAGCGCGTACCGGACCACTTCGCGCAGCGGCGCGTCATCGTCGACCACCAGGATCCGCGCGTGTTCGTTCATGCCAGCTGCAGCTCCAGGTCGGTCATGTCGTCGAGGGCACCCAGGCGCGCCCGAAGATCCTGCAGACGCTCGTGCACCGGCACCGCATTCCCGGCCAGCGACCGCAGGCCGATCGACAGCCGCAGCTCCACCATCCCGTCGAGGACGGCCTCCACCTCGGCCGCGGCCCGACCGCGGGCGGCTCGCAGCGCATGCAATCCCGCGGACGTGCGTGCGGTGGCCCCCACGTCCGCGAGCAGGCGATCGACCAGCCCCAGTCGTGCGTCGGCGCGCTGCAGGTCCGCGACCAGCTCGTCGAGGTCCTCGACCACGACCAGTCCGTCGGCCACGGGGTCGGCCATCGTGCGGCGCAAGTCCTCGGCGCAGGCACGGATCCGCTCGCCCAGTGGACCCGTCGTGGTGGGCGCAGGCTCGGCGAACACGAGCGGCAGCAGCAGAGGCCAGCAGCCCAGCGCCGCCAGGGACGCGGCCCGCGACGCACCGCGGGTCACCAGGCGCAGCGCGACGGCAATGCCGATCGCCCCGTACGCGACGCCGAGCGCGAGCCAAAGCGCGGGAAACCCGGTCATTGCGGCCCCGCCGTCTCGGCGCGCTCGGCCGTGTCGGGGTCGGCGAGCAGCCCTTCCTTGCGTGCGTCCCACCCGGTGTATCGCCCCTGGGCAGAACGCCACGACGCGGCCACGGAGTCGAACACGTTCGACTCGACTGGTCGCATGAAGGACACGTCCGCCCGCGGACGGGCGATGAACGGTCGCAGCACCCAGCCGCTCTGGGCGAAGACCACCCCCATCGCGAACACCGCCGACGCGTGCACGAGCACCTTGCCCGTCCCTCGTCCCGGCAGCACGGAGGCGATCGTCACCGCGGCGAGCAGGCCGGCCGCCACCAGCGACCCCGCCAGGGCGAGCACGGCGAGGTGGTAGTCGACGTGCACGGAGTACATCAGCCACAGCGCAGGACTGGCGACGGCCAAGAGCACCGTCGCGCGGGCGACCCCGATCGCGGTGGCCGGTCCGACCTGGGCGTAGTCGACCGCGATCCCCCCCACCCGGTACAGAGCTCGCATCGCCGGCAACGCGACCACGATCGGCAGCAGCCACAGCAGCGGCAGCTTGATCCCCGCGAACGCGAGCTGGATGCCCCCGCGATAGGTCCCGACCACGACCCCGAAGATCGCCGACGACACGACGATGATCCCCAACAGCGTCGGGCCGTACGCCTCCAGTGATCGACGCGCGTCGTCGTCGACGAGGGCCTTGGGATCGCGCAGCACGGCCGCGCACGTGTGCAGCACGCTCATCGCAGTCCCTCCATCGCCATCGCGCCCACGCCGAACGCGATGCGCAGGCCCACGAGGACGGCCAGGACGATCCACGCGGCGACGAAGCCGAGCTTGCCGCCGGCGGCCCGCATGAGCGTGCGGACCGTGACGACGGCCACGCCGATGCCCGCCACCGCGAAGCCGGCCAACAGCACCAGCGGCCACAGGCCCGAGGTCGCGACCAGAAACAGGGCCATCGGCGCCAACCCGGCCGCGAGCGAGCCCCCCGCGGCGATCCCTCGGCCGAGCGCCGCGACGGGGACTTCGGCCGCGACGTCCGGACGCAGGAAGATCAGGCCGGCCACGAGCGCGGGCCCGGTGAGCACCGCCGCGCCCACGAGACCGGCGATGGGCACGAGGGCCGTCGCGGTGAAGGAGCTCCACGCCGGTGTGCCCAGGCCCACGCACGCCCCGAAGGCGAGCAGGCCCGCGAGCGCGAGCAAGACGGTGGGCACGCCGGGAACCTCGACCAACTCGGTCGGCCGTGGGGGCGACGAGGTGGCAACGGGACTCGGCGCGCCCGGATGAACGGGCGCCAAAGACTGCGTCATGCCCCTGGGGTAGCAAGCCGATCGCGCATCGCCGTGCCCCCGCGGTGCCGAAGACCGGGCGGTCTCGTGCAGATTTCGTGCAGACGGCTATCGGGTCACGCGAGCGACGACGAACGAATACCAGGCGTTCGGGGTGTCGGTGCAGAACACTTCGACGTGATCGACGGTCTCTCCCACGGTGACTTCCATCGCGCCCAACGTGCCAACGCTGCGGTCGAGCACCGTCGACGATTCGGCATCGTGGGTGAGCTCGAGGGCCAGACGGCGATCGCGGGTGCAGTCGGGACACAGCTCGTCAAAGCACGGCTCGAGCGACTCGGTCTCGACGTCGCACACGTCGTCGTGGGCCGTGACGGTCAGCGGTGCCCAGAAATCCGCGGCGGGATGCTGCGGCGCGCCGTCGTCGGCGGGCAGCGAGTCGGCCGCCATCCCCGCGACCACCAACTCGCCGTCACGATGGATCGCGACGAACACGTTGCTCCACCATGGCTCGTCGATGAACACCGACAGCTCGACGGCGTCTCCCTCCGCGAGATCGAGCGCGTGCGGAAGCGGCAGCAGCACGGTCGGCGTGCCCGACTCGCAGTCGAAGACGATCCCCGTCAGCGGCGTGTCGGCCAGCGGATAGATGTCCGTCACGGTGCACGGTAGCTCGAACGAGTTGCCAGCAATGCCGGGCGGCCAGTCCTGGACGGTGATGACGATGCGGATCTGCTCGGGCTGGGGTTCGCACACCGACCCGGTCGGAGGTGCATCGGTCGTCGACGAGGACTCGCTCGCACCGGTCGTCTCGTCGCTGGCGCTCGTCCCACCGGTCGTCGCCATGGGGCCCGTGGACGTGCTGCCCGTGGCGGCGAGGTCGTCGCCCGCGGTGGTCGAGGTCGTCACGGTGGTGTCGTCCGACGACGAATCGTCGGCCGCGCCTGGACCACACCCCATCGCCGCGCCGAACGAGGAGAGCCCGAGAGCAAAGCCCCACGTCCCACGAAATCCACCGAAAACCATGGGGTGGGGATAGCAGGCGCATGCGTGGCCTTCAACCGGCCCATCGGCCGCGTCTGAGGTAACGTCGGAGACGATGCGTCGGCGAGATTGGTGCACGGGGGCGCTGGCGCTGGCGAGCCTGTCGTGTCGGCAAAAGCCCGACACCACCGTGTCTCCCGACGAGTTGCCCCCGGCGCCCGAGCGACCCGCCGTGCCACCCGACGCCTTCGCGATCGAAGGCCACGGCGCGAGGCTGGCGCTGCGACGACCCGTGCACGTGCAGCCGCCCGTCGCCGAGGGCGGGGCGGTGCACATCCTCAGCGAGGCCGACGGCCGCCGCACGCTGAAGCTGCACCCGGGCGTGCCGCCCGAGGGCAAGACCGGCGTGGTCGCGTCCGTGGACGGGGCGTGGATCGAGTCGGCCGACGAGGCGCTGACGCTCGACGAGCTCGGCGAGCTGACCGCGACCGGCTACGACGGCGACTGGCGCATCGTGATCGCCGACGCGGCGTGCGAGTGGCCCGACGAGCTCGACGTCGAGGCGTTCGGCGGCGAGCTTCCCCGCGTGGAGCTGCGGCGGTTCGCCGAGCTGCGCGACGTGATGGTCGTCGTGCGCGGCCCGGCCCGCGCCGAGGACATCCCTCCGATCGACGGCCTCGTCGCGCCGGGCCAGGAGATCGTGGCCACCCATCCCGAAGCGACGCCGCCGTGGATCGAGCTGACCTACGGCTACGACGGCGAGACCTGGACGCAGCGACACTACCGCGTGGAGATCGGCGCGCGCGTGCTGTTGGTGACCGCCCAAGCGACGGCCGAGCTCGCCGAGGTGATCTTCGCCGACGTGCAGACCGTCGCGGGATCGCTACGCGCGACTGCACCCGCGTAGCCCGGCCTCGGCCTACACGCAGAAGATGATGTCGCAGATCCCGAGCACGTTGCCGCCGACGCCCGCCGGGCAACAGGTGCTCTGCAGGTCCATCTTGTCGAACAGGCAGAAGTCACCCTGCTCTCCGCATCCCGTCAGGTCGTCTTGGCACTGCGAGACGTCGAGCAGACACGACGCGGTACAGCTGATCACGCCCATGTCGAAGCCCTGCGACTGGCAAGTGTTGCCTCCGAGGGACGCGCCGTCGCACTGCTCGCCGCCGTTGACCAGACCGTCGCCGCACGTGGGCAGCGGCACGCAGCCGGTCGTGTTCAGCGACTGACAGTCGGCCGCGCACGTCAGCGTGCCACTGCCGAAACCCTGCGTCGCGCACGTCTGTCCGTCGAGGGCCGCGCCGTCGCACACCTCCACCAGACCGATCTGGCCGTCGCCGCAGGTGAAGCAGGCGTCGGTGATCACGGTGCACTCGGCGCTGCAGGCCAGCGCACCGGAGGCGAAGCCGAAGTCGGCACACGTGGCGCCCGACAGGGCCGTGCCGTCGCACTCCTCGCCCTCCTCGACGATGCTGTTGCCGCACTCGCCCTGGATCGGCGGCGGGCCGGCCGTCGTGTCTTCGGCCGCGCCCGTGGGATCGGTTCCGCCGACACTCGTCGAATCGCCATCGCCATCGCCGTCACCGGTCCCCGCGTCGTCCGGCCCGATCGAGGCGCCGGTGGTCACGGGGGTTCCCGTGTTCGCGCCGGCGCTGTCGTCGGCCATCGGACCAAAGAACGTGGTCGTGCCGCCGTCTCCCCCCGACGCGCAGCCGAGCGCGAGCGTCAGACCGAGCCCGGCGACGTATCCACCACCTGTCCAACCCCAACGTTCGTGCAACATCCCCACGGTCGCCTACGTTAGGGCTTGTCTGCACGCCGTGCCGTGAGCCGATACACGAAACGCGTCGCCGGCCGCGCAACGGAACTCACCGAGCCAGGTCACGCGTTCATTGCTTGGACGCAACGTCGCGTTGCTCGGACGGCGGGGCGAGGCCGGGGAAGTGGGTGTGGGCGAACGCCTCGATCGTGTCCGCGATCGCGGCCGCCCCCTCGGCCCGGACCGCCGCGAGCGCGTCGTCGTCGGCGACCGGCGCGGACGCAGTTCGCTGCGCGTCCGTCCACAGCTCCAACACCACGGCGCGCTTGGCCGCGGCGGTCAGCTCGTCGTCGTGGAGCAACTTCGCGAGGCGCTGGCCCATCTGGCGACGGGTCTGCTGCAGCTGCGTCCGGGTCCACGAAAGCCGCTGCTGCACCCGTTGCTGCGAGGTATCGGCGAGCATCTTGGCGGCCGCGTTCTTGGACGCCGGGGAGAACCCGAACGACACCGCCAGCCCGACCGGGACCGGGGCGGTCGAGAACTTGATCATCCGCTCCGGGTCCGGGCCGCGGCGGATCCCCCGGGTGCTCAAGCACAGGCCGAGCACGCACAGGCCCGCCGCACCACGCACGGCGGGGGGCACGTAGGCCTTGGCCGTGCCGTCGGCGGACAGGGTCACCGTGACGTCGTCCCGCGCATGATGGCCGCGCATGTCCGGCGGCGGCTCGGGACCCAACAGCCGCGGGATCGCGGGCGTTCGTTCCTGGCTCGCCCGCACGTCCAGCCTCGGTGCCAAGGGAAGCGGGGCAGGGGACGAGAGCTGCGGCGGTGGCTCGTGTTCGGGCGAGGGGGTCGGCGCCTGGGCCAGCACCGCCGCCAGCCCCAGCCCCAACCCCACCACGCGACCACGCTACCAGACGCACGCCCGGAGTCGGGTGCGTTCTGGGACGAAACGCGGGAGCGTCCGCTCGCTACGCCGAGATCTGGCCGGCGACGATCTTGGAGACGTAGCGGTCCGGGTCCTGTAGCGGCGGGCGACCGACCTCGGTCACGGGCGAGGTCACGACGTCGGCGGCGGCTCCCCAAAACTGGATCCGGCGCCCGACCCATTGCTGCTCGTGGCCCATCGCCGGGAGCTTGACCGCCCGCAGCCGCAAGGCCGCGTGATGGCGGAACCACTCGCCACTTTCGATGTCCCTCACCCCGACGCACTCGTCGAGTCGCAGGTGGTACTCGGTGTTGCGGGTGACGAACATGCGATGGCGGCGGCGATTGAGCGGCATGAACCCGTTGTGCCGGGTCACGGTCCCCTCCGACAAAAAACCGACGAAACCCCACCTTTGCCTACCTCGTCGGACAAACCCACGGCACCTGCTAAGCTCTGACTCGCGTGGCGCGTAGCAGCCCCTTTGCGGCCCTCCCGCGGTTTCGGCGCGGCGCGTTCGCGCTGTTTCTCGTCACGGCCGTGCTCTCGGCGTTGCTCGCCGACCAGGCCACGGCCGCCGAGCTCGTGCTGACGCCCGGCCGGGTGTTCGGCGGCGAGACGCTGTGGGCGCCGATCACTGCCAACTTCATCTTTCCCGACTCCGCCGTCGGCCTCGTCATCGGCACCGCCGCCGTGCAGTGGTTTCTCGGAGGTCACCTCGAGGACTTCTGGGGCACCCGCAAGTACCTGACCTTCGTGATCGGCTGCGGGGTGTTCGGCTACGCCATGCAGCTCGGCTTTGCCGCCGCGATCGACGAGGTCGCGGTGACCCCGGTCGCGGGCGCAACCGCGATGGATCTCGCGACCGTCACCGCCTTCGGCGTCGTGTTCGGCAAGCGTCCACTGTCGCTGGCTGGAGTAATCCCCCTCACGTCACGGGGCCTGGCGATCTTCATCGGCGTCCTCGCGATCCTGTCGCCCTTGGTCCGCGGCGCGCCGTGGCCCACGGTTCTGCCCTGGGTGATGGCGATCCTCGCCGCCCTTGCGGTCACCACCCAGCCCTGGCGTCGCTTGCGGAGTTCGGGCAAGCTCGGGGGGCGTAAAAAGAAGGGGCGGGCACATTTGTCGGTGGTGCGCCCAGACCGCGAACTCCTGAATTGAGCCCCTGAGGTCGAGAATTGTCGAACTCCAGTCATGACCCCGCCGAGACGTCGACGTCGATGACGACGACGTTCTTCGCGCCCGAGCACACGCACAAGCAGCTTCGGCGAGTCATGCTTCGGGTCAAGTCGGGCCCGGATCGCGGCGCCCAGATCACCGTCGCCCGCTCGCGGATCACCGTGGGCCGCAGCGCGGTCAACGACCTCGTCCTCACCGACACGTCGATCAGCGGCACCCATGCCGAGATCGTGCTCGGGGATACGGGCGTTCAGCTGCACGACCTCGACTCGACCAACGGGACGTGGGTCGGCGGCATCCGGATCCGCTCGGCGTACATCGAGCCCGGCATGGCGCTCAAGGTCGGCAAGTCCGACATCGAGCTGCTGTCGGCGGACGAAGTTCAGATTCCGATCTCGGGCGAGGACCACTTCGGCGCGATGTACGGGCGCAGCCCCGCGATGCGCGAGGTGTTTGCCGTGCTCGAGCGCGTCGCGCCGACCGAGATGAGCGTGCTCATCGGGGGCGAGACCGGGTCCGGCAAGGAGCTCGTCGCGCGGGCGCTGCACGACGAGTCGAACCGACAAAAGGGCCCGTTCGTCGTGCTCGACTGTGGGTCGCTGCCCCGTGAGCTCGCCGAGGCCGCGATCCTCGGACACAAGAAAGGCTCGTTCACCGGCGCCGTGTCCGACCGCGCCGGATGCTTCGAGGAAGCCGACGGCGGCACGCTGTTCCTCGACGAGATCGGGGAGCTGCCGCTGGATCTTCAGCCCAAGCTGCTGCGTGTGCTCGACCGCCGCGAGGTGCAGCGCATCGGCGAGAGCCACGTGCGCAAGGTCGACGTGCGCGTCGTCGCGGCCACTCACCGCGACCTGCGGATGATGGTCGGCCAGGGGGCCTTCCGCGAGGACCTGTACTTCCGCTTGTCGGTGATGAGCGTGGACCTGCCGCCGCTGCGCGAGCGTGGTGACGACGTCATCATGCTCGCCGAGAAGTTCCTCGACGACTTCGCGCGCTCGATGGGCGGCGGCGTCGCGCCGCGGCTGAGCGAGTCCGCCCGCGACGCGCTGCTGGCCGAGAAGTTCTCGGGCAACGTTCGGCAGCTCAAGAACATGATGCTGCGGGCGGCGCACCTGTGCCGCAACGGCATGGTCGAGCCCAACGATCTGCACCTCGGTCGCCGCGACGAGCCGCAGCGCGTCAGCAACAGCGACGAGGGTGGCGGTGGCGGCGGCGGCTTCGACCCGGCGTTGTACGACCAGCCGTTCAAGGAGTCGAAGCAGACGATGGTCGATGCGTTCGAGCGCGAGTACTTCTCGCGACTGCTCGACAAGACGGACGGCAACCTCAGCCGTGCGGCCGCGGAGGCGGGGATCACCCGCTACTACCTTCGCGAGCTGCTCAAGCGGCTGGGGATGCACAAGTCCAAAGAAGAATCGGCATGAGCAGGCGAGGGTTCTGGGGGTCACGTCTGCGCGTGGCGGTCCCGGTGCTGACGTTGACGCTGGGTCTGGCGGCGGCGTGTGGCGCCGACGAGCCACCGCCGGTGACCAAGGCCAAGGAGTTCGCCACGGCCGTCCGTGCGGGCGACGTGGAAGAGGTGCTCGAGATGATGGACGCGGCCGCGGCCGAGCGCCTGCGCGACGCGGCGCAACGCGCCAGTGACCAGGTCGGCGGTCGCCGCGTCGTCGCCCCGCACGAGATGCTGCAGATCGTCGACGTGGACCCGAGCTTTCAGGTGGCCAAGGCGGAGCTGACCGAGGGCGACGACAGCACGGCGACCGTGGTACTCACCGGCGCCGACGGGGCGACCCACGACCTGCACTTGGTCGTCGAAGACGGCGAATGGAAGGTCCGCATCGGCGCGCTGCCCCCGACGACCGAGGAATCGTGACCGACGACGACCGCAAGGACGAGCCCGCCGCCGACGATGCGCCCGCCGAGGCCATCGGCGACGATCTGGAGTCGACGCAAGCCGACGACGAGGGCGCGCCCGACCCGGAGTCCGACGAGCTCGAGTCCACGCAAGTCGACGACGAGGCGCACCAGGGGTCGGATCTCGAGGACGTGCGGGCCGACGCCAAGGAGCGATTCGCCGAAGCGATCGCGGACGACGACCAAGATGCGGAGGACTCCGAGCCGCAGCCGGTCTCCGCGCCGGATACGGACCCAGGATCTGTCGCACCGACCGGACCGCGACCCGTCTGGATGACCGCTGCGCAGTGGTTGCTGCCGGTCGCACTCGCCGGGGCGGCGGTCGGCGTCCACTGGTGGCTCAACGTTCCCGAGGAGATCGTCGCGTCCAAGGGCGACCAGGGGGCGACCAAGCCGGCGCGCAAGCCGGCGCGGCGCGCCAAGTCGAACCGGCAGTACGACGTCCGCGATGCGCGGCAGCTCGCCCGCGACTACAAGCGCTGGGCGAAGGTCGACTTCGAGGGCGAGCCGGTCCATGGCAAGTGGGCGCGCGCCTACCAGTCACTCATCAGCCGCGCCGTCGTCGTGGCGCGACAGGCCGTCTTCGCGAGCGAGCCGACCCAGGCCCGCGTCAACGTCGTACTCGCCGAGTGCCGCACCGTCCGGTGCCGGTTCTTGTTGCGCACGCCGAACGCCGAGGAGCTTCCCCTCGTGGACGCCGCGCTGTCGCGGCTGCACGACAAGAACGGCAAGGTCTGGCGGACGTACGAGTCCAAGCCGGCCGACCCGCCCGAGGACATGCCGGCGGACCAGAAGTACTACGAGGTCATGGTCAGCTGGACCTCCGACGAGATCGACTCGCAGTCGTTCGAGATCGCGGCGGCCGAAGGCGAGGCGGCCGACGGTGCCGCCGCGGCGGCGAGCGGTGGGGCCGGCAGCGGCGCGGCCGGGGCCGACACGGCGCCGGTCGAAGGTGGCGGCGAGCCCGAAGGCGAAGACGCCGACTAGAAGCGGAATCCACCGGAGACCGTGGCGCCGCGTCGGGTCGGCGTGGCGCCGACGTACACCCCGCGACGCTGCCACGCGGCCGCATTGGGGTTCTTGCGGACGAAGAACAGCGTGGTCATCACGGCGGTGCCGAGCACGCCCGCGGCGAACATCCCCCAGCCGAAGGTGCTGACGAAGGCGATGGCTCGTCCGCGCTGGCAGACCTCGGCGACCTCACGGTTGCGGATTCCCGTCTGCGCGCCCGTGCCTTCGGGCTGAACCTCTTCGAGGGCGCCGCCGGAGCCGGGCTTGTCCGAGCACAGGTCGTCGACGGTCTCGGGATCGACGTCGTTGACCGGGTTGTCGTCGGTCAGGCTGGCGTTGGCCGCCTCGAGGAGGTCGTCGTAGAGACTCCCGCGTTTGCGGCCCGACTGCGTCGCCGGGATCCCGATCAGGCCCAAGCCGAGGCCGACCACCGCCATGCCCACGCTCGTCCCGAGCAGCGCCTTCTTCCAGACGGGCCGTGGCTTGTACGGGCCCCACACGTACTTGCGCTCGCCACTCGATCGCGGCACCGCGTCCTGCCGCGGTTGGATCGGCGCCGCTTCGGTCGGAGCCGGCAGCACGTCGTCGTCGTCGCGAGGCAGCAGTGTCCGCACCGCTTCGTCGACGGCGGCCTCTTGGTCAGCGACGCTCATCCCCGCCATCGGCAGGTGAACTTCGCCGGTGACCACGCCGGACTCCGCATCGAACATGACGACGCTGAGCTTGGGCGGCTTGGCCTGCAGCGTGCCGTAGAAGATCTTGTCGACCCCGAGCTCGGTCGCGGCCTTGCCGGCACACGCCGAGTCGAACTTGCCGCAGTCGAGCGCCAGCGACAGCTCGGCCGTCGTCGCGGTGTAGTCGCTGGCGTAGCCGCGCTGCGCGAGGGCGGTCCGCAGGCGCTGGGTCGAGGTGTGCGCCGCCTCGGTGTCGTCGCCCTCGAGCACCAGCACGGCGGCCGGTACGTTCGTCGGGTCGGTGGGTGCGGTGTGGGCCCGTGCGCCGCCAGGAACGAGCGTCACCACGAGGACGGTGGCCAGCAGCGGTCGACCGAACATCTCGGCGGCTTTGCCCACGATGCTGTGCACCCTAGCACGACACACTGTTACGATGCTCGCGCGTGGAAGGTACGGTAGTCCCGCGGCAGAGCCTGATCAGCCGCTACGAGCTGCTCGGACGCCTCGGGGCGGGCGGAATGGCGGAGGTCTTCCTCGCGCGCGCCCGGGGGATCGAAGACTTCGAGAAGATCGTCGTCCTCAAGCGGATCCGACCCGACAAAGCAGGCGATCGCCATTTCGTCGCGATGCTGCGCGACGAGGCCCGGGTGGCGGCGGTGCTCGAGCACCCGAACATCGTCCACACGTACGACGTGGGCATCGACGACACCGGGATCTTCATCTCGATGGAGTACCTGCACGGCGAAGACGTCAAGTCGATCCTCAACCGCGTGGCCTCCGTCGGCGAGGTCTTGCCGATCCCCGTGGCGCTGCGCATCGTCTCGGCCGCGGCTGCCGGCCTGCACTACGCCCACGAGCGCACGGACTCGGCCGGCACGCCACTGCGCATCGTCCACCGCGACGTATCCCCTGCCAACCTGCTCGTGACCACGCACGGGGACGTCAAGCTCATCGACTTCGGGATCGCCAAGGCCGGGTCGAAAAAGGAGCAGACCGCCGTCGGCGTGCTCAAGGGCAAGGTCGCGTACATGTCCCCGGAGCAGGTGCGCGCCAAGCCGCTGGACCGACGCAGCGACGTCTTCTCGCTCGGCATCCTGCTGTACGAGCTGACGACGATGCGACGGCCGTTCATCGCCGAGGACTACGTGGCGGTGATGCACAAGATCTGCAACGAGCCGCACCCGGCCCCCTCGATGGTTCGGCCCGACTATCCACCGCCACTGGCGGCGATCGTGGACCGAGCGCTCGCCAAGGACCCCGACGCTCGCTATCCCACGGCGTTCATGATGCTCGAGGCGATCGAGCGCGTGACCCGGGACTATCGGCTCGAGGTACTGCCCGGCGCGTTGAGCCGCTACCTCGAGCATCTGTTCGGGCCCAAGCCGCTGCCGTGGTTGGCGGCGGAGGAGACGGCGGCGACCAAGCCGTCCCCCACGCGGACCGGTCCGATCCCCTGGGACCTCTCCGATGCCGCGCCGGCTCCGGCGGCGCCGCGATCGGGCGAGGACTCGCTGACGATCACGACGCGGCCCCGTCGCGTCGGCACCGAGGTCTCGGAGTCGGAGGCACCCATGCCGACACCGGTCTCGGCCGTGACCGAGGTGGCGCAGGCTCGCTCGGCGGGAACCCTGCGCGGTGCGGCGATCGGTTTTGCGTCGGCGCTCGCCGCCGGCGTCGTCGGTCTGTGGATCTGGCAAGCCGGCGTGTCGGAGCCGGAGGCCGCGGTCGTCGCGGCGAACGTCCACCGTCCCGTGGCCGCGTCGTCGCCGGCCACGGCGGTCTCGACCCCGGCGCTCGAAGCCGTCCCGGCCGGTCCCGCGGGCGAGGAGGTGCCCGCCGAGACCGCGGCCGTCGTCGAGGCCCCGGAGACGGCCGAGCCCACCCCGGGGCCGACGCCCGAGCCGCCCCCGCCACCCCCGTCCGACGCCGAGACGCCAGTGGCCGACGCGGCCGACACCGAGTCGCCCGAGGATGCGGACGCGGAGGGCGCGGACGGGGCGAGCGCGGCCGAGAAGAAGCGCGCCGACCGTCGTGAAGCCGCGCGTTTGCTCGACGGCGTCGGGCCGCTGATCCTCCGCAAGGAGTTCGACGAGGCCGAGCAACGCGTGCGCAAGTCACTTCGCTTGCATCGGACCGCAGCGGCGTACACCATGTTGGCGTTGCTCGAGTGCAACCGAGGCCGCGCGTCGGCTGCCTCGAGCGCCTACCGCAAGGCCCGCAGCAACGATCGCGAGAAGATCAAGAAGGCCTGCTCGGCCAAGGGCATCACGCTCGGCACGTGAATGGCCGAGCGGACGCGCCGCGTCAGAATCGGAAGCCGCCCGAGAGCATGCCGCCGTTGCGGGTCGGCATCGCGCCCAGTCGGATCTCGTGACGGCGCCACACGGTGTCGTCGTCGGAGGGAGGCTCGCCCTCGTCGCCCTTCTTGCGCACGAACATCAGCGTCGCGAAGGTGATCGTCGAGGCCGTCGCGAGGGCGAACACGCTCCATCCGATCGTGCCGGCGATGGCGTAGCCCTTGCCCTTCTGGCAGACCTTCGCGACCTCACGGTTGCGAATACCGGTCTGGGCGCCCATGCCTTCGGGGCTGATCTCCTCGAGCGCACCGCCGGAGCCGGGCTGGTCCGAGCAAAGGTCGTCGACGGTCTCGGGATTGACGTCGTTGACGGGGTTGTCGTCGGTCAGCGAGTTGTTCGCCGCCGTCAGCAGCTCGTCGTACAGCGCGCCGCGCTTGCGGCGGGACTGAGACGCCGGAAGCCCGAACACGATGCCGGTCGTCAGACCCGCGACCATGAACGCCGCGCTGACGCCCAGGCCGACCTTCTTCCACTTCGGACGTGGTCGGTACGGGCCCCACTCGTAGGGCGAGTCGCGCGGCGGCTTGTCGTCGACGCTCTCTTCGGGGCCCGTCTCCGGGACCACACCCGCGGTCGCGTCGGGGAGCTCGTCGTCCTCGGACGGGAACATCGCGTTGACGATCTCGGTGGCCGTCGCATCGATGCGATCGGGTGCGAGGTCGCCCTTGTCGACGCGGGTGCCATGGACTTCCTTGAAGATCCCGGCCTCGTCGACGCGCAGGATCTGGAGGTCGACGGTGTACTCGCCGCCGGACGGGGTCAGGGCCCCGAACACGAGGTACTGGACGCCGAGCGCTTCGCCGCCCTCGGCCAGGCACGAAAGGTCGTTGCCCTCGCAGCCCATCGACAGGCGCAGCTCGGCGAGGCTGAGCTCTTCGCCGCCGCCGTAGCCCCGGGTGGCGAACGCCTTGCGGAGCGCTGCGGTCAGAGCCTCGGCGGCCTTGCCGTCGGCCCCCTCGAGACCGAGCACCGAGGTCGTGTCCGCCGCGACGGCGGTGTGCATCGTCGCAGCCGCTGCCATGGGCACCGGAGTCCGGGCCCACGCCGTGGACGGAACGGCGGCCGCCGCCACCGACGCGGCCACGAGGCCGCTCATCAGCGAGGAGTGGAACGCTCTTCGAACTGGCATGGTCGGGCGCGGAGGGCGGCGGACGGGCCGCTTCGCCACGATTACGCTCTCATGTTGGGACCTCCGGCGAAAGGGCCTTTTTGCCCGGGGGCCGGTTGCGCCCACGCCCCGCCACGACGGAGTTTTGCGCCCCGGGGCGTGTCGTCGGTCACGACTGCACGGAAGTTCCGCGTCGGCGACGACGCGAAGCGAGCGTCGTGGGTCCTCGTTTGCTGGAGTCTGTGGGCTAGAGTCTGCGGGTGCTGCGGTGGCGCCACAGCCTCGCGGGTCGGATCTCCGCACTCGTCCTGCTGGTGGTGGTGGTCACGGCCGCGGCGGCGCTGGTGATCCTCGGCCAGCTCCGTCAGCTGCAGCAGGGCTTCGATCGCCTCACCGACATCTACATCGTCTTCAACGACGAGCTCGCGCAAGCGCACGTGCAGTCGGTGCGCATCGGCGAGCAGGTGCGCACCCACCAGTTTCAGGCCCAGCGCGCGCCGGGTCCGGAGATCTTGCCGCCGCCGGACGCGACGTTCTTGGCCAACTTCGTCGCGGGCCTCGCGGAGCGACGCACGCGGATCGCGGAGGCGCGGGCCCCGGTCGACAGCGCCCTCGCCGATCCCGAGCGCTACGGCGGACCCCAACGCCTCGAGCCGCTGCGACAGTTGCAGGAATCGCTCGACGACCTCGAGTCGCTCGTCGCCCTCGACGAGCTCGTCGATCCGGCGGACGTGCTCGTCGACATCCTGACCCAGCGACAGATCGAGCAGTCGTTCGAGCAGCTCGCGCTGCGCAGCGACGCGGCGATCGAGGCGCTCGACGACGAGGTGAGGGCCACGCGGGCCCGCACCGAGCAGCTGACGCTCGCGCTGTCGGCTGCGGTCGCCGTCTTCGGCGTGCTCGTGGCGGTCGGGGTGGTGCTGACGCTGCGACCGTTGCGGCGGCTCACCGAGGCCGTGCGCAACCTCGGTCGTGGCGACTGGTCGCAGAAGATCTCGATCCCCGGCGATCGCGACGACGAGGTGCGGCAGCTCGCCGGCGAGTTCAACCTGATGGCCGAAGCGCTGCAGGAGCGCGAGCGTCGATTGCTTCGTGGTGAGCGTCTGGCGGCGGCCGGTCAGCTCGCCGCCCAGATCACCCACGAGATCCGCAACCCGCTGTCGGCCGTCGGTCTCAACACCGAGCTGCTCGAGGACGAGATGTCCGACGCCAGCCCGGAGGCTCGCGAGCTGCTCGCGCAGATCAGCCGCGAGGTCGACCGACTCACCGCGATCACCGAGGACTACCTGCGCTTTGCCCGGCGCTCCAAGCCCGACCTGTCGCGCATCGATCTCAAAGAGGCGCTGACGAACATGATGGAGTTTCTCGGCCCGCAGCTTTCGCAGGCGGGGATCGAGGTCGACATCGACTTGCCCGACGGCCCGGTCACGATCGACGCCGACGGCAACCAGCTGCGGCAGGTCTTCATCAACCTGGTGCGCAACGCCCAAGAAGCGGTCATCGGCGAGGAGCCGCGCGACCCCGACCATCGGCCGAAGCTGGGCCTTTCGATGCGCTGTAAGGACGAGGGGGTGCTGGTCGTTGTCAGCGACAACGGACCCGGCATCGACCTGCCCGAGCACGAGCTCGAGCGCATCTTCGAGGCGTTCTACACGCGCAAGGCCAAGGGGACCGGCCTCGGTTTGCCCATGGTGCAGCAGATCCTCCACGACCACGGCGGCCACGTCCGCGTGGCCGAAACCGGGCCCCAAGGGACCCGTTTCGAGGTTTTTCTGCCCGCTTGCGCCGCTGACGAGGCATCCGTAAGCTCCGACCGCGCCGGAACCGACGACGGGGACGGTCTGTCATCCGAGGACTGACGCATGAACGCACTGGGCACCCGCTTTCTCGCCACCGCTGCCTTCTTCGGAATCGGTTGGGGGGCTTCGGCGTGCACGGCGATCCTCGCGCCGAAGGACGACGTGCAGCGGTGCTCCACCGCCGACGACTGCGACGAGACGGGCGACAGCCGCTACGTGGCCGAGTGCCGGTTCGACGAGAGCAACCTCGATCTGGACGCGACGGAGGTCGACAAGATCTGCGTGGCCGCGTTCACGATCGTCGGCTGCGACCCGAGCTCGTACGCGGCCGACCATCCGTACGCGATCGCGCACGAGGCCGCGACCCCGACCCGCTACGCGTGCGTGGGCTTCGAAGGCCAACAGGGTTGTGCGCCGGCACCGGGCGAGCAGTGCGCCAACGGCCTGGTGATCAATCAGTACGGCGTGTGCGATACGTCGGAGAACCCGACCAACCCGGCGTATCAGCCCACGGACACGTTGGTCGGCCAGGATGTGCGCGACGCGTTTTGTCAGTCGTTCTTCTGCGAGAGCGACTGGACCTGCGACGCGGACTTCCAGTGCGTCAAGTGTGACCCCGAGGCCGAGGTCGGCGAAGGCGGCTGCGGCACGGCGTTCGCCGGCGGCGCGCCGTCGTGCATCTACCGCTCCGATCTGAGCTGCGACGGGAACACGAGCACCGCCTCGCCCCGCTTCGGCACCTGCATGTAGCGGGCTCGGCCCGGCTTTCTGGGGGCGGCCGCGCGATTCAGTCGCCGCCGCGCTTGCTCGGTCCGCCCCGCTTGGGTCGCCACGGCCCACGACGTCGACGGGTGTCGATGCGCCGCGGCGGCGCGGGCTCGGGCTCGGGCACGTCCATCGGCGAGCGCGCCAGATCGGGCTCGGCCATCTCGAGCAGCGTCGCGACCACGGTCTTGGGATCTCGGTCGGCCAGCAGCAGCTCGGCGTACGCCAGCGACTTTTCCTGCGGGGGCTGCTCGCCGGTCAGGCGCGCGTGCAGCAGCTTGCGGGTGCGCTTGACGATCGCCTTGGTGACCTTGGCGGCGGTGGGAATCGGCTGCCACTGCGCGTCGATGCCGGCCTGCGCCAGGATCCGGCGCATGTACCCCTCCGACCGCGTCGGCACCAGCAGCACGGAGCGCCCTCGCTTGCCGGCGCGGCCCGTTCTGCCGGCGCGGTGCGTGTAGCTGTCGGCGTCGTTGGGCGGCGACATGTGCACGACCATCGTGATGTCGGGGATGTCGATGCCGCGGGCGGCCACGTCGGTCGAGCACAGCGCCTGGATCGTGCCGTTGCGGAAGGCGTTGAGGGTGCGCGTGCGCTGGGCCTGGCTCAGGTCCCCCGAAAACGGCAGGGCGGCGAAACCATCGGCCGACAGTCGCTCCGCGAGGTCGGACGCGTCGGTGCGGCGCTCGACGAACACGAGGACTTGCTGGCCGTGCGCGAGCAGCAGCGCGTTGACCAGCGCCGCGTAGCTCTGGCCGCGGCCCACGAGGTAGGCCACATGGTCGATGTCGGCGTTGGCCTCGCCGGCGTTGTCTCCGGTGACGAGCGTGGCCTCGCCGCCCTGGAAGCGATCGGCCACGCCACGGACCACCCCGTTGAAGGTGGCGGACACGAGGTGACTGCGTCGCTGCTCCGGCAGCGTGTCGATGATCGCGTCGAGCTCGTCGCGGAAGCCCATCTCGAGCATGCGATCGGCTTCGTCGAGGACGACCTGCTCGATCCGCGCGCACGACAGCGCCCCGCTGCGGATGTGGTCGAGCAGTCGCCCGGGCGTGCCGACGAGGATCGTGGGCACGCGCCGCAGCATCTTCTGCTCGCCGCGCACGTCCGTGCCGCCGGTGACGACGTCGACGGTCGTGTTCAGCTCGGCGAGCAGCCACTTGAGCTCGTCGCGGACCTGCACGGCGAGCTCGCGGGTCGGCGTGATCACCAGGGCGCGTGGCCCCGGCGGGATCGGGGCATCGGGCTGTGCCGTGATCGCCGGCGGCTCGACGAGGCCGTGCGCGAGCACGAGGCCGATCGCCACTGTCTTGCCCGAGCCGGTCTGCGACGAGATCCGCACGTTGTGCTCCTGCGCCCCTGCGTCGAGTACCGCTCGCTGCACGGCGGTGAGCGTGGCGAAGCCGCGGGCCTGCATGGCGGCGCGCAGCGGTTCGGGAACTCCGGTGAATGGATCGACGTCGGACATGGGTGGGATCGAGCCCAGCCGCGCAGGACTATCACGAGCCGTCCGGCGCGCGGGCGCGCGGACCCCAAAATCCGCCCCAACGCCCGGATTCAGTTCGCCAGGCGGTCCCTGGCGACCTTGGGCACGCGGTCGTCCTTGCGCGCCGCGGCGGCGAGGGCCTCGAACCGCTCCTCGTCGCCGAGCGCCTTGGCGGCGAGCGCGAGCACCACGAAGGTGTCCCCCGGACCCGCGTCCAGCGACAGGTTCTGCCCCGCGCGGTCGAAGAATGCCTGCGCCTTCTTCTTGTCGGCGGGCTTGCCCGTGCTCGCCAGCCGCAGCGCCTCGGCCCCGAGCGAGATCGGGTGCAGCGGGGCGATCGCCCGCACGCGCTTGGTCGCCTTGTCGACGTGCGGCTGGCTGCGGGTGACGAGGCCGAGCATCAAGAGGCGCGCCGCGGGCTCGAGCGAGTCGCCGTCGATCGTCAGCGCCTCGTCGAGCAGGCCCATCTCGTCGGACGGGTTGGCCTCGTCGCGGGCGAGGTTGGCGAGCATGACCAGCGGGTCGATCGCCTCGGAGTGGAACTTGCGCGCGGCATTGAGGTGGGGTTTGGCGGACGCGGGTTTGTTGCCGTCGAGGACCAGCCGCGCGAGCGTGAGGCGGGGCAAGTAGCCGTCGCCGCCGTCGGCGATGAGCTTGTTGAGGGTGGCCTCGGCCTCGGCCTTGTCGCCGGCGCTCGCGGCCGCCATCGCCTTGCCAAACAGCGCGTCGCGGGCATCACCCTTGCCTTCGGGCGCGGGCTCCCAGCCGGTCACCTTGGCATCCAGCTCGGCGAAGAACCAACGCTCGAACTCCTTTTCGATCGTCGGCAGCGACTTGCCGAAGTGCTTTTGGAACAACGACGCCGTGTCGGCGCCCGACTTGTAGCCGGCCAAGATCGCCACGATCTTTTCGCGTCCGTACGTCGTGCCCAGGTAGCGCATGGCGTACGCCGAGGTGGCGTAGGCGACTTCCATCATCGCGCTGCTCTCGGCTCGGATGAACGCGAGCTCGAGCTCCGACAGGCGGCGCAGTCGGCCTTCGCGGCGCGCCGCCGACAGCAGCTCGGCGCTCTCGCGCGCGTACGCGGGGTCTTCGAGCTCGGACTCCCACTCCGAGAGTCCCTCGGTGAACCAGCGAGGGACACGCCCGCCCGACAGTCGGATCGCGTAGGTGTGCGACAGCTCGTGCCGGATCACCATGTCGATGTTGTAGGCGCCCGCGTACGGTCCCACGAAGGTGATCACCGGCCCGAAGCACACCGCGAGCGCGCCCAGGCTCGGCACGCCGACCGTCCGGATCGAAAACGCCTCCGTGTCCGCGTAAAACTCCAGGCGCATCGCTCCCGCCTCGATCCCGTAGGCGGCATCGAGCTCGTCGCGCGAGGTTGCCACCGAGGCGACCAGACCCGGCTCCACGAAGTCGCGATCCTCCTTGGGCAGACGCACGGTCAGCTCGCCGACCTTGCGCTCGGAGTAGTGCTTGTCGATCGTCTCCTCGTACAGCTGCAGCGTGTAGTGGGTGCGCTCGTTGAACTTGTCGCGCTTCCACGCGGCCGTGAGCGCGGCCCGGCCCCGGTCCTCTTCGCCGAGGCGCAGCAGGTTCAATCCCTGCGCGGACAGCAGCGCCGGGTCCTTGGGCGCGAGCGCCACCGCCTCGGCGAGTGCGGCGTCGGCCTCCGGATACAGGTGCAGAAAGCCCAGGATGTCGGCGAGGTCGCGAAAGAACGCGGTGCCGCGGTGGTCGTGCGTCATCGCGCGGCGCTTGGCGTCGTCGTACGCGGCCGTGTCGGCCTCCATCATCCCCAGCGCCGCGGTCACGGCGAGCCCGTCGCTGTGCACTGGGTTGACGGCGAGGGTATGGTCCTTGACCCGCGTGGTCGCCTCGTCGCGCCGGCCCTCGATGATCGCGATGCGAGCGAGGGTGGCGTGGGCGTCGGGATGCTCGGGCGCGACCTGCAGCGCCTCGGTCGCCACGCGCGAGGCGTCGGCGAACCGAAGCGCGTCCACGTAGACGCGGGCGGAGCCGGCGAGCGCGTCGGCGTGCCACGGGTCGCGCTCGAGCAGGAGCCGGTAGGTCTCGATGGCGTCGTCGGACGCGTACTTGTCCCGGAACATGTCGGCGCGGGTCAGCAGGATCTGCTCGGCGATCCACGTGCCGTCGGCGATCGGGGCTTGCGCCTCCGCGTCGCCGAGGACCATGTTCGCGTCCTTGAACGCCCCGGTCGTGCCCCGGGTGATCGCAGCGCGGGCGACCGCGAGCAGGTCGTCGGCGGTCTTGGCCTGGCCCGCTTCGTACGCGTCGTACAGCGAGTCCATCATCGCCTTGCCCTCGCTGGTGTCGCCGTGGCCGGTGCTCGCCATCACCCACAGCAACGTGCCGCGCACGGGCAGCGAGTCGGGGTGCGCGGCGGCGGCCTTGTCCAACTGCGCCCGCGCCTCGGCGGCCCGCCCCGTTCGCATCAGCAGCTGAGCCCGTCGCACGATCGTGCCCGGCGAGTCGGGCTTGGTCGCCTTGGCTTGCAGCGCCTCGATCGCCTTGTCGAAGGCGCCGAGTCGCTCGTGTGCCCGCGCGAGGGCGAGGTGCGCCTTCTCGTCGTCGGCGTGCGCGGCGACCCACGTGACGAGGAAGTCGCGCGCGCCCTGGGGGTTGGCGCCTTGCACCGCGGCCAGTGCATCGTCGAGCGAGCCGACCGCCTCGGGCGCGGGGCGCTGTCGCGGAGCCTCGCCCGACAGCTGGGGCGAAGAGGCGGCGAACGCCGCGGAGTGGTCCGTCGTTTCGGTGGACGCGGCGTGGTCGGGGGTCGCGGCCGGAGGCTTGGGGGGCGCCTTGGGACCGCAGCCTGCCGCGAGCGTCACGACCAGGGCCGCGCTCGTCACGAACGAGCGGAGGTCACGCAAGGTGCCGCATCGCGGGTTTTCGGGGGCCATGGCAGGCAAATTCTGGGAGGGGCACCTGCGGGTGTCAAACCCCGAGTTCGCGGGAAGAGGCGGTCGGGATCCGCGGTACCCGGTGCTATGCTGCATTCGATGGCCGACTCCGGCACCGCGCAGACCGCCTATCCCGAGGACGTGTACGAGACCTACGACGCGTTCATGCAGCAGGTCATCAAGGACACGTACGAAAACGGAGCCAAGCGCGCCGAGTTCGTCGCCTTGGTGATCGCGTCCGGTGAGCTCCTGCCGATGGCGTGGGGCCGGATCAAAAAGAGCGGGGTCAAAGAGGTCGCGATGGGCGCGGCGGGCGTGGTCGCGCTGCGGTTCGGGCTGAGGTTCCTGCTCGGTGGACCGCTCGGGATGATCCTGACCGGCTTCACCGCCGCCACGTTGGTGTCGTTCTTCTGGTCCAACCAGAAGGAAGTGATGCGCCGCGTGCCGACCTACAAGAAGCTCATTCGCGACGGCAACGAAAAGTTCGACGACATCCAGGCGCGCTACCAAGACGGCCGCTACGACGCGGGCGAACGCGCGCTGCTCGTCGAAGGGCTGCTGCGGCGCGTGCTCAACGAGATCGAAGCGCCCATCGCCGACGACGACAAGTCCGACGAAGCGTAGCGCGCCGGGCTACGACGCTCGACGTAGGTAGATCGCTCAGGCGACCGGTCGCCGCGTTGGTCGTATGATCGACGCATGCGGTGGTCTGTTGGTGCGGTCGGTGCGTTCGTCCTCGCAGGACTCGGGGGCGCGGCCACGGCCCGGGCCGGCGGCGTGGAGACGGTGATCCCCCTGTCGGGGCAGGTGCCCGACGACGGCCTCGACCACTTCTTCGTGGCGTTCGAGGTGCCGGCGGGCATCGCCGAGATCGAGGTGATGCACGACGACGAGTCCGACGACAACATCCTCGACTGGGGTCTGCAGGGACCCGACGGCTTTCGCGGGTGGGGTGGGGGCAACGCCGAGAACGCGATCGTGGGGGCGGACGCCGCCTCGCGCAGCTACGCGCCCGGGGCGATCGAGGCGGGGACGTGGCACGTGATCGTGGGCAAGGCGAAGATCTCCGCGCCGCCGGGGACGTACGCGATCGAGGTGACGCTGCGGCCGACCGCGACGTTGCCTCCGCAGTCGCGCACGCCGTACGCGGACGTGCCGGCACTTGTCGAAGGTCCGGGCTGGTACGCGGGGGACTTTCACGTGCACTCGCGCGAGAGCGGGGACGCAGCGCCGACGCTCGAGGAGATCGGTGCGTTCGCAGCCGGGCGCGGGTTGGACTTCGTGGTGATCACCGATCACAACGTGCACACGGGCCAGGACTTCTTCGCAGACGTGCAGCCCGGGGCCGACGTGTTGTTCGTGCCGGGTGTGGAGTTCACGACCTACGCCGGGCACGCCACGGGCATCGGCGCGACGCAGTGGGTCGACCACAAGATCGGCCAGCCCGGCGTGGACATCGTGGGCGCGGTGGAGGCGTTCCACGATCAGGGGGCGCTGTTCTCGATCAACCACCCGGTGCTGGAGCTCGGGGACCTGTGCATCGGCTGCGCCTGGGGCCACGACGTGCCCGGCGAGATGATCGACGGCGTGGAGATCGCGACGGGCGGGCTGCAGCCATTCGGGGCGCAGTTCACCGACAACGCGATCGCGTTTTGGGACGAGCTGTGCGCGCAGGGCTTTCACGTGGCCGCGATCGGGGGCAGCGACGACCACAAGGCCGGCGTGGACCTGACGCCCTTCCAGAGCCCGATCGGGGATGCGACGACACTGGTGTACGCGGCGGCGTTGGACGTGCCGTCGCTGGTGCAGGGCGTGAGGGATGGGCGGACGGTGGTGAAGCTGCAAGGGGCGGAGGACCCGACGGTGATCTTCGACGCGGCGGAGGCGATCGTCGCGGACACGATCACGGCCAACGAGGCCACGCTGACTGCGAGCGTGGTGGGCGGCATGGGGACCGAGATCCGGCTGGTGCACAACGGATCGGCGGGCGGCGTGATGGTCGTGGACGCGGACCCGTTCGAGACGACGTGGCCGGTGACGGCACCCGAGACGGGGGAGGATCGGTACCGCGTGGAGCTGCTGGTGGAGGGGACGCGTCGGGTGGTGACGAGTCACCTGTGGGTCGCGGGGGATCCGAGCGCGAGCGACGACAGCGGCGGCGACACCACGGGCGGCAGCGGTGGGGGGACGGGCGCGACGACCGGCGACCCGGTGACGTCGTCGGGCTCCGGCGACGCGGGTGAGACCTCCGGTGGTGCGAACGACGGTGGCGATGGTGGGTGTAGTTGCCGGGCCGGGGCGCGCGGCGGTGGGTGGAGCGGCGCGTTCGCGTTGCTCGGCGTGGTGTTTTGGCGACGGCGCCGACGCGGCCGCTGAGCGACTCGGTAGCTCGCGAGCGTCTGCAGGTTCGGTCGGCCGCATCGAGCTTCGCTGCGCCTGCCCGGAACGTGTCAACGAGTTGAGACCACGGGTTCGATTGTTTCGTGAGGATCGTGCTCGGGGGTCGTGGTGGATCAACCGGCCCGCACGGGCCGATTCCACCTCAGGCCACCCCCTGAACGGTTGCCTTTCGCGCAGCAGCACGCGCCCGTCCCCTTCGTCGCGGTCCCCATTTTCCGAGGGTATCGTGGTGCCGTGTTCCGCCATTTTGTTGCCGCCGTGATGTCCAGCGTCGTCGCTTGCGGATGCGGCGACGACGCTGTTTCGACGTCGGGTACGAGCGCGAGTGCCTCGGACGGTGGATCGTCGGAGGGGTCCGTTTCCCACAGCTCCGGACTCTCGACAGGTAGTTCCACTTCGGGCGGAGTGGAGGAGTGTCGAGGATCGGATCTCCCGCCCCCGTTCTGCCATCGTCGTATTGACATCGACCAGATGGACTTCCCGCAGCGCCGAAGCCTGGTTGGACTTCCCGAATCGGGCGACTTCCCGGATGGTCTCGTTATCGCAGCCCCAGGGAATCTCGCCGCCGTGCGTCGATTCGTGGTTGACTCATCCGGCGCAACGCCGGTCGCGGATGTCGTGGTCTCGCAAAGCGGCTACGGTGAAGAGTCGGGCCTCTATCTCTTCCGGCGGTCGCAAACGAGGTCCTTGCTGGCAGTACCCATGTTCGATGCATCGGGGCAGTCCCTTCGAGATGCGTTCACGCTTGCGCCCGACAGCGACCCTATCCCGAGGCACCCTGACCACGATTCGCGCCTCTTCGGTGCCGTTCCGGTCGACTTCGACGGAGACGGCGTCGACGAGATCCTAGCGACGCTCTTGGACGTTGACCGGATCGGTGTTTTGGGACTGTCCGCCGAGGGGACTTGGGAGTGGCTGTGGGTCGGCAACGGGCCGCAGCTTGCACTCAACGGCTCGTCGGTGGTCATGTTGAGAGGCGATGTCGACGGTGACGGTACGGACGAAGGGCTCGTCGTCAGCCTTGGTTCTGTTCCCGACTACGATCCCGAACGTGACCGCGTCTTCGTCGTGAGTTCTTCTGGGGAGAACGACTTCGCAGAAACGACGTATGAGCTCGGGCTCGCGGCCTCCGAGGCAACGGTCGGAGACTTCAATGGCGACGGCCTGTCCGACTTGCTCGTCGTACGAGCCGGCACGATCGAGCAGGATCCGTCACATGCCTCATTGCTTCTGGCGAGCCCCGCGGGGTTCGGCGCACCTGAGCTGAACGACCTAGGCTCCGACAACTGGTTCACGAGACTGCACACGGTTCGCCTCGAGCAACAGGATGCCGACGGCGTGGTATGGGGGGATCCCTGCTACCTCTCGCTGCAAGCGCCCGACCTACTGGCTGGATCGACCCAGCTCGATACCGGGTTCGTTGCCGAGGTCGCGGATATCAACGGCGATGGGGTGACCGATCTCTTGGCGTTCGACATCGACACGACGAACCCCCGGATCTTTCTTTCGATCGTAGAGGAGTAGCAATGGGTCGGCAGCAAGTGAAGGACGCAATGGGGGAGAGGCGACGGTTTCAAGTTGTCCTCGTAGGCGCCGGGGCGTTGTTGTTGGCACAGAGGGCTGGGTGCCGAACCACCCCTCCTTCGATTTCGCGACAGAGCTCGCATCCATGCCGTGGCGGGGGCGTCTGGACTTCTGTAAGGCGATGGTGCAGCGATGCATGGATGCCAACTCCTGCCGGCAAGATTCTGCGGGAAGCGGCCGCCGTTGCGGTAGGATTCGTTGACGGCGATTTGGAGATCGTCGGTGAGGCTGGCTAACACGGCATTGCAGCGGACGGCTCACGGCAGCTACGCTGCCGCGGGCCGCAGCTGAACGCCCCGTACGTTGGCCAGACGGGCGGAGGCTGTTGCTGGCGCGCTCTAGACGTTCGCGGTGAACGCGACGACATCAGCGATGGCCCCGCTCGCGAGTCGCTCCACGGGAACGTAGAAATAGAGAAAGTTGGTGCCCCAGTGCCAACCGACTTGGAGGTTCCCCTCGAACCTGGCGAGGAGCCGGTGCGTCACGTCGTCTAGTTCCGGCGCAAGGTCGCTCAGATCCGATGGCGGCCAGCCGAACAGCGTCCAATGCAAGTCTCGCTCGCTGCTCACGAAACCCTCGGGCTCCCAATCGTTCAGTAACTCCCAGATTCCTTCGTCGTCGTCCGCCAGCGCGAAGAACTTGTTGTCCCTCGCCAGCGACCAGCCCCACTCCAGCGTCGCTGCTGCTTCCCACTTCCCGTAGCTCCGGACGTGTTTCGCGGGCTTCGCCTTGTCGATACTCGGCGAGGAGAACCAGCGCGCCTGGAATCCCATCGACGAGTCCCTCCGGCGACGCTCGTCGCAGTCAAGCCGAAGCATTCCGCGGATCCCAATCGCCTCTGGACAGGAGTCGTCGGAGAAGAGGAACTGGGCAAAGAACCGTCGAGAGCTCCAGTCTTCGTCCTCCTCGCAATACGGCTCGCCGCCGAACTTGGAGACCAGCGATGGTTGGACGTACTCCGCCTCGCCGAGCAGAGTGCCCCCAATGGCGCCACGATTCACCGGTCGGTCCGAGACCCGTCGAACGCGAACCGCAGCCTGTGGGCGTGCGCGAGCAGCGATCAGCTTCTCGATTTTTTCCGGCGAAGACCCTCTGTCCAAGAACGCCTTGCGCAGGTCGTCCGGCAGCACGACGTTCGGTCTTGGCGGCAGCTTGGGCACGGACACCAAATCCTGCCACACCGAGGGAGTCCGCTGGCCAACTTGGAGTTGCAGCTGTCGGCTCACGGCAGCTACGCTGCCGCGGGCCGCACCTGAACTCCCACTACGTTGGGCCGACGGACGAGACGCTCCGGTTATGCGAACGCCCCGTGGTGGAGCAATAGCAGATCGCTATAGACTGGACGGACCGCGATGGCTCTCCAACCTCCAGCTGTCGGGTCCTTCCGCCTCGTGTGTGCCGCCGTGCCGATGCTGGGTTGCGGACCGAGCGCCCAGAACCCGGACGCTTCGGCTTCAGTTGACGCCACCGAGGACCCGAGCCCCACGGGGAGCGACCAAGACGCCGTGACGTCGACGACGTCGACAACCGGCGACCCTATCGACTCATCCGGCGACAGTACGACGGACGCGCCGGCTGTCTGGCCAGAGGAAGAGCTCGTCGCGCTTTTCGAGGGAGACTCGCATCGGCTCGAGGCACACTCTCTCGAGATCACTCGCTCTCGTGTTCATGTGGGCTCCCGCTGGGGCACCGCGGAGAGCTTCCGGTGGACGATTGACCGAGCCACCCACGACACTGTTGCAACCTCTCCGGTGGGCGGGCCGCTGGTCTCAACGTCCGCCTTCATCTACACCTCGGGGTACGTCAACGGCAGCCTACTCGATGACTGGGCGGTGGTGCGCTTCGGACACGACGGAACGGGCGAGGAACTACTCGCCACCTCCTCGGACGGATTCTTCATGGCCGCTTCGGCCCCTGACGAGAGCTTCTTCGTAGCTCGCGGACCGTTTCTCTACACAGAAGAGATGTGGAGGATCTCGGACAAGTCGGACGTTCCGTCCGCGGTGGGATTCCTCGGGGAACAAGCAGGCTTTCCGTTCGCGTACGCCTCAGGAAGGCTCTTTCTCCAGGACTTGAGCGCCACTGGAATAGTAGAGCTCGAAACGAAGACCGGTACTCTGACGCCGCTCTTGCCTCTCGATTCTTCCTTCTTCCAACTCGCCGCGCGAGACGATCTGCTCTTTGTCGGCACTGAGGACGCCGTGCTGCGGGTCGACCTGGATAGCCGAACAACCGAAGCTCTCGCGGAGCATGGTCGGGTCCAAGCGCTTGAGACAGCCGAGTCCGCGACCTACTGGGTGACCGCGCGAACAGAGATGCAGTTCGAGCGACTCTTTATGCTCCCATTGGGCGCATCCGAGCCGAGCGAAATTCCACTCGACCAAGACGCGAAAGTCAGCGCGGGATACGGGCCGATCACCAGCGTCGCGGCTACCTCCACCGAGATCTTCATTCTTCGAACGGCGGCCAATCACGAGTTCGACCACGCGGGATCATTGTGGCGGCTTCCATTCCCCGAATGAGCTCCGGTGTGGCGCCGCACGATCGACGTCAAAGAAAGCGCCGAGGTGCGCGGCCCAACTCACGCCCTGAGGTAGTCCGCGCTCCTGCGCGGACCAAACCAGCTACCTAGCTCCAACTGAATGGTACCAGCCGCGCTGCCGCTTGCGGCAAGCGCCTGAGCCACGCGCAGACTCGATTCGTTCCCACGAAGGAGGGTCCCGTGCGTGCATTGCTGTCGACGATTGGGTCGCGAGGGGATGTTCAACCGCTGGCTGCGCTCGGGGCGGTGCTGCGCGCCCGCGGGCATCGGGTGCGGCTGTGTGTGCCGCCGGATTTTCGGGAGTGGCTCGAGGGGATGGGGTTCGAGGTCGTCGGGCTCGGGCCGTCGGTACGCGCCACCGGGAAGGCGCCGGCGCAAGTCGGGGTGCCGACGGCGGAGCAGCGGCGGGCGATGATCGCGGCGACCGTGGGGATGCAGTTTCGGACGGTGGGGGAGGCGGCCGACGGGTGTGATGCGATCGTCGCGGCGACGGCCTTGCAGGTGGCGGCGCCCTCCGTTGCCGAGGTGCGGGGGATCCCGCATGTGTTCGCGGCGTACTGTCCGGCGGTGCTGCCCTCGGAGCGGCATGCGCCGCCGGTGCTCGGGATGCTCGGCGATACGCCCGCGACGACGGAGGACGATTTTCGAGCACGGTGGGAGGAGGACGCGCGGCGGTGGAACGAGGACTGGGGGGAGGCCATCGCGACGCAGCGGGCGTCGCTCGGGCTCGCGGCCGTCGACGACGTCCGGGGGCACGTGCTCACGGATCGGCCTTGGCTGGCCGCCGATGCGGCGCTCGCTCCGTGGCCGCAGCCGAGCGCGCTCGCGGTGGTGCAGACCGGCGCGTGGGTGCTCCCGGATGCGCGGCCGCTCGACGACGCGCTCGCGGCGTTTCTCGATCGGGGAGAGCCGCCGGTGTACTTCGGCTTCGGGAGCATGCGGGCGACGGATGAGCTCGCGGCGACGATGCTCGCGTCGGCGCGCGCGGTGGGGCGTCGGGCGATCGTCTCGCGGGGATGGGCCGAGCTGGCGGTGGGTGATGGGGCGGACGACTGTCTCGTGATCGGTGAGGTCAACCAGTCGCGACTGTTCCCGCGGGTCGCCGCGGTCGTGCACCACGGGGGCGCCGGCACGACCACCGCCGCGGCGCAGGCCGGGGCGCCACAGGTCGTGATCCCGCAGATGTACGACCAGCACTACTGGGCTGGACGCGTCGCGGCGCTGGCCGTCGGGGCGGCGCATGCGCCCGGGTCGCCGACCGTCGAGTCTCTGACCGCCGCCTTGGAGACTGCACTGACGCCCGATGTGGCGGTCCAGGCCGGTGCGCTCGCGGCCCAGGTGCGCGCCGACGGGGCGGACGTGGCGGTGGACCGCCTCGAACGCCTGGTGGGCCGGTGACGGATCCGGGTAGGTCGCGACAAGGCGGCCGGTGGCGTTCTACCCATGCGCACGTTGGTCACTTTGGTTGCGGTCCGCCGGTCTCGTGGTCGCCGTCGGGCTGGTCGGGTCGTGCCGCGGCCCGGACGGGCACAGCCGCGGCCCCACGCCGGATTCGGTGGCGGCTGACATGACGGATCCGGCCACCGCGCGAGTCGTTCGCCTGAGCGGATCGGCCGACCACGGGACGTTTCGGATCTACGTCGAGGGCGGGGTGGCGGCCACCATCGAGCACGAGTGGGACGCCGATGGGCGTTACCGCGGGACCTCGCGGATGCCTCTGGGCGACACCACGTTCGAGCAGCGCGCCGAGATCGAGGTCGACGAGCACGGGAACTGGACGCGCCTGGTGTTCGGTCGGCCCGGTGCGGAGGCCACGATCGAGCGTGAGGGCAGCGACGTGCCGCCCGGGGCCGCGGTCTTCTTCGGATTCGGCGACATCCAGCCGGCGCTGCTGCGACACGTGCTCGTCGCCTACGACATCGACGCGGGCGGGACCCAGACCTTTCCGCTCGTCCAACCGGGTGCCTTGCAGGGACAGGTCGCCGTGACGCGCCTGCCGGACGAGACGCAGCGGTCCGCCGAAGGGGAGGTCGCACTGCACCGGTGGCGGGTCGACCTCGCCGGCGCGCAGATCGAGCTGTGGGCCGAGGCGGACGAGCGCGTCGTCGTGCTTCGCGTCGTCGGTCACCCCGCGTACTGCGTGCGTGCGGGCCACGAGTGGTTGCTGGCGATCCTCGAGACGGACGCCGACCCCGGCGTGTCCGCTCCCGTGCACGACGTGGTCGTCGACGACGAGGTCGAGGTGGTCATGCGCGACGGCGTGCGACTGCGCGCCGACGTGTATCGCCCGTCGACCGAAGGGCCGTGGCCCACCATCGTCACGCGCACGCCGTACCAAAAGGAGCTGCTGCAGTTCGACGCCCGGTACTTCGCGCGGCGGGGCTACGCCTACGTGGTGCAGGACGTGCGGGGCCGCTACGCCTCGGACGGCGAATGGACTCCCTTCGCCCACGAGCGTGACGATGGCTACGACACGATCGAGTGGGCCGGCACGCGACCGTGGTCCAACGGCAAGGTCGGCATGCGCGGCCTGTCGTACATGGGGATGGTGCAGTGGCTTGCCGCGGTGGAGCGACCACCGCACCTGACCACGATCGTGCCCAGCTGCGCGCTGCCGGACCCGATGCTCAACGTGCCGTACGAGCACGGGATCCTGACCCCGCTCGGCGCACTGTGGTGGCTGGGGCTGACCCGCACCGGGGCGACCTCTGACCTCACCGGGCAGAAGCTTCAGCAGATCGACGGCAAGGACTGGGACGCCATCTTGCGCCAGCTCCCCGTCGTGGAAATCGATCGCGCACTCTTCGGCGAGGCCGACCCGCACTATCGGCAGTGGGTCGCTCACTTCACCCAGGACGCATTCTGGGACACGGCGAGCTACCTCGACGAGGTCGCGAAGATCGACATTCCCGTGCTGCAGCAGTCGGGATGGTTCGATGGCGACAGCATCGGGACGAAGCTGGTCGCCCGCAGGATGGCGGCGGCGGGCCGACCGCAGCCCCACACGCTCCTGGGCCCGTGGGGCCACGTCGACCGCGAGACGCGGACCTTCGATGGCATCGACTTCGGACCGGAGGCGGTGTCGATCGACATCCGTCGCGAGACGTTGCGGTGGTTCGATCATTGGCTCGCCGGTCGCGACAACGGGATCGATCGACAGCCCCGCGTGCGCATGTTCGCGATGGGGTCCAATCGCTGGGTCGAGGGCGACACGTATCCTTTGGAGAGCACCACGCTCGAGCGGTGGTACTTGCGCAGCGACGGACACGCCAACGGCCTGCGCGGCGACGGGACGCTCGCGCGCGACCCGGGCGGTGCGCCGTCGGACACCTACGTCTACGACCCCGGCGATCCGACGCCCGACCCGGAGTTCCGCCCGCCGAACGAGTGGCGACCGCCCCATGCCAATGCCGCCGCGCGAGCGCGACGACAGGCGCGCCACGAGCAGATCCTCGCCGAGCGCGACGACATTCTCGTCTTCACCAGCGAGCCGCTCACGGAGGACACCACCTACGTCGGGCCGATCGAGGCGGTGATCCATGCGGCGACCAGCGCCCGCGACACGGACTGGTTCGTCACGTTGGTCGAGGTCGACGAGCACGGCGTCCCCAACCAACTCGTGCAGGGCCGCATGCGGGCGCGCTTCCGCAAGTCGCTGCGTCGCCCGACCTTCGTTCGTCCGGGTCGAATCGTTCGCTACGACCTCGACCTGTGGCACACGGGGATCACGATCCCCAAGGGGCACCGCCTGCGCGTCGAGGTCGCCTCGGCCGCCTCGCCCATGTGGGCGCGCAACCTCAACACGGGCGGTCACAATGAGACGCAGACCGAGCATCGTCCGGCCACCCAGACGATCCACCACTCCACCACGCACCCGAGCTACGTGGTGCTGCCGCGGGTCCCCGACCCGGGCTGAGCGTGGCGCGCGGGCTCAGCCACCGCTGCTGTCGGGGTCGAGCGGCTCGTCGCACAGACAGCCGCACTCGACCGGATCGAACACGCCGGGTTCGACCCACGTGCACGGCTCGTAGCCGATCGGGGCGGACCCACCGCACTGCATGCTGACGTTGACGGTGCCGTCCACGACGCGGAACCAAGGCTCGCCCTCGCAGCCGGGCGGGGGGATGCAACCGGCCGAGGTCGTGCCCCCCGTCATCGCCAGGCAGGCACCGACGGGTTCGGCGAGCTCGCACGTCCCGCCACTGAGCGTCACGGGCGTGACCGGCCACCATGCGCAGTAGACCCCGGCCTCCTCGTCGAAGTAGCTGCAGTCGTCGGGCGAGGCCCGCATCGCGCAGAACGCCTCGACGTCGTCGATCGGGCCCGTCGACGTGCTGGTCGCCGACGCGGAACCGCTCGCGGTCGAGGTCGCCGTCGACGTCACGGTCGCGCCGTCCCCATCTTCGGCCGGGCAGCCCGTGCCGAGGAGGAGGAGCCATGGCCACGTGACCCGCCAGGCGCACATCACCAACCCAGCGTAGCACCGCTCACGGTGCCGCAACGCCCGAGGTCGCGAGCGCTACCAGCCGCCGTCGCACACGCGGCCGTCGACGGAGACCTGCCACTCGTACGTGTCGCCGCCGCAGACGTCGGTCGACGTGCGGTACGGCGTGCCGTTGCTGCAGCCGCCGCCGGACCACTGCAGCAGCCAGCAACCGGGGCCGGGAAGCTCGGCGGTCACCTGGCTCGAGAACGCGATGCCTTCGGCGGGAAGGCCGAGCTCCACCTCGCTGCCACCGTCGCAGGGGGACGCGGTGACGCGCTCGATCAGATCGCCGGTGCGATTGTCGATCGTCACCGAGCTCGGCTCGTCACTGGCCTCGCACGTGGAATCGTCGCCCGCGTCACCGTCGCAGGTCGAGAGGGTCAACAAGACGAGGAAGGGGAGCGTGCGAAGCCGGAACACGTTTTCACGAAGATGCTAGCAAAACCGAGACGCCGGCGGCCGAACGCGTAGACATTGCGTGTCCCTGGGCCGGTACCGGCCTCGCTGGGCGACCGGCCCGCGGCGGGACGCACGCCCCGCGGCGGCGTTGGGGGATCGGCGCGGCTCGACGGAGCAGCTCCCGACCCCGTCGGCACCGGGGCTCCGACCTGCCGAACATCGACATCACGGATGTCCTGCTCGACGCTCTCGCATCCGAGCACCGCGTCCGGCTGGTCGCGACGCAATGTGTAGAGCAGCGGTTTCGACGACAGCACGGGTCAGCTGCAACGTGGGCGTTCGGCGGCGCGATGCGAGCTCGGCACACACAGGTCCTCGGGGCCTGGACCGACGCGAGATCGCGTGTCAGTCGGCGCTGCAGGTGTCTCGCGTCGTCGCGAACCAGATCGTGCAGCTGGCTTCGATGTGGCCCTCGAAGCCTTCGAGCCCGACCAACTCGATCTCGATCCCGTTGCCGTCGACGATGCACTGCGCGGCAACGTCGTCCTCTGTCGAAGCGCTCAGATCGAGTCTGTCGGTACGCACGCGAAAGCAACCGTCGGCCTCGCCTTCACACGGCGCAATCGGCTCCAAACGTCCCAGCTCGTTGGCCACGACGAGGCACTCGATGGCCTCACGAATCTCGTGCGGGTCGACGGCCTCGGGGCACAACGGATAGCAGCGTGGTCCTTCATACATGGCGTCCCCAAGGTCGACGGAACACGCCGCCTGCCCGCACCTCCACTCCCCCTCGTGGCACCAGCACGGGTTGCACCCGTCCGACTTGCGGGCCGACTCCTCGCACGGTGCCCCGTCGGCCTCCGCACCGCTCACGCCGCCACTATGGTCCACGCAGCCACCCGCGAGGGCGAGAACGGATCCGACCACCAACGCTCGCAGCACGGCTCTCAACGTAGGCGGACGAGCGCGTGCCGTCCATGGGAACCACCGGCGTGCGGTCGATGTGCCGGTCCACCGCCATCTGGGTTGGCAGTGTCGGGTCGAGGGGCGACGGGTTGCGCAATGTCGCGATGCGCCGGCCGTCTCGCTTTTGCGCTCGCGAGCGGCTGCGCGCGGTGGCCACATCGTCGTCCGCATCGCAAGTCGGGAACTTCGTGCTCGGTGGACCGGGTACGAGGTGTGGGGGCAAACGAGACGAGGACTACCCGCAAGGTGGGGTCGGCCGTTCGCGCCGCAACCTTTGCGGTGCGGCTCTGCATCGCCCTGATTGGGCTCACCGGCCGCGGAATAGACCGCACGAGGCACGACGAGCAGACGACGACGTCTCACTGTCCGGTGCGAGCCCATCCGCCCGTGTGTGAAACCGATCCTCTCGTACCACTGAAGCAGCGAAACCTCAGGATGATCGCGGAACACGACCACCTCGCATCGCAGATCGACCTCGCGACGACCCGCGGCGAAGTCGAAGCGCTCGAGAAGAAAATGCGGGAGCTGGACGACAAGCTCGTGGAGTACGAGCACGTGGTCGCCGAGATCGAGGCATCGAGAGGGGACCCGCGGCCGGGTGCCGCGGTGCAGGCGGTTTGCGGCGGGGTCGGATGACCTCGAGGGCTCGCCCATGTCCGCCTCATTCGATGACCTCGGAGAAACGGACAGACATTACTCCGCCGCACGCGCCGCGAACCTCTGGCCCGCTTCGACGTCGAGCAAGCGTCAACGAGTTTTGAAACGGGCAGACATCGGCCACCGCGGACTTGTGCGCCACGTCTGCCCGATTCAACCGTCGGTCACGACTTCGTCTCGCTGCCGCGCATTGGTCTTGGTGGCAACACGACGTTCAACTATTTGAAATTAATAGAAATATCAGCTCGACAGCCACCCGTGGATTGCTACGTTCGCGAGTGAAGAGGTTGTCGATGGGTCGTCGATCCGCTACGCGCAAGCGTTCGGCGAGCGGGAAGCGTTCGCGTCGCGACGCACCGCGTCGAGGAAGTCGTTTGTCGCTCGTGCGAGCGTACCGTGGTCGGGGTGGGCCGCGTCCGGGCGCGGGTCGACCGCGTCGGCCGGGACGTCGGCCAGTGCCGCATCGACGGCGCGCGGCGGTCGATCCGAGGCATCCACAACACGTGACGACTCGACTGCTCGCGGGCCTGCCGAGCTTGCGAGGGCGCCGGGAGTTCGCAGTGGTCCGCCGCAGCATCGGTCGGGGGCACAAGCGCGACTTCGCGGTCGTTCACTTCTCGGTGATGCGCAACCACGTCCACCTCATCGTGGAGGCGCTCGACAAGCTCGCGCTGGCCGCCGGAATGAAGGGGCTCAAGGGGCGGATCACCAAGGCCCTCAACCGTCTTTGGTCGCGCGGCGCGCGGCGACGCAACGGCACGGTGTTCGCCGAGCGGTTCCACGCCCGGCCGTGGAGCACGCCACGAGAGGTACGCCATGGCCTGAGCTACGTGCTCAACAACTTTCGCCGACACGAACGCCAGCAAGGGCGAGGCGTGCCCGGTCGTTGGGTCGATCCGTGCTCGTCTGCGCGCCAGTTCGAAGGATGGCGTCGGAATGTCCGTCGAGAGGCCGGAGTCGTCGAGGCGGCGAAGACGTGGCTGCTGTCGGACGGCTGGCGCAACGCGGGAGGCTGCCTCGACGTCCACGCGACGCCAGGCCGGGCGGGCTAGCGGATCCTCGGCTGGCCCCGCTCGGCCACGAGCACGTACAGCATCAGTATGGGCCAGGGATCGAGGAGCACGGCGGCGAACGCCCACCACCGGACACTCGCGATTGGAACCGCGGCCACGGACAGCGCGAGCAGCAACCCGCCGACGATCGGGATCAGCGAGGCGCTGCTGCGGCGAATCACGATGGCGGCGTTGACCCCGGCGAACCACGCCCCGGCGAGAGCGACGATCGCGATGCAGACCCAGCGTGGGGGGCCCGGGGGGAGCGCAAAGGCGCCGGCGACCGCAGTCGCCAGCGTGAGCCAGAAGGCGGATGTGGCGAGCCCATCCATCCGGACGCCTACGCGTGGGGGCCTTCGCGGTCGTCGGGGTCCATCGCCAACATCTCCGCGATCACGGGCTCCACGCGCGTCTGCAGGAGCTCGATGAGCTCGGGGTCCATGTAGCGGTACTGGTCGGGGATCTCGAGGACGACGACGTCGCGCGACCGGACCACCGACCGATGCTCGTCGACGAGCCGGTCGCGCTGTTCATGCGTCATCACGAATACGAGATCCGCCCACTCGAGGTCCTCACGCGTCAGCGTTCGTCGCGCTTTGCGGCTCAGGCCCCGAGAGCGCGCATCGACGTGCGGTGACCGACGCCACAGGGCCTCCGCCGTGGGGCTTCGCCACTGGTTCATCGAGCACACGAACAACACACGCAACTTCGAATCACGATCGTCCAACATGGCCAGGCGGGTCCTCCGCGACAAACGCCGCGTTTCCGACTTCGAAACGGCAGAACTCGACCTCTCGAAACCACCAGAGAAGGACGGGGTACTTCGTCACGTGAGCGCCCGGAATGCCCGCCGAAATCCTGGCTACAGCGTGACGGCCCACAACCGCATTGTCGACCTCGAGCGCCACGAGACGCCCTTCGTCATCCCTCCGCTCGTACGTCCGCATCGGCCACGCAAGCGTAGCGCGTGGCGAGGGGAGTGCATGTCACCCGCGCGCGGAAGATGCCCCGACATCTCTGGCCGGCACTCACGCTGCGCGCCCGCCAAGGGTGCGTCCATCTCACCCCGGTTGTTTGAAGCAGACCATGTTCGGCCCGAGCTGGCCGATGAGCTCCCAGCCCTTGTCGCCGAGCGTGTTGAAGAGGGCTTGGTTGTTCTCGGCCAGTTTGACCTCGGTGAGCCCGTTTTCGTACGTGCTGCACAGGTACTGCCAGGTCGGTGCGTTGGCGGCACGGGCGGTGGGGACGACGAACTGTTGCGCGGTGGAGGCGGTTGCGCAGCCGAGCGCGAAGGCGGCGACGACCCATGGAACGGTGGACGACTTCATTGCAGGGGGTCTTGCACCCAGCCGCGCGAGGACACAAGGCATCGCGACCGGCCGGTGGGCCGGTACAAGGCGGCGGTTGCACCGGCGCGTGGCTGCTACGATCGGGTCGTGCGCGTCGTCCAGATCGCCGTCGCGGGCGTGCTCGTCGCTTGCGGGCCATCGACGTCCGACGAGGCCGACCTCGCGCCGCTGTGCGGGGAGGCTGGGCCGGTCCAGGTGCTCGCCCTCTCGGCCGACGAGTACGTGGCGCCGATCTACGGCGCTGCGGCGGTCGACGAGGACCGTTTTCTGTACGCCGTGCGCACGATCGACGCGCCGATCGGCGCGTGGCTCGATTCGGGCGAAGAGACCGCGTGGTGGCCGTTCGACGATCAGGTGGCGGCGCGCGTGGAGTCGGTGGATCGGTGCGGGGACGACCGGCGCGTGGTGGCGGAGGGGTTCGCGGAGATCTGGGCGCCCGACAATCCTGGCGAGCCGTGGCTGGGGTACGACACGGAGGCCGACGAGCTGTGGACGTTCGATCCGTCGGGCGACACCCCGGCGCGGTTGGTGGCTCGCACGCCAGGACGGCCGCTTCGGCTCGTGCAGGGCGAGGACGTGTTCGTGTGGCGGGCCGGCAGCGAGGACTTCGTGCGGATCACCGTGACGCCGACGGATCTGCAGACGCAGGTGCTGCTCACCGAGGTCGCGACACTCGGCTACTCGCTCTCCGATCGCCGGATCGTCGTGGCCGTCCGTGACGACGGCTCGGTGTGGGACCTCGATCTCGCGCGCGGGCAGTCGTCGCGGCTCGAGACCGAGGGGCGTGCCGTTCGTTGGGTGTCTTTGTGGCGTGACCCGCGGTGGGTGGTGTGGCAGCCGGGCGAGCCGGGTCTGGGCACGGGGCCGTCGGACCCTCCGTCCGACCTTCCGACCGAAGCGTGGGTGCTCGACCGAGACACGGGAGTCTCCGTGCGCGTCGCCGAAGCGGCCGGGGGTCTGATCGCCGAGGCGCGACAGGGGGCCGTGCTCGTGACCTACGCCGACCACGGCTCGGGACCCGAGCACGAGCTCGTCACGTTCGACGGCGCGAACCGGCTGCAGCTCGACGCCGACACCCGGTGGTTTGCCGACGATGCCGAGGGGCACCACGTGGTCCTCGATGTCACCAGCCTGCAGGCCTCCGTGTACGTGCTTCGCGACGGGGCCTTCGCGTGGCTCGGCCCGGGCGGAAGGGCCACGCGTTTCGCCGAGGACGCGCTGTGGCGACACGACGCGTACACCGACGACCGTGGATCGGACGCCCTGGAGATCGTGCGCACGCCCCTGGCGACGCTCATCCCCACCATCGTGCGCCGCGGGGTGTACTCGGACACCGAGCTCGTCGACGGTCGTTGGGCTCGCTTCGAGGGCGAGCCACCCAGCGGCAGGGGCGATCTTGTCGCGCTCGATCCCGCCAACGGGCGAGCCGAACGCGTCGCCCCGGACGTGCTGCCGTACTTCGTGGAGCGCGGGACACTCGACGTCGGCGAAGGGACATGGCTCGCCGACGAGGTCGTCTACCAAGTCGTCGACGACACCGGTACACGCGCGGGTCTGTGGCGCGCCCGCTTCGAAGCGGACGACTGACGAACGCAGCGCCCCCGCCGCGGCCACACCGGTCGCCACCGCATCCTCTATACGTGCCGATCCACGCCCCCGCGGGGCGCCACCGCTTGCCGCCGCCGACGCGTTGCGCCAAGGTGCGCACCGTGGCTCGCAAGTCTTCCTCTCGCATGCCGTTGCTCGCGGTGCTTGCGATCGCCGTCGGCCTGGCCGCGGCCTATCTTTCGGACTGTATGGGGCTCGGTGGCGGCAAGGGGGCAGACTCCAGCCGTTCCGCCCCGGAATCGGAGCCGGCCGCCGAGCCCGAGCCCGAGCCCGAGCCGCGCGCGCCCGGCCAAAACGCGGGCGCCGGGGAGCGCACGGTCGTCGTGGACGGCGCGCAGTGCCGGATCGGCGACGCGGCGCCCGGCTCGTGCGAGACCGCCTGCACCACGCTCGTCGGTGCCTCGGGACCCGTCACGCTCGACGGGGTCGCGGGCTCGCACCAGGTGGTCGAGACCCTTCGCCGGTGCCTCGAGGACGGCAAGGTCGACGTCCGCATGAAAGCGCCCTGAGATGCTCCTGCGCTCCCTCGCCGATCCGTTCAGCCTCGTCGTGCTCGCCCTCGTGGCGGGGATGATCGTGCTCGCCGCCGCGTGGATCCTCAGCGCGCGTCGAGACAGCGACGCGCTCGCCGGGGGCCTTTCGGTACTGCGTCGCGTCGGGCGCGACTTGCCCCACGAGCATCCGATCCGCAAGCGGCTCGAGTCGGCGCCGATCGTGGAGGTCTCCTTCGAAGAGATCGCCCACCTGCTCGGCTCCGAGGGCGTCGGGCAGTCGGCGCGCGCGCTCGTCGGGCTGCGCGAGCGTCTGGCGTGGATCGAGCGCTTCGCCCAGCTGTCGGTGCACCTGGGGATCCTCGGCACGGTGTTGGCGTTGGTGACCTCCGATCCCACGGATCTCGAGGCCTTCCGCAGTCGCTTGCCCACGGCACTGGGCACGACCTTCTGGGGACTCGTGGGGGCGATCGGTTTGTCGGCGCTCGCGGGGATGGTCGAGTCCACGCTCGAGCGCACCGGCCAGCGCGTGCGCGATGCGTTGCTCGGCGGCTTCGATGCCGAGTCCGAGGCGGCACCCCCTTCGGCGGAGGGCTGAACGTGCGACGGCGCAAGACCAGCCATCTGGACATGCTGCCGCTGCTCGACGTGTTCATGGTCGTGCTGTTCGTGTTCGCGTCGATCCAGGAGGACCAGCTCGAGACCTCCCACGCCGATCGCGACGAGCTCGAGCGAGAGGTCGCGCAGCTGCAGCGACGGCTCGACGCGCGTCCGGACCGCGACGACGCTGCCGATGCACAGGCGCGCGCGGCCATCGAGCGGGCCGAGCAACGGGCCGAAGCCGCCCAGGCCGAGGTGGATCGGCTCGCGCAGACCCTCTCGGAGGTGCGCGCCAAGGCGCGAGAAGCGGCCGGGGGCGCGGGGAGCGACGCCGCGTCCGCGGACGAGACGTTGCGGCGCCAAGAGGTGCTGTCGCGCGTGCTCGATCACTTCAGCGTCTTCGAGATCGAGATCGCCGGCGACGCCGATCCCACCGGCGTGATCACCAACCAATGCTGCTTTCGCACCGAGGCCTCGGGGCCATGGACGGCATGCGGCGCGGTGCCCCCACGGACCGAGGAACTCGACGAGTGGCTCGACGACGGCGCCGACGGGCTGATCGAGGCCTTGCGACGCACCAAGGGAGGCAAGGCCGTCACGATCGTGCGGCAGGACGAAGCGGCGACCTACCGGGTCGCGGGCGCCCTCGGCACGGCGCTGCGCGAGCGTTTGACCGAGCACAAGCTCTACAACGAAGGCGTCGCGCTGGTGACCGGTCTCTGCCGCTGAAGCCCCCGAACGGCTCTCCGAGGTCGTCGCACCGCGCCGCTCCACGCGCCGGCAGACATTTGTTTCACCCCGCTGCTACATTCGGGGCGTCTCGGTGAGGGGCTCGTATCGATGCGCGGCGCAAAAAAAAGTCTGATGGACGTCCTCGCGGCCAGCCTTTGCTTGGCGACGGCTGCGTGCGGCGACGACATTCCCAGCCAGACCGAGGAAGACTCGACGGGGACGAGCGTCGCGCCGACGACCGCGGCGTCCGACGACGCGGCCGATGGTGCCCCGGCCACCGACACCGGCGAGGCCCCGCCGACCACCGCCACGGTCACCCACAGCTGGGGCGTGACCACGATGTCGCCGCTGCAGGAGTCCGAGCCGTGCATCCAGTGGACGCTCGAAAACGAGCAGGCGATCTACGTCAACGCGGTCACACTCACCAACGACGGCGGTTTCCACCACTCCAACTGGTTCGCGGTGCCCGAAGACAAGTTCCCGGGCCCGGACGGGTTCTTCAAGTGCGGTGACCGTGACTTCGCCGAGATCGATGCGGCGGTCAGCGGCACGGTGCTCACCGCCCAGTCCACGCAGTCGCGCTACGAAAAGATGGAGCTGCCCGAGGGCGTGGTGGTCAAGATCCCGCCGCGCCACAAGATCGTGGCGGGAGGTCACCTGCTCAACCTCGCCAACGCCGAGTTCCAGTCCGAGCTGCGGATGTCGCTCGACCTCATCCACCCGCGCGACGTCGAGGTCGTGACCGCGCCGTTTCGGATGACGTACTACGACCTGCACATCCCCGCCGGGGGCGAGGCCCGGTTCTCGTCGCAGTGCGACTTCAACTCGGTGCACGAGCTGACGACGGGCGAGCCGCTCGCGCTCAAGCTGTACTACGTGCTGCCGCACTATCACTACCTCGGCAACTACTTCGACTTGTCGGTCTGGGGCGGGCCGCAGGACGGCGAGAACGTCTTTCGTCTCGACGGGTTCAACGCCGACGCCAACGGCGGTGCGATCACGCCGCCGCTGGACATGGCCGGTGCGACGGGCTTCAACTTCACGTGCGGCTTCGACAACTGGCGCGACTTCGAGATCGTCTGGGGCATCGGCGACAACGAGATGTGCGTCATGCTCGGACTCGCCGACATGGGCGTCATGATGGACGGCACCGTGTACGACGACAGCTCGATCGTCGGCGAGCAGGACGGGATCCTGCTCAACGAGGGGCCCTGCACGGTGATCGGCTTGCCGAAGAACGCCGCCCAGCAGCCACCGACCCAAGAGGAGATCGACGGCGAGCTCTACGTGCCGCCCACCGATCCGGCCGACGAAGGCCTCGAGCCCGTCGACATGTGCGTCGACACGCCGGCCGACGCCGAGCCGGTGGTCGCCCCGACCTTCACGAACGTGCGAGAGACCCTCTTTTCGTCGACCTGCGTGTTCTCGTCGTGCCACGGCGTGGGCGGAGCGGCCGCGGGATTGGACTTCCTGGCGCCGGACCTGCACGACACGCTGCTGTCGCGCATGCCGATCTCGGCCGACACCGCGATGCCCCTCGTCGAGCCCGGAGAGCCCGACAACAGCTGGCTGTACCAGGTGATCTCGCAGTGCCAGCCCACCGACGATGCTGGCACCGTTCGCCCGCACATGCCCCTGAACGCTCCGGAGCTCGCCGACCCGCGCATGGTCGCGGTCGTCCGCGACTGGATCGCCGCCGGCGCGCCGAACGACTAGTCCTGGTTCGGGGCGCGCCCCGCGACGCGGCGGGTGACCGTGAACGCCAGCAGTCCCAGCAGCACCCATCCGGCGCCGCCGTAGCTGCGGTGGCGCTTGTTGGGCACCGCGCACGCGCCGTCGTCGAAGCGGTCGGGATCGCGGTCCAGACAGCCGCAGCCCGGACAGGTGGGCGGCACGAGGTCGACACCCGTCTCGTCTTCGAGCCAGCACAGCGAAGGGAAGGGGACGACGTAGATGCCCCCGGACCCGCACGTGTAGCCGCGCGACAGCACGCCGACGATCCGCCACTGCAGCGTGTCGCTCAGCGCCAGGGCCGGTCCGCCCGAGTCGCCCTCGCACGAGTCTCGTCCCGCGCCGCCGGCCTCGAACTCGTTGCCGAAGGCGCGGAAGGAGTTGATCTCCACGTCGACGAAGCGCTTGCGGCCGGTGTCGCCGGCGAGATCCTTGCCGAAGCCGACGACCCGCACGTTCGATCCCACCGACGACAGATCGTCGTACTCGCGCTGGTCGACGATCGGTCGCGGAAAGCCCTCCGTCGGCATCGGGGCCGGGTCCTGCAGGCGGACGTACGCGATGTCGAAGCCGTCCTGCGCACAGCCGGTGATGGCGCAGGGGTGCACCTCGTAGTCCGCGGCCGGGAGCACCGCGACCGCGTCGTGGATGTCGTTGCCCACGATCACCTCGACGGCCGTGACCGAAGGCTCGGCGTCGAAACAGTGGGCCGCGGTCAGGACGATGCGCGGGCTGATCAACGTGCCGGTGCACAAGCCGGTGCCGACCGAGATCGCGACGACGGCGTCGTGCTGGCCGGTCGGTACGGGCGCGCCACCGAAGACCTCCGTCGGGCGCGGGGCGTCGGCGAGATCGGTGGGGCCCGACGACGCGGGGACGAAGGCGAGCAGGCTCGCGAAAGCGGTGGTCAGCATGGGGCAGCTCGCCGAGTCAGGCGCACACTTGGACGGCGCCGAGGTCCCAGCAGATCATGCCCCCCGGACACGGACGGTCGCCGCTGCAGTCGAGGGCACACACGGTGTCTTCTTGGCCGTTGAGGATGAGGGACATGCAAAATGGTGTCGTGTCCCCCGCCGGGGTCGCGTCGCAGTCTTCGGCCGGGGTCTCGCAGGCGTTGTTGCTGCAGAAGCCGTCGGTCGGGTTCTCCATCGTGTCGAGGATCGTCACGCAGGTGTTGAGGCCCACGCACTCGCCGGCCATCAGGCAGTCCGAGTACATGCCGTCCTGCGGCTGCATGCCCGGGCCCATCGGCGTGCCGTCGGACGCCGCATCGGCGGACGGGTCGGCGTCGCCCGAGTCGACCGCCGTGCCCGACTCGGCATCGGTGCCGCTGCCGACCCCCGTGTTGGCGGCGGTGGCCGAGGCCGACGCGCTGGCCGTGACCGTCGGTCCGGAAAACGAGGCGGCCGACGTTCCTTCGACGTCTTCTCCGGTCGCGCACGCCGCGGCGAGGCCCACGAGGCTCAGCCACAGCGTTCCACCGCGCACCACCGCACGATTATGGCGTGCCCACGGCCGATCGGCCAAGTGACGCACGCAACGGCTGCGTGGTGACCCGATCGAGCCGGCGCGCGTCCCGTGGTCCTAGGGCACGTCGACTTCGCGCCATTTGACGCGGGTCTGGTTGAAGTGACCCTTGACGTTGGGGTCCTCCTCCAGGGCCTGCGCACGGCCTTGCGCATCGAAGGCGCGGCTGGCGACGCGATAACGACCCGGCGCGGGGTCGCGCCACACGTGCTCGAAGACCGACCACGCCCGCTCGAAGTGCTCGGGCGGCATCTCGTCGCCGAAGTAGCTCGTCGACGTCTTGAGCTCGGCTTCGTGCCAGCTCTCGCCGCCGTCGGTCGTGACGTCCACGCGCGCGATCGGTGCCTCGCCACCCCACGCCCAGCCCGTCATCTTCCAGCCGCCGTCGACCCGGACGATCCGGGTGACCATGGACTTGAGCCCGATCCACCGCGCCTGCACGCGGGTCCACTTGCCGTCGCGCAGCTCTTTGTTGGTGAAGACCCAGCGGTTGTGGATCCCGTCGTGGGGCTTGGTCAGGCCTTCGATGTGGCCGAGCCACTTGACGTGCGACATCGAGTACACGCCCGGCACGACCAGGCGGACCGGAAAGCCGCGACCACGGGGCAACCGCTCGCCGTTCATGCGCACGGCCAGCAGCGCGCGCGCCTCGTCGAGCTCGCTCAGCGACAGGCCGTAGTGGTAGCCCTTGCGGACGAGCGGGATCGGGTCCAGGCCGCGGAACGCGAAGTGCGTCGCCGGTCCCGGGCCGCCGCAGGCCTCGAGGACCGTGCGCAACGAAGGACCTTCCCACCGCGCTTGTCCGACCAAGCCGGCCGAGCCCATCAGATGGTTGCCGTTGCCCGCACACTCCATCACCAGCACTCGCTTCTGACGCGGGAGGGCTTCGAGCTCGGCGAGCGTGAAGCTGCGGGGCTCGGCGACGCCGGTCACCTGCAGCGTGTACGTCTCGGCGTCGACGACCGGGTGGCGGTGGCGGTCGCGACGGAAGTAGCCCTCGTTGGGCGTGATCGGCCCCGACATGTTCTCGAGGGGTTGCTCGACCATGCTCACCGCCCGGAACGCGACGCGGTGCAGCAGACGCCCCATCCAACGGGCCATGCCCTCGACCGGACGCAGTCGTAGCTCCTGCGGAGGCTCGGCGCGGGCGAGGTCGCGGCTCTGGGCCACGAGGGCCCCCGCGGTTGGATCGGACGAGGAGCTGGCCACAGCGGTTTCGGCGCAGGCTAGCGGGTGACCCTCGTGAGGGCAAGTCCGGGCGGTGCCAGCGCTTTTTCAATCGTCGCGCGTTCGTAGTAGCTTCCCGCAGAGTTTTCGGAGACAGCCGCACGTGACCGCACGATCGATCCTCACTCGGGCCCTTCCTCTTCTCGTTGCCGGATGCCTCACGGGCGTCGCGTGCGACAGCGGCGACAAGGGCAAAGACACCAAGGCCGACGCCAAGGGCGACGCCAAGAGCGCAGACGCCAAGGCGGGCGACGCCAAGGAAGACGAAGCGAAGGCCGACGACGCTGCGGCCGACGACGCTGCGGCCGAAGGCGCTGATGATGGGCCGGCCGACGACGGCGCGGCCGAAGGCGAGGACGCGGCGAAGGCCGAGGGCGGCGACGACGCGGACGCGAAGGCCGAGTCCGGCGAAGGCGACGACGGGGCCGCCAAGGCGGAGTCCGGTGAAGGCGACGACGACGACGACGACGACGACGGCGACGAAGGCGACGACGACGACGGCGACAAGAAGGCCGACGACAAGAAGGCCGACGACAAGAAAGCCGACGACAAGAAAGCCGACGACAAGAAAGCCGACGACAAGAAGGCCGACGACAAGAAGGCCGACGACAAGAAGGCCGACGACAAGAAGGCCGACGACAAGGCCCCCAAGCTCGACGGCAAGCCGATCTACATGGCCAAGTGCAAGAGCTGCCACGGCGCGACCGGCAAGGCCGACACCAAGCTGGGCGAAAAGCACAAGATCGAGGACTGGACCGTGCCCGGCTGGAAGGCCAAGTGGTCGCAGGCCAAGGTCGTCGAGATCGTGACCAACGGGAAGTCGGGCACGAAGATGAAGGCCTTCAGCGACAAGCTTTCGAAGGAAGAGATCGAGGCGGTCTCGGCCTATTCGCGCAAGCTCGGCAAGTAGGCGCGCACGGGAGCCAGCGAAGGCTCCAGATCATCCTCCGCCAGGTTCTGACGGTGGTCCGCGAGGCCCAGGACGATCCGGTCGCCCTGGGCTTCGGCGATCGTGATCTGGGTGATCGCCCCGGCCACGGGATCGAGCTCCACCGCCAGGCTCCGCAGCTTCCGGCGGATCGTCGAGCCGGTCGGCGGCAGCAACTCGAGGCGGTAGCCGCCGCCGCGGGGGATGTTGACCCGGGCCCCGTCGGTGAGCGCATCGGGCGTGTCGGCGGAGGCGAACATGCGCAGCATCCGATCGGTGAGCCAGTCGATCGCAGGCACGCGTCCGGAGGGCACCATCGCCGGCGGCTTGACCCCGTTGGCGAACGACAGCGTGCCTTCGCGAGTCATGATCGTCGTCGAGCCCGACAGGCCGTCGTCGCGCAGCACGAGCGTGCCGGGTCCGAGAAACAGCAGCGAGCCGGTCACCGTGAGCGGCTCGTCGAGCAGCGACGTCTCGCGCGTGGTCATCAGCCGCACGAGCAGGTTCTCGGTCTTCGCGGCGTAGTTGTGCCACAGCTCGACGCGGTTGTTGTGGCGCTGCTCGTCGCGGTTGGGGGCGGCAGTGGCCGCCGCGGGCACGAGCGCGCCGCCCACGGCGGCCAGGAAGGTCCGTCGGTTCACGCGTCGTCCTCCGAGTCGTCGTCGTCGTCTCGTGCGGCCTTGGCTTGGTCCTCGGGGTGGTCGATCCGAAGGCTGAACAGACGCGCCAAGCCGGGCGCGACGAACATGCCTGCGCCCGACGCCATGCTCGCTCCGATCGCGACGCACAGGCCGATCTGCCCCCACAGCGGAATCCCGGTTCCCACGAGCGCGAGCCCGGCGACGACCTGGCACAGGCCGGTCACCATCAGACCGGTGGCGTAGATCGGGCGCTTGAGCGCGACGGCTTGGCAGGCGCGCGCGCCCGCCACGAGCGCCGACGCGCCGATGAGCAGCAGGGCCGGGACCAGGTGCGGCCCCAACGGGATCCGCATCGGGATCATGACGCCGAGCACCGCGGTCTGGGCCGACAGGGCCGTGACCGCAGCCGCCAATGCGACCGGCAGGCTCCGCGTCCCGAGCCACACGAACAGGGCGCCCAACCACAGCTGTGCCGCCACGAACACGCCGAGCTGGTCCGCAAACGTTGCGCGGTCGCGACGGGCCGCGACGGCGGGACCTCGCAGCGAGATCTCTTCGCCCGCGGCGTCCGTCGGCGACGGCGGAATCGTCGTCTCGTCCGGGCCGAGGTGGATCCGGCTGCGGATCGCGACGCGACCGTCCTCGTCGACGACGTACCGCCGCACCCAGTGTCCGAGCGGCCCCTCCACCGCGCGCGTGGCCGTGGGCGCGACCTCCAGGCTCGACGACGAGCGCAGGAACTCGCCGAACGCGTCGGATCGAAACCCCCGCGACTCGAGGATCAGCCGCAGCGACCCCATGCGTTCGCGCAGCTTCAGCTGCTCGAGCTCGGCGCGCCGCGACGCGACCTCCGACTCGACGAGCACGAGCTCTCCGGGCGAGTCGATCTTCGTTGCGACGGCCGGGATGAGCCTTTCGAGCGCCGGCATGTCCGACGCCGCCTGCTCGAGGGCCTGCGCCGCGTCCGCGCCGTAGCTGCGCGCCTCCACGACGCGTGACGGATCGAAGAAGGCGTCACGGACCTTGCGACCGGCGTCGTCGAGCGCACCGAGGTCGGCCGTCAGCCGATCGAAGCCACGAAACGCCGCGCGCTGGGCCGCCCAGGCGCCGGTCGACAGCGCCCCGACCGACAAGACGACCGCGATCAATCGAGAGGGTCGCAGCCGAAAGCCGCCGCCGGCGAGGGCGGTCGGCCCACCCAGCAGCTGGTTGTACGCAGGCATCGCCAGGCGCAGCACGAGCGCGATCATGGCGATGCCCACGAGCCACCACACGCTCCACTGCCGCCAGACGGGGTAGGGCGAAAGCCACAGCGGCAGCAAGGCGGTTCCCATCACGGCGGCACCGGGCCAGCCCCGCGCCGAGATCCGCTGCAGGTGCAGCGCGCCCTCGCAGCCGAAGCCGCAAAGGAGCACCACCAACGAGGCGCCGTAGGGATCCAGATCGGGGGCGAGCCACAACAGGCCCAGCACGCCGGTCACGACCGCGAGCAGGATCGACACGATCGGGCGCACGGCCCGTAGCGCCACCGCGAGCACGAGGGCCAGCCCGGCCGCGATGAGCGAGGCCAGCCGCAGGACCACCCCGCGGATCCGCGCGGCGACCGACTGCGCGGTGGCTTGCGGTCCCACGATCGCGACGTCGACCGGGCGGTCGCCGAGGGCTGCGGCCATCGTCGTGCGCAGCGCGTCGGGACCACGGTCGGTGCTCAGCTGCATCAGCACGGAGGCACCATCGCGACTGAGCAGGTCGCCGGCGGCGGTCGCCTCGGCGCCTTGCGTCGTCGTGCGCCCGATGTCGCCGTACACGTCGGTCGCGGCGGCCCCGAGCGCGCGCAGGCCGAGCGGGTCGCGACGGGGGTCTTCCTCGGTCAGTCCGTACAACGGCGAGGACAGTCGGGCACGCAGGCGCTCGATCTGGTCGGTCATCGCCTCGTCGGTCAGTCGCGTCTGCAGCTCGGCTCGCGCGTGGGCCGGCAGCAGATACAGCGCGTGCGCGTCGAGCCACCCGGTCAGCTCCGCGCGTGGCGGTGCGATCGGCAGCCGCTCCTCGCCGAGCTCCTCGGCGACGGCAGCGGCGGCATCGATCAGCTTGTCGCTGTCGGGCGCGGCCGCGTCGTCGGGCCGCAAGGTCAGAAGCGCCATCGGCTCGTCATCGGCGGGTCGGTCCTCCATCGGCACGAGCCCGTAGATCTCCCCCGAGATCCGCATGCCGGCGCCGCCCCATACCCGCAGGCCGAGAATCACCGCCGCCAGCAGCCAGATCGCCACGATCGTCTTCGGACGCGCGCGGGCCAACGCCCCCAACGACAGCCGTCGGGCGGGGGGGTCCGGGGCGGGTCGCGAGACGCTCACGAGGGGCGCGAATGTAGCAGTGAACCGCCGTGGTATGTCACCGGCCGTGTCGCTGAACCCCGCCCAGCGCGCGGCTGTCGACCACCGCGGCTCACCCCTGTTGGTGTTGGCCGGGGCCGGCACCGGCAAGACGCGAGTCATCACCCACCGAGTGGCGGCGCTGCTCGACGAGGGAACGCCGCCGTGGCGGATCCTGGCGGTCACGTTCACCAACCGGGCCGCCCGCGAGATGCGGGAGCGCATCGACCGACTGTGCGGCGGCCGGCACGACACGCGCGAGCTCTGGATCGGGACCTTCCACGCGATCTGTGCCCGGATCCTGCGACGGTTCGGCGAGCCGGTCGGCCTGTCCCGCTACTTTTCGATCTACGACACGTCCGACCAGGCGTCGGTGATGGGCCGCGTGCTCGAGCAGATCAAGGCGCCCAAGAAGATGTACACGCCGCGCGGGGTCCTCGGGCATCTCGACCGCGCCAAGAACCAGGGCTACGGGCCGGCCCAGCTCGAGCGGATCGGGTTGCACGATCCCGTGCTCACGGTCATCCGAAACGCGTTCGTCGAATACGAAAAGCGACTGCGAGCGGCCGACGCCGCCGATTTCGGCGACCTGCTCGTGCTGACCGTGGAGCTGCTGCGCAAGGCGCCGCTGCGGGCGACGGGACAGCTCGCCGATCTCGATCCGGTCATCAAGCTGCTGTCGCGCTTCGAGCACGTGGTCGTCGACGAGTTTCAAGACACCAATCCGGTGCAGGCCGAGCTCGTCGATCTTCTGTCGCAGCGCGCACAGCTGTGCGTCGTGGGTGACGACGACCAGTCGATCTACGGCTGGCGTGGCGCGGACGTCGACCAGATCCTGCGGTTCGCCGACCGACATCCGGGCACGGAGACGGTGCGGCTCGAGCAGAACTACCGCAGCACCAACTTCATCCTGCACTGCGCCGACGCGATCATCCGCCGAAACTCCGGCCGGCTCGGCAAGACGCTGTGGAGCGAGCTCGGCGACGGCGACCCCGTTCGCGTCGTCGCCCTGCGCGACGAACGAGACGAAGCGCGATTGGTCGCCCGCGAGATCCGGATGGCGCTCGACGAAGGCGCGTCGCCGGAGGAGTTCGCGGTCTTCTACCGGACCCACGCGCAGTCCCGCGTGCTCGAAGACGAGATCCGCACGATGGGCCTGGGCGTGCGCATCGTGGGCGGCGTCGCGTTCTACGAGCGCATGGAGGTCAAGGACGCGTTGTCGTACTTGCTGCTGCTGCGCAACCCGGCCTCGGACGCGCACCTGACCCGCATCATCAATCGACCACCGCGCAAGATCGGCAAGACCACCGTCGAGCGGCTCGCCGAGCATGCGGCGGCTCAGGGCGTGTCGCTGTGGGAGGCGTTGGCCGATCCGAAGGCGGCCGGGCTCAAGGCGGCGGCGGCCAAGCGCATCACCGAGTTTCGCGACGTGATGCAGTCGCTGCGCGAGCGTGTCGACGAGCTGCCGCTCGACGAGCTGCTGCCCGAGGTCGTCGACGTGACGGGCTACCGGATGTGGCTCGCCAACGACGAGCGCGAGGAAGCGCAGACCCGCCTGGAGAACCTTCAGGAGCTCCAGGGCAACCTGATCGAGTTCGTGGAGAACAACCCCACCGCCACGCTCGACGAGTATCTGGAGGTCGTCAGTCTCGCCGGCAACGAGCGCGGCGAGGGCGAGTCGGGCGGGGCCGTCACGTTGATGACGATCCACAGCGCCAAGGGGCTGGAGTTCGAGCGCGTGTACCTGACCGGGATGGAGGAGCGCGTGTTCCCCCACGCGCGCGTGCTCGACGATCCGGTGCAGCTCGAGGAGGAGCGGCGGCTGTGCTACGTGGCGATCACGCGGGCCAAGCGGGGGCTGTGCCTGAGCCTGTGTCAGCAGCGGATGCTCTACGGGCAGCGGCAGGTCGGCATCCCGTCGCGCTTCGTCGACGACCTGCCGCCGCAGGCCACGCTGATGGCGGGCGGGGCCCGGCCGAGACGCTACCAGGCCACGGCGCGCCCCTCGGCGTCGCCGGTGCGCGCTTCCGCGAGCTGGCAGGACGACATCGACTACGAGGAGCCGGCGGACGTCGAGCCCAACCTCGATCCCGATCTCGGGCCCGAGGACTTCGACGAGCCCACCTACGAGCCCGAGTACGGCGAGGGCGTGAGTCTGTACGTGGGCATGGCGATCCGCCACGGGATCCACGGTATCGGGGAGCTGATGGGATGGTCGGGTTCGGGCAAGGGCCTGCGTCTGCGGCTGCGCTTCTCCGACGGCAGCGTGCGCACGATCGTGGCGAGCTTTTGCCAGCCCGCGTGAGTCGCGGCCTCGTTTTACGGCGGCGCCGGGCTGTGTACCCTCTTGGGGGTTGCCGGGCGATTCATCCCAGCCGTTCGTGTACGAGTTCGAGGTGCGGCCAGACCACCTGATGGTCCGGCAGCGCGGCCTGCTGACCGTGGACGTGGCCCTGCAGTTTCAGCGGGTGGTCGAGGAGGAGATGTCCAAGGCCGGCGTACGGCTGGCCATCTTCGACAATCGCGAGACGGAGCGCCCCGAGGAGATGGTCCGCGCGGTCATGTGGACCTGGCTCGGCGCGACGACCTGCCTGGATCGCCTGGCGATCATCCTGGTCAAGGAGCGCAATACCCGGCGGGCCAACGAGGCGGCGGACCGCAACCGCGTTCGGGTGTCGGCGTTCTTCGACGAGCAAGAGGCCATCGATTGGCTCCGGTCCTGAGCCGGCGGCTCGTGTAGACTCGAACCCATGCGTGGCCGCTGGTGGTTGCCGCTCGTGTTCGGGCTCGCCTGTGGCGAGGGCGGCGGTGGCGACGGCACGACGTCGACGACGACGGGCACCTCGACCGGTGGCGAGGAGACCTTCGTGCCGCCGGCCACGACGACGGGGGCCCAGGCCACCACCGACACCACCGCCGACAGCTCCGGAGGCGGCGACGACGGTCAGATGGGCGAGTGCAACATCTGGACGCAGGACTGCCCGGAGGGCGACAAGTGCACGCCTTGGTCGGAGGCCGCCGACCTGATCCCGGACGACATCCGGTGCTGCCCCACGCCGCCCAATCCTCGGGAAGCGGGCGAGACGTGCACGGTCACCGGCTACTTCGGTAGCTGCGAAGACGACTGCGCCGTCGGAACGTTCTGCATGGACGTCGACGACGACGGCACCGGGGTCTGCCAGCGGTTTTGCTCCGGCGATCCGAGCAACCCGGAGTGCGAGCCCGAAGAGCGCTGTCTGTTCTACTTCGCCGGCGTTCCGATCTGCTTTCCGCAGTGCGATCCGCTGATTCAGGATTGCGCGGAGGCCGACTACGGCTGCTACCCCGACGAAGAGGCCAACGGCGGCACGGGCTTCATCTGCCTGCCGACCATCGGGGGCTCGGGCTACGAAGGCTACTGTTGGCTGCTGTCGAGCTGCGACCCGGGGCTCATCTGCGTGACGCCGGAGTTTCACCCCGACTGCGATCCGAACTTCGGCTGCTGCACCGCGCTGTGCGACGTCACCGAGGATCCCGACCCGTGCATCGCACTGGACCCGGAGCTGCGGTGTGTGTCCTGGTACCCCGGCGGGCAGCAGGCGCCGCTGGCCATGTGGCAAAACGTCGGCGCCTGCGTGATTCCGACGTGACCGGCTACTCGGGGACGTACTTGTAGCCGGCCCCGCGCACCGACAGGAAGAAGCGCGGCTCGGACGGGTCGTCCTCGAAGTGCCGGCGCAGCCGCATGATGAAGTTGTCGACCATGCGGCGGTTCGGATAGTCCTGCAGCCTCCACACCTCGCGCTGCAGCTCCTGGCGCGAGAGCACGCGCTCGGGGTTGGCGGCGAAGTAGCGCAGCAGGTCGAACTCGAGCTTGGTCAGGTGCAGCTCTTCGCCGGCGCGCTCGGCCCGGTGCTTGTCGAAGTCGATCGTGGCCGGCCCCAGCGTCATCCTCGGCGGGGGCTCGTCGGCCTCGTCCTTTTGCCAGGACTGCCGGCGCAGCATCGAGCGCACGCGCGCGAGGAGCTCGTCGAGCTCGAAGGGCTTGGTCAGGTAGTCGTCGGCGCCCACGTTGAGGCCCTCGACCCGGTCCTCGACGCCGCCACGGGCGGTGAGCATGAGGACCGGCGTCGTGTTTCCCGTGCTGCGGAGCTTGCGGCAGAAACTGAAGCCGTCGACGTCCGGCAGCATGACATCGAGCAGGATCATGTCGAAGGCTCGCTCGCCGAGCAGCAGCGCTCCGGCCTCACGAGCGGTGCCGGCGACGTCGACGTCGTAGCCCTCGAGCTCGAGGTTGAGCTTGAGCCCGGCGGCGAGGTGCTGCTCGTCCTCGACGACGAGCACGCGAGGGGTAGGGGAGTCGTTCATGCGCGTGCGGTCTCCGGTTCGATCGCGGTGATGGTTCCGCGTGCGCCTGGCAGGTCCACGATCATCGTGGTGCCGGTCCCCTCACCCTCGGACTCCGCCCTGAACTTGCCACCGAGCGTGTGCACGAGCGAGGCCACCACGTACAGCCCCAGTCCGGTGCCCCGACGCGCGCGGACGGCCTCGCTGTCGACGCGGTAGAACCGCTGGAACACTCGCTTGAGCAGACGCTTGGGGATCCCCACGCCCCGGTCGACGACCTCGAGGTGCAGGCCGCCCTTGTCGGCGGAGGCGAGCCTGACCGTCACCTGGGCCGGCGGCTCACTGTACTTGATCGCGTTGTCGACGAGGTTGTTGACCACGAGCTCGAGGGCGACCTGGTCCGTGGCCACGATGAGCTGTTCGGGGGCGTCGATCACCACGTCTTCGGGCAGCATGCGATGGCGCTTCGCCGCGGCCGTCACCGCCCGCTTCGCGAGCGCGATGACGTCGACGTCACCGACGGAGTGTCCATGCTCGCCGTACTCGAGACGGCTGGCCTGCAGGATGTCGTCGATGAGCGCGTGCAGTCGCTCGACGTCACCGAGCATCATGTCCCTCAGCTGCGAGCGCTGCTTTTCGGCGAGCTCGGGACGCGACAGCGTCTCCAGGCACAGGCGTATCGACGCCAGCGGGCTCTTGAGCTCGTGGGTCACCGAGTCGATGAAGGTCGTCTGTCGCCGGACCTCGAGGATCTCGCGGGCCAGGAAGATCGAAAACAACACCAGGACCGTGATGATCGTGGCGAAGGAGACGATCCCGACCACGAGCAGCCACAGGTTGCCGGACCATTCCTTGGTCAGATTCGCGTTTTTCCAGATCAGCCAGATCCACCCGATCAGCACGGCCACGGTCAGCGCCGCGGCGGCCGAGCCGGCGACGATGGGGCCCGAGATCGAGCGATTGGGGGAGCGACGCGCCATGACGCGCCCTCCAATGTACTCGGCCGCCGCCGCCCTGCCGCCTTCGCGGCGTGTGAGGACGGCCGCGGGCGCGGGGCGGGTTTTGCGCGAGGCCACGTCCTGCACAAGTGCCGATCATCCCGGCAACGATGTCCCATGGCCCTGACAGCCCGAGCGGGCTACCATGCGGCCCCCTCGCCGACACCAAGCGGGGCAGGAGCTGTCATGACCTTCGTCGTCACCTCGAACTGCAAGGGTTGCCGGTTCACCGACTGTGTCGCTGTTTGTCCCGTGGAGTGCTTCCACGGCGACGACGAGATGCTCTACATCGATCCCGACGAGTGCATCGACTGTGGTGCGTGCGTTCCGGAGTGTCCGGTCGAGGCCATCTACGACGAGACCGAGCTCCCCGACGAGCTGTCGCAGTGGAAGCAGACCAACGCCGACAAGGCGTCGGGCCTGCCGGCGATCACCGAGACGACCGATCCGCTGCCGACGGCCGAAGAGCGGAAGAAAGACCTCGGCTTTTAGCCGTCGTCGGCCCGTCGCGTGGCGGCGAGCGTTCACGTCTTCACGTTCAAGTCGGGGCTGCTGTCTCGACTCGCGCACGACCTTCGGCTTCGTTGCGAACGGTTCGCGATCGAGGTCGAAGGAGACCGGGTACGAGCGACGTTCGATCCGGCGTCGCTGCGCGTGGACGGAGTGATGAAGCACGGGCGGCTCGATCGCGGTGGGTTGTCGGCCTCGGACTACGGCAAGATCGAAGCGACGATCCGCGGCGACGTGCTGCAGACGTCGCGACACCCGACGATCGAGGTCGACCTCACGCTCGACCGCGGGGCGGGCTCGGGGTCCGCGACGCTGACGGGGACGATGTCCTTGGTCGGTCGCTCGAGCACCTTGCCGACCGCGCGCGCGCGTAAGGAGGGGGTGGAGTGGACGCTCGAGCTCGAGCTGGTCCCTTCGCGCTGGGGCGTCGCGCCCTACCGGGCCCTCGGCGGTGCGTTGAAGCTCGAAGACCGCGTGCTCGTGCACGTGCGCGTGCCCGCCGATGCCGACGCGGACGCACGCAAGGCACGATGGGTCGGACCGGCGGGCGAGCCCGCGGCGTAGGGGCGCGCGCGGGGGCAGGGATCGGGCGGGTCGAGGGCGGTGGCGCTGCTGCCGCGCGATTGGCGCTGCCTTGCGTTCGCGCTACTGTGGCCACCTGTCGTGGCGTGACCCAGACGGCGACGGCGGCCCGTTCTACGACGTCGAGATCCGCACCTACGGTGTCCTCGTGACCCGGACGCGGCGACGCTACGTCACCGTCGACGACGTGGAGCCGAGCTTTCGCGAGCTCGACGAGGCGTTGGCCGACGTGGACCCGTCGACGATGGGATTGCTCGTGGACTTGCGCGCCATCGTGGGCCGCAACGATCCCGAGTTCGAAACCGAGCTTGCCCCGTATCGCCGCCGGCTGCTGTCACGATTCGCCCGGGCCGGCCTCGTCGTCCGCACCACGATCGGTCGCTTGCAGCTCGAGCGCTACCTCGCCGCCGACGGGATCTCCGCCAAGGTGTTCGACGATCCCGACGCCGCGATGCGCTGGCTCGACGGCGACTGATACGATGGCCGCCGGCATGTACAAGCTCTATCACTCCCCGCTGTCGCAGCACGCCCGTCGCGTCGTCTCTTTGCTCGAAGCCGGCGGCATCGAGTACGAGCTCGAGCCGGTCGCAGTGGAGAAGGGCGCGCACATGTCTGCCGAGTACCTGGCGGTAAACCCCAACCATCAGCTGCCCGCGCTCGACGTCGACGGCGAGATCCTGCTGGAGTCCAACGCGATCATGCGCTTTTTGTGCGACGCGCACGGCCTCGACGCTTGGTACCCGAAGGCCACGATGGCCCGCGCCAAGGTCGACCAGTGGCTGGACTGGAATCAGTGCCGGCTGATGGACCCGACCACGTCGCTGGTGGTCAACAAGGTCATCCTCGGCGACAAGGGAGACCAGGGGGCGGTCGCTCGCGCCGAGGCGAGGCTGACCGACGTGCTCGGCGTGCTCGAGGCGCACCTGGACGGGCGCGAGTGGGTGGCCGGCGACGGACCCACGATCGCGGACCTGTCGATCGCCTCCAACATCTTCCAGCTCGGCTTTGCCCAGGCCACGCCGACCACGCCGCACACCTCGGCGTGGTTTCAGCGCGTGATGGAGCTGCCCGGCTTCCGGGCTTCGCTGCCGCCTCCGCCCGCGTAGGCGGCGAACCGCTGCTAATCCAACTGCTTGCGACGGAAGAGGGCGAACACGGACGTGTAGCCGTGCACGAAGGTGTGGCCGCCGACCGGTCCCACCTCGCCGCTGCAGAAGAACCCGCCCAAGGGCACGGGTCCGACGTGTCGGCGGAACATGGTCGAGTCGTGATCGGGTTGGCCGTACAGGTACTGGCCACGACCCATGCACGAGAACAGCAACGCGCCGGCGGGTCGATCCTCGTGCGCGGTCACGTGGCGGGCGAGCATCGTCTCGAGGTCGGCGGCGGAGGTCTGCTTGTCCCGCAGCTGAAACTGCACGACCTGGCCGTCGTGGACGTCCGCGGCCACGGCGAGCGCGCCGCTGTTGCCGTCGAGCCCGACGATGTTGCGGACGAGGAAGTCGCCTTGGCGGTAGACCTCGCGACCGTCGCTCATCACCACGCCCAGCGAAAGCGAGTGCCGCATCAACTTGCGGTCGCGCTCCGACAGCGCGCTGTACAGGTCCTGCAGCACGTCCGCGGGGCGGCGGCCGTCGAGCTCGCTGATGACGTGGCCCGAGCCGCGGGTCACGAACATCGGCGTGCCGACCGGACGACAGCCCTGCGCCACGACGGTGTCGACCTCGATGTTCCCCGACATCGCCAGCCCCACCACACCGGCGCCGTAGACCTCGGTGCCGGCGAGCAAGGCGTGCTGACCCGGCTGGTCACCGCCGCTGGCCAGACCGCCGACGATCGTCGAGTCCGGGTAGGCCTCGTCGATGGCGGTGACGAAGTCGTTGGCGCGGGTCGACAGCGGATCGGGCAGCACGATGAAGTGGACGTCGTCGGATTCGGGTAGACCCAAGCGCGCGTCCCAGTCGTCGCGGCCCGTCCCCGGCGGCGGGATCGACTCTGGGCTGAGGTGGAAGGGCGTCAGCTCGACCCCCGGCAGGTGGGCCGCGAGCACCGAGATCGCGGGGGCCTGCTCGACCTCCCGCGCGCCGCCGATGATCCCGGCGCCGGAGCATCCCAGCAGCACCGCGCCACCGATGCGCTCGCCGAGCAGGGTCGGCAGCTGCACCCACCCGGCCCGATGCTGGGGCGAGACGAAGACGATCGCGAGGTCCGGCGCGGTGCCGCCGAGGGCGTCGAGCACCGCGTCGCAGACCTCGTCGACGGCGGTCTCGAGCTTCGTCGCACCGCAGATCCGCGAAACCCAATGCACCTGGGCCGGAAGTATGGCGCAACCAGACTGCGACGGGAACCGCGTTAGGGCGGGGCTTTTTGGGACTCGCGAATCCGCTCCGCAACCTCGGATGCGAGCTTGGCCCGGGCGGCCGTGTCCGCGCTCGCATCCGACACGCCGTTGGCTTTCGCGCGAACCGCTTCGTGCAGCGTCGACTTGCCCGACCACGCGTCGTAGATCGACAGGCTCCCGGTGGCCTCGTACCAGACGCGGTTGCCGCCCATGCGGCTGGCGAAGGCACAGTCGTAGTCGACGAGGATGACGACGTCGAAGTCGCCGGCGGCTTGTTGGGCGATCTCCGGCATCTCCGGAGCGAACTCGCCCTTGGTGACGACCGCGAGACGCTTGCGTTGCGCCGGTTCGAGCTTGGCCGGGGCGCCGTAGTCCGACAGGCCCTTCGTCAGCGCGGCTTCCACCGGATCGGCGTCGCCGGGACCCCGCACCACGAGGGCGTAGCGACGCGGCGAGGCATCGCGCGCCTTCACCTCGAGCTTCGGAGCGGCCAGGTTCGCGGCCACCGGACCGAGCAGTGCGCCCGGGTCGAACGCCACGGCCGTCGCCGCGAACCTACCCTCGTCGGTGGGCAGCACCACGCGACCGTGGTCGTCGGTCGTCAGTGTGCGTGGCGGACTACCCACCGCGACCGCCGCGCCCGGCAGCGGCAGGCCGCGCCACAGCACGTAGACCGTCCCGTCGACGCGGGCCAGGCCTTGCGCGTCGACGGGCACGCCTCCGCGCAACCCCGGCACGAGCTTCACTTCGTCGATGAGCGCCGCGACGGCACCGTCGACCTCGGTCGTGTCCGGCGGCTCGCAGCTCGACCCGAACAGCGCGCGCCGACGCAGGCACGTGTGCGCGGCGAGATGCTCGTTGGCGTAGGTGCGCAGCGTCTGGGTCCACGCTTGTGGCCCGCGCACCTGGGGCTCGGCGTTCTCGAACGCCGACAGCACGGCGGCCGCCCGGGCTCGCGCCAGGCCCAGCGTCGCCGTCACGCGCCCCTCGCCCTCGCGCGCGATGCGTTGCGGGTCCTCCCCACGTCGGTGGACCTCGACCTCGGTCAGGTCGGCCCACGCCGGGTCGTCGAACAACGCGCGCGCCAGGTCCTCGCGGGCGGCGGCGTAGGCCTCGTCCTCGGTCGCGCCGAGGCCTCGTCCGATCACGAAGGCCTCGATCGCGTCCTCGGCCTGCGTGTCGATCGCGGGCGCGCCTGCGTCGGCGGGCGGCATCGGGGTCGTCGATGCCGCCCGGTCGCACGCCGCGGCGAGCAACGACAGTACCGGCAGCCAGCGCGTACGGCCCATCATTGCGCCGACAGCTGCGACTGCAGCCCTTCCCAGGCGATGCCGTCGCCGATCCCGTCACGCAGCACCTGCAGGCCCTTGGCGTGGGCGGTGCCGGCTTCCATGCCCGCCGCCTCGAGATCGACGGGGCCGTCCGCGAGCTTCGGCTCGGCCGCCAGGTCGAACAGCAGTGCCTCCAGTCCGTACTTGTAGCCGTCGCCGAATCGGTTGCCGGCCGGCTTCAGATCCGCGGCGCGCCGCAGGTAGCCACGCACGTCCGCGAAGAACGCTTCCTCTTGCCCGGTGGCGCGGGCGAGCCGGGCGTAGATCCGCATCACCTCGCCCACCTGCACGAGGTAACCGTCGACCTGCTCCGCGAGCGCCTCGAAGCCCTCGATCTTGTCCGCGAGGTCGTCGCCGCCGGCCGAGCGTTGGCCGATCCGCATGATCAGCGGCACGCGGCTCTCGGCGTCGGCGAGGATCCGGCGCAGCATCGGCTGGTTGTCTTCGAGCAGCTGGTCTTCGTCGACCGTCGCGGCCCGGTGCTCGACCCCACGCACCACGGCGCGGGTGAGGTGACCACGAAAGGCCGCGTCCTCGAGCCGAAGCCGC
>CALBMM010000090.1 GCA_937896535.1 uncultured Pseudomonadota bacterium
CGGGCGCGCACGACGGCTTCCACGAGGCCATCGGCGATGCGATCGCGCTGTCGATCACACCCGCCTACCTCAAGGAGATCGGCCTGCTGACCGAGGTGTCCGACAACGACAAGGGCATCATCAACAAGCAGATGCAGGACGCTCTGCAGAAGATCGCGTTCCTGCCGTTCGGCAAGCTCATCGACCAGTGGCGCTGGGACGTGTTCGCCGGCAAGACCTCGCCGGAGACCTACAACGCCGATTGGTGGAAGCTGCGCAACAAGTACCAGGGCGTCGGCGCCCCCGACGAGCGGACCGAAGCCCACTTCGATCCGGGCGCGAAGTACCACATCCCGGCCAACACTCCGTACGCGCGCTACTTCCTCGCGCACATCCTGCAGTTCCAGTTCCACAAGGCGATGTGCGAGGCCGCGGGCCACGAGGGGCCGTTGCACACGTGCTCGGTCTACGGCAGCAAGGAAGCGGGTGCGAAGCTGCAGGCGATGCTGGCGATGGGGGCGTCCAAGCCCTGGCCGGACGCGCTCGAAAAGCTCACCGGCACGCGCGAGATGGACGGCAGCGCGCTCATCGAGTACTTCGACCCTCTGATGAAGTACCTCGAAGAGCAGAACAAGGACCGCACCTGCGGTTGGTAGCGCGCGCGCTGCCGCCCTCGAACCGAGGGATCTGCGGGCGCGAGCCATGTGCTACCTTGGACGGGTCCGGGAGTCTCCGGAAACCGTGACCGACGAGCGACCGACAGCGACCGTGCCGTCCTGGGCGGCATTCTTCGACGAGCACCGCTACGCCGCATTCGTCGACGCGGTCGCCCAGGAGCTCGAGGGGCGCAACGAGCTGGTCGAGATCGAGGACGGCGTCGCCCACGTCACGCTCGAGGGCGAGCAAGAGGCCCACTCCTTCGGCCTGCAAAACCTCGCCCAGATCTGCAACCAGGCCGAGCCGCACGAGTGGCCGGAGATCATCCGTCACCACTTCGACGGCGTGGTCCGCAGCACCACCGGGGATCACCTCGCCGGCCTCGCCGACGACTACGCACGGGTCCAACGCGTGCTGAAGGTCAGGCTGTACCCCGCCGAGGCGGTCGAAGACTCCCTCGACGGGCTCGAGCATCGGATCGTGGGGGAGGGGTTGGTGGCGGTGCTCACCTACGATCTGCCCGATGCCGTCGCGACCGTTCCGCGCACCGACCTCGCCAAGTGGCCGATCGATGCCGACGAAGCGTTCGCCATGGGCATGCGCAACGTGCTGGCCGAGACGGGGATCGAGCACGAACGCATCCAGCTCGAGAGCGGTGCGGTGTTCTCGGCGATGGTCGGAGACTCGTTCTTCGTCACGTCCCGCTTGCTGTCCTTGGAGACGTTCATCTCGCCGACCAGCCAGTTCGGCGCGCTCGTCGCCGTGCCCAATCGGCACACGCTGCTGTGGGCACCGATCGTCGACCTGTCGGTGCTCGACGTGCTCAACGCGCTGCTCGTGATCGCGTACCGGCGCTACGAGGAGGGTCCCGGGTCGTTGTCGCCGTACGTGTACTGGTGGCGCCCCGACGGATCGCTGGTCACGCTGCCCGCCGAGGTCCACGGTGATTCCCTGCAGTTCGCCCCGCCGCCGGACTTCCTCGAAGACTGTCTCAACGAGCTGGCGGCGCCGCACGACGACGGCTACGGCCCCAACTGAGGCTGCATTGACCCCGCGGCCGATGAGGGTCAAAACGGGGCCGTGACGAGAATCTCCTGGCTGGCCCTGGGCGTGCTCTCCACCGCGTGCGCGCTCGATCCGGATCCACGGGCCTCGTACTTCGAGGCCGAGTCCGAAGGCGACGACGTGGCGACGTCCGGCGCGACCGGCGGGCCGATCGTCGACGGGTCCGTGGTCACGATCTACGACGTGCAGCAGGGACGCGTGCCGCTCGGCACGAGCGTTCGGATCCAGGACGTCGTCGTCTCCAGCCCGATCAACGTCGCCAAGGGGGCGGTGTTCGTCCAAGACCCGATGGGCGGGCCGCACTCGGGCCTGTACTTGTTCATCGCGGCGGAGGTGGCCCAGTCGATCTCGCTGGCGCCCGGCGATGTCGTCTCCGTGTTCGGCGAGTACGGCGAGTTCTACGACTCGTCGCAGCTGTCGATCCGCGAGACGACCGACCTCGAGATCGTGGGGCAAGGGCAGGCACCCATGCCGCTGGTCGTCCCCGCCGAGGACCTCGTCGTGAGCAGCCAGGCGGCCGAGCAGTACGAGTCCGTGCTCGTGCAGGTCCAGGACGTCGCGGTCACCAACGCCGACCTCGACTTCGGTGACTGGGAAGTCGCCGGCGGCACCGTGGTCAGCAACTTCTTCCTCGACGCGCAACAGACGGCCATCGTGCCCACGGCGGGGTCGACCTACGCGTCCATCAGCGGACCGCTGCTGTTCAGCTTCGGGGCGTTCAAGATCGCACCGCGGACGCTCGCCGACGTCACCGCGGGCATGGTGGTGCCGGCCGAGTCCGCCACGATCTACGAGATTCAGGGCGGGATGGTGCAGGTCGGCACCCGCGTGCGGGTGCAGGACGTCGTCGTGACCACGCCGATCGTCGACGGCACCTTCTGGGTGCAGGACCCCATGGGCGGGCAGCTTTCGGGCATCTCGGTGTTCCTCGCCGACGGCGGCCAAGGGGTGGCGGTCCAGCCCGGCACCCGCGTGACGTTGACCGCCGCGTACGACGAGTTCTTCGACCAGTCGCAGCTCGCGGTGGCGACCGGTGCCGACGTGGAAGTGCTCGGCAACGGAACGGCCCTGACACCGCAGGTCGTCACGTCGACCGAGATCGGCGCCGGGCAGGGCGCCGAAGCCTGGGAAGGCGTCCTCGTGCGGGTCGACGACGTGGTCGTCTCCGACGCCGTCGACATGTTCGGAGACTTCCGCGTCGACCAGGTGCTGTTCGTGACCGACCTGTTCTTCGTGCAGGGCGGGGCGCCGATGCCGGCGGTGTCCGACCCGTTCGCCGCGATCACGGGCGTGCTGACGTACTCGTTCGAGGCGTACCGGCTCGCGCCTCGCGCGTCCGGCGATCTCGTGCCCGGCTGACGCTCAGCTCGGGCGTGACTTGAACACGCGGAACAGCAGCCAGAGTGCGGGGCCGAGCCCGAGGCTGCCGATCGCCAGGATCCACAGCACGGGCTCGACGACGACCGGGTGCATGCCCGCCGAGGCGATCGTGATGTCCGGCATCACGAGGTGACCGTCCATGGCCACGCCCCACGCGACGGTGACGAGCCCGACCTGCATGATGACGGCGGCGCGGGCCAGTCGGTAGCGACGGAGCCACAGCGCCACGATCACGGTCGCGGCCGCCCCCGCGGTCGAGACCTGCACCGGGATCGACCAGTCCGTGTGGCGTAGGCCTTGCCACAACTGCGGGGCATCGACGGACGCACGCCAGGCGACGATCGCCGCCACGACGCCCGCGACGACCTCCGAGACGAGGGCGCGGCGGCGAAAGTCCTCCTGCACCGCCGGCTCGCCCTCGGCGTCGACCGTCAGGTACACGGCGGCCAGCAGCGCGAACAGGACCAGCGCGAAGGCGCCGACGCCGAACGCGAACGGCGAGGTCCAGCCCGCGACGAACCCGGTGGTCACGACGCTTTCGGTGACGCGGATCTGCCCGGTCGCCAGTGCGCCGATCGTCATCCCGAGGAAGACGGGGGTCATGGCGCTCGACCACGCGAAGACGTCACCCCAGCGGTCGCGCAACGACGACGACTGCAGTCCATACGAGCGGAAGGTGAACGCGGTGCCCCGCAGCACGATGCCGATGAGCGCCGCGGTGATCGGCAGGTGCAGTGCGATCGCGACCGCCGAGAACGCCTCCGGAAACCCCGTGAACAGCAGGACCACCACCACGATCATCCAGATGTGGTTGGCCTCCCAGATCGGGGCGATGGCGTGCTCGATGATCTCGCGCTGTCGCTGCGCGCGTGGGCCGGAGGCCAGCAGGTCCCAGACCCCGGCACCGAAGTCGGCACCGGCGGTGACCACGTAGGCGACGACGCCGAGGCCGATGACGCCCAGCAGCACGATCGCCAAGGGCTCGGCGCCCGTCATCGAGACGACGCCTCCGCGGCGAGCACGTGGTTTTTGAGCAGCACGACGACCACGATGCCGAGCACGACGTACAGGGCCGTGAAGGCGAACAAGGGCACCGTCAGCCCGGGCATCGGGGTGACGGCCTCGGAGGTCCTCATCACGCCGCGGATGATCCAGGGCTGTCGGCCGACCTCGGTCACCGTCCAGCCGGCCTCGATCGCGATCAACCCGAGTGGGGCGACCCAAGGGGCCCAGCGAACGTAGCGGGCGTGGTCGGCCGGGCTCGACTTGCGGCGCCACCACAGCAGGCCGCCGAAACCGACGAACGCCAGCATGGTGAAGCCGGCGCCCACCATGATCTGGAACGCGACGTGGACGACCGCGACCGGGGGCCACTCGTCGCGCGGCACCTTGTCGAGGCCCTGGACCTCGGCGTCGAAGTCCCCGTGGGCGAGCAAGCTCAGGCCTGCTGGGATCTCGATCGCGTACTTCAGCTCGCCGCTGTCCTCGTCGGGCCAGCCGCCGATCGCCAGCGGCGCCGGCTTCTGCGTCACGAACAGTGCCTCGGCGGCGGCGAGCTTCTCGGGCTGCCGCTGCGCGATGTACTTGGCCGACAAGTCGCCACTGAGGATCTGCAGCGGCGTGGCGACCAGCGCCAGTCCCAGCGCGTACGTGAAGGCGCGACGATGAAATGCGTCGGTGGGGCGGCGGCGCAGGCGGTAGGCGTGGATCCCCATCACCGCGAACGCCACGGCGACGTACGCGGCCAGTCCCATGTGCACCGCCTCGTACAGCCACGCGGGGTTCTTCATCGCCAGCCACGGATCGATCGAGACGACCTCACCGTGCTCGGCGACGAACCCGGTGGGGTCGTTCATCCACCCGTTGACGGCGGTCACGAACACGGCGCTGGCGAGGCCGCTGATCGCCACACCCACGCCCGCGGCGAGGTGCATGCGCGGCGAGAGCCGGCCGCGCCCGTACAGGTACAGGCCCAGGCAGATCGCCTCGAGGAAGAACGCGAAGCCCTCCAGCGAAAACGGCATGCCCACGATGGGGCCGGCGAAGCGCATGAACTCCGGCCACAGAAGACCGAGCTCGAAGCTGAGCACCGTGCCGGAGACGGCGCCCACGGCGAACAGGATCGCGGTGCCCTTGGCCCACCGCCGCGCCAGCTGCTCGTCGAGCGGGTCGCCGGTCTTCGTGAATCGCCACTGGGCGATCACCATCAGCAGCGGCATCGCCATGCCGGCGACCGCGAAGAGGATGTGGAAGCCCAGGGAGATGGCCATCTGGCCCCGGGCCGCGAGCAGATCCGTCATCTCTCCCCGTAGCGGGTGTCGACACCCGTGCCGACGACGTTACAGCAGGTCGAGTCGTCGCGCGCGAGCGCGGATTTCTTCGTCGGCACCGAACACCGTCGCGAACACGGCGGCGCGGATCCACATGCCGTTGCGGACCTGTCGCCAGACCACGAAACCCGGGTGCTCCTCCCACTCGTCGGGGAGCTCGTTGACGCGGGGCAGCGGATGCATGAGCACGCAGTCGGGTCGGATCAGCTCGCGGTACTGCGGCTTGAGCACGAAGGCGTCGTCGGAGCCGAGCTCGCTCGGCGGGCCGCCCTTGTCCCATTCCTGCTGCAGCCGCGTGACGTACATGGCGTCGAGCTGTCGGCCGTGCTCGCGCAGCATCGTGTCGAGCGACTCGTGCATGCGCACCTCGATCGAGTGGTTGCCGAGGTACTCGAGCAGGTCGTCGTCGGGCCGGTACTCCTTGGGGCACACGAAGTACACGCGAGGCTGCGCGAACTTGGTCAACAAGTAGGCGAGCGAGCGAGCGGCGCGGTTGCGGGCGATGTCGCCGATGATGAGCACGCTCTTGCCGTCGACGCCCCCACGATCGGCGAACGAGTAGCGCAGCGTGTAGATGTCCAGCAGCGACTGCGTGACGTGCTGCGACTTTCCGCTGCCGGCCGAGATCACGGGGATCGGCCTGGCGGATTTCGACAGCGCCCAGGCGGCTCGTGTCGCGAAGTCGTCGTCGCTGTGTCGCGTGACGATGCCGTCGAAGAAGCTGGCGAGCGTGCGCACGCTGTCTTCGATCGACTCGCCCTTGGCGAACGACGACGTGCTGAGGTCGGTGACCAGCCGGCACGAGGCACCGAGCTTCTCACCGGCCGCGATGAACGACTGTGCGGTCCGCGTGCTCGGCTGCGCGAACAGGTTCATGATCCGCTTGCCGCGAAGGACCCCGCGCAGGAACTCGCGGCCCTCACGATGGCGGTCGAGTCGTCGAATGCCCGTGGCGGTGTCCGACAGCGTTTCGATGTCGGCCCGGCCGAACTGCTGCGACAGCAGGACGTGGAACGGACGGTCGTTGTGACGCAGGAGTTGGCGCCGCCGGTGGCGGTCGCGGATCCCTGCCTTGAACTCTGCAAAGCTCAGCTTCATCGCAGCCCCGATTCGCTGGTGGTCGAAGGGCCCGACGAAGCGGACCCGGCGGAACATACCGAAAATCGGGGGCGGCGAGTGCGGCGTCCGAAGACTCTGGTCCTGGGCCCCTTAAAAAGGAACCGCTGTCCATCGCGCCAATGGGAACGGAGAGTGGGGAGGCGGCGCGACGGACAGCGTGGAGGAACAGGTTCGCAGGTTGGGATCTGCTTCTTTTGTTGTGTGCCCGGCCCTCGGGGGTTGTGGGGACCGATTGCCGGACGCCCCGTACAAGTACAAGCCGCGTGCCAACCCGCGACCACGTCCGTACGCGGACTTGTGCATCGCGCCGGCCGGCCGTCTGGCTACTGTCGTTGCCGCCTGCCGGCTCACGCACTAGCCAGGGAGATCGCCCGGTACGACGAGGTCGTACGTCGGGGCGGCGGGTCGAGCGCATGCGCGCGCGGCTCCGCTCTCGTCGGGTCAGCGCTTGGGTGGATGCTCGGCGAGGATGGCGGCGTTGCGCGCCTCGGCCCGTTGGTTGGCCGGGCGTGCGCCGAGGCGTTCCGAGTACGCCGTGAACGACGCGCGTGGCTCGAGTCCTCCGACCCGCAGCATGTAGCGCACGGTGCCGCCGAAGATCACGTCGGCCATCGTGAAGCGCTCCCCGAGCAGGAAGGGACCCTCGCCGATCGCGACTTCCATCGCATCGAGCATGGTGTCGTAGTTGCCCCAACCGGCCTGCTCGGGCTTGAACGCCCAGCCGTTCGCCTTGGCGGTGAAGCCGGGCTCGATCACCGAGGGGGCGAATGCCGACCAGCGCAGGTAGGTCGCGCGCGCCGGATCGTCGAGTGCCGGCGCGAGCTCCCCGGGCGAGTAGCGGTCGGCGAGGTACAGCCCGATCGCGAGGTTTTCCGTCACGACGACGTCGCCGTCGACGAGGATCGGCAGCTTGCCCATCGGGTTGAGCGCGAGCATCCGCGGCTGCTTGTGCGCGCCGGCCGGCATGTCGACGAAGCGAAGCTCGTAGTCGACACCGACCTCCTCGAGCATCCAGAGGGTTGCCGCCGCACGCGAGAACGGATGGTGATGAAGCACGATCGCCATGGCTCGAGACCTCTACCAGATCCACGCGGAGCGGGGCCGATCGTGTAAATGACCTTGGGTCACTTATGCCGACCATGACCTTCGTGGGATGGTCCCGCTTCGGCGTGGCGCGTATGCCCAGACCATTCCATGCAGCGAATCGTCGTTCTTGCACTGGTCGGGATGCTCGTCGGTTGTGGTGATCCCGAATGGGTCCCGGCGACGGTCGACGACGACCCCGATCTCCCGGCCCTGGAGTTCAACGACTCCCGCTTCCACGTCGAGCGCACGGGGCTCGACTCGGGCGTTCCGATCATCTTCCTGGCCGGCGGGCCCGGCAACGACTTCGAGTACCTCACGCGTCTGGACGAGACGTGCGACGGACAATGGCTCGGGTCCCGGTACTCGCTCGTGTGGTGGGATCAACGCGGGTGCGGCCGCTCGCGTCGTCATGACGACGGGCTGAATCTGCCGCAGTTCCGAGCCGATCTCGATGCGCTCGTCGAGATCGTCGATCCGTCCGCGCGCGGCGTGGTCCTCGTCGGTCACTCGTGGGGCGGGATGTTCGCGGCCGACTTCACCAACCGCCATCCCGAGCGCGTGCGAGGCCTCGTGCTGATCGAGCCCGGCGAGCTCACCCAGGAGTTGCTCGACGACAACCCGACGCCCGACATCGTCACGCCCGCCGCGGAGTGGGTCAACGACTTCGCCTGGGCCCAGGAGCTCGTCACGCTCGACGACCACGAGCGCCTCGACTTCGCTCTCCTCGTCGCCGCGCGTGGCGCCCAGGGCAGCTATCGCATCAACCGCGAGGAGGCGCCGACCGTGCGCCTCGGGGGCGCGGTGATTCGCGCGAACCTCGGCGGGGAGTTTTATCCCGACGGCTACGACTTCACGACCGACCTCGATCGGTTCACGACGGAGGTGCTCGTCATCGCGGGCGACACACCCACGAGCGACCTCGGTCGCGAGCTCCAGCTGCGGCAGATCGACGTCTTCGTCGATGCGACGCTGGAGGTCCTCGAGGGCTCGGGCCACACCGACGTGGTCTGGGCCGACGGTTGTCGCAGCGCGACGCTCATCGACGAGTACCTGACGCGGATCGAGGCGTCGCGATGATCGCTGCGCTGTTGGCCTTGGCGGTCGTGGCCCACGTCCCGACCGTGCGAATGGACGACGAGCACGGGCGTCCGTCGACGGTCGGCGCGAGCACGGGGTTCGACGACGCACTGCTTCCGGTCACGGTCGGATACGCCACGGGGCTGCGCCCGTGGCAGCGGCCACTGACGCTGGGCGCGACGCTGACGATGCCGATGCTGCGTCCCGACTTCGGTGATCTGCGGGGAAGCGTGTACGCGGAGCTCGACGTGAACCGCGAGCTGGGCTGGATGGTCCGTGTCGCCCACGGATGGTCGGTGATCGGCACGCGCAACGATGCGTTCTCCGCCGTCGGCATGGCGGCTCGCGGTGGCGTCACCGTCGGATGGTCCGCGCGACGGTTCGCGATCGGTGGCGAGCTGGTGGCGGGGCTGACCGCCTTCACCCACGTTCACACCACCACCTGGGGGCGCGAGATCGGCGGCTTGCCCTTCACGCGCGCGACGTTCGGCGCACCGGCGTGGTCGCTGGAGACGGGCCTTCGCGCGGGCGTGCTCCTCGGTCGTGTCGAGCTGGCCCTGCGGGCGGGCTTCGATCGCAAGGGACGGCTCAATCTGGCGATCCCGCCGGTGTACGCGACCCTCGGCGTCGCGGTACGCTGGGGTGCCGACGAGTGGCGAGACGCGGTGGCGCGAGGTCGCGCGAAGCGTCACGGTGACGGCCGGGCCCCGCAATGACGTCCGAGTCCAGCGAAACGGCAAGCACGGGGCTCGGGGTCTCCAACCTGTTTCGCTGGGGCAGCCAGGCGGTCGCCGTGGCGGGTTGGGGCAAGTCGCTGCTGACGCAGCCGCACGTGTCGATCGCGATCGCCGGCGTCACGTACTGCCTGGCGCTGTGGGTCGCGACCGACACCTCCCGGGTCCGACGCCGCACCGCGGCGCTGTGGGTGGCGTTCGTCGCCGTGCTGGTGTGCATCGCCGCCAGCGGCAACGAGGCGCTCGTGGCCTATGCCCCGCTGGTCCCGATCGTCGCGGTGGCCCGCGGGCTGCGGCCGGCGTTCGCGGTCGTGGTCGCCGTGACGATCTGCGCGTGGGGCACCGGGCTGTGGGTCGGGGAGCAGCTGGTGAGCATCGTGCAGTACACCGCGGCCGTGGTCGGTGCGGGCGTGTTCCTGGTCGAGTTTTCACGGCTCCTGCTGCGCGAGCGCGAGGACGCGCAGGTGATCGCCCGGCAGTCGGCGCTCATCGCCGACCTGTCCGCGGACGCGGAGCGGCAACGGGTCGCGCAGCAGATCCACGACGGCATCGGGCACTACCTGTCGTCGGCGATCGTGCAGCTCGAGGTCGCGATGCAGGAGGGGTCAAGGGAGCCTCGCCCCGCCGACGACAACGTCCGCCGCGCGCGTGAGCTGGTCGCCGACGGCATGGCCGAGGTTCGTAACGCCGTGGGGGCCCTGCGCAAGGACTCGTCGTCGTCGTTTCAGGCCGCGCTCGAGGACCTGGTCCAAGCCAGCGAAGAGGCGGGGATCGAGGTGGTCTGGGCCAGCCGCGGCAAGCCCCGGCGACTGCGGCCGGAGGTCGCCTGGGCCGTGTACAGCACGCTGCAGGAGGCACTGACCAACGTGCGCAAGCACGCCCGGGCGCGCCGCGTCGACGCGATGCTCGACTACGCCGACGACGCGGTCGAGCTCGTCGTCACCGACGATGGGGTCGGCGGCGGGGAGTTCGAGCCCGGCACCGGGTTGCGCGGCATCGAGGAACGCGCGGCGGAATTCGGCGGGACGGCGCGCTTCGACGCACCCGCCGATGGTGGGTTTTCGGTTCGTCTGCGGATCGCCGGATGAGACCGATCCGCCTCTTGCTCGTCGACGACGTCGACGCGTTCCGTAGCGGGCTCAGAGACCTGCTGCGCGCCGTGCCCGACTTCGAGGTCGTCGCCGAGGCTCAAAACGGTCGCGACGCGCTGCGCCTCGCGGCCCGGGTCCGACCCGACGTCGCGCTGGTCGACCTGCAGATGCCGCACATCGACGGCGTGGAGGTGACCCGAAGGCTGCGGGTCGACCTGCCGCGGTGCCACGTCGTCATCCTCACCACGTTCGACGA
>CALBMM010000091.1 GCA_937896535.1 uncultured Pseudomonadota bacterium
CCAAGGTCGAGTCGTCGCTGCAGGCCAAGAAGGAAAAGCTCGCGGCGCTCAGCGACGACGTGCGCGACGCCAAGGCCGAGCTCGAAGACCAGATGGCCAAGTCCAGCCGCGCCAAGGAAGCTCAGACCGAGCCCGCGCCCGCGCCCGCGTCTGCGTCCGCGCCTGCGCCCGCGCCTGCGCCTGCGCCTGCGCCGACGAAGGTGGCGGCCGCCTCGCGGACCCGGATCAAGGACGTTCGGTTCGAGGACGCCGAAGACGAGTCGCGCGTGATCATCGAGGTCGACGGCCCGATGTCGTTCGAGGGCAAGACCCTGACGCCGACCATCAAGATGCTCGAGCTGCGCGATGCCGCCATCGCCAAGAAGCTCGAACGGAGCCTGGACGCCTCGGCGTACAACGGCCCGATCAGCATGGTCACCTCGTTCTCCGAGGGCGACGTGGCCAAGGTCATCGTCTCGACCAACGACTCCACCACGGCCAAGCTCGAGGAAAAGCCCGGCAAGCTCGTGTGGCACTTCCCGCGCACCTCGGTTGGCAAGAGCGAGGTCGTCAGCCTCGCGGGCTCCAAGGTCGGTGGCTACGCCGCCGCGCCGGGGCGTCCGCCGCTGGCCACGACCGTCGCGACCACGGCGGCCGCGCCGGCTCCCTCGACGCCCAACCTCGACGACGAGGACTCCACCGATCCCGTCCGCTCGGGGCGCCGCCGCTGGCGTGGGGAGCGGATCGACATCGAGCTGCAGGAAGCGCCGATCAAGGACGTGCTGCTGCTGTTTTCGGACATCGGTCGCGTCAACATCATCGCCGGTCGCGGGGTCGAAGGCTCCGTCACGATGAAGCTGACCTCGGTCCCTTGGGACCAGGCGCTCGACATCATCCTTCGCTCGCTACAGCTGGGGATGCAGCGCGACGGCAACGTGATCCGTGTCGCGACGCTCGACGACCTCGAGTCGGAGCGCCAGGACGCGATCCAGCGCGCCAACGCACAGGTGCAGCTCAAGCCGCTCGAGACCCGACTGCGGTCGGTCTCGTACGCGACCGTCGACGAGATGATCCCCAAGGTGCAGAGCGTGCTCTCGCCGCGAGGCTCGGTCACGCCCGACTCCCGCACCAACAAGCTCATCATCATGGACGTCGCCGAGAACATCGCGCTGGCCGAGCAGCTCATCGCGAGCCTCGACACCCAGACGCCGCAGGTGCTCATCGAGGCGCGCATCGTCGAAGCACGGACCACCTTCCAGCGCCAGCTCGGCATCCAGTGGGGCTTCGACTTCACGGCGAGCCCGGGTACCGGCAACCCGACGGGCCTTCTGTTCCCGAACTCTCTCGGCGTCGCCGGTGGTGCGACCGGTACGCCGGCCGACACCCGCGGTCTGGTGCTGCCGGGCGCGGCCGCCAACCCCAACTACGCGGTCGACCTGCCGGCGCCGGTCGGCACCGGGTCCGGTGGTGCGTTGGGCTTTTCGTTCGGGTCCATCAGCGGCAACTTGAACACGAACCTGCGCCTGTCGGCGGCCGAGAGCACCGGTGAGGTGCGCATCATCTCGGCGCCGAAGGTCGTCACCCTCGACAACAGCCAGGCCCAGATCGAGCAGGGCGTGCAGATCCCGATCTCGCAGGTCAGCGCCCAGGGCGTCAACACGCGGTTCGTCAACGCGACCTTGTCCCTTCAGGTCACACCGCACGTGACCAACGAGGGGTCCGTGCTGCTCGACGTGCAGGTTCAAAAGAACGAAGCCGACTTCGTCAACACCGGTGCGCGAGGCGACCCGACGATCCTGACGCGTTCGGCCCGGAGCCGAATGCTCGTCAACGACGCGGACACTGCGGTCATCGGCGGCATCTACACGCGAAACAAGGCCGTCAACTACACCAAGGTGCCGTGGCTCGCCGACATCCCAATCGTCGGGTGGTTCTTCAAGAACAAGAGCGAAGCCGACACGCGCTCGGAAGTGCTGATCTTCCTGACCCCGCGGATCGTCAACCGAGCCAGTAGCATCGGCGGCTGACGAAAGCGACCGAAAAACGCGAAGGCGACCGACTCCGAACCCAGCTCGGCGTCGGTCGTGTCGCAATTGACCGCGGTGATGGAGGGAAGGGTGCGATCGCGCCGCACTTGCCGGAACGCACCAACCGGCGCAGGCTAGTGGGGTGCGACGGCCGGTCTTCTTGACGGGCATGATGGGCAGCGGCAAGTCGACCGTGGGTCGCCTGCTCGCAGCCGAGGCCGAGGCCGAATTCGTCGACCTCGACGTCCGGATCGAGCGCCTGTTCGGTCAACGCATCGCCGACATGCTCGGAGGCGCCAACGCCGACCCGGCGAAATTCCGTGCCCGCGAGCGGCTGGCGCTCACGACGCTGCTCGACGAGCCCGGCTTTGCGCAGCGGCGCGTCGTCGTGGCGACCGGCGGCGGTGTCGTGCTCGATGCCCACAACCGCCGCCAGATGCGGCAGGTCGGGACGGTGGTGTACCTGCGCGTGGCGGTCGAGGTGCTCGCGTCGCGACTTTCGGCCGACATCGCCGAGGATCCCCAGGCCCGGCCGCTGCTGCCGCCGGCGGTGGTCGACTTGCGCGCGCGCCTGTTGGAGCTGTCGTCGGCGCGCACCGCCGACTACGACGATTGCGATCTCACCGTCGACGGCGCGGGCCCGGCCCAGATGGTGGCATCGCGCATCCTCGCGGCCCTGCGCGAGGCGACCGTCTCGGGCGAGCGTGAACACGAGGCCGTGTGAACGAAGCCAAGAGCAAGGGCATCGCCGTCGACGTCGCCGTCCCTTCGCGCGATCTCAGCTACCAAGTTCGCATCGCGCAGGGCAGCCTGGACCGGCTCGGTCCTCGGATCCGCCGGGTGTGCCCCTCCGCGAAGAAGGTCGCGATCGTCTCCGACCACAACGTGATGCCGCTGTATGGCGACCGCGCGCGCGCGAGCTTGCACAGCGCCGAGCTCGAGCACGCCTCGATCGTGCTACCGGCCGGCGAGGCATCCAAGAATCCCCAGCAGCTGCTCGCGATCGTCGAAGCACTGCTCGCCGAGGGGATGTCGCGACGCGACGTGGTCGTTGCGCTCGGCGGTGGCGTGGTCGGCGACATCGCGGGCCTGGCCGCCGCGCTGTTCATGCGTGGGGTGGCATTCGTCAACTGCCCGACCTCGCTGCTGTCGCAGGTCGACGCGTCCGTCGGCGGCAAGGTGGCCGTGGATCTGAGCGCCGGCAAGAACCTGATGGGCGCCTTCCACTTTCCCGCGGTCGTGCTCATCGATCCGGCGGTGCTGTCGACGCTGCCGGACGAGGAGTTCGCGTGCGGGCTCGCCGAGATGCTCAAGCACGGGGCCCTGTTTTCCGCCGAGCACTTCGACGAGCTCGTCGCCGAGGCCGACGGCATGTACGCCCGGGACCCGGCGGTGCTCTCGCGCCTGATCGCCACGTCGGTGGCGCTCAAGGCCGCGTGCGTCAGTCGGGATCCGCTCGAGCGAGCCGGCGCGGGCAAGGGCAGGGTGCTGCTCAACCTCGGCCACACGTTCGGTCACGCGATCGAGGCGGCGTCGGACTACCGCGTGCGGCACGGCGAGGCCGTGGCGCTCGGGCTGGTGGCCGCGGCGCGGCTGTCGGCGCGCAAGCAACTGTGCGACGTCGGCCTCGAGGCGCGCATCGTCGAGGCGCTGAAGCGACTGCGGCTGCCCACGGACGTCGATCAGTGGCTGGGCGCCGAGCACGAGCGTGCGATCGGACGTGGGCTCGGGCACGACAAGAAGCGTGCCGGCGGCACTGTCACCTACATCGCGTTGGCCGACATCGGGCAGCCGCAGACGATCCAGCTGCCGGCCCGCGAGATCCTGGGTTTATTGCGACGCGAAAGCGCCGGCTGATACCCTGATCTCGGTCTGCGCTCCGCAATCGGAGCGCGGGTGGAATTTCGCCATGACTGTACGTGCGACGAGTCTGGGTATCGCTTTGGGGCTGCTGACCGCCGGCGGCGCGACGGGATGTGCAGACCAGCAGGAGGGCCTCATCGTCCTCAACGCCCTCACGACCACCTCGATGGGCTGCGTCGCCGACCCCAACAACGCGGCGCTGGCCCAGGGCCGCCTCGATATCGCGTTCGGGAGTCCGTACCTGTTGTTGCTGGCGATCCAAAACCAGCTCCAGCCCGTCTCGGGCGACCTCAGCAACGGCGGGATCGACAACTCCGAGATGCAGCTGCGCACGGCGGACGTGCGTCTGACCTCGGACCAGATCCCCGGGGTCATCGACGTGCTCGAAGCGCAGGATCCGGCGCTCGTGGACTTCTCGGTGTCCTTGGCGGCCGACTCGCTCGGCGGCGGCGACGTGCGTGGCATCTTCGTCGAGGTCATCAGCCGCGCCGCCTCCGAGGCGCTGCTCGAGCAGTTCGGTGTCCACCCCGAGCTGCCCACCGGCGCGATCCCCCGCGTCAACGTCGAGGTCGTCGTGCACGCACGCCGCACCGGCAACGCCGTCGGCGGGGTCGGCGACATCGAAGCGCGCGAGTACATCTTCCCGATCGACATCTGTGTGGGCTGTCTGCTCACTACCTCCACCTGTGAAAACGGGGTCCCCACGCAGCCGTTCGCGGGATTCATTGGTGGTGAGTGCGGAAATGCCCAGAACTTGCTGTACGCGCCCGCTGGCTGCGGCGACCCGGCCGAAGCGATGTGATTGCGCCGCTGCGGGTTGACCGCGCCACCGCCGCTGAGCGAAGCTACCGTTCGAAAAGCCCATGCTCTCCGATCATCTCAAGCGGGTCGTCGAACAAACGCCAGGTGCGGTCGGAGCCATCTTGATGGGCTTCGACGGCATCGCCGTCATGCAATACGTCGCCGACGGCCGAGAGGAGCAAGACCTCGAGTCCGTGGCGATGGAGATGTCGTTTCGATTCATGGAGTTGCGCAACGCCGCCAAGGCGTTGGACATGGGCAAGGTCAGCGACATCACGATCAAGATGGATGGCGGCACGATCCTGTGCCGCGTGCTGTCCGACGAGTACTTCGTGTGCACGCTGATGGACGACCCCGGCCACTTCGGCAAGGGCCGCTGGGCGCTCCGTTCGGCCTCGGCCCAGCTCATCGAGGACCTGTAAGAAGGATCGGTCCGCGTCGGACAGGCCCCATGCGGTCGCCGGCCGCGTGACCAAACGCCCTCTTTTCGGAGGGCGTCAGCTGCACCATCATGTCGCGACCGATGGGCCCCGAGCCATCATCCCCGGCGACGCGGGTCGGCATGGACGCCGACGACCGACCGGCCGCCACGCGGATCCGTGTCATCCACGGCCCGAACCTGAACCTGCTCGGCCGCCGTGAGCCGCAGGTCTACGGCACGATGACGCTCGCCGACCTCGACGCGCGGCTGGTGCGCCTGGGGGTCGAGCTCGGCATCGAGATCGACTGCCATCAGCGAAACTCCGAGGGGGCGATCATCGACCTCGTCCACGAGGCCGCCGACAGCCACGACGCCCTCGTCATCAATCCCGGTGGGTACACCCACACCTCCGTCGCGATCGCCGACGCCCTCCGGGCGGTCGACCTGCCGGCGATCGAAGTGCACTTGTCCAACGTGTACGCCCGCGAGACCTTCCGGCACGTCAGCCTCACCGCCCCCGCCTGCGTGGGCGTCGTGATGGGGCTCGGTGCCGCCTCCTACGACCTTGCCATTCGCCACCTCGCCGCCCCCTGGGCGGCGGTTCCCTGAGCACCCTACGGAGTTGCACTTCATGTCCGACGAACGGGATCCGACGCTCCCCGACCTCCGCTACGTCCGCGAGCTGGGAAAGATCTTCAAGCAGTACGGCCTCGACGAGATCGAGATCGAGACCGGCGAGCAGCGCATCTTGCTGCGCAAGGGCGACGTCGCCGGGACCGGCGTCGTGGCTGCGCCCGCGCCGATGTCCGCCGCGCTGCCGGTCGCGGCCGCGCCGGCTGCCGCCTCGGCCGAGCCTGCAGCGGCCTCGAAGGCCGAGGGTGACTTCATCACCTCGCCCTTCGTCGGCACCTTCTACACGGCACCGCGTCCCGATTCGCCCTCGTTCGTCGAGGTCGGCGGTCGCGTCCGGAAGGGCCAGACGGTCTGCATCGTGGAGGCGATGAAGCTCTTCAACGAGATCGAGGCCGACTTCGACTGCGAAGTGCTCGAGATCCTCGTCGACAACGGCCAAGCGGTCGAGTTCGGCGCCAAACTCTACCGGGTACGCAAGCTGTGACGCAGCCGATCCGCAAGGTGCTGATCGCCAATCGGGGCGAGATTGCGCTCCGGGTCATCCGTGCGTGCCGGGAGATGGGCATCTCGTCGGTGGCGGTCTACTCCACCGTCGACCAGCACGCGCTGCACGTCCGCTTCGCCGATGAAGCGGTATGCGTCGGTCCCGGACCCGCGGCGGCCTCGTACCTCAACATCCCCAACCTCATCGCAGCCGCCGAGATCGCCGGCGCCGACGCGGTCCATCCCGGCTACGGCTTCCTGGCCGAGCGGGCGGACTTCGCCGAGGTGTGTCGCAAGTGCGGGCTGACCTTCATCGGTCCCAAGCCCGAGCACATGCGCATGATGGGCGACAAGGTTCGCGCGCGCGAACTGATGATCGAAGCCGGCGTCCCGGTGCTGCCCGGCACGGGGGCGCTCGAAGATCCGCAGCAGGCCCTCGAGGCGGCCGAGCGGATCGGGCTACCCGTCATCCTCAAGGCGTCCGCGGGCGGTGGTGGACGCGGCATGAAGATCGTGCGCGACGCGAGCAAGCTCGCCGCCACGGTCGAGACGGCCAAGGCCGAGGCTCTCGCCGCGTTCGGCGACGGCACGATGTACCTCGAGCGCTACGTCGACAACCCGCGACACATCGAGATCCAGGTCGTCGCCGACTCGCACGGCAACGTCGTCGACCTGCTCGAGCGCGAGTGCTCGGTGCAACGTCGCCACCAAAAGGTCGTCGAGGAGGCCCCGTCGACCGCGCTCGACGACGACGTTCGCCTCGCGATGCGCAAGGCGGCCGTCGCGGCGGCCAAGGCGATCGGCTACGAGTCGGTCGGCACAATCGAGTTCCTGCTCGACGGTCGCGACTTCTACTTCATGGAGATGAACACGCGGATCCAGGTCGAGCACTGCGTGACCGAGATGATCACGGGGGTCGATCTGGTCCAGGAGCAGATTCGGCTCGCGACCGGCGAGCCGCTCGGCCACCTCGACCGCGAGCACCATCCACGGGGCCACGCGATCGAGTGTCGGATCAACGCGGAGGACCCCGTGACCTTCGCCCCGCAGCCGGGCACGATCACCGCCCTGCATTTCCCGGGGGGCTACGGCGTTCGCGTCGACAGTCACGTCTACCAGGGGTACGAGGTTTCCCCACACTACGACTCGATGCTCGCCAAGCTGGTGACCCACGGCGCGGACCGCTCCGCGGCGATGAACCGGATGCGGCGTGCCCTCGGGGAGCTGGTCGTGGAGGGGATTCGCACCAATACGGCGCTGCACCGATGGATCATGCGCCAGCCCGCGTTCATCAGCGGTCGCTACGACACGCACTTCCTCGAACAGCACATGGACCCCGACGAGGTCGCCGCGCTCGCGGAGGCCCAGACCTGAACGCGCGAGGGGGAGTGGTGCCCGGCGCGATGGGCCTGCGGCTGGCCGAACGCCGCCGGGCCCGGTAAAAGAACCAAGCACGAACGTGGCGTTCAGCAAGGAAAAGGCTCACGACCGAGCCGAGCGCTATGCGGCCAAGGGGCAGCACGACAAGGCGGCCCGCGAGTACCAGACGATCGTCGAGCACGATCCGAAGGACATTCGCGCCTGGTTGATGCTCGCCGATTGCCTCGTGCGTTGCGGCGATGCGCCGCGCGCGATCTCTCGGTACATGCAGGTCGCCGGCTACTACGTCGAGCAACGCCAGCCGCAGAAGGCGCTGGCGGTGTACCGCCAGGTGCTCAATCTCGACCAGTCGCGGCTCGACGTGCAGCTCAAGGTCGCCGCCCTCAACCTCAAGCTCGGCCGGATTCCCGACGCCGTCGCGGTGTACGAGCGGATCGCCGCGGTGCAGATGCAGTCGGGGCAGGTGGAAAAGGCGCTGTCGACGTATCGCACCGTCGCCGACGCCGACCCGACCGCGGTCAGCAAGCGGCTGCGCCTCGCGGAGCTGTACTCGCGAGAGAAGCGAATGGACGACGCCGTCGAGGCGTTCCGTGCCGCCGGTGAGCAGCTGCTGGCCAGCGATCGCAAGGCCGACTACGTGCGCGTCGCCGAGCGGCTGCTGTACCACGACAACGGCGACCGCCCGACCATGCGGCTGCTCGCCAAGGTCTACCTCGAGCTGCAGGATCCCCGCCGCGCGCTGATGAAGCTCAACGCGCTCTTGCATGCCGATCCGTCCGATCGCGAGGGCATCGAGCTGCTCGCCGAGACCTTCATGGCGCTCGGCAAGCTCGACAAGGCGCTGTCGGTCATCGGCGAGCTCGCGCGCGAGCTGGGCAAGCTCGGCCCATCGGCGGCGGCCGACACTCGGCGGGTGCTGCGGCGCGGTCTGCATTGGTCGCCGGGACACGTGGAGTTCACCAAGGCGCTCGCCGAGCTCGAAGGCGACGACGAGGACGAGGACGAGGCCGACCAGACCCCGCAGGTCGCCGGGGGCGACGAGATCGAAGAGGTCGATGCCGACGACCTGATGGAGCTCGACGACGACGACCTGGTCGTGGACGACGAAGCGGAGCCCGGGGCCGTCCAGGCTCCCGCGGCGCGCACGGGCTCGCTGACCGAGTCCGTGCTCTCGGAGGCCGACGACTCCGACATCGATCCCGACGAGCTCACCGACCTCGACAAGGTGTTGTTCGAGGCTCGCGTGTACGTCAAATACCGCTTGTTCGAGCACGCGCTCGACCACGTGCAGCAAGCGCTCGAGCAGCAGCCCAACCACCTCGGCGCGCTGAGCCTCAAGGCCCGCACGCTCACCGAGCTCGGGCGGGGGACCGAGGCGGCCGATGTGCACGTCGACGTCGCACGGCGCGTCTCGACGACCGATCCGAAGCTGGCGCGCGAGCACGTGACCGCGGCGCTCGGGCTCGTCGAGGATCATCCCGAGGCACTGCGGCTACGGCGAGGGGTGGCCGCGGCCGCCGCTGCCGCTGCCGCCCCGCCGCCCCCGGTCCCCGAGGACGACGGCGACAGCGGGATGTTCGACGTCGTCGGGTCCTCGGACGCCATCGACGTGCTGCCCGATCTCGACGCCGAGGACGAAAGCGACGACGACTTCGCCATTGATGTCTCGGACGAAGAGCCGGAGGTCGAGCCGGTGCCGATGCCGGTCGAAAACCGCTTCGGCGTCTCGCAGTCGGGGCCGTTGCCGGCCGCGGACGATTCCCTGTCGCGACCGGAGCGCACGCCGGCCGCCGGTTTCGTGGCGCGGCCGCCCGCGCGTCACCGCAGGACCGAGGGCACCCCGGCGGCGGGCTTCGTGCCGCGTCCGCCCGACGAGGACCGCGTCACCGAAGGCACGCCCGCGGCGGGATTCGTGCCGCGCCCGCCCGGCGAGCCCGAGCCCGGTGCGGTCGCCGAGCCAGTGGGCGCCCGTGCCCAGGACGCCGCCGAAGAGGTGGTCGCCGCGCTCGAGCGCGAGGTGTCCCTCGCCGCCGAGGACGGCCTCGTGCCCAGCGACCCGCTGCGGGACCCGAGTGCCGAGATCAATCTCGACTTCCATGCGGATCTGCAGCCGGAGCTCGACGACGTGCACGATGTCGACGTCGAGCCGATCGAGCCGATCGAGCCGTACGACGAAATCCCCGTCGCATCGGAGCCCGAGCCCGCATCTGCGACGGCAGCGGCCGCGGCCGCGCCCGCCGGCGGATGGGTGGACCTGTCCGACGACCTCGCCGAGATTCGCTTCTATCTCGACCAAGGCCTCGAGGACGACGCCGAAGCGGCGCTCGCGGAGCTGCGTCGGCGCCATCCGGGCCATCCGGAGCTCACCGACGTCGGCGCCGAAGCCGGCGGACCCGCGGAGGACGCCGCGGCTGCGGTCGTCAGCGAGGCGGCTGCTCAGCCGCTGTTCGACGTCGACGAGGCCGAGGACGACGAGGACGCGTACCTCGCCGCGATCTTCGGCGAGCCGTCCGAGACCGAGCCCAAGCCCGAGCCCGAGACCGAGATGCGCGCCCGGATCGAGGGCGAGCAGGAGGTCGACGCCCAGACCGCGTACGACCTCGGCCTCGCCTACCGCGAGATGGGCCTCATCGACGACGCGATCGGCCAGTTCGAGCTCGCGGCCAAGGACAAGGAGTTCCGCTCGCGCTCGCTGGTGATGATCGGCACGCTGCGGATCCACCGGGGCGAGACCGACCAGGCGGTCGGTGAGCTGCGCGAGGCGGTCGAGCTCGCCAACAACGACGACGAGTCGTCCTCGGCCAACTACGAGCTCGGTGTGCTGTACGAAAAGATCGGCGACACCGCGGCCGCCGTGGCGCAGCTGCAAGCCGTCGCCGCCGGCTTCCGCGATCGCGACGAACGCCTGTCGCAGCTGCAGGGCTGATGGGCGACCAGGGCCAGTCCGACGACGGCGGCGCCGACTGGGGCGCGCGCGGTCCGTCGACCCTGGCGGTGCACGGGGGCGAGCCCGCCGTCCGCGACGATCGTTCGCTGACGACGCCGGTGGTGCTCTCCACCGCGTACCCGTTCGCCGACACGGCCGAGCTTCGCGCCCACATGGAGCGGCGCATCGAACGACCCGAGGAGTACGGCCGCTACGGCAACCCCACGGTGGAGGTCGCCGAGGCCAAGCTCGCCGCTCTCGACGGCGGGGAGGCGGCCGTGCTGATGGCGTCGGGCATGGCCGCGATCACCACCACGCTGCTGGCGATGCTGCGAGCGGGACAGCACGTCGTGTTCACGTCCGACGTCTACCGCAAGACGCGGCAGTTCGCGCGGCAGCTGCTGACCCGCTACGGCGTCGAGATCGCGGTCGTCGAGCCCGAGATCGAGGCGATCGAAGGGGCGCTGACCGACAAGACGCGCATCATCTTCACGGAGACGCCGACCAATCCGTACCTGCGCATCGTCGACTTGCCGGCGCTGGCGAAGCTGGCCAGGGCACGCCGCATCAAGACGATCGTCGACGCCACGTTCGCCACTCCGATGAACCTGCGGCCGCTGGCATTGGGCATCGACCTCGTCGTGCACTCGACGACCAAGTACATCGGCGGCCACAACGACATCATGGGCGGCGTGGTGGTCGGCAAGCGACCGCTCGTGGAGGCGATCCGCGACCACCTGGGCATGCTCGGGGCGGTGCTCGATCCCCATAACGCGTACTTGCTGCTGCGCGGGGCCAAGACGCTGGCGCTGCGGTTGCGCCAGCAGAACGCGTCGGCACTCGCGCTCGCCCACCTGGTCGCCGAGCATCCCGCGGTCGCGCGCGTGTGGTACCCGCTGCATCCCTCGCATCCCGACCACGCGCGGGCCAAGGCGATGCTCGTGGGCGGCGGCGGGGTGCTGACCTTCGAGCTCGCGGGAGGCCTGGACGCGGGCACCAAGCTCGTGGACGGCCTGCGGATTCCCAAGCTCGCCCCGAGCCTGGGCGGCGTGGAGTCCCTCGCCGAGCAGCCGGCGCTCATGTCCTTTTACGAGCTCGAGCCCGAGCAGCGGGCCGCGCTCGGGATCGCCGAGGGGCTGGTTCGCTACGCGGTCGGCATCGAGGACACGGCCGACCTCGTCGACGACCTACGGCGGGGTCTGGACCGGCTCTGACTCGCGTTCGGCCGTCTCGGGCACCGGCGCGGGCGGGGTAGGCGAAGGCGTGGCCGTGATCGATCCGTGCAGTCCGGCCACGCGCGCGGCGAGCTCGGCGGCTGGATCGTCGGCCTCGCCGGGCAAGGCCGCCAGCACGTCGCGAGCCAGCTCGTCGCGACCGCGGCCCAGCAGCCACCACGACAGCGCGAGCAGGTCGTCGGTTCGCGCTTCCGCGGCGAGGGCATCGATCACGCCCTGCGCTTGCTCGATCTGACCGGCGCGCACGTACCATCGCGCGAGCGCGGGCAAGGCCGTGCCCAGTCCCGCCTCGTCGGCTTCCACGAGCAACTGCGCGGCCCGGTCGCGTGCGCCGGCGGAGAACAGCAGGTCGCCTGCCTCCGCCGCGACCCAGCCGTCGAGCTCCGCCACCGAGGTCGGGGCCGACGAAGGCAGCTCCGACGCCTGCTCGGCCTCGGCCGTCGCGGCGCGAGCCAGCTGCATCCGCATGCGCAGCGCGCGATGCCTCGCGTCCGACAATGGCAGTGCCTCGAGCGCCGCGTCCGGTGCTCCGACCGTTCGTCGGAATCGCGCGCGCTCGATCTGCATCCGCAGCATGCGACGTCGATCGTCGACGGGCAGGGTCTGCAGGTCCGGCAGCAGGCCGGACAGATCGGTGAAGTCGCGATCGCCGTCGGCGGCGGGCCCCACGAACCAAAACAAGGGACCACTGTCGACGGCCCAGGTCGAAGGCAGACGGCCGCCGAGGTCGAAGCTGTCCGACAGCAATCGCCGCCCGCGTTGCGACCACGCGTAGGCCTGTGCGTCGAGCGCGTCGTCGGTCAACGTCCGGCCGTCGTGGACCACGAGGTCGGGTCGCCATCCTTCCACGGCGCGGCGATCGTCGAGAGCCGACACGAGCCAGCCGTCGTGCGTGACCAGCACGTCGCCGGGCGCGATGAGACCGCGCGCGAGCACGTCGACGAACGAAGGCGAGGGCCGGTTCCAAGCGACCGGCTCGGGCACCCGCAGCGGCGCCAGGCCGACCCACACCACGACGGCCGTGCACGTCACGACCGCGACCGCGTTCGCGACGCGCGGTCGATAGCGCAGCACGCTGCCGGCCAACCACACCCAACCCGCCGCACAGATCGAAAGGCCCACCAGCAGCACCGGGGTGGCCACGAGCGGACCGCGGTCGTCGACCACCAGCGCGGCGGTCGTCAGCCAGGCCAGCAGCACCCAGCCGCCGCGCCAGCGCAGCACGAAGCCGAGCAGGGCCACGAGGGCGAGGGCGGCGTGACCGAGCGCGGCCGAGACGGGCAACGTCGGCCACCGCGAGGGCAGGGCCAACCTCGGCACGCCCACCATGTCCGGTGGACCGGCGAGCCACACGACCGCGACGACCGCGAGCAAGGGCAGGGCAGCCGCGATCACGGTCGCGGTGAAGTAGCGACGTCGCGGCGTTCGATGGCGCCGTGCCCCGAGCACGCAGGCGACGACGATCACGGGACCGAGCGCGACGGCGGTGCGCACCGACAGCGCCGCCACGCCGATCACCGCCGCGATCGCGCGCGCGGCCGCGACCGGCGGGACGGTGCCCAGATGCACGCGCGCCCGCAGCACGGCCGTCAGCGCCACGGTCGCCACGCATGCGGCGGCCGTCGGACCCAGCGCGGCTGCGACCCCCACGTCGTGCGCCCAGGCCAGCACCGACCACCCGGCGACCGCCCCCGCGGTGGCGGCGGCCGGGGCACGCCCGGCCCCGCGGAACAACGCGTAGGCAGCGCGCGTCGCGACGACCACGAGCCCCAGCAGCAGCCCCGCACCCACCAGATCCAACCGCTGCGCGAGCTCGCCGATCGGCAGGGCCCGCGCCACCGCGTGAAGGATCGCCACGAGCCCACCCGGCGCCATCGCGGTCGCGTCCAATGTGCGCTCCGAGGCCGTCCAGTGGACCGGAGCGGGATACAGGCCCAACGCGAGCGCGGTCAGGCCGAGGGCGACGAGCTGCGCGACCACCGCGCGCGTTCTCGCCCGGCCGGCCCGCCACGCCCGTTCGTGCGCTGGCTCCGATGTGCTCACGCACGATCGAGCCTAGCAGGACGGCGAGCGCGCGGCGGGGGCAGCCGGCCCTGTGTTATAGGCCCGCTTCCATTTTCGGAGAGCCATGGAAAGCAGCATCGAGCGAATTGGAGCCGTCGAGTGTCGCGTCAAAGTCGAGATCCCGTGGGCGGACGTATCGCCGCGGCTCGACAGCAAGCTTCGCGACCTCCGGCGACGCGCTCGGGTCCCGGGCTTTCGCGCCGGCAAGGTCCCGCCGCAGGTCATCGAGCGCATGTTCGGCAAGAGCATCCGCGACGAGCTCGCGCGTGACCTCGTGCAGGAGACCTTCCAGACCGCCGTGTCGCAGCACGAGACCGTGCCGCTGACCCAACCGGTGCTCGAGGAGTCGTCGCTGGACAAGGGCAAGCCGTTCACCTACGCGGCTCGCTTCGAGGTGCCGCCGGCGATCGCGCCCAAGGACTACGAAGGCGTCGCCGTGCGTCGTCGCCCCGCCGTCGTCGACGAGGCCAAGGTCACCGCGCAGCTGACGGCCAAGCAGAACGAGCTCATCGAGATGCGCCCGCTGCCCGAGGGCACCGACCGCAAGGCCACGCAGGCGCTCGACGTGTGGACGCTCGACATCGACGGCACGTTCGGCGAGCAGCGGATCAGCCGCAAGGACCTGCAGGTCGAGATCGGCTCCACGACCGGTGAGTTCATCCCGGGCCTCGCCAAGGAGCTCGAGTCGCTCGAGCTGTCCGACGTCGGCAAGACCAAGCAGCTCGAGTTCACGCCGCCCGCCGAGCGCATCCGCGAGGACATGCGCGGACAGACCGTGAAGGTCACCGTCGGGTTGCGCGAGGTTCGGGTCAAGCACATCCCCGAGCTCGACGACGACTTCGCGCGTGACACCGGTGACGCCGAGTCGCTCGAAGAGCTCAAGAAGAAGATCGCCGACAACGTGCGCGAGGCCGACGGCGAGGATGCCGAGCGCGAGGCCCGTCGTCGCCTCGTCGAGACGATCCTCGAGAAGAACGACTTCGAGCCGGCGCCGTCGATGGTCGCCCGCGAGGTTTCGGCCCAGGTCGACATGAGCAAGCGTCAGCTCGCCCAGCAGGGCCTGCGCCTGGCCAACATCGGTACCACCGAGTCGCAGCTCGCCCAGCGCATCCGTCCGCAGGCCGTCTTCAACGTCAAGGCGTACCTGTTGCTCGATGCCATCGGCAAGAAGCACGACATCGACGTGCCCGACGACGAGTTCGAGTCCGAGCTCGAGAAGATGGCCGAAGAGAGCGGGCAGAACCTCGCGCGCATGAAGGCGACGATGGAAAAGAACGGCCAGCTCGTGCTCATGCGCGCGCAGATGCGCGAAGAGAAGATCCTCGACTTCTTGATGGAGAAGGCCGAGGTCACCGAAGCGCCCGATCCGGAGCCCGAAGAGGGCGCGGGCGGCGACGAATAGGGTTCGCGCCGCAGCCGGTCGCCCACCATAGTCGGAAGCGCCTCGCAAGGCGCTGCGTGTCCGCAGGCGCGATCGTGCAACCGACCCGGTCACAGGACCAGGTCGAGCCCACCGGTTGGTGGGCTTGCATCCCCTGGACCGGACGTCCACCATACCGGGGCGCCGACGAGTGCCTGCGCGGTTTTTTCACGATGTCCCAAGGCGACAACTTCGACCCGTTCTCCCCAAGCTGGCCCGCGAGTCCGTCCGCGAGCATCCCGTTCGTCATCGAGCAAACCCACCGTGGGGAACGCTCGTGGGACATCTACAGCCGCCTGCTCAAGGACCGCATCGTGTTCTTGGGCACGCCGATCAACGATCAGGTCGCCAACGTCGTCATCGCCCAGCTGCTGTATCTGGAGTCCGACGACGCCGAGAAGGACATCCGGCTGTACATCAACTCGCCCGGTGGCGTGGTCACCTCCGGCCTCGCGATTTACGACACGATCCAGCACGTTCGGCCGCCGGTCGCGACGTACTGCCTGGGTCAGGCCGCGTCGATGGCGGCCGTGATTCTCGCCGCCGGCGCCCCCGGCAAGCGGGTCGCGCTGCCGAACGCGCGCATCATGATCCATCAGCCGCTGGGCGGGGCCCAGGGCCAGGCCACCGACATCGAGATTCAGGCGGCCGAGATTTTGCGCCTCAAGAGCCGGCTCAACGAGATCCTGGCCACACACTGTGGGCGCACCGCCGACGACATCCTGCGCGACACCGACCGCGACAAATTCATGGACGCCGATACTGCCAAACGCTACGGTTTGGTGGACGAAGTTCTCGCCCGTCCGCTGGGTGCGGCGGGCGCCAATGCCGGCAAGGACAAGGATTGACCGAGCCGGGCCTGCCCGGTCATCGGAGCCGACGACGTGAGCTCCTCCAAGCGCGACAACAACCACGGCAACCAGAGCTGCTCCTTCTGTGGCAAGAGCCAAAAGGAGGTCAAGAAGCTCATCGCGGGACCGTCGGTGTACATCTGCGACGAGTGCATCTCGTTGTGCAACGACATCCTCGCGGAGGAAGTCCAAAAGGAAGAGCGGCAGCAGGGCCAGGGCAAGGTGCCCAAGCCCAAAGAGATCCGCACCATCCTCGACGACTACGTGGTCGGTCAGGACCTCGCCAAGAAGATCATCTCGGTCGCGGTCTACAACCACTACAAGCGCATCACGGCCAAGAAGAAGCCCGACGAGGCCGAGCTGCAAAAGAGCAACATCCTGCTCATCGGCCCCACGGGCTCGGGCAAGACGCTGCTGGCGCAGACCCTCGCTCGTATACTGGACGTCCCGTTCGCCATCGCCGACGCGACCAGCCTCACCGAGGCCGGCTATGTCGGTGAGGACGTCGAGAACATCATCGTCAGCCTGCTGCAGAACGCCGACCACGACGTCGAGCGAGCGCAGCGCGGCATCATCTACATCGACGAAATCGACAAGATCGCGCGCAAGGGCGACAACCCGTCGATCACCCGCGACGTGTCGGGCGAGGGCGTGCAGCAGGCGCTGCTGAAGATCCTCGAGGGCACGATCGCGTCGGTTCCGCCCAAGGGGGGCCGCAAGCACCCGCAGCAGGAATTCCTGCAGGTCGACACGACCAACATCCTGTTCATCTGCGGCGGCG
>CALBMM010000092.1 GCA_937896535.1 uncultured Pseudomonadota bacterium
CAGCGCGGCCACTTCGTGCGCAGCCGGCTGCTGTGTCAGGAGATCCCGCCGCCACCCAACGACGTGGTGGTCGCGCCACCACCGGAGGATCCCACGCTGTCCAATCGTCAGCGCTGGGAGCAAAAGACCAACGACCCGTCGTGTCTGGGCTGCCACAGCCAGATGGACCCGCTCGGATTCGCCTTCGAGAACTTCGATGCCGTGGGCACGTGGCGTGACCAGGACGCCGGCGCCCCCGTCGACGCGTCCGGCATGCTGACGGGCACCGACGTCGACGCCGCGTTCTCCGATCTCGAGGCGCTCGCCGCCTTGCTCGCGGACAGCTCGACGGCGCGCGAGTGCTTCGTGGCCAACTGGCTGGAGTACGCGCACGGTCGTGCGCTCACCCCCGACGAGATCGCCGGTCTCACGCAGGCCCTCGATGCGTCCAACGATGCCGACCTCGCGATCACCGACCTCATCGTGGAGGTGATCGCTTCCGACGTGTTCATCTGGCGAGGACCCTCCGAAGGGCAGTGAAGGAGCCGACAGCGTGCGACATCGACGACGACGATTCATGCAGGGCCTCGGGGCCGCGGCCGCGAGCCTTCCCTTCATTCGCCTCCTCGAGGGCTCGGCGGAGGCAGGTGGCGCCGACCGGCCGCTGCGTGTGCTGATGCTGTACACCGGCTACGGCGGAGACTGGAGGTATCTGCGGCCCACCGGGGTCCAGGGCCAGACGGACGTGGCTCTGGACCCGCAGATGCTGACGTTCCCCGGCTCGGTGCTCGAGCCTCTCGCCCCCTACGCGGACCGGATGACGATCCTCGAGGGGATGGCGATGACGGCGGGCCTCGTGCCCAACGATCCGTCCAACCCGATCGGGTCGCGGACCTACTTCGTGGGGCACGAAAACTCGCCGGCCAACTGCTTCACGGGAGCGCCGGTCGTCATCGAGAATGCGACCGAGACCCCGCTGGGAGAGTCGCTGGAGTATCGATTGGGCCGCGACGCCGGTCCGACGTACGTCAAGCACGTGACCTTGGGCATCGGAACGCCGGTGGGCGGTCACCCTTCCAATGCGTTGTCGTTCAACGAGAGCGGTCAGCGACTGCCCGGCATCGAGGATCCGGCCGAGGCGTTCTCGCTGTTGTTCGGCGACTTCATGCCCGACCAGATGCCCGACGACGGCGCGGCGATGCGCAAGCTGGCCCGCGATCGCAAGGTGGTCGACTCGCTGCTCGAGCGGACGCAGAGCCTGCGAGGAAAGCTGGCGGGGGCGGAACGCGCCAAGCTCGACGAACACCTGGACGCGCTCGCCGAGCTCGAAGCGCAGCTGGACGCCACGGCGATCCCCGTCGACTGTGGGACGCCGACGCCGCCGACCGGGGGCGACGGTCTCGCCGCGATGGAGCAGGCGACGACGCAGCACTTCCAGGTGCTGCGACAGGCGTTCGCGTGCGACCGCACTCGGTTCGCGCTCGCCGGCTGGGGGGTCAACCACGATGGCTCGTGGATGTTCGGGCCTGGGCTCGCGGATCTGCATGCCGACATGGCACACATGATCGAGAGCGTCGACGTGGCGGCCAGCGATCAGGCGCGCACGAACATGGCCACGCTGCAGCGCTGGCACGCCGACAAGCTCAAGGGGCTGCTCGACGATCTGGCGGCCACGCAGGACGGCGCGCAGACGTTGCTGGACAACACGCTCGTCGTTTGGGCGCAGGACTTCGGCATGCACACGCACGGGGGACTCAACGTGCCGTACATCCTGCTCGGCGGAGCCGCCGGCAAGCTCGCGATGGGGCGCTACCGCAACTACTACACGGGCGGGACGGGTGACGAGACGGACTGGCAGGCCTACCGACCCAACAACCACTTGCTCGTGTCGATCCTGCAGGCCTGCGGGGTGGATACGGACACGTTCGGATCGAGCGAATGGTCGGGGCCGCTGCCGGGCTTGGCCACCTGACGGGCGACGCGACCGACGGGGTGGCGTGTCCCGCTTGTCGCGCTCCCCTGTGCCTCGCGACCGAGGTGAGCCACTGCGTCGGCTGCGGGGCCGACTATCCGTCGCTCGGTGGCGTGCCGTGTCTGCTGCCGGACCCTGCGGGGTTCGTGGCGACGTGGCGACGACGACTCGCGGTCATGACGACCGAGGGACGGCGGACCATCGAGATGTTCGAGGCACAGGCGCGCAAGCCCGCGCTGCTCGCCTCGACGCGGACCCGGCTCGAGGCGCAGGCGCGGATCGCTGCCCACGCGCTCGAGGACGTGACGACGCACCTTCGGACCGCGGTGGGCGAGCCGCTGCACGATGATCGGCCCGTGCCGCCGTTCACCCCGCTGGACACGCTGCACTTCCTGTTTCGTGACTGGGGATGGCCCGACAGCGACGAGAACGAGCGAGCCTTCGCGGCCGTGCAGGCGGTGCTGCCACCGCGGCTCGGGAGGACCCTGGTGCTCGGATGCGGCGGTGCCCGTCTGGCCGACGACCTGCATCGCGCCGGCGCCACGCAGACGTGGGCGCTGGACATCGACCCGTTCGTACTCGTGTTGGCGCGACGGGTCCTCGCGGGCCAGACCGTGCCGCTGTTGGAAGGGCGGGCCAACGCGACGGATCTGGACGCGCTGTCGGCGGTCCGCGAGCTGCGTTTGCCGAAGGGACGGCCGCCCGCGAGCGGCGTGCGACTCGTCTTGGGCGATGGACTCGACCCACCGTTTTCCGACGCCGTGTTCGACACGGTCGTCACGCCATGGTTCATCGATGTCGTGCCGGCGGACCTGCGCGACTTCCTGCCCCGGCTCGCCCGACTACTGGCCCCGGGAGGGCACTGGATCAACTTTGGTCCGCTGCTGTACCCGGCCCACCGGCCGGCATCGGTCCAGTTCTCGTGGCAGGAGGTCTCCGACCTCGCCGCGCGCGTGGGGCTGGCGACGGAGGCTCGCGAGGAAGTGGCGCTCCCCTTCGCTCGCTCGACCTTGACGGGCCGCGGTCGGATCGAGAGCTGTACGAGCTTTCGCGCGCGGCGGGGTCCACCGCGGCCGGCCATGCCGGGGGAGCCGCCGAGCTGGCTGGTGTTCGCGTCGCTGCCGATCCCCCGCGAGGTGGCCGAGTGCCGGCCGACCAGCGCCGTCGCGCGTCGGATCGTCGTGCGCATCGACGGGGAACGCAGCATCGACGATCTCGCCGCCGAGCTGGGCCGCTCGACCCCGGCGACGCCTCTCGCCGTCGTCAAGGATGCGGTCCGAGAGTGTCTGGCGCGGTTGATCGAGAGCACCGAGCCGTCACGGATCTCGCACGCCGCGGGCATGAACGGGCATGCCGGTGACTAGAACGTGGGCTCGATGGAGCGTGCTGGTATCGATGGTCGCCTGCACGGCCGACGCGGACACGCAGGACCGCGCCACGGACGGCTCGACGGGGACGCCCGCGTCCGCGACGGGGGCGTCGGACACGAGCTCCCCGGCGACGAGCGACGGGACGAGCGACGACGCAGAGGGCGGGCCCGCGGGCGAGAAGACCGACGGCGTCGACGAGACGGGATCCGACTCGGAGGGGAGCGGCGGTGGACCGATGGTCGAAGGATGCCCCGCCGCCGCGGTCTGGTGCGAGAGCTTCGAAAGCTCCGCGACGCTCGACCCCGCGCGATGGACCGTCGGTGGTCCCGCCGACTCGGTGCTCCTCGATACCGAGGTCGGCTACGACGGCAGCCACTCGTTGCACGTGCGCATGGGCGAGGCCTACGGAATCGCCGGAGGTGCGGCGGCCACGATCGCCCAGGGAATTCCCGCGCCGGACGATCGCCTCTACGCGCGTTGGTACATGCGCATGGAGGACCTGAGCCTGCCCGGCTATCACCCGAATCTCGTGACCGTCTACGGCGCCGACTACGACATCGGTCACTGGTGGGATTTCGGCACGCTCTCGTTCGGCACGTTTCTCGGCGAGCTGTCGGTCAACGCCTTCGGGCTCGGTCTGGACGGTGCCAAGCTTTGGACCGAGCCCGACAACGAGGTCCTGCCCGATTTCGGGGGCGACACGACCCCGGGGTTCGAGCACCACATCCAAGCCGGCGCCTGGTTCTGCGTGGAATGGATGCTCTTCGGAGATCACCAGGGTCCCTCAGACGAGAGCCATCCCGGGGAGGAGCATCGGATCTGGATCGACGGCGTCGAGATCGACGCCCTGTACGGCAACGACGAGCTGTGGGGTCCGTGGGGAGCCTCGGAGCACTGGTCACCGATCTACGACCAGTCGATCTGGACGTTCGGGATCGGCGGAGCGTACCCGGAGTCCGCCACCATCGACGTGTGGTTCGACGCCATCGTCTTCTCCCACGAACCGATCGGCTGCGCGCCGCGCTAGTACTAGCCGGCGTTCGTGGGCGTGGACAGCACGAGGGTGATCGACGACATGCCGACGCCCGCCGCGTCGGGGATCCCGTCGCCGTTGAAGTCGCCGACGGTGAGATCGACCAGCGCCTCGTTGGCGAGGAACTCGAAGGGTCCAATGAACGAGAAGCCGGCGTCGCCGAGGAACACCACGATGGCCCCGGGATCGCCGTCGGTTCCGAAGAGGATGTCGAGGTTGCCGTCGATGTTGAAGTCGACCACTTCGAGCGCGGTCACGTCGTACGCGGGCTCGGCTCGGGCGAGCTCGGCGAAGTCGCCGTTGGGCCCGAGCTGGTGGACGATGACGGCGTCGCCGGACCCCGATGCGACGACCAGCTCGTCGAGGCCGGCGCCGTCGAAGTCCGCGGCCGTGATCGCGACCGGAAGACCCAGCGAGAGGCTGCTGGCCTGGACGACGTCGATGCGCTCCAGCACGTGGGTCGACACCAGCGAGGCGTCGCGGTGGGTCAGACCGATCGCGGGCGTGGCGCTCGGGTCCAGATTGCCCACCGTCAGCGATCGTTGCGCCGAGTTGCTGCCCAGTGGCGCGCTCGTGGCGACGAAGTACTCGAACGGGCCGCGGCCCAGCGACGTGAACAGGCGTAGCTGGGCCCCGACGGTGACGATCGTCGGCGACTGGTCGGGAAAGAAGTCCCCGATCGCGAGGTCGAGGACCGAGCTGCCGACGCCCACCTGACCGGCGATCGAGAACGTCCCGTCGGGGGCTCCTCGCAGCAGGGTCAGGTCGAGCGGATGGGCCGCCACGATGTCGAGCACGCCGTCGCCGTCGAGGTCGGCAACCGCGACGTCGACGACATCGGTGTCGAACTGGGTGCTGTAGCCCTGCGGCGCCTGCAACGGATTGAACGCCGTCCCGAAGGCGACGTGCACCTGCGTTCGCGAACCTGCGCCGACGACGACGTCTTCGTACTCGTCGCCGTCGAAGTTGCCGTGGGCGATCGACGTGAGGTCCTCGGGCAGCACCACGACGCTACCCAGGGCGTGGCACAGGCCCAGCGGACCCTCGCACAGGACCGTCTCGCCGGTCGTGCCCGTGCCGTCGTCGCTGCCGGCGCTGGTGCTGCCGGTGGTCGCGGTGTCGGGGTCGGGGCCCACCGTCGTCTCCGCGCTCGTACTGGACGCGACGGTGGTCCCACTGCTGCCTTCACTGCCGCTCGACACGCTCGGAAGCCCGGGCGGCTCGCCCGCGCACGCCGCCGTGGCGACCGCACACAGCCACGCCCCGCAGAACTCGCGCCGAGCACACCACATCCGTGCCCAGCGTAGCAGGCCCGGGCCCGGTCGGAGAGGCTTTGCCTCACTCGGGGGCGGCGTCGGCCGCTTCGGCTTCTTTTCGTTCGCGCTCGAGCTTGTTGTCCCAGCGCTTCTTCTTGCCGCGCAGCTCCGACCAGCGTCGGATCTGGATGTCCGAGGGCGGCAAGCCGTGCCGTGCCCGGACCTCGTTGAGCAGCTGAGCCTCGATCTCCGTCTCGCAGAAGACCGTGTAGATGTTGTGCTCGGTGTGCAGCTGTTCGTAGCGCTGCACCGGATCGTACGGGCCCTGGTCGCGCACTTCTTCGGGCGAGGGGATCGGATACGTGATCTTGATGAGGTCGACGCGCTTGGGGTGCTGCCCGCCGTGGTCCATCGCCCACTTCTTGCAGAAGTAGCGTGCGTGCCACTTCTGGTACCAGCTGCCGTTGCCACCCTCGGCCCCGGCGACGCGCCGGTTGATCTTGCGCAGGCGCGTGTAGAACACCCATGGCACCGGACGCTGCGACTCGTCGTACCAGTCGGTCTTCATGTCGTGGACCTGGCCGTCTTGGTCGGTGACCGTGACCTTCAGAAACAGGTTCGACCGTGGAGGGTTGGGCGCGAACATCTTCCAGCCCTGCGTGGTCTGGGTGGTCTCGAGCCAGAAGCGGAACGGCTCGTGGGTGTGTTCGCGCCACGCGAACGAGTCCTTGTCCGGGAGCAGCCAGCACGCCACGCCGGTGACGTGGTAGATGGTCATCGCGCCGATGAGGTAGCGACCGACGGGTCCGTAGGCCCACGGACGGACCAGGGCGTCGCGGGCAGGCTCGTCTCCGGTCGCCGCGCGCGGTCGCAGCGGCAGCGGCTCCACCTTCGCCCCTCGCGCCCGCAGCGTCACGCCGAGTCCGAAGGCCCCGATGCCGGTGAGTGTCCAGCCGAAGTGCAGGATCTCGCGGTACTGCAGGAAGACCCCCGCGACCGCCATCGCGGCCATCGCCACCAGGGCCGACAGCGGCAGACGATGGCCGTCGTGGTGGTGGCCGGGCAGCGTGGGATCGGCGGCGGGCAGCGGTGGGTCGCCGCGACGGACGTGGGCGGCAATCCCCGGCACGCGCAGCTTCGCCAGCCCTCGTCCGAGCGCCTGCAGCAGCCGCGCCGTCTCGCCGCCGTTGAGGAAGCAGAAGAACCCGGTGAGGCAACCGGCCGAGAACCAGCCGATGTTCATCATGATGATGAGGTGCAGGTGGAAGATCGCGCCCACGGCCAGCCACACCCGGCGTCCGAGCGTCCACTTGAGCACCGTGTCGAGGTCGAACACGAGCACGCGCCCGCGCACCTTCAGCTTGGGCGGGCGGTCGCGCAGCTTCGGCCAGCCGTAGGCGACGAGCGCCATGATGGCGAGCCAGCCGCCGGCGAACACGTACTGCACGCGCTGCAACGTCCACCAGCCTTCACGAGGCTGGACGAAGTGAACGGGGTACGAGACCCAGACGATCGCGAGCGCGCACAGCCCGAGGCCGACCCAGGACAACTGACCGATGCGCTGGGCCAGCACGCTGCGACGCGGCAGGTTGGCGCGCAGCGACCAGCGAGCGATCAGCCCGAACACGACGAGTGGGAAGAAGCTCTCCCACACGTGAGCGACGTGGGAGTTGAGCCGAAACAGGTTCGTGCCCAGGTACGCGCTGAGCGTCTGCGGCGGGAAGCGGTAGAAGTGGTCGAGGTTGAACGCGTAGTAGAACGCGTCGCCCTTCCACCAGATCCCGCCGTTCTTGACG
>CALBMM010000093.1 GCA_937896535.1 uncultured Pseudomonadota bacterium
GCCAAGAAAAAGCCCGCGGCCAAGAAAAAGCCCGCGGCCAAGAAAAAGCCCGCGGTCATCGTAGATCGTAGAAGATGTCCTCGGCCAGGTCTTACCGGAGCGCGGACGCCGCGAGATGAGCCGAGACGCGCTCGCGCACCACGACCGGTGCGGAAGCTGCAACGTCGGGCCATGCGTCCCGTGCGTCGCGAACGAACGCCTCAAGATCGTCCATCACCTGGGAGGTGTCGACCGGAGAATGAGATGCGACAGCGAGGAGGTCGTCTAGCGTTACATCGCCCAGCTGCATCGGTGGCTCCAAGGTGGGCTCTACCGGTTCCCACCAACGCAGCGCAGAGTACTTGGCGAGTGATGGATACACGACCGTCGATACCACGTCGTATACCGGAGCGAGCCGTGGGCTCACGCCATCGGGATAGATCAGGGACCAGTTCTTGATATGCGCGTCAGCGTTGCCCGACAGCACCATAAACGCAAGCCTCCGCATGTATCGTTGAAAATCATCCTGGCCGCAGAGCGCACATATGATGGCACCAATGCTCGCATAGTGGCTCCACCCGAGTTCGATGACCTCCCACGTGTATCGCTGCTCCGGGGAGATGTCGAAGACCTGTGCAAAATCCTCTTGGTGTATCCGCCGGTCACCCTCCCGATCGAAACGACGGACGATCAGGACATCCTGCTCCGCGTCGAAGTCCTCCGGAATGCCCTGGATCTCGGACGCACGAATGACGCGATGCTCAGGTACGTCGAGTCCGCACCGGTCAGCCCAGTCCAGCATTGCAGACTCGTTCTCCACCAGGCGCTGGTAGGCCGCAGTGCCGAACTTCGCGATCCAATGCCCCTCGGCCCCGTCAATCGGCATCGTCAGCCTGTCGTCGACCTCGGACAAGGCGAGCTTCGGCTGGACACCCGTCAAGGCGAAACGAAACGGATCGCTCCCGTCCCGCTTTTGACGCTCATGGGCCTCGACCGGATGAAGGTCGAGTTCATCACTGACGACCCGCACTGCGCCAGGAAGGTTCTCCCCTAACCGAAGTAACATCGCATACTCGGGGATCGCCGACGTCCCTAGGCGCCGCTCGACGATCTTCCGAAGTGCCCCCTCAGGAAGCAGATTTCGAAAGTAGATGGGCAGCGGCGCCCCGCGAAACGTGCGGGGGGGCTCGATCAGCTTGTCTTCGAACCACCGGCCGAGCACGGGACGCGACGTCGACGCAGCGTACGATGCATCGAACTCGAACGTCGTCTCGCACGAGTCGGTATCCGGGCGAAGCTCCCCAACGACAACGTCGCCTAGGAGGACACGAGCGCTCACGCGATGTGCCTCGCCAACGCAGCGATCGAGGGTGCGTCGTCTCGTTCAAGCTCGGTGTGGCGGGCGAAGAAGGCCTCGGTCGAGCGACGGAGCGAGTCGCCGCGTCGCGCGAAGAATTTTTCTACGTCACCCCTGCGAAGCCTGTCACGCGCTTCGGCATCGATCCCGTGGGAGTACAGCGCGGCTTCGTCGGTGCACTCCAGGATCAGAGACCTCGCGGGGGGCCCCTGCTCGTGAAGGAGTTTGTTGAGGACTCCGGCGCCGGGGTGGACTCCGGCCCCGGAGCCCCGCAAGATCGGTCGTAGGGCGTCAGTCACTCCGTGGCGGAACAGCTCGCTGACGTCCAGCCGCTCGCCGGTCACAAGGCTACGCGGCTGTCGGGCAAGGAGCGCACAGATCATGGCCTTTCCGCGGGCGCTCGCCATGCTGGCGGCGATCGTCCGGCCCCAGTCGGCATCATCGAGCGAGAGGCCGTCGGGCAATCCCGTACGTCGCAGCAACGCCTGCACGGACTCGGTCTCATCTGGCGTTACATCGTCCACGTGCTGCTGCATAGAGCTAGACGCGCCACCGAGGCGCTCTCCGAGAGACCCGCGCCACAGCCAACGACGTAGCAGAATCTGGCTCCGTTCACTCGGGTGGTCATGGAGCGCGAAGAAGCGCGCCAGCACTACGATCGGAAGCTCGTACGGACGGACCGCCACATGCGGGACGTGCGCTACTGTGCGTAGGAAGGTCACGGCTAACCGTAGGGCCCGGGCAGTGCGGACCAGATCGGCCTCGGCGTCCACGACGTCGAGTGTCCGTGGGTCAAGCTTTCCGACCTTGTCTCCACGGATTGCTTCGAACGCCTTGAGGATCGTGATCGGCTCGATCTCCCCGAATCCGAGGTCGGCGAGCCGTGCATTGACCAGAGCGAGACCAGTGCTGCCATCGTGAGCGATCTGCGACCCGATCAACGCGTCGAACACCTCTTCACGGCGCATGGATTTGCCCGTCGAGTTGACTCGGTCGAACACATGTCGGAGCGCGTCAATGTCGGCGTGCTCGACGACGTACAAGCCCAGTTTGTGCTCTCGAATGCGTTTGCCGAGTTCGAAGTAGCGGCGCCTATCGTCGGTTGAGATCCACGACGGGACCCACTCAGAGAGCAGTGCCGCATCGAGCACTAGGTGGAGCGGCACCTGTGGTAGGCGCTCTTCCTCCCATTCCTCGCCATGCAGTGGCGGCCGCCCCGCGATCTCGTCCGGTGTGAGCGGGCGGCTGACGACCTCCTCGCGCTGGATGTCGAACGCGAGTGCCGTTTCCCCTCTCGCAGGCGCTCGCCCGAGCCCTTCCCAAAGCGTGGTCAGCCTCTGCTGACCATCGACGACGAGATAATGGTCGCCTTGCGGTTTTGCGACGCCCATCTCCCCCAACGGTCTCCCGGCGTCCGTGTCGGATGGAGGATTCTTCCACAGCAGCAACGTGCCAACAGGATAGCCGCGATAGATACTGTCGAGCAGCGCGCGACGGTCCCTTGTTTCCCATCTGAACGCGCGCTGAAAACCAGGCATGCGCAGGCGCCCCTCGGACGCGAGCCGGATGACATCTTCGACCGCCATCGCCTCGGCGCGCGCCGCGATGCTCATTCGGGGCGGCGGCGTTTGGCCGTCGTTGCCATCCGGCTTCGGCATATGAACATGATACCAGGTCCACCTCGGTCGTTGATACATGGGCGGCAGCACGCCGTCCTTCCGACTCCGGTATGATCGAGTCGCCCTGGTCGTCCGCCTCAGCCCGACGGCCATCGGCTCAACGTCGATGCGGCAGAGGCACGTTGAGATCGCTAGCCGCGGCGTCCTGACGACAAACGTTGGCGGGGCCGTCGTGCAGGGCCACGGTGAGCGTTACCAGGAGCCGCGAGATAGCTACGTCATCAAGTATGTGGTCTCGTGGGCACCGGTTGCGCCCGAGTACCAAGGCGATGCTGGCGCGCGCCCACTGATCACCACCTCGCGAGTGACGTCGACCGGCTGAGAAGGAAACAGATCGCGATTGCCTTGCCGCCCCTTCTCGCGTCCCTGGCTGGGAAGCTGGCGCGATGAAGGAAACCAGATCGCGATTGCCTTGCCCCCCTTCTCGCGTCCCTGGCTGGGAAGCTGGCGCGATCGTATTGACGCCAACCGCGCTGGCCCAGAAGCGACTGTCGAGTGGCTGAGACCGTCGACCGCTCACCGCCCCTTCCGAAGCCTGGAAGCGCCCTCGGAGCCACCCGTCAGACCCGGACGTCGAGGGCGCCGGGCAGCACTTCGAGCTTGGTCGGGCGCAGGTGCAGCGCCTCACCGTCGACCATCACGTCGAGCGGCTCGTCGAGGTGGAACTCGATGACCGACGCGGTGCGCTGGCTGACCTTGTCGTGCTCGACGTGCCGACCGTCGAAGACCTTCGGCAGGGTCATCAACAGCGAGATCCGGCCCATCGGCCCGGCCGTGATGATGTCGACCTTGCCGTCGTCGGTCTCGGCCTGCGGCGCCATCTTCATGTTCCCGCCGGTGAACTTGCTGTTGTTGAAGCACATGAAGTTCGCCCGCGGGTCCACCGGCTCGCCGTCGATCGTCATCTTGTACTGCAGCCGCCGCAGCCACAGCGTCTCGAGGACGATCGCGAAGATGTAGCCGAACTCGCCCCACTTCTTGTACCGGATCGCCCGGGCGTTGACGTTTGCCGCGAACCCGATCCCCATCAAGTTGATGTAGTGCAGCTCGCCGTCGTCGTGCGTCAGCCGCATCACGTCGACCGGTCGCGTCCGCCCCTCGGCGATCGCCTTCATCGAGTGCTCGGCGCCCTCGTTGGTGAAGTCCTTGAGGAACGAGTTGCCGGTGCCCAGCGGCAGAAAACCCAGCGTCGGTCGGTCGCCCGCGGCCGTGGCCGTGGCATCCACGCGCGGGAAGAGGCCGTTGACGATCTCGTAGCCGGTTCCGTCCCCGCCGACGCCGATGAAGTGCCGCCGCCCCTGGGCGTACGCGCTGCGCACGAGCTCGGAGGCCTGCCCGGGCGCGGAGGTCTCCACCACGTCGACCTCGATCCCGTGCGCCTCGAGCTTCGCGAGCGCGTCCGGGAACTGCTTGCCGCAGCGACCGCCGCCGGCCGCCGGGTTGACGACGGCGAGATGGGGAAGCTCGTCGGCCACGGGGCGTTTCCTTGGTCCGGGGGGCGCGCCCCGCTACTGCGCGATCGCCTCGAGGACGTCGTCGCGGTCGAGCCCGCGCAGCTGCTCGGCGAGCACGGCCCGCTTGATCTTCTGTGACGCCGTCTTGGGCAGCTCTTCGTGCCGCAACAGCACCGCCGACACGCGCTTGAAGTCCGGCAAGCGCCGGTTGAGCCGCACCAGCTCCTCGCGCAGCGCGTCCATGTCCGCGCCCTCTTCGGGGCGCACGACGATGACGAGCTGCTCGTCGGTCATCTTCGAGGTCGGCCAGATGTAGTTGGCCGCGAAGACGCAGTAGTCCTCCGTCTGCGGCAGCGCGTCGAAATTGGCCTCGATGTCCTCGGGGTAGATGTTCTTGCCCCCCGCGGTCACGATCATGTTCTTGGCCCGGCCCATCAGGCGCAGGTGACCCGCCACGTCGACCGTGCCGAGGTCGCCCGTGCGCAGCCAGCCGTCGACGATCGCCTCCGACGTCAGCTCTGGCGCGTCGAGGTAGCCCTTCATCACGGTGCGCCCCTTGATCCAGACCTCGCCGACGCCGGCCTCGTTCGGATTGCGGATCTCGATCTGCACGCCGTCCACGGCCTTGCCCACCGTGTCGCCCCGGAACGGCCGCAGGTCGTTGACCGTGGCCACGGTGCACGCCTCGGTCAGCCCGTAGCCGATCACCACGGGAATGCCGAGCTCGTAGAAGTACTCGGCCACCGCACGGTCGACGAAGGTACCGCCGGCGAAGATGAGCTTGAGCTTGCCGCCGAACACGTCGTGGATCGGCTTGAGCAGCCAGCGCGAGACCTCGTGCCGCGGCTCGCGGAACGTCGCGATCTCGTTGACCCGCTTGAGCCCGTCGATGATCTGCCGCTGCCAGCCCGGCAGCTCGTCGAGCCGCTCGCGGATGCGCTTTTCGAGATTCTTGAGAATCGTCGGCACCAGCGCGATGTGGGTGATCTCGTACTTCTTCAGCGACGCCCGCAGAAACTGGGGTCGCAGCGTGCGCTGGTGCAGCACCGAGGCGCCCATCGCCAGCGGGACCACGAAGCCGACCATGAAGTCGATCGCGTGGTTGGTCGGCAGCACCGAGAAGAAGCGCTCGTCCTCGGCGATCGGGTACATGCTCCCGAGCACCTGCGCCTGCTGCAGGTAGTTGTCGTGGGTGAGCATGCAGCCCTTGGGCGTGCCCGAAGTTCCCGACGAGTACACGATGCACGCCACGTCCTGCCGCGTGCGCTCCTGGTACGAAAACGCCGCGCTCGGCTCGCTCTCCCAGCGCACCGCCGGACCGAGGTCGGCGTCCGCCGGCGCCTCGGTCACCAGCACGAGCACCCTCTCGAGGGGCTCGGTGGGTTCCTTTCGCAGCTGCAGCCACGTGGAGTACTCGGTCACCAGCACCCGCGGCTTGCCGTGGGCCACCAACGCCATCAGCTCGGGCGCGCTGAGCTTGTAGTCCAGCGGCATCAACGTCGCTCCGGCCCAGTAGGCCCCGAGTCCGCTGAAGATCCACTTGGACTGGTTTTGCATGATGATCGCGCAGCGGTCGCCCGGCGCGAACTGATGCGACTGCAGCAACGCTGCGAAGCGCTCGGCCTGGGTCCGCAGGTCGCGGTAGGTCCACCGGCCGTTCTCGCGGTGTCGCTCGGCTTCGATGAGCGCGGTGTTGCTCTTGTACGTGACGCACGCGTCACGGAGCGCCTCGCCGATCGATTGGGTGCGGGACAGGTCCAGCATCAGCGTCGCTCGTCGATCACCTTGGCGAGCGCATCGAAGGTGCGCACGCCTTGCAGCTCGTAGTCCGGGACTTCGACGTCGAACTCCATCTCGACCTCGGACATCAGCTCGACCGCTTGAAAGCTGTCGATCTTGAGCTTTTCGAACATGTCATCGGGGCCCGACAGCGTTTCGAAGGGTACGTGGTACCGCTTCGCCGCGAGCTTCATCAGCCTCTCGAGCACTTCGCTCATCGTCTCTCCGGGCCGCCACGCCGGTCGGCGCGAGGGCGGCGGGGAGGATACCGTTCCCCACCTGATCGAAGTGACGCCCGCGGCCGCCAGGGTATGCGGACCCTCACTGCGCAGCCCTTTGCGCGGCCATCCGCGCCCCACGCGATCAGGGCAGGTACGGCCGTACGTCGTCGCTTTCGACGAACTTCTTGAGCGCGAGCTTGAGGATCGGGCGCTGCGCCAGACGCACGAACTCTTCGCGCTCGGCCGCGAGCTCCTCGCGCGGCAGCGGCTTCATGAAGCGCTTGCAGGTGGCCGCGGCCTCGCGGTCGAACTTCGTCGCCTGCCGCGCCGTGGCCATCGCCGCGCGTATCCCCTCGCCCACGGGAACCACCTGGCTGACCAGTCCGGCCTGCTGCGCCTTCTTGGCGTTGATCGACCGCCCCGTCAGCAGCAAATCGCGCACCACCGCGTTGGACACGTCGCGCCGCAGCCGCGGGATGCCGCCGAAGCCGGGGATGATGCCCAGCCGCAGCTCGGGAAAGGCGAACCGGGCGTTCTTTTCGGCGATGAGAATGTCGCACGTCAGCGCCAGCTCGAACCCGCCGCCGAAGCACACACCGTGGATCACCCCGATGGTCGTCAGCGGCAGCATGTCGAGCCGGTCCATCACCGAGTGGATCCGGTTGATGAAGTCGCGCAGCGCCGGCTCGTGCTCCTTCTCCGGCCGGTCCTTGAGCCCCTCGTACAGCTCGCGCAGGTCGGCGCCGGCCGAAAATCCCCCCCGCGTCGCCGACCGAATCACGACCGCGTAGGCCGACTCGGTGTCGACCTGGTCGAGGAAGCGCTCGAGCGCCGCGAGCATCGTGGTGCCGATCTCGTTGCACGGCTCCTCGCCGAGCACGAGCTCGTACACGCCTTCCTTGAGCGACCACTGGATCATCGTGAGCTCCGGCCTGAGTTCTACGAGCTAGTCGTAGAGCGGATCGATCTGCGGTTTGAAGTGGTCTTCGATCACCCGACGCCGCAGCTTCTGGTTGGCCGTCAGCAGGCCGTTTTCGACCGTGAACGACTCCTGCGTGCGCAACGACTTGCGAATCTTCTTGTACGAAGGAACCTCGGCGTTGAGCTTTTCGATCGCGGCGTCGATCGCATCCTGCGGCGGATTGCCGGTCACCAGGATCGACAAGTAGGCGCGACCGTGGCCCACGAGCATGCACTGCTCGGCCTGCGGGCACAGACCCATGAACTTCTCCTCGAGGGGCTCGGGCGCGATGTTGTGCCCGGACTCGGGGATGATGAGGTTCTTGATCCGGCCGATGATGCGCAGGTTCTTGCCGTCGATCTCGACCTGGTCGCCGGTGTAAAACCATCCATCACGGACCGTTTTGGCCGTTTCCTCGGCCATGTGCCAGTACCCCTGGAAGATGTTGGGCCCCTTGACGCGCAGCTCGCCTTCTTCGGTGATGTCGACGGTCTGGCCTTCCAGCGGCACGCCCACGCGTCCCGGCTCGACCTCGTCGGGATCGTCGAGCGAGACGATGCCCGTGGTCTCGGTGAGGCCGTACGCCTGGTAGACCGGGATACCGATCATCTGAAACCACCGCTGCGTGTCCTCCGACAGCGGCGCGGACCCGGAGATCAGAAACTCCAGATTGGGTCCGATCTTCTCCTTGATCTTGGGAAAGACGACGCGCTCGGCGAGCCCGAGGGCGACGCGGTCGAAGAACGACGCCTCGCCCGCGAGCACCTTGCGGTACGCGTCCTGCCCCTTGTCGTACAGCGACAGCCCCATGCCGCCCTGCTCGCGGATCTTGGCCCCAACACCGTTGCGGATGCGCTCGAGCACCGCCGGGACGTTGAGGAAGTAGTTGGGCTTGGCCACCGCCATCTCGACGACCAGATTGTTGAGGTCGGTCGACATCATCAGCGGATTGGGCCGCGACAGCTGCGTCCACAGCATCATCCGCGACGCGGCGAAGCAAAACGGCAGGTAGTGGAACACGCGGTCGATCCCGACCCGATCGCCGACCACGCGCCCCAGCCGCTGCATCGTCTGCGGGATCATGTAGTCGATGTTGGCCCGCGACAGCATCACGCCCTTGGGCTCGCCGCTGGTGCCCGAGGTGTAGATCAACGCGACCGTGTCGTCGGCGGCCAGCTCGTGCAGGCCCTTCTCGCTCGGCTTTTCGTCGAACACCTCGTCGAACACCGCCGTCTTGGCGTGCTCGGGCCACGCGGCCTCGATGGACTTGCGCAGCTCGTCGGTCGCCGCGATGAGCAGCTTGGGCTCGGCGCTGCGCAGCATCTTGGCCAGCTCGCCCGGATCCTGGCGGTCGTACAGCGGCACGACGATCGCTCCGGACGCGACGATCGCCAGGTCGGCGGCCACCCATCGAGTGGAGTTGGGCGCCAGCAAGGCCACACGGTCACCGGGCTCGACGCCGGCGGCGTCGATGAAGGCGCGGGCACGGCCGATGAGGTCGAGAATTCCGGCCCCGTCGGTGCCCTGCAGGCGCGTGCCCTGGACCTCGATGAGCTTGGTCCGTTCGGGCTTGTCGCGCAGGTTGTCGAAGATTCGCTCGAGGAAGTTCACGGTCGGATCCCTCCGGGCACCGGGTCGGCGAGGATACCCCCGGGCCCAAGCCCCGCAAGCTCGCGTTTGGGCGCTGCCACACGCGTTCGCCCGTGCGGCCAAAAAGCCGGGAATCTGAGCACAAATCCCCGCCGTCGCGGCAGTGGCGGCATGGACGGAGGGTGGTAGGAACGTCGAGGTGGCGTCCTGGATGGTCGCGCTCGCGTTGCTGCACGCGCCGACGGCGGATCCGTCGACGGTGACATGGCGCGCACCGACGACGTGTCCGGCTCCCGCCGCGTTCACCGGCGCGATCGCCCGCTATCTGGGCCGCGGATCGGCCGCGGAGTATCGCGACATGGACGTGGCGGTCGTCGAAGACGGCGATGCCTTCGTGCTCAGTCTGTCGTTCGCGACGGCCGACGGTGCACGCGTCCGACAGACGCTGCGAGATCCCGACTGCGGGGTGGTGGTCGACGCCGCGGCGCTCAAGGTCGCGTTCGCCTTGGACCCGGAAGCGACGACCCGCGTGCTCGAAGCCGAGGCGCAACCCGAAGCCGAGCCGATGCCGCAGCCGGAACCCGAGACCGTCCCGCAGCCCGAGACCGTCCCGCAGCCCGAAGCGGAGCCGGAGCCACGGCCCACGCCCGTGCCGCCCTCCGACGCCGTGCCGGCACCCGAACCCGCCCCGCCGGCCGAGCCCCCGCCGAGCGCTCGCTGTGCGCCGGGCGTGCGTGAGCCTCGACCGTGCATCGGCCTCGACGCCGACGCCGGCGTGGGCATCGGCCCCCTCCCCCGCGCCACGCCGATCGTCGGCGCCGCGCTGTCGTTGCTCGGATCACGCTGGGCGATCGGCGTGGGTGCCGAGCACTGGTTCGCCGCGACGGCCCGGCTCGACGGCGACGATGCGAGCGCCCGCGTGCGCCTGACGTCCGGCCACGCGCTGGGCTGCGGTCGCCTCGGCGGCCCCAACGTCGAGCTCCCGGTGTGCGGCGGCGTCGAGCTCGGCTCACTGTTCGGGGGCGGTCGGGGCCTCGACGTCCCGCAGGACGATCGGCTGTTCTGGGCGGCGGCGCGCGTCGACGTCCGCGGCGCATGGACCCCGATCGATCGCCTCGCGATTTTCGCGCAACTCGGTTTGAGCGTCCCGTTTCGCAGCTACCGCTTTCACGTCAACGGTGACGCGCGAATTCACGAAGCAGCCCCGGTGGCCTTTCGCGCCGCGCTCGGAGCCCAGTTCCGTTTGTTTTAGCCCTCGCACGTTTTTCGTCACGGATTGCCGGACGTCGGTGCATTCACCCATGGGAGGCTCTTGCGTGCAGGGGGTCACGACACCACCCGGGAGGGAGACCGATTGGGCGAAGGGCCCGACCTCGAGCAGATCTACCGCGACCACCACGCCTTCGTGTGGCGCGTGGTACGTCGTCTCGGCGTCTCCGACGACGCGGTCGACGACGCGGTCCAGGAGACGTTCGTGGTGCTGCACCGTCGTCGCGCCGAGCTCGACTGGTCGCGATCGGTGCGCGGCCTCCTCTATGGCGTCGCGCGGCGGATCGCCAAGCGTGCGCGGGAGCGTGGCGTGAACCGTCCGGTGCTCTCCTTGGTCCCCACGCAGGACCCCGGCCCGGACCCGGAGCAGCAGGCCCAGTCGCGACAGAAGGCCGCCGTCGTGCGCGAGGCCCTCGACGCGATGGACACGGGCAAGCGGCTCGTCTTCGTGCTCGCCGACGTCGAGGGCATGACGATTCCCGAAGTCGCCGACTGCCTGCAGATCAATCTCAACACCGCCTATGCCCGGCAGCGCGCCGCTCGCAAGCTGGTCGCCGCTGCGATCGCCCGTCACCGCGCCAAGGAGGAGCGCTCGCATGTCGGCACCGGACGACGCTGAGTCCGACACCGCGCTCGACCCCGAGGTGGCCGACTACCTCGCGGCCTTCCGGGCCGAGGAGATGCCGACGCCGAAGTCGGTCGAGGCCAACTGGCGCGCGATCGCGGCGCAGACTCGACCGGCGCGCGGGATCTGGGTCGGCGTGGGTCTGGCGGCCGCCGCCGCGATCGTGCTGGTCGTCTGGGGTCCGTGGCGTGGACGCTCCGCCGAGGCGGCGGGCGACGACGCCGGTCAGCTCGCGCCCTACGAGCGCGAGGGCAAGACGGAACGTACGACCGCGCAGGCCCCGGAGGCCGAACCGCCCTCGCCCGCGTCGTCACCCGAGACCAACGCCGCCGCGGACGACGCGACGGTCGAGCCGGTGCCCTCGCCCGACGACACCGACGCCGAAGCGGACACCTCGGCCGCGGGCGAGCCGACGCCCGACCCGGCCCACCGATCGCCGGCGCGTGCTCGCACGCCCCGCGATCGCACGAATCTCGAGCCACCGCCGCTCGAGCCCGCGCCCCCCAGCACGCTGTCGCAGGAGACGAAGCTGTTGCGCGAGATCAAGGCCGCGCTGGACCGCCACGAGCCCGCCGAGGCCCTCGCGCTCGCCGAAGACCACGCGCGTCGGTTCCCCGCCGGTGCGTTCGCGAACGAACGGCAGGTCGCCCAGGCCCGAGCCCTGTGCGCGCTCGGGCGCAAGGACAGCGCCCGCAAGGTGGCCGACCGCTTCGTCGCGGCCCACCCGACCTCGCATCTCGTCGATCAGATGGCCGCGATCTGCCGCGGAACGTCGAACGACGACAGTGCCGAGAATTGATCCGATTCGATCACGGATCCGCCCACCGCTGCGCATGAGGGGAGTGAAGGTCTCACCCATGAATTATTCTTCGCTTCTCTCCCCGGTCCTGTTCACCTCGTTGCTCGCCCTCGGCCTCGTCGGTTGTGACGGCGATCTCGGCAAGGACGACAACGGCGATACGGCCGGCGACGGCGGTGGCTCCGGCGATGGTGGCGGCTCGGGCGGCCAAACCTCGGCGGGCTCGGCCGGCTCGGCCGGCTCGGCCTCGGGCTCTGGATCCAGTGGCGCCGACACGGGCAGCGAGGGAAGCTCGGGCGGCAGCGGCTGCGAGCTCGACGATTGCGGTCCGGCGCCCGGCGCCGACGTGATGTGTCCCGACGGATCGTCGGCGGGCTACAGCTGCGTCGACAACGGTCAGGGCTGCGGCTGGCAGATGGACGACTGCCCCGTCGTCGAGCCCTGCACCAAGGAGGAATGCGGACCCGCCCCCGGCGCGCCGGCGGAGCTTTGTCCCGACGGGGTCAACACCTCGGGCCCGGGCCCCTGTGAGCGCAACGACGAGGGCATGTGTGGCTACACCTGGGTCGAGTGCCCCAACTGCTGCGACCCGGTCATGCAACCCGACTGCCCCGAGCCGATCACCTGCTGCGGCGACGGCAGCTGGGTCTGCGGCCCTGCGGGCCAGTGCCCCGGTGGCGAGACCGCCCTGCCGTGTGCCGACGACGGTGGCATGTGCGCGGCCCAGGGCGACAGCTGCTCGCAGGGCGAGACGTGCTGCAACGGTCTGACCTGCTGCGGCGGCGTGCCGGTGCCGCCGGGCCAAGAATACTGCGGGATGGAGTGCCCGATCAGCGACAAGCACGCCAAGGAGAACTTCGCGACCGTGGACGTGCACGCCGTGCTCGACGAAGTCAGCAAGCTCGACATCCTGACCTGGAACTACAAGACCTCGCCGGACGCGGTCCGTCACCTCGGGCCCATGGCGCAGGACTTCAAGGCCGCCTTCGAGGTCGGCGCGACCGACAAGGCGATCTTCCAGGTCGACGCCGACGGTGTGGCTCTGGCTTCGATCCAGGCGCTCGACGCGGAGCTCGAGGAGCTGCGCACCGAGAACGCCGCGCTCAGAAAGGCCCTCGCCGACCTGACCCGGCGCGTCGACGCGATGAAGTAGCGCCGCTACGTCAGCCCGCGCTTGGCCAGGTACTTCGCGAGCTCGGCTCGCGACCCGATCCCCAAGCGCGTGTAGATGTGGTCGAGGTGGCTCGTCACGGTGCGACGGCTGATCCCGAGCTTGTCGGCGATCGCCGGGTTGCTCAGGCCGTCGCACACGAGGCGGGCCACTTCCAGCTGCCGCTCGCTCAGCGGCGACGACTCCGGCGCGGCCGTCGTGGTGCCGTCTTCCTCCAAGTAGGTGAAGCGAAGCTCGGCGTCGGGTCCGATGTGAATGCGGTCTCCCTCGCGCAGCACGGCCACTTCGACGCGCACGCCGTTGACCAGCACACCGTTGGTCGAGTCGAGGTCGATGAGATTGTGGATCCCGTCGGCGGCGCGCAGGACCTTGGCGTGGTGGCGCGACACCCCGCTGTCGGGGAGGTGAACGTGGGCCATCGGGTCCTTGCCGATGAGCAGCTCCGTGCCCTGCATCGAGACCGTGGTGCCGGCACGAGCGCCAGCCACGACGACGAGAGTGGGCCGCGCGTCCGCCGGACGACGTCGCGGCGTCAGCGGTCGTTGCGTGGTCCGTCCCGAGCCCGGCATCGGCGTGTGCAGTCTACCCCGCGTCGGCTGTGGTAAGAGCGGATCCGTGGGCGAAGACGCGGCAGCCACGGTGTCCGCGCCCGTCCCGAAAGGGACGATCGTCGGGCGCTACGTCGTGCTCTCGCCGCTGGGGCACGGGGGAATGGGCACCGTCGTCGCCGCGTTCGACCCCGATCTGTCCCGTCGCGTCGCGCTCAAGCTGGTCCAGCCCCGCGAGCACGAGCGTCCCGAAGATCTCACGCGCGAGGCGAAGGTCCTCGCCAAGCTCGAGCACCCCAACGTCGCGTCGGTCTACGACGTGGGCTTTTGGGAGGATCGACTGTTCATCGCGATGGAGCTCGTCGACGGCGGCGACATCGACGCGTGGCTCGCCGAAGGACGGTCGACCTCGGAGATCGTCACCGTCTACTTGCAGGCGGGCCGCGGGCTCGCGGCCGCGCACGCCCGGGGTGTGGTGCACCGCGACTTCAAGCCGAGCAACGTGCTCGTGGGCAAGGACGGCCGAGCGCGCGTCGCCGACTTCGGGCTCGCCCAGCTCGCGGCCGAGGTCGTCGGCACGGTCTCCGCAGCCGACTCGATGCGAGGGCTGGTCCACTCGCAGACCACGGCCGGAGGCACGCCCGACTTCATGGCGCCCGAGGTGCTCGCGGGCGAGCCGGCCAACGCCAAGTCCGATCAGTACTCGTTTTGTCTGTCGTTGTTGGCGTCGCTGACCGGGGTCCCCGACCGCGAACGCCTGGCCACACTCGACGTGCCCACTCGCCTGCGACGCGTGCTCGCACGGGGGCTCGCGACCGAGGCGGACGAGCGCTTCGCCACGATGGACGAGCTGCTCGCGGCCCTGGAGGCATCCGGTCGTCGCCAGCGACCGTGGCTCGTGCGCGGGGCCGCCGTGGCCGTGATCGGCGCGCTCGTGGCCACGTTCGCGGCCACGCGCATCGAGGGCGGCGACGACGGTTGCGAGCAGGAGCGACAGACCTTCACCGAGGGCTTCGTGCCGGCGCGCCTCGATGCGCTGCAGCGCCTGCTGGCGTCGTCGACGATCGGGCACGCCAAGACCTCGGCGCCGAAGGTGGCCGAGGCGTTGTCGCAGTACGCCGACGCGTGGATGCTCGAGCACCAGCGGGTCTGCGGCGACCCGTCGCGAACCGCCGAGCGCACGTGCTTGCAGGACCGACGCGGCGAGATCGAAGCGATGTGGTCGGCCCTCGAGTCGGGGGGACCGGACGTCGTCGAGCACGCGATGGATGCGATCCGTCGGCTGCGCACGCCGGGCTCGTGCACCGACCCGGATCGTCCGCCACCGCCGCCGGCCGCCCCGGCGCCGCCCGACGACGCCGAGGCGGGCAAGGCGATCCGCGCCCATCTCGATCGCGCGCAAGCCCTGTTGCGCACCGGCCAGCCGGGTCCGAGCCTGCAGGAGGCGCAATCGGCCGCGGGCAAGGCCGACGAGATCGGTCACCTCGCGCTCCGGGCCGAGGCGCGGCTCGCCGAGGGCGACGCACACCACCGGTTCGGCGAGTACGCCGACGCCGAGACCTCGTATCGCGCCGCCTTCGCCGACGCCTGGCGCAGCGGACACGACGTGCTCGCGATCCAGGTCGCCGCCGAGCTCGTCATCCTCGTCGGTTCACAGCGCAGCCGCCCCGAAGCAGGAGCCGTGTGGCTCGACGTGGGCGAGGCCGCGGTCGGACGCCTCGGCTGGCCGACCGTGGAGGAGGCCGACCTGTGGGACTCGGCCGGCGCCCTCGCAGTGCGCGAGGGCGACACGGCCCTGGCACGCAAGCAGTACGAGCGCGCCCTGCAAACGCGCGCCCGCTTCCTCAGCGACGACCACCTCGCGCAGGCCGGCACGCTGTACAACATCGCGGCGATCGACACCGAGGAAGGTGCGTTCGAGGACGCGGTGCGTCGCAGCCGACGGGTTCTCGAGATCCGACTCGCCAACCTCGGCGAGCACCATCCCGACGTCGCGCTCGCGTACAACACCCTCGGCGCGTCGCTTCTGTACCTGGCCAAGGACGACGAGGCCGGTGAGCTGCTCGAGCACGCCTACACGCTCGGCAACGACACGCTCGGTCCCGGCCATCCCCGGATGGCGCCGGTGCGCAACAACCTCGCCAACTATCTCAACCGCAAGGGCCAGCACCAGCGCGCGAAGGCGCTGTACGAGGAGTCCTTGGAGGTCTGGACCGAGACGCGCGGCCCCGACGACCCGGACGTGGCCCTTGCCCACCACAACCTCGCGGCGACCGTGCTCAACCTCGACGAGTTCGACCTCGCGATCGAGCACGACCGCCAGGCCGTGGAGATCTGGTCGCGCGCGCTGGGACCGGACAACCCCAAGGTGGCCACCGGCCTGTACGGGATCGCGATCGCGATGCTGAAGGCGGACCGGTGCGCGGAGGCCCTCGAGCCGGCCGAGCGCGCCCTCGCGATCGTCGAGGCCTCGCCGGACCAGGGCTCCCGACGCCTCGCGCCGACGCTGTTCGGGGTCAGTCGGGCGTTGGCGTGCGCGGACCACCACGACCGCGCCCTCGAGCTCGCCGAGCGCGCCGTGGCGGCCGGGCGGGAGACGTACGGTCCATCGCATCCGAACCTGGCGCCGATGCTGATCCACGTCGCGTACGTGTACGCGCAGATGAAGCGCTACGACGAGGGACGGGCCGCGGCCGAGGAAGCGGTCGCGCTCGCCCGAGACGACGTCAACCGCAGCAACGCCCGTCTGCAAGTCGCTCGGTCCTATACGACGTCCGATCCCGCCCGCGCGCGGGAGCTCGCCAGCGATCTGCTCGCCGACCTGCCCGAGAAGCAAAAGGGGGCCCGGGCCGCCGTCGAGAGCTTCATCGAGGATCTGCGGTAGCGCAGCTCGGTCGCCGACATCGCGCGCGAGCGCGGCCGCGCGGTAGGCTGCGGTGGGTGCCGCGCCGTCGCTCGTTCGTCTTCGCCGTCGCGTTGGTCGCGTGTCGACCCTCCGATCCACGCGTGGCCGGATCGACGCCGACCCCGGCGTCGACGAACGCGCCGGCCGAGCCCGCCGGGGCAACGGTCCCGAGCGAGCCGCCGCTTCGTCTGGTCGAGGTGGCGCCCGGCGTGTTCGCCGGCCTGCAGCCGCCGCAGCGCCGGTTCAGGGACTGCAACGCCGCCGTGCTCGTCGCCGGCGACGAGGTGATGCTGGTCGACGGACCGCAGCGCTTGGCGGCCACGCGCATGTTGGTCGACGAGTTCGGTCTCGCGGACCCGAAACGCCGGCTCCGACTCGTGACCACCCACTGGCACGTCGACCACAGCCTCGCCGCGACGTTCGTGTCGGGCCTGCGCCCGGCGCAGGCCCCCGCCCCGACGCGGCTCGGTCACGCCGGACTCGCACCGCTGCTCGCCGAGAAAGGCGCCGTGCAGCTGCGCGAGCGCAAGGTCGGCCTCGCGGACGCGATCCGCGGGGCCACCGAGATCCTCGATCGCGGGCGTCACATCGATGGTCCGCTGACCGACACCGAGCGGGCGGAGGTCGAAGCGTTCGTGCTGGAGGCGCGCGCGGAGGTCGACACGCTGGCCACGATCCCCTCCCTGCTGCCGCCCACGCGTGCGATCGCCGAGCCCACCACGACCAAGCTCGGCGATCACGTGGTCGAGCTCATCCCCCTGCAGGCGCACACCGACGCCGACCTCGTCGTGTACCTGCCCGGCACGCGCGTGCTGATCGCCGGCGACGTGGTCGACGAGCTGCCGTTCGCCGGCCACGGCCATCCCTACCGCTGGCTGCTCGCGCTGCAGCAGCTGCGCGAGCGCCCGATCGACACGATCATTGCCGGCCACGGCGACGTTCTCGGCCCCGAACATCTCGACCGGCAGATCGAGCTCGTGCGGGTCGTACACGCCCAGGCTTGCATGGCGCTGGCCGCCGGTCGTGCCCCCCGCGCCCAGTACGAGGAGTGGAAGGCCACCGCGGAGTTCACGGCCGTGCACGACGCCTGGGTCACCGACGAGACCAGCGGACGTGCGTTCGCTTCCTTCATCCCCGAGATGCTCGTGCAGGCGGCCGAAGACGCCGAAGGCTGCCGGTGACGCGGCTCGCTCGAACATTCGTGCCCGACCGCATCGTCCCCCTCGGCTGAGGTGACGACGACTGTCGTACGTTCTACGTGCACATGTCCCCTGCAATCGTGTTCGCCCTCGCGGTGTCGACCCTCGCCCTCACCGCCTGTGACCGTCCCGAGGCGTCGTCGAGCCCCGATGGCGAGGTCACGAAAGCGGCGCAGGGAGAGCCCGCCCACGCCGCGGCGGAGCCCCCGGCGACCGACAGTCCCGCGGTCGCTGCCGACGATCCACCTGCCGACGATCCACCTGCCGCGCCCGCCCCGTTGCCGGTGGCGCCGCCGTTGCCGGACGACCCGGCCGCCGCGGCGGCCAAGCTGGTCGACATCGAAAACCCCACGTTGACCATGCAATCGGTCACCTCGGACGGGCAGCGCATGATGGCGCTGACGTGCAAGCTGACCAAGCACCAGCTGATGGGTGGCATGGCGCTCGTCGGGGCGATCGCCGAGCGCAAGGATCGCCTGACGGCCTGTGCGCCGACGGGTGACGTCGCGGTCGTCCACTGGACGCTGGGGGAGCAGGACGCCGCCGCGATCGACGTCACCGGGGCGATGTCCCCGTCGGTGCCCGCGTGCGTCGCCAAGGCGATGGCCGGCATCCAATCCCCGCTCGTGGGCAAATGCGGCGTCGTGCTCCTGCTCGGCGAAGATGCCGGGGCGGACGAGGCGCTCGCGCGAGCCCTGCCCACGAGCGGCGACTGAGCCGGACGCGCGTCGCGGGCTCAGGTCGGCTCGAGGGTCGACCGTCGCAGATCGGATCGCTCGGGCAGGACGATCACCACCGGAGACGCGCCGGCGATCGGCCCGGTGTCGCGTCGTTGCGCCTCGTGGGCACGCTTCGGGGCGACGGGGCGTACGATCGGGCTGGGCTCGGTCGCCACGACGACGGGCACGAGCGCGATGGCACCGGCCACGCGCGAGCGCGCCCCCACGGCGCGCACCGGGGCGGGCTTCGTCGTCATCGTCATCGCGGCCGGGGCGGGCCGGGCGGCGATTTCCTGGCCGAGATCGACCCGCCCGCACGCACTCGCCTGCAGGCCCAGTGCCGCGAGCCCGATGACCACAACGTACGTGCGAAGCGAGCCGACCATGAGAACCGGCCGCCAGCATCCGTTGGGCGGCGGATCCGGCCATCGGGCACCGTGCGTACGCCCGTGCGGATTTCCGTACGCAAGGCGCGTCGTGGCTCCAGGCTCGAGCGGCCCAATTCGGGCCGGCGCAATGCGGGCCGCGCGCTTGCGCCAGGGAATGTGGCCGCGCGATCATGCGCACGCGTGGGTCGACGCACCAAACTGCTGGCCGCGGTCGCCTCGGCGGCCACCGTGATGACCGCCGGGCTGCGGCTCGTCAACGGGCGCCGCCGCGACGGCGAGCCTCCCCTGGTGCGGGGTCACCTACCTTTCCTCGGTGCAGCCTTGCCCTTTCGGCGCGACGCCGCCGCGTTCCTGCAGCAGTGCCGACGCGAGCACGGTGACGTGTTCACCGTCTTCGTGGCCGGCCGCCGCATGACGTTCGTGTGCGACCCGCTGTCGTACGAAGGGGTGCTGCGGTGCCCTGCCCTGAAGTTCGAGCCGGTGGCCGACCAGGTCATGGAGCGCGCGTTCGATTTTCCGAACATTCGGGACCACGTCGACGTCGAGGCGACCGATCACGCGGCACGGGTGCACCTTCGCGGCACCGACCTCGCGGATCTGTCGTCGAAGATGAGCGCCGAGGTCTTGCGGGTGCTCGACGACATGCGTGACGACCGATTCGCCGCCGAGTCCGGGACGGTCGCGCTGTACCGACTCGTGTGGGACGTGATCTTTCGGGCCGCGACCGACGTGGTGTTCGGCGCGGGCAAGTTCTGTCCTCACGCAGCCAAGGCGTTCGCGCAGTTCGACGAGCAGTTTCCGCGATTGGTCGCGGGGATGCCGAAGGCGATGGCCCGACAGGGACACCAGGGCCTCGAGTCCCTCGCCGAGCCGCTTTCGACGCTCGGCGACGATCCCAGCGGATGGATGCGCACGCGCGAACCGTTGGTCTCTCACCTCGACGTCGAGCTGCGAGGGCGCGCGCAGTCGGCCGTGCTGTGGGCGGTCCACGCCAACACGATCCCCACCGCGTTCTGGACCCTCGCGCACGTGCTGTCGGACCCGGCCGCGACGGCGGCCGTTCGCAAGGAAGTCGACGAGGTTCTCGGCAGCGCGGCCGACGAGCCGCTGACCCGCGCACAGCTCGACCGACTTGCCGTCATCGACGCCGCGGCTCGCGAGGCGTTGCGGCTGTCGGCCGGCTCGCTGACGGTGCGCAAGGCGACCGAGCCCGTGACGATCCAGACCCGCGGCGGGACATGGTCGATCCGGGAAGGCGACGAGGTCTGCCTGACGCCGCAGTTGACCCACTACGACCCGGCCGTCTTCGACGACCCCTACACCTTTCGCTACAACCGATTCTTGGACGAGGGGTCGGGCAAGCCTCGCTTCGAGCTCGAGGGCGAGCGCACCGGCTTCGCCTTCATGCCGTTCGGCGCCGGCAAGCACACCTGCCCCGGTCGCTTCTTCGCCATCAACGAGATCAAGGTCATCACGACCTGCCTCTTTCGTCGCTTCGACTTCGAGCGCATCACCGACCCGCTGCCGCCGTACGACAACGGACGCGTGGGTCTGGGCATCTACCCGCCGGTCGGCGACGTGGACGTGCACTGGCGGCACCGCAGCGCCTGACGGGCCGTTTCGTCTCCGACGCGAGAGTCCGCGCCCCCGACGCCCGTGAGCCGTGAGTTGTCGCGGGTTCCGGCCATTGCACGCACGATCCGGTCGCGTTTGGATGCGCGCATGGCTCGTGCACAGATGCGCTCCAACTTGGTTCCGCTCGTTCTCGCGACGGGCGTGTGGTCGATCGGCTGTGCCGGCGACGATGCGGTCGCCAACGACGACGACAGCACCGGCACCAGCGACGGCACCGGCGAACCGACGACCGGTCCCGTCACGGTGACCACGACCGACGACGTCACGACGGATCCGTCCACCTCGTCGACCTCGGGCGTGGACTCCACCGGCGATGGAGGCTCGACCGACTCGACGAGCGGCGGTACGACCGGCGGTAGCACCGGCGACGAGTCCAGTGGCACCACCACGGGCGACACCTGCGGCAACGGTCAGCTCGACCCTTCGGAGGCCTGTGACGGCGACGAGCTCGACGGGGAGGACTGCGCCAGCCAGGGATTCGTCGGCGGTGAGCTCACCTGCGCCCCCGACTGCACCTTCGACACCACGATGTGCGCCGACACGGTGTGCGGCGACATCATGGTCCAGGGAGACGAGGAGTGCGACGGCGCGGCACTGCTCGGTCAGACCTGCCTGTCGCTGGGCTTCGACGGCGGCACGCTGTCTTGCGCGGCGAACTGCACCTTCGACACCACGATGTGCACCATGGCGATGTGCGGCGACGGCATGGCCCAAGGCGCGGAGCTGTGCGACGGCGCCGACGTCGGCGCACAAACGTGCGACTCGCAGGGCTTCCCGGGCGGCGTGCTGGCCTGCGACCCCGGCTGCATGGCGTTCGACACGTCGGGCTGCACGGGGATCATGGTGTGCTCGGCTCCCGGGCTTCCGATCGGCCCCGGTGCCGGCGTGCTGACCACCGACACGATCGTGCTGCCCTCGTCCTTGGAATTCATCAACGAGGTCGAGGTCGACCTGAACGCATCACACACCTTCCTGGGCGACCTCGAGGTCACGATCACCCACGTCGACACCGGGGTGACCGTCAACCTGATGCAGGATCAGTGCGGCACCGAGGAAGACATCGATGCCACGTTCGACCAGGACGCGGCGAGCGGACCGGTCTGTGCTTCCCCCACCGTCGGGGAGATCCTGCCCCTGGAGAGCCTCGACGCGTTCACGGGCATCTCGGATCCGGGCGGTACGTGGCAGCTCGACATCAACGACGATGCCGGCGGCGACGGTGGCACACTCAACGAGTGGTGCGTGCGCATCGACGTCTCGGGCGTCGACACCAACGTCTGCGGGGATGGTCAGCGCACGTTCGCCGAAGACTGCGAGGGTCTCGATCTCGCCGGCGAAGACTGTGTCACGCTCGGGTTCGACTTCGGCACGCTGGCATGCGACGGCGCCTGCACGTTCGACACCACCGGGTGCGGCGAGTTCGTGTGCGGCAACGACATGATCGAGGGCGTCGAGGTGTGCGACGGCACGGACACGTCCGGCGTGACGTGCACGGACCTCGGCTACACCGGCGGGACGCTCGGCTGCGCGGTCGACTGCACGGGCTACGACTTCAGCAGCTGCACGGGCGAAGGCCCGCAGCTGTTGCTTCTGGGGGAAGACACGACGGATCCGGCCGAGTGGGACGTGTACCGCAACGCCTTGACCGCGGCGGGCGTGACCTGGGCCGAGATCAACCTCGACGTCGACGCGTTCCCGTCGGCCGCCGTCCTGGGCGCGTACGACACGGTCGTCTGGTTCGACGAGGGCGTCATCGACCCGAGCGACGTTCAGGCGCAGATCGTCGCCGACTGGCTCACGAGCGGTACGACCCGCAATCTGTTCGTCGCGGGTGTCGACTTCCTGTGGGACTTCGAGAACGGTGCCGCCGGCGGGGGTGAAGACAACCTGTACCTGCTGTTCGAGACCGACTTCGCCGGCGACTTCGCCGGCGCGGCGATCACGACACTCGAGGGCGTGGCGGCCGACCCGATCACCGGCTCGTTCGTGGCCGGCTCCGAGCTGCTGCTGTCGGCCAACAGCGACAGCAACGGCGACTTCGCCGATCCACTGTCCGGCGCCCTCTCGACCCCGGCGGGGATCTACGGCCCCGGCGGGACGGGCTCGGGCTCGGCCGGCCTGACTCACTACGACTCGGGTACGTACCGGATCGTGTGGCTCGGCTTGTCGTTCCACGCCGGCCTCGTCGACGCTGCCCAGCGCGATCAGTTGATGAGCAACATCCTGACCTGGTTCGGCGTCTGATACGGGCGCCTCGCACCGGGGTCGGCAGCGGTCCTCACGCGAGTGGGATCGAGTCGACCCACTCCCAGGCCTCGGCGTCGAGATCGGGGAACTGCACCTTGCACTGACCGGGCCCGGACAGTCCCCACAGGACGGCGCGACCATTGGGTCCCGTGCGCCCCTCGCAGATCTTGCCGTCGGGCAACTCGATGCGATAGCGGACGCCCGCGATCGGCTGATCGTCCTCGCCGATGAGCTCGATGCCGACGGCATAGTCCTCGGCGTCGTCGCCTCGCAACGGCTCGCCGGCCAGGCGCGCCAGCGTGAGGGGATCGAGCGCGGGCCCGGGGTCGAGCGCGATCGGCTCGATCCTCTCCACGACCAGCCGGCCCAGCCGCGCCAGCTCGACGATCGCCGGAACGGGATCGTCGTGGCCGACCCCGGACGTCTGACGCGACAGGCTTCGCAGCACGCGACCCCTCAGGGGGTCGTCGGCGAGGTCACGCAGCGCAGAGGCGAGCTCGTACAGGTCCGCGTCCGACAGCATGGTCCCGGACTCGGTGCGCTCCGCGGCGCGAACGAGGAACCGGCCACAGCGGATCTGCGTCATCCCCCGCAGCGTTCCACGGCAGGCTCGAGGGAACAAGGCTGAAGTCGGACGGTCTCGTCCCACCGACAGTGATCCGATCGCCCGCATGCGCGACCATCGGTGTCGTGCGGACGCTCGCCCCCTTTGCGCTCGCCCTCGTCGGTCTCGGTGCCGGTTGCTACGCCACGTACGCGCCGCCGGTTCGTACGATCACGGGCGGAGCGCCCGGCCGACTCGCACCGGGGCAGATCGAGGTCACCGGCGCGTCGGCCGGCTACCCCGCCCCCAGCGGCGCCGGCGCGGGCTCGGTGGGCTGGGCCGCTCGTCCGCACCTCGTCGTCACCGGTGGCGTCGACGGGATCCAGGGCCACGTGCTCGGGTGGGCCGGGGTCCGCACGCCGTTTCGCCTCCACCTGCGACCGCGGATCTCGCTCAACGCCGACGGTGAGATCGGAGCCGGTGTCGGTGTCGGCGGAACCAACCGCTGCGAGCACCAGGGCTGCGAGCCCGACGACATCCGCTGGTTCCGACGCCCCGCCGGCGGGGGCTTCCTCGGCGCGGCGGGGGCAGTGCGCTTGGGTCCCGTCTCGATCTACGCGCGCGCCCGCGGGCAGGTCACGGGTGCACAGAACGTCCCGGCCACGCAGTGGGCCTCGATCGGCGGCGGTCTGCACTTTCACATCCTCGAGCGGGCCGACGTGTGGATCGCCGAAACCTACGGCGGCTACGCCAACGGCCTCGACGCACAGACCATCCTGTTCACCGAGCTCGGCCTGGGGTTTCGCTTCGATCCTTACCTCGGCTGGCGGTGAGCCCTCCGGCGTACGGTATGCTGCCGTGGATGGACCGCCGCTCGTGGATCGTCGTGGGTCTGAGCTGGGTGTACGCGTGCGGCACGTCCGCGGAAGGCGACGAGACGTCGGTCGAGCCGAGCAGCACCACCGAGACGAGCACCGGCGGCCTCACGTCGACGACGGCCGACGACGCCACGACCGCGGCCGATGGCTCCTCGACCGGTGGTGGGATCGATCCCTTCGACGGCGAGCCGCTCGACGTCCCCGCCGACGGCGCCTGGCACTTCGTCGAGATCGACGGGATGGCCTGCAACGGCGGGGCGCCGAGCGGGGTCGGCGTACGACGGGTCGAGGGGGCGCAGCGCCTGGTCCTGTACTTCAAGGGCGGCGGCGCCTGCTTCAACAACCTCACCTGCAGCTTCACCGCGCCACTGATGCTGACCGGCGACGACGCGATGGCGGCCAATCCCGACGGAGTCCTCGATTTCTCGCGGGACGACAATCCGTTCATCGACGCCAACGTCGTGTACGTGCCCTACTGCACCGGAGACGTGCACGCGGGCGTCCGTGGTGAGCAGTCGCCGCCTGGGGTGACCGAGCCCTGGAACTTCGTCGGACACGACAACGTGCTCGCCGCGCTCGATCGCGTCGTGCCCACGTTCGCCGACGTGTCGCAGCTCGTCGTGCTCGGCACCAGCGCCGGAGGCATGGGCGCCTTGTTCAACTTCCCGTTCATTCGCGCCGGCTGGCCGCAGACCGACACCATCGTCATCGACGACTCGGGCGTGATCCTGCCCGACGCCTACCTCGATCCCTGTCTGCAGACGCAGCTGCGCGAGACCTGGGGCTTTTCGGATCTGCTGCCGGCCGCCTGCGAGGGCTGCGCGGGCGAAGACGGCGGGGGACTGTCGACGATGTTCGAGTACCTGCCCGACACCTATCCCGACGTCCGCTTCGCCCTCATCGCGTCCAACCAAGACCAGATCCTTCGGCTGTTCTACGGGTTCGGCAACGACGGCTGCGCGGCGAGCAACGGCCTGCCCGACCTCGGGACCGACCGCTACCACGATGGTCTGTCGGCGCTGTACACCGAGTCGCTCGAGGGCCGCTTCGTGCTCTACGAGATCGACAGCGATACCCACACCTGGTCGACGACCCCCGAGTTCTACACGACGAGCTCTGCCGGCGTGACGATGGCGGACTGGTTCGCCAGCGTGCTCGACGGCACGGCACAGACCGTCCGGCCCTGAGGACACGAAGCGGCCTGCTATGGTGGCCGCATGATCCCCCGAGCCCCCCTTGGACTATGCATCGCCGCCCTGCTGGGCTGCCCCGCCGACGACGCCACCCCCTCCAGCGACACCGGATCGAGCTCGAGCGCCGGCGACGACTCGACCTCGCTTCCCCCGCCCGCCGACGGTTCGACGACATCGACCGTGACCTCGGACGGCTCGGGCTCCAGTGGTGACGCGACCGGCTCCACCGGCGCGAGTGCCGTGTGCGGCGACGACGAGGTCACCGGCGACGAGCAGTGCGACGACGGCAACGTCGACAACGGCGACGACTGCTACTCCAATTGCACGGTGCCCTACGAGCTGGCGTGGGAGCTTTCGCTCGACGTGGGCGGACTCGACGACTTCGCCTTCGAAGCCATCACGGACGCCGCGGGCAACCTGTACCTCGCCGGGTCCACGACCGTCGCCCCCGGCGATCCCGACATGTGGATCCAACAGGTCACCCCCGAGGGTCGCGCGGGGTGGTCCTACATCGCCGCCGGACCGGCGATGGACTTCGACCAGTTCCGGAGCCTGGTGTGGCTCGACGGCGATCTGCTGGCCACCGGCGGCACGACGACGGCGACCGGCTACGACGCGATCGTGCAGCGCATCGATCCCACCGACCAGAGCCTGGTCTGGTCGGCGACGTTCGACGGACCGAGCGACGTCGCAGACGACGAGGTGATCGTCGATCTCGCCGTCACCGCCGACGGCAACATCGTCGTGGTCGGCAACGTGGGCGCGACCGACGAGGGCGTCGACGCGTGGGTCGCCCTCCTCGACGACACCGGCGCGCTGCAGTGGGAAGCGACCTACGCCGGCGCGGCGGGGATGTCCGACATCGCGCAAGGGGTCGTCGTGGCCGACGACGGCACGATCCACGTGGTCGGCCGGGAGAACGGCGCCGGGGCCGACACCGGTTTCCATGCCACCTACGATCCGTCCGGGACCGAGCTCGCGATCGAGCCTTTGAGCTTCGTGGCCTCCGACATCGCGATGGACGCGGCCACCGGCGCCTTCGTGGTGGCCGGCTTCGGGGGCGGGGCCGGCGTGTCGGGCTGCAACGTGCGCTACTACGACGCGACGTTCGCCGAGCAGTGGGTGGTCGGCAGCTCGAGCACGCCCGCGGGCGCGTGCTTCGGCGTGTCGGTCGGCCCCGACGGTGACGTGTACACGGCGGGACAGGCGATCGTCGCCGGCCAACAGGGCAACTACTGGGTCGGTCGGATCCGGGCCGACGGCGAGCTGCTGTGGCACGACTCGCACAACGACCGCCTCGACCTCAACGACTCGGCCTCGTACCTGCTGGCCGACGACACCGGCGCGGCGATCTCGGTAGGCTTCGAGTTCGTCTCCGGCGAGGGGACGAATCTGTTCATGCGCAAGTACACCCAGGGGCCGACGCCACCGCCGAAGTGACCGCGCGGCATGTCCGGTCGCGCAATGGGTATGCTCGGGTCGCGTGTACCGCGACGCCTACGACGAGCTCCGCGAGCAGGGCGCCAAAGTCCGTCGCCGCGACGAGCTTCGGGCGCGGCGCAAGGCCGCCGAGCAGGAGCTGAGCCGGGCGCGAAGCGTGCTCGAGGCGGCCGAGCGCCTCGAGGCCAAGGGCGCGCGCGACGTCGGCAAGCCCGCGCGCGCGCGGCTGACCCGCGTGCTGTGGGCGGTGGTCGGACGGACCGATCGCGAGCTCGACGCACACGTCGATGCCGACGCGACGCGGCTTCCGGTCCAGGCCGCCCGCGCCGACGCCGAGCGTGCCTCGGCCGTGCTCGACGAGATCGACGACGAGCTCGCGCGGCTCGCCGATGTCGACGCCCGCTACACGGAGGCCTTCATCGGCAAGACCGCGCGTATCCTGGCCGGAGACGACGACGTGGCGACGCGCGTGCGTGCACTGGCCGAGGACGTCGCGCGTGCGGCAGGCCAGCTGCGCGAGATCGACGACGCGATCGCGGCCGGGCGCTGGGTGCAGCGTCACCTCGCGCAGACCCAGGAGGCGATCGCGGCCCTCGACGACGCTCGATCTTCCGCAAGGACCACACGACTGGGAACGCTCTTCACCGCGAAGGCGAAGCGAGCCCCCGACACGCACCGCCTCGGTGAGAGTCTCGAGCAGGCCCAGGCGTGGGTGGAGCGCTTCCTTGCGGAGCTGCGGCACCTCGAGCGCGACGAGGCGGTCGATGCGGTCGCCCCCCACGGCCCGCTTCTGTCGCGATACGTGGCCCTGCTGCGCGGTCGTTCCCAGGCCTTGGGCCAGCGCGCGCGGCAGACCATCGACGCCGCGCGCGCGACGATCGACGAGACCGTCGCCGCACTGGAGTCGGAGCGCCCGCCCGCGGCGCAGCGCCACGCTCGAGCCCGCGCCGACTACCGCGCCGCCGTCGAGAACGCCTAGTCCTCCGACCGGGTTACTGTGCGCCACGCGATGAAGGCAGTCGTGCTCACCCGCTACGGACCGGCCGAAGCGCTGCAGATCCAGGACGTGCCGCGACCCGAACCGGGTCGCGGTGAGCTGCTCGTCGCCGTGCGGGCGACCACGGTCACGCGCGGCGACACCGAGATGCGCGCGCTCGATCTGCCGTGGCTGTTCCGCCTGCCGATCCGGCTGTGGCTCGGGGTTTGGGGACCACGCAAGTCCACGATCCTCGGCATGGAGATGGCCGGCGTCGTCGAGGCGGTCGGCGACGGGGTGACGGGGTTCGCGGTCGGCGACGCCGTGCTCGGCACCAGCGACATGGGGCTGGGAACCTACGCCCAGTACGTGGTGGTCAAAGCCGACGGGCTCGTGGCGCGCAAGCCCGACGTGCTCTCGTTCGCCGAGGCCGCGACGGTGCCGATCGGTGGTCTCGCCGCGCTCGGATACCTGACCAAAGGGGGCATCGAAACCGCCAAGCGTGTGCTGATCCGCGGCGGGTCCGGCAGCATCGGCTCGTTCGCGATCCAGATCGCCAAGCACTTCGGTGCCCACGTCACGGCCGTGTGCGCGCCGCAGGGCGTGCAGCACGCCCGTGACCTCGGCGCGGACGCGGTCCTCGACTACACCGTCCGCGACTTCGACGCGACGGGCGAAAGCTGGGACCTCATCCTCGACGTCGTCGGCCGCACCCCGATCGCGCGGGGCCTGGCGGTGCTCGAGCCCGGCGGCCGCTACATCCGCGCCACCGTTCCCGGCCTGCTCGAGGTCCTGCGCGCGTTGTGGACGAAGATGACCTCCGACAAGCGCGTGGTCATGGGCGACTCCGGCGACACGCCCGAGCGACTACGCCAGCTCGTGGCGCTCATCGAAGCCGGCAAGGTACGCCCGCTCATCGACCGTACCTACGCCCTCCCGGAGGTCGCGCAGGCGCACCGCTACGTCGAGCAGGGACACAAGCAGGGCAACGTGGTCCTCACGGTCGACGAGGCCAGCGTCACCGATCCCGGTGACACGACGGCGGCGGCGGCGACCACGAGCTCCTAGTCCTCCGACCGGCGCGAACCGGCCGGCAGCGTCACTGGCAGGCGTCGTCCCACTCGTAGGCGCCCATGCTCAGCGGATCGGTCCGCGGCAGGCCGTCGAAGTCGTCGGGGTATGTCGCGCTCACGTCCAGCCCGCCGCGCGCGACGCTGCAGGGAGCGCCGGCATCCAGCCGCAGATCGGTCGCGGCGTCGACGAGTGGCCCCGCCAGCTTGACGTTGCCGGACGCGACGACGAGCCCCGCGTGCACCTGCGAGATCGTCGTCCACTGCCCGAGCGTGGAGTCCCCGTTGCCCCAGACCGCGTAGTTGCACTGCAGCAGGTTGTTGTGCAGCCCGGTCGGGATCGCGCCCGCCGACAGCGACCCGACACAGATGCCCGTCCCATCCTGCGTCTGCATCACGTTGTTGTCGAGCAACGGTGTCGCGTCGGCTTCCATCCACGCGATCCACTGGTTGGGGCCGTCTGCGATCGCGATGCTGTTGCCGACGATCTGGGGGGCTCCAGCGCCGAAGAAGAAGCCGTAGTGACTCCCCGTGGCGCCTGCGAGCATGATCACGTTGCCGACGATCGTCGGGTCCGACCCGTTGCCGGCGATGCCGCGCAGCTGACTCGTCATGAGGGCGTAGTCGAGGTCGATGCGATTGCCGAGGATGTGCGGGCTCGCTTGCGCGATCGAGATCGCGGAGGCCGTGACGCCGTCGGAGCTCACCCCGCGGGTGAAGTGATTGCCGGAGATCGTCGCGTCGCCCTCGACGAAGATCCCGGCGACATGCGCCCCCAAACCGATCTCGACGACGAACCCATCGAACACGGTCGCGGCGGAGATCCCGGCAGGCACCCCCACCAGTCGCGCGGGGCTGCTCGGGCTCGTGTTCGGTGGCTCCTGCGACGAGCCATCGACGATGACGGATGGCCACATCGTACGGTCCCGCGCGCCGAAGTCCGGACTCCACCCGCCGTAGAGCGAGACGCCATCGATCAGGACGATCGCGTCGTCGTTGGCGACGTCGGCCTCGTACGTCCCGCCGGCCACGCGGATCGTGTCGATCTCGACGTCCGCCGATGCCTGCCCGAGCGCCCACTGGATCGTGCGCATCGGCTCTGCGGCGGTTCCCGGGTTGCTGTCTTGGCCGGCCTCGCTGACATGGAGCACGCTGGCATCGGCCCCCCCGGTCGTCGCGCCGTCGCCCGTCGAACCGGGGTCCGATGTGCTGCCGGTCGTGTCTGCAGCGTCCCCGGACCCCGTGGACGCCGTGGTCGCACCCGTGTCCCCGTCGTCGACAACGCCCCCCTCGGTCATCGTCGGCCCCGACGGTGCATCGGTGGCGCCGTTGGTGGACGTGGTAGTTCCACCGCCGGAACCGTCGTCATCGCCATCGCTCGCGCAGGCCGCAACCACCAGCGCGAGGGACACCCATGTTCGCCCGAGAGCCGTCACGGGCGACGATCTAGCACGACGCGTGCCAACGCAGTTCCGCGGTTGCGACCGTCCGAGGGGTTCCGATTCGGGAACCCCGGCCTTCCCGATCCGAGAACTGGGTCGTACCCCGACTACGCGTACGTCTCGAGCAAGCCCTGCAGCTCCGGGCTCAGCGGCGGCAGATGGGCCTGCCACGTGCGCGGCAGATCGCGGCGCGGGAACTCGGGGTAGACGCGCGTCAGCTCGTCCATGAAGTCGATGCCCATCTGGCCCATCAGCGCCAGCTGCTGGGGCAGGACCTTGGCGATGTCGGTCTTGATCTGCTCGTGGTCCTCGTCGAGCGTCTCGAGCACCTTGACGATCTTGTCGCCGAGGTCGTCTTCGTCGACTTCGAGGAACAGGTGCGGGTGGCCGCGGTCGTTCATCAGGTTGCGGATGCGCTCGTCCATCGTGATGCCGGCCGAGGGCACCAGGCCCGGCATCGAGGTCACGCACGCGTGGAAGCGGCTCGACAGCATGTACGCGCAGCGTCGCAGGACGCTGACGAGCTCGTACATGTTGTAGTCGTCCGAAATGAACAGCGGCACGTTGCCGCCGATCTGCTCGGCCACGCGCTCGCACGAGCCACGGTCGAGTCGCTCCATCCCCACCATGATCGGGAAGATGTCGCGGTCGCGCATGAACTGCTTGACCCCGTAGGCGATCGCGTCGACGTAGTTGTCGTACTTCTCGTCCGCCTCGGGCGAGGTGTGGTGGAAGTAGAACGAGCGGTAGTGCTCCTCGCGGTACTGACCGACGAGGGCCTTGGCCGCCGCCTTAGCGAGGTCGGGCTTGACCGGCCACCAAAACGGGTTGATCGGGCACACGACGAGCACCTTCTTCTCGCCGTCCCAGCCCGCTTCGCGCAGCAGCTTCTCGCCGACCGCCGGGGGCGCGGGCTCGAAGGTCCACGCCGTGTCGGTGCCGCCGGTGGTGCGGATGTTGAGCCGACCCAGCACCTCGCGCGAGGGGTTGTTGCGACACTGCACCAGCGCGTGCCGGCAGTGCTTCTTGACGAAGTCCCGCAGCGCCGGCGACATCGCACCGGCCTCGGCGCCGTAGCCGACCGCGAGCTTGTTCTCGGCCGCCGCCATGCCGAGCGCGCCGGCCATCATCGTCGACAGCGCGCTGGCGAACTTCGACTTGAACATCGAGCCCTCGCACGACACCACGCCGTGGTGCTTGGGGCACTCGTCGTACAGGAACTTCGGGAACACCACCGGCAGCTCGACCTGCCGCACGGTGCGAAAGTAGCCCGCGGTGCGCTCGCGGTTGACCGACATGATGGTCAGCTCGAGGTCGTCGTCACCGATGACGTGGCGAAACTGCCGAATCATCTCTTCGACGCGCACGTCGGCGCCGGTGTTGCGCGAGCCGACGTAGCCGGCGAGCAACAGCTTGAGCGGCTTGCCCGGTGACCATACTTCCTGGTCGCGATCGAGAGCCCGCTTGACGGCGGTCGCCTCGATGAACCCGCTCATCACGTCCATCAGGACCTTGTCGGGGTCGAGGGAGTCTTTGAGGCGCTGCAGAAATCCCATGGCGCGGTTCGAGCCCGGGAACATAGCAGTCCCGGCCCCGCCTCTCGACCCGCAGCCCCTGCGCGAACGTGAGAACCCGCGGTGCGCAGCCGAGTGCACGCGCGGGTGCTAGAATGGGTCCCATGGCTTGTTTGCGGCGATATTCGTGGATTGCGTGCACCTTGGCACTGGCGTGCGGCCCCGGCGGGGGCAGCGACGACGACGCATCGACCTCGGCCGCGTCGAGCGACACGAGCTCGACCGCGACGGATGGCTCGGCGACCACCGACG
>CALBMM010000094.1 GCA_937896535.1 uncultured Pseudomonadota bacterium
AGGCGAGCGCGCCCTGCAGCGACGCACGGATCCGTCCCTCCTCGTCGGGCAGGGCTCGTGCCCGCAATACCGCCGACTGCAGCGCGATCACACCGACCACGCCGTGCGCCAGCCCGAGGTCGAAGAGCCCCGTGGGGTGCCTTCTTCGGTGATGCGCGGGCAGCAGCGCGGGCGGGGTCTTCCAGGCGAGACCTCCGTCGAGGGGCTCCGCCCACGCCAAGAGGCGCTGCATCGTCAGAGCCAGGCCACGCTGCGCCGTGGACCGATCGAGCCCGGCGAGAAAGTAGACGCCGTATCCGACCAGGCCGCTTACCAGATCGTACGGACCGACCCAGTCCGATCGCTGCAGGGCCGCGAGTAAGAGGGCATCCACCTGCGGGGGAAGCTCGCCTTCCTCCTCGTCGTCGTCTTCGGTCCCCGCGTTGCCGGCCAGGTGTTGTGCCGCCCACGCCGCACCGGTGATTCCGCCGAACATGGCCAACGAGGACGTGCCTCGCGCGATCGCGGCGGCGAGGTCCTCGAGGGCTTCGTCGTAGGCCGCGTCGACCCATGGCTCGGGAAAGGTCTCGGCGGCGTGCGCCCAAAACACCACGGCATCCGTCGCGGCCGCCAGGTGCTGTGGCTCGAGCCCGACGAGCGCCTGCGCGATGTCCCGCGCGACCGCTCGCGCCCGCGCCGCCAGCTCGCCTTCCAGCAGCGGGCGCCAAGCACCCGTCCCTGTCGTCACCACGGGTCCATCCACGCTCGCTCCCTTGTCGTCGTCCGGCTCGCCGATGACGGTCGGCGCGACGATCACCGCGATCGCCCGTCATCGACGCCGCGGCAAACGGCAAGGGAGTCGGGGCGACCGCGCTTCGAAGCGCGCGTTCCGATGATCGAACGCGCCGACTCCGTCGAGGTCGTGGAAGGTGAACACGATGAAGAAGAAGAAGCTGAAGTTGAACAAGGAAACGTTGTTGGTTCTTCAACGAGGCGAACTCGATCGAGTGGGGGGCGGCGCCGCAGCTCCGACACCCAACGGTAGCGCTGGATGCACCAACGTCACTTGTGGATGCACAATCCGCTGCCCGCCGACCGAGGAGTGCCCCGCGACGGGCGGTTGCCCGCCGACGAGCAACTGCACGGCCGGCTGTCCCACGGTCCCGCAGACGCTGCCGTAGCGCGACCACTTCGTCGTCATCGGCTCACGACCCGCCGCCAACGGGGTCACGCGGTCGCCCGTCGATAGGCGTCGGGAGTCCGCGGAGAAAAACGATGAAGAAGAAGAAACTCAAGCTGAACAAGGACACGTTGCTCGTCCTCGAGAGCGGTCGCCTGAGCCACGTCGCCGGCGGGATCGTGGCGGTCCCTGCCCCCAACAGTCAGGCATGCAGCACGCTGTGCTCGCACTTCGGGTGTCCCACGGGCAACTGCGACACGAGCGGTTGCACGCTGGGGTGCCCCCAGACCTCCAATTGCGAAACCTCGCACTGCCCGAACTCGACGGACAACTGCAGTCTGGGATGCCCCACGACGCCGCAGCCGCTTCCGTGACGTGACTTGCACCTCGGGAAGGAGCTTCGGCTCCTCCCCCTTCGACGCTGCACGAGGAGGAGACGACCGATGACTCTCGCATCCACCCACGCGACCCGTTTCGTCGTGCGCTCGCCGCTGCTGTCGGTCGACGCGTTCACGGACTGGGGCACCGATCTGTGTACGAGCGCCGCAACCGACGACGACGAGCTCGAGGCTGCCGTCGCACGCGATCGAGTGACGCTGCGCGAACGCCTCGAGGCAAGGCTTGCGGACCCGAAGATCCGCGAGGCGATCTACCTCGCCGCCCCCGGCCTGATCGACGGACTCGAGCGCTGGCGTCGCGAGCCCGAGAGCAAGGCGGGGCAGGACATCGAGCGCTCGCTCGTCCGCTACCTGACGCGCATGAGCTGTCGCGCCACCCCGTTCGGTTTGTTTTCCGGTCTCTCGCTGGGGACCGTCGCCGACGAGCTGCGCGCGCAGCTCGGATCGATCGCGAATGCCCGACGCCGCGTCGAGCTCGACGCCGACACCCTCAACGCCGTGGCCTTTGCCCATGTCGACGGCCCGCAGGTCCGGACCCGTGGCCGGCTGTTCGCCAACACGTCGTTGACGCGGCACGACGGCACCTTTCGCTACACGGAATCGCTGTTGGGCGACGACGGCTGGTCCTATCACCTGGTCAGCGCCCCCGCGAGCGACTTCCTCACCGCCGTCGTCGAGCGGGCCGCGGCCGGCGCGAGCGTCACCGAGCTCGTCGAGGTCGTGCGCGCGATCGATCCCGAGCTCGAGGAGCCCGAGGTCGAGGAGTTCCTCCACGAGCTCGTCGCCAACGACGTGCTGCAGCCGGAGCTGCGACCGGGCGTGACCGGTCCCCGCCCAACGAGGGCGCTCATCGACGCGCTGCGGGCGTGCGCGCACCCGGTCGCAGACATCCTCGAAGACGTAGACGCCCGACTGCGGGCCCTCGACGACGCCGACCTCGGGATCGAGCTGGCCACCTATCGCGACATCGCCCACGAGCTCGCAGCGCTCCACGGTCTCGAAGGTCGCCGGTGCTTCCACGTCCAGCTCAACAAGCAAGGCGACGACCTGCGACTGGACCAGGCCACCCTCGCGGCCGTGACGAGGACGGCGGAGACGCTGCACCACATCGCCCCCGTTCCGGATCCGTTGGCGGCGTTCAAGGCCGAGTTCGTCGAGCGCTACGAGGATGGCGAGTGCTGGGTCGACCTGTCGGAGGTGCTGGACGAGGACCGCGGAATTGGATTCGGCGCGACCGCCCGAGATGCATCCCCGTTGATCGCCGGCATCGCCTTCGGGGCGGCAAGCGGCCGACGGACGGCCTCGGTCGACGTCATGCGACTCGCGCTGTGGCAGCGAGCGATGAAGGGAGGTCTGCACGAAGTCGACGTCAGCCGTGACGAGCTGTGGGCGCTCGCCGGTGTTTCGGGCCGTGCGCCCGACCCAGGACACGGGGCGTTGGCTCTTTGCTTCTCGCTCGCTCGCGCCGGCGCCGGCGAACGCCCCCAGATCGTGTATCGCTGGGCCAACGGTCCGTCCGGCGCGCGAACGCTGGGCCGCTTCGCCCACGGCAACGCCGAGATCGAGGCCCTCACGCGCGATCACATCGCCGCCGAGGAAGCCGACTCCGAGGTCATCCACGCCGAGATCGCCCACATGCCCGAGGGACGCCTGGCCAATGTGGTCGCGCGCCCCGTGCTCCGGGAGTTCGAGATCCCATGCCTGGGTCGCAGCGGCGCGCCCGCCGGCCGTCAGATCCCGCTCGCGGACCTTCAGGTCTGCGTGATCGACAATCGCGTGCTGCTGCGCTCGCGTCGACTGGACCGACGCGTCGTGCCGCGAATGTCGTCCGCGCACAACCCAGGTATCACGGCCAGCTCGGCCTACCGTTTTCTGTGCGCGCTGCAGATGCAGGAGGTCGGTGTGGCGGCGAAGTGGGTCTGGGGCACGCTCGAGCACGTGGCCGAGTTTCTTCCTCGGTTGCGTCTCGATGGCGTGGTCGTGCATCCGGCCCAGTGGCGCCTCACCCACGACGAGCTGTCTGCGCTTCGAGCCGCCCGGACGCCCGCGCGACGACTGCGGGAGCTCGGCGCGCTACGCGAGACCCGGGGCCTGCCGCGCTACATCCAATACGGCGAGGCGGACGTGAAGATGGTCGTCGATCTGGACAACACGCTGAGCGTCGACGCCTTCGCGCACGCGCTGTCGAAGTTCGGGGCGTTGCTGGTCCAGGAATGGTACCCGGCGCCCGCGGACCAGCTCGTGCACAACGACGAGGGCAGGTTCGAGGCGGAGTACTGCGTGCCGATCGTTCGTGCCTGCGCCACGCGTCCGGACGTGGTGACGGCGCCGAGCCCCGCGACACGTTCGGACCGAGTCTTCGTCCCCGGCTCGTCCTGGTCCTTCCTCAAGCTGTACGGTGGCTACGCGTCGACCGAAGCCGCGCTCGTCGAGCGTCTTGCGCCGCGGCTGGACGCGCTGGCCGCCGACGGCGCGCTCGAGCGTTGGTTCTACGTTCGATTCGCCGACCCGAGACCACATCTACGCCTGCGGGTTCACGGTGACCCGGCGACACTTCGCCGGCGGGTCGAGCCCTGGCTCTTGACCCAAGCCGAGCAACTGCGCGCGACGGGGAGCCTGTGGAAGGTCGAGCTCGCCACGTACGTCCGCGAGGTCGAGCGCTACGGGGGCAGAGAAGCGATCGAACACGTCGAGGAGGTGTTTGCGGCCGACAGCCGTGCCTGCGCTCGTTTGCTCGGCATCGTGGGTCGAGACCCCGCCGCACGCTGGGGAGCGACGCTGCTGGGTCTGCACGACTTGGTCCGCACCGCCGGCCTCGACGAGGCGGCCGCCCTGGCACTGATGACGCGCATCGCCCAGGGTCGACTGCGCATGGTCGACCCCGCAGGCGCGGCGAGCAGACCCATCGCGCGTCGCTACCGCGAGCTTCGGCCCACGGTCGAGCGCTGGTTGGCACGCGAGGTTGCGGCACCGACGCTGGCGCTGTTCGACCAGCGCGTCCGCGGGCTCGAGGCGCCGCTGCGGGAGCTGTCTGCGCTCGACGCGAGCGGATCTCTGACCCGCCCGCTCGTCACCATCGTCGGCGATCTGATGCACATGCACGCCAACCGCATGTTTCGCGCCAACGCCAACGCCCAGGAGTCCGTTCTCTACGAGTTTCTACGGCGAAGCTACCGATCCGCGGGAGCCCGACGCAGGGCCACGGCGACCGCCGCTTCCGAGAGGTGAACCACGATGCTACTGGAAACACTGGCCCGCCTGGGCGCACGGTTCGAGGCCCGGTGGGCCGCCGAGCAGGGACGGCGCTCGTTCACCGAATGTGCATACGAGTGTCTCGCCACCGCCGACCTGCCCCCGTTTTGCTGGGACGAGGCGGAACGCTTCGCCGTCCGCGTCGGCAACCACTCGGACTTCGGCGACCTCAACATCTACGCGTACCGGGGCGAGACGTTCGGCATCGAGGTCCTGGTCTGGGGGACGAGCTCCCCCGACGTGCACAGCCACGCGTTCTCGGGTGCGTTCCGAGTCTTGCTGGGAGGCAGCGTCCACGCGGCCCACACCGTGGAGCACGTCCACTGGTCGTCGCCGCAGCTCGTCCTCGCCGAGGTCGGACTACGCGACCTGTCGGTGCTGCGCGCCGGCGACACCCACCCCATCGAGCCCGGCCTGCGTTTTTTGCACGGCCTGTACCACTGGCACGAGCCTTCGGTGACGGTGGTCCTGCGTACCAAGAAGGACGACGACCATCCCTATCAGTTCGGCTTTTCCGATCCCCGAAAGCGGCTTCAGGTCCTGGCCACGGGACGCGAGACGAGCACCGATCCGCAGCTTCGTGCATTCCGTCGCTTGGTCTCGTTGCGACCGTGGGCCGAGGTCGAGCGGGTGCTGCTCCAAGC
>CALBMM010000095.1 GCA_937896535.1 uncultured Pseudomonadota bacterium
GGCGCCGCGGTCACGCGTCGCATGCCGCGATCGCCCCCGCCGGCGACCGCCTTGACCAGCAGCGGGAATCCGATGCGCTCCGCTTCGGCGAGCAGCGTGGACTCGTCCTGCGATTGGCCGTCGTAGCTGGGCGCCGTGGGCACGCCCGCCTTCACCATCGCGCGCTTGGCCTTGACCTTGTCGCCCATCAGCTCGATCGCGGCCGGCGTGGGTCCCACGAAGGTCAGGCCGGCGTCGGCGCAGGCTTGGGCGAAGGCGGCGTTCTCGGACAGGAAGCCGTAGCCGGGATGCACGGCGTCGGCCGCGGTCCGCTCGGCGGCGTCGAGGATCGCCTCGAAGGAGAGGTACGAGCCGGCGGCCGGGCCGGCGCCGATCCGTACCGCCTCGTCGGCTTCGTCGACGTGGGGCGCCTGCGCGTCGGCGTCCGAGTACACGGCCACGGTGCGGATCCCGAGGGTCCGGGCGCCCCGGATCACGCGTCGGGCGATCTCGCCGCGGTTGGCGATGAGGAGCTTGTCGATCGCTCGGGTCATGTCGGTCTCACGCGGGCGCGGCCCACTTCGGCTTTCGCTTCTGCACGAACGCGGTCGTGCCCTCGACCCCTTCGTCACCGCGGACGCACGCGGCGAACTGCACGGCGGCTTCGTCGAGCAGGGCGGCGCGATCCATCCGGGTCGACTTGGCGATGAGGTCCTTGGTCACCGCGATCGCCCCCGGGGCGCAGCGGCGGATCTGGCCGAGCACTTCGGCGAGGGTCGCGTCGAGGGCGGCGTCGTCGGCGACCACGTGGTGCACGAGCCCGATCTGCCCCGCCTCCTCGCCGGACAAGCGCCCGCCGGTCACCGCGAGCCGACGCGCCTGCGACACGCCGAGACGCTGCACGATGAACGGCGCGATCTGGGCGGGCGGCAGGCCGAGCCCCGTTTCCGGCAAGCCGAACTTCGCGTCGGCGCGGGCGATCGCCACGTCGGCGACGCACGCCAGACCGAAGCCCCCGCCGAGCACGGCGCCCTCGAGGATCGCCACGGTCACCTGGGGCGCCGCGTCGACCTTCGTGATCACGGTACCGAAGCCGCGCGAGACGGCGACGACCGGGTCCGGTCCGCCCTCGGCCGCCTTGGCCATGCGCGCCATCGCCATGTCCTTGACGTCGCCCCCGGCGCAGAAGTTGCCCTCCGCGCCGCGCATCACCACCACCCGCACCTCGCGGTGATCGGCGATGGCGTCGAAGACCGCCTCGATCTCCCGCACCATCTGCGTGCTCATCGCATTGCGGGCCTGCGGCCGATCGAAGGTCAGGTACAGGACGCCGTCGTCCTCGGACAGGCGCAGCGAGACCTGCTCGGTCTGGGGCAGCGACAGGCTCACTTGTCGTCCTTCTTCTTGCGCCGCGGCAACGTGCCGTCGAGCTTGGCGATGATCGACAGCATCACCTCGTCGGCCCCCGCCCCGATCGAGACGAGGCGACCGTCGCGATAGAACTTGCTGATCTTGGACTCCCACATGAAGCCCATGCCGCCCCAAAACTGCAGGCAAGTGTCGGAGACCTCGCGGGCGAGCCGGCCGGCCTTGAGCTTGGCCATCGAGGCCAGCCGCGTGACGTCCTTGCCGCTGATGTACTGCTCGGTCGCCGTGTAGGTCAGCGCGCGCAGCAGCTCGATCTCGGTGGCGACCTCGGCGAGCTTGAAGTGCACCCACTGGTGGTCGAGCACCGACTGCCCGAAGATCTGGCGCTCCTTCGTGTACGCGATCGTGTGCTTGAGCGCCTGGTCGAGCCCCCCGAGGACGTTGGCAGCGCCCCACAGCCGCTCCTCCTGGAACTGCAGCATCTGGAGCATGAAGCCCATGCCCTCCTGACCGATCACGTTGCGGACCGGGACCTTCACGTCGTCGAAGAAGATCTGCGCCGTGTCCGAGGAGCGCATGCCGATCTTGTCGAGCTTGCGCGCCCGCTCCACGCCCTTGGTGTCGAGCGGCACGATGATGAGCGACTTGTTCTTGTGCGGATTGCCCTCGGACGTGTTGCACAAACAGCACATCCAGTCGGCCTGCATGCCGTTGGTGATCCACATCTTGCCGCCGTTGATCACCCAGTCGCCGCCCACCTTCTTGGCGTGGGTCTTGATCGCGGCGACGTCCGAGCCCGCCTGGGGCTCGCTGACGCCGATGCACCCCACCACATCGCCGGCGATCGAGGGGGCGAGGAACTCCTTCTTGAGCTCGGCCGATCCGAACTTGGCCAGCGCCGGCGTGCACATGTCCGTCTGCACACCGATCGCCATCGGCACGCCCCCGTCGGCGATGTAGCCGAGGGCCTCGGCGAGGACGAGCGAGTACGAGTAGTCCAGACCCATGCCGCCGTACTCCTCGGGCTTGTTGACCCCGAGCAGCCCCTGGTCGCCGAGCTTCTTGAACAGCTCGTGGGCGGGAAACATCCCCTCCTCTTCCCAGGTGTCGACGTAGGGATTGATCTCCCGGTCGATGAACTTGTGGACGGTGTCCTTGAGCTGGCGGTGTTCGTCGGTCAGCAACATGGGTCTGTCTCCTTCTACAGGCGGGCGACGCCGAAGGTGTTGGGGCTCAGGCGTCGCCGGGACGCCTCACGGCAGATCGAAAGGCACATCCCGAGCACGCGTCGGGTGTCGCGGGGATCGATGATCCCGTCGTCCCAAAGTCGCGCCGTGGAAAACAGGGCGCCGGACTCCGAGTCGAGCTTGTCCTTGATCGCGCCGGTCATCTTGGCCATGTTCGCGTCGTCGATCTCCACCCCCTGCCGGCGGAACTTGGCGCGGGTGATGATCTCCATGACCTTGGCGGCCTGCTCGCCGCCCATCACCGACGTACGGGCGTTGGGCCACGAGAAGATGAAGCGCGGGTTGAAGGCACGGCCGCACATGCCGTAGTTGCCGGCGCCGAACGAGCCGCCGATGAGCACGGTCAGCTGTGGCACCGTGGCGTTGGCGACCGCCTGGATCATCTTGGCGCCGTGCTTGACGATGCCGGCCTGCTCGGCCTCGGTGCCGACCATGTAGCCGGTCGTGTTCTGCAGATAGATGATCGGCGTGTCGGACTGGCAGCAGGCCTGGATGAAGTGGCCGGCCTTGGCCGCGCCCTCGGGGAAGATGGGGCCGTTGTTGCCGAGGATGCCGACCGCGTGGCCTTCGATGCGCGCGTGGCCACAGACCGTCTGCGATCCGTACAGTGCCTTGAACTCGAGGAAGTCCGAGCCGTCGACGATACGGGCGATCACCTCGCGCACGTCGTAGGGCTGGCGGTAGTCGGCGGGCACGATGCCCAGCAGCTCCTCGGCGTCGTACTTGGGGGGGACGACCTCGGCCGGCGGCGTGGTCACGCGCTGCCCTTCGTCCCACGGCAGCTTGTCGACGAGGTCACGGGCGATCTGCAGCGCGTGCGCGTCGTCGCCGGCCATGTACTCGGCCACGCCGGAGACCTCCATGTGCATCTGCGCGCCACCGAGCGACTCCTCGTCGGCGTCCTCGCCGAGCGCCGCTTTGACCAACGGCGGACCGGCCAAGAAGATCCGCGACTTGCCCCGTACCACGATCACGTAGTCGGACAGTCCGGGCAGATAGGCGCCACCGGCCGTCGACGAGCCGTGCACGACCGAGATCTGCGGAATGCCGGCGGCCGACAACCGCGCCATGTTGGCGAAGACCCGTCCGCCGTCGACGAACAGCTCCGACTGGTAGATGAGGTTGGCGCCCGCGGACTCGACCAGGCCGATGCACGGCAGGCGATTGTCGAGCGCGATCTCCTGGGCGCGCAGGGTCTTCTTGAGGCCCATCGGCGAGACGGCCCCACCTTTGATCGCGGAGTCGGCCGCGCTGACCAGACAGCGGCGGCCGTGGACGAAGCCGATGCCGACCACGCTGCCGCCGCCGGCGATGTTGCGCTTGCCGTCGTCGTCGTGCATCCGATAGCCGGCCAGCGTCGACAGCTCCAGGAACGGGGTGCCGCGGTCGAGCAGTCGGGCGACGCGCTCGCGGGGCAGCAGCTGGCCGCGCTTTTGGAACTTGGCGGCCTTGGACGCCGAGTGCGCCCGCACCTTGGCTTCGAGGTCGCGAAAGCCCGCCACGAGCTCGAGCATCTGCGCACGACGCTCGACGAACAGTGGATCGTTGGGATCGATGTCGGAAGAAACGACGGGCACGGGACCTTCTACTCGCGCGCGGGCGCCTTGGAGGGACGCAGGATCTCGGGGACGACGGCGCGGTGAAAGCCGTCGTACGCCTTGGCGTTGTCGTGGTCGGGCATCGGCCAGTGATGCGGGGCCAGGGGCGCGCCGCCGTCGATGCACAGCGTGGTGCCCGTGATGAACGCGGCGCCTTCCGAGAGCAGGAAGCAGATCCCCGACGAGACCTCGGCCTCGGTCGCCATGCGCTTGAGCGGGACCGCCCCGCGCAGCTTGGGGATCATCGCCTTGACGGGGCCCTCGTAGGTGTCGAGGCCGCTCGAGGCGACCCAGCCGGGCGCGACGGCGTTGACCCGCACGCCCGCCGGCGCCCACTCGATTGCGGCGGTCTTGGTGAAGTTGACCATGCCGGCTCGCGCGGCGCCGGAGTGCCCCATGCCCGGCATCCCGTTCCACATGTCGGCGACGATGTTGACGATGCTGCCGCCGCGGCGGTTCATGCCTTGCACGAACACCTCGCGGGCGACGAGGAAGCCGCCGACGAGGTTCGTGCGGACGACCGTCTCGAAACCCTTTTGGTTGATCGCGGCCAGCGGCGCGGGGAACTGGCCGCCGGCGTTGTTGACCAGCCCGTCGATCTTGCCGTGCTTTGCGTAGACCTCTTTGACCACGCGCTTGACGTCGTCCTCGATCCGGATGTCGAGGGTCGTCAGGTCGACCGTCCCACCGTCTTCTTCGATCTCGGCGGCGACCTTGCGCAGCTTGTCTTCCTTGCGACCGATGATCGTGACGTGGGCCCCGAGGGCGGACAGCTCGTGGGCGGTACAGCGGCCGATCCCGCTGCCGCCACCGGTGACGACGACGTGGCAGCCGGCGAACAGACCGGGGCGGAAGACGGAGCGGTAGGACATGGCGACGCGAGCGGCGTCACCCTAAACCCGCCGTGCGACTTTTTGGAGGCATTTTTCATGGATCCGCGATACGCGCCGGATATCGAAAGAATTGACCCAGAAAAAAGCGTACAGTCGTACGGTTTGCGCATCCGCCGCACGATGGACGGCGGACCGGAATGAGGGTACGAAAGCGGCCGATGAGCCTCGAGGATCTCACCAACACCATCAAAGAAAAGGTCGGCGACGACGCCGGCCTCGACGCCAGCATCAAGTTCGACTGCGGGGACGACGGCGTCATCGTGATCGACGGCACGGTCTCGCCCAACGTCGTGACCAACGAAGACATCGACGCGCAGTGCACCGTCGGCGTCGCGCTCGACGACCTCAAAGCCATGATGGCCGGCGACCTCGACCCGATGGCCGCCTTCAGCCTCGGCAAGCTTCGCATCGACGGCGACATGTCCGTCGCGATGAAGCTCGGCAACCTGATGCGCTAGAGCGCCGCGAGGCGACGCCTCCCTCCCCCGCGCCCGAGCGCCGTCAGCGATAGACGACGACGTAGGACGCCATGTCGATGTTCCCCCCCGGTCCTCCGGGGGTGCCATCGAACGACCCGGCGTACTCGATCGTCGTCGCCTGCCCCAACGTGACCGCCGAGGTCACGTCCGCCCGCCACGGCTGCACGCCCCACCCCGGGCACCACACGGCACGTCCGAAGTGCCAGGTCCCCCACTGGTTGGGCATGACCCCCTGATCCACGAGGTCCGCGCAGATGAAGGGGTCGTTGCCGACCTGCGGCGCGTACTCGAGCGCAAACGCCGAGGTCCCGCCGACCGTGAACGTGTGCGCGTGGTTGCAGAACTCCGCGCACCCGTACGTGTCGTCGGCCCCGTGCCCCGTCATGATCGACACGAGCTCGACCCGCGCAGCGTCGGCCGGCGGCGTGAAATCGAGGGGTAGGTACGCGTCGTTGTAGGCCGCGTCGAAGTTGCCTCCGGCGAACAGCGGCGTGATCTGAGACGGCCGGATCCCTTTGGCTGCGTCGCGCAATCGGATCTCGAGGTGCGTCTCGAGCACTTCGAAGTCCCACGACGGGCCCCACGTGATCCGCAGCGTGAACGTGCCGCCGGCGTCGAACAGCGGCAGGAACGGGGTCGCGTCCAACAGCGTCCGGGTCGGCCGCCAGTAGCTGGTGATCGCCCGCCCGATGAGACGCGCGTCGGTGCAATCGATGTCGCCCATCGGGCAGACCTCGACATTGGCGATCCGGTCCCACGCCTCGCAGTTGACCCGATAGGGATGCCCGCCCGGGCATTCGAAGCGCAGCCACAGATCCATGGTGTCGAAGCCGGCCATCGTCGTCGCGTCGGGCATCTGCACGTCGACCAGGCCGCTCGATGTCGTGCCGTCGCCGAGGATCTCGCCGTCGACCGCGACGACCGACGTGACCTCCTGCGCGTCCATCATCGCCTGGTGCTCGATCTCCCAGTTGAGGTACCGGGGCGGGTACGCGGCCATCTGCAGGACTGGCGTGAACGCCCCGTTGAAGAACGCGAGCGAGCCACCTTCGCGCAAGCGCTGGGACCGGTCGATGAGCACCGAGGCCGTGTCCGAGCTCGCGGGCAGGTCGATCATCCACGAGGGCAGCTGCGCCGCCGGCGTCGTCACGTACCGAAACCGCTCGGTGCGGGCGGCGTAGACGTCCTCGCCCTGCGACATCAGATACGACTCGATGCGACCACCCACGCCTTCGACGAGCCCCTGCGCGACCGTGGGATCGGCGGCGGTGGAGAAGAAGAAGACGTAGGCGTTGTCGGGCAGGTTGTCGACGAGGCCGGCGACGTCGGTGTCCCACAGCGCGTTGTCCTGGCCCAGGAACGTGTACGTGTCGCAGCCGGTCCAGTGCTGCGACAGCGTCACCGGGCCGCGCAGTGTCTCGATCGTGAAATCGCCGACCACCTCTTCGAACTGCGTGCCGTCGGCGGCCGCGTCGAACGGCACGGTGATCTCGCCCTCGCACGGATCGGGGGCCGGCTCGCCGGTACTGCCGGCCTCGTCCGACGACGACGACGATCCATCCGCGCCCGAGCTCGTCGTCGGGCCCGTGGCGTTCGGGTCCGGCGGCGCCGTCGTGGTCGACTCCACGGGCGGGCCCGTACTGCCGGTCTCACCCTGGGCCGGCGCATCGTCGCCGCCACACGAAAGTGCCAGCGCGGCCAGCCCCAACCCCACCACGCGCGTGCGCATCGGACGACGATACCAGCCGCGCCGCTTGCTATGCTCTGCGACGCGTGGACGACGATCACGAGCTGCTGGAGGCCTGGCGCGCGGGCGACCGCGACGCCGGGAGCAAGCTCCTCGCCCGACGCTCGCGCGAGATCACCTGGTTCTTTCGCAACAAGGTGTTCGACGAGGCGGACGTCCCCGACCTCGTCTCCCAGACGTTCCTGGGCTGCGTCAGCGCCAAGGACCGCTTCCGGGGCGAGACGAGCTTTCGCCGGTTCGCGTACACGATCGCCCACAATGTCCTACGCGAGTACCTGCGCGCGAAGGCCAAGCGCAAGCGCGAGCAGCTCGACTTCGCGACGGTGTGCCTGCGCGACCTCGATCCGAAATCGATGAGCTCGATCGAGATGCATCGGCGCGAGCTGCGGGCGTTCGTGGACGGCCTACGCGCCGTCCCCATCGACGACCAGGTCGTCCTGGAGCTCAAGTACTTCGAAAACCTCAGCGGTCGCGAGATCGGCGAGGCCCTCGACTTGCCGGAGGGTACGGTGCGCGGCCGCTTGCGTCGGGGCCTGGAGCGGCTGCGCGAGGAGGTCGAGGCTCAGCTGTCGCTCGGTCCCCGTGACCCGGCCAAGGTCAGCGTCGACGACCTGGAGAGCTGGGCCGAGCAAGTGCGAGCGCAACGGGGCAAACCGTGAGCGCCGCGGGCGACCGCGACCGGACGTCCTCGGACGCCTGGGCGCTCGCCGACCAACTCGTCCTCGCGGCCGTCGAAGCCCAGGTGCTCGGCTCTCGCGACCACGCCGTCCAGATCGGGCGGTATCGGATCGAGCGACCGCTCGGCGCCGGCGCCATGGGCCGCATCGTGCTCGCGTACGACGAGCAGCTGCAGCGGCAGGTCGCCCTCAAGCTCATCTCCCCGCACCTGACCGACGTGCCCGCCGCCCGCGAGCGGATCGTTCGCGAGGCGCGGGCGATGGCCAAGCTGTCGGACCCGCACGTGGCACAGGTCTACGAGGTCGGCGAGGACGACGACCAGCTGTTCGTGGCGATGGAGTACGTCGCGGGCCAGGACCTGCGCCGCTGGCTGCACGCCGAGCCCCGCACGTGGCGGCAGATCGTCGACGTGTTCGTGCAGGCGGGACAGGGTCTGGCGGCCGCGCACGACAAGGGCCTGGTGCACCGCGACTTCAAGCCCGACAACGTGATGCTCGAAGAGGACGGCCGCGCCCGCGTCGTCGACTTCGGCCTGGCGCGCGGATCGGGCGAAGCCGACGGCGAGACCGACGCCCGCCCCGACGACGCACCGGCCACGCTGACGTCGACGGGCACGTGGCTGGGCACGCCCGCGTACATGGCCCCGGAGCAGTGGGACGGCGCGGAGGTGGACGCCCGCTCCGACCAGTTCGCGTTCTGCGTGTCGCTGTACGAGGCCCTCGCGGGGATCCGGCCGTTCGCCGGCGAGACGGGCGGACAGGTGCGGGCGGCCCTGGACCGCGGCGAGGTCCCTGCGATCGCCCGCAGCAAGCGGATCCCGCGGCGCATCGAGGCCGCGATCCGCCGCGGCCTGCAGACCGATCCGAGCCGGCGCTGGCCGTCCATGGCGCCGCTTCTGCGGGCCCTCGCCCCGCGCTCGCGCACCTGGATGCTCGTCGTCGGCTCGACCACCGCGCTCGCGGTCGCGATCGGCCTGACCGCCACGCGCGGTGACCCGTGTGCGGACGCGGGCCACGACATCGTCGAGGTGTGGAACGACGCACGAGTCGAGTCCACGCGCGCCGCGATCGAAGGCATGGACGTTTCGTGGGCCGCCGCGACGGCGGCCGCCGTGACGCCCCGGTACACCGCGACGGCGGACGCGTGGCGCCAAGCGTCCCAGGCCGTATGTGCGACCGAAGACGCGAGCCCGGCCGCGACGCGCTGTCTCGCCTACGCGCGCGACCGTCTCGCCGACGAGATCGAGACGGTCGCCTCCGGCGATCCGGCGCGGGTCGTGGCCGCAGTCTCGCGCGCCGAGCTGCTCGCCGATCCGCGCGCATGCCTGCAATCCAGCGACGACGCATGGCCCGACACCGAAGACACCCGGGCCTACGTGCACTTCGACGAAGCGACGCGCCTGCTGGGTCGCTTGTCGACCGCCGAGGGCGCCCAGGACTACGTGACCTCGCTCGCCGCCGGGCGCACGGCCGCCGCCGAGGCATTCGATGCCGCGAAGAAGTCCGGTGACATGCCACTGGCGGCCAAGGCGGCGTGGCTGCGAGGACGACTCGCGCTGCGCGACAGCGACAAGGTCGTCGCCGAGACCTTCTTTCGCGAAGCCGCCGAGACGGCCGCCGCCGCCGGTCAAGCGCCGCTGCGGGCGGCCGCGAACGTGGAGCTGGTCTACCTCGTCGGCAACGACCGCGACCGCACCGAGGAGGCCGAGAGCCTCGCGGCCGATGCCGGCGCACTGCTGTCGGGCATGGGAAACCCGCCGGTGTGGACCGCTCGCCTCGACGCGCACCGAGCGTCGGTGCTCGCGCACGCCCGCCAGACGCGGGCCACCAAGGCCATCGAGCTGCACACCCGGGCGACCGAACGGCTGCGTGACGTGCTCGGCGAAGACCACCCCGACGTGATCATCCAGCTGGGCAATCTCGGTGCGGCGTACAACTATGCCGCCCTGCCCGAGCCCGCGCAGGCGGCCCTACGCGAGGCGCTCGAGCGAGCGCGTCGGGTGTGGGGTGACGCGCACCCTCGCACCGCGCGGCTCGAAGGCACCCTCGGGCTGGCCCGCATGCGCGCCAAGGACCTGGACGGCGCGCAGCAGTACCTTCGTCACTCGCTGCAGGTCCGGGCCGCCGTGCTCGGCGAAGACCACAGCGAAGTCGCGAGCGCCCGCTACAACCTCGCGCTCGTGCTGCGGATGCAGGGTGAGCACGAACCCGCGCTGGCCCTGCTGCGCCGCGGCCTGCAGACCCGCGAGCGCGAGCGGGGTCCCGACGATCCGGGGCACGTCACCTGGCTCGCCCTGATGGGCGGCAGCGAGCTGGCGCTGGGCGAGACCGGGCAAGCGCGCACCGACCTGCAACGCGCGCTCGACCTGCTCGAGCGCGCGGGCGGGGACCCCGAGCGGTTCGGGGAGCTGCGGCTGATGCTCGCGCGCGCCTGGGCGGACAGCGATCCCGACAAGGCGCGCGTCCTCGCCGAGTGGGCGCAGCGCGGCACGACCAACGAGGCCGACCGGACCTCGGCCGAAAAGCTCCTTGCCGAGCTCGCCGCCCGCCGCCCGTAGCGGGGGCACTTCGACCCGCCCCGACGACCGCGCGACGCCGACGCCACCGGGACGGATCCGTACTACCCTCCCCCGCCATGAAGCTCCGTCTCGGACTCGTAGGCCTCCTCGCCGCCCTCCAACTCGCGCCCGGCTGTGACAAGAAGGCCGACGACAAGAAAGCCGACGACAAGAAGGCCGACGCCAAGACCGACGACAAGAAGTCCGACGCCAAGGCGGCCGATGCCAAGACCGACGACGTCAAGGCGGCCGAGCCCGCGGGCGCAGACGATGGCGCGGGCGCAGACGATGCCGCGGACGACGACGCGAAGGCGGACGATGCCGCGGCCGACGACGGCGCGGCCGGCGAAGCCGTCCTCACCCTCGGCGTCGCGAAGATCGGGCCCAAGGACGCACCGGACAAGACCCTCGAGATCGCTGCCGACGGCACCGTCAAGGTCGGCCCCGAGCCGGACAAGACGTTGACGCTGTCCACCGACGGCACGGTCAAGTCGCCCGACGGCAAGGTCGTCGCGACCGTGGGCACGGACGGCGCGGTGACGATCGACGGCAAGGAGACCGGCATCGTGCTCGACGACACCGGCTTGACGATGACCAAGCCCGACGGCGAGAAGGGAACGATCAAGTTCGCCGAGGACGGCAGTGTGGCGTTCGAACCCGCCGCCGCGCCGGGCCTGGAAGTCGTCACCGAGGGCTGCACCGGCCCGATGGTGAAGACCTGCGCCCTCGTCCTCGCGGTCTCGATGTTCATGCCGGCCGAGCCGGTCGTCGACGACGCCAAAGCCGTCGCCGAGCCCGTCGAGGAGTAGCCGGCAGACGCCCCGTCGGGAGGCGGCGGGCTACTCGATGCCCGCCGCGTCGGACGGGGCGATCTCGTAGGCGTCGACGGCGTAGATGAGCACGCCCTGCACCGCGACGATGACCTGCCCCTGGCTCGGGGGCTCGATCCCGCCGGGAACGAAGCGATCGTCGACGCGCGCGGTCTGTTCGATCTCGAACTCGCCGTCGCACGGGTCTTGGTCGGTCACCATCACCTGCTCGACGCGGATCGGCACGCCCTCGTAGGGGCGCACTTCGGCGCTGTCGAGCTCGAGCATCGCCGCGTCGAGCACCGGCGGGTCCGGCAGTGTGCCCTTGCCGAGGTTGGCCACGCCCGCCTGCGTGCCGACGATGTCGACGAGATAAAAGCCCTGGTGCACGCGGATCCGGCCCACGACTGCGAGCGAGTCGCCGATCGTCGCGATCGCGGTGGGGTCGGTCGGCATGCGCACGCGCAGGCCCGAGTACGGACCCCCCGCGGGATCTTGCACGAACATCTCGAAGCCGAAGCCGGTCTCCGACGCCGTCGCGGGCGACGTCACCACGACACCATCGAGCGAGACGAGATCGCCGGGCAGCACCATGCCCTGCTGCACGTCGAACACCTCGACGACCAGGGGCATGTCGTCGTCCATCCCGAACGTGCCACCGTCGTCGCCGCCCGTATCCTCGCCACCGCTCGTCGCCCCGTCGTCCCAGCCGCCGTCCTCACACATCGGCTGACCGGCGGCCGTCGTGGCCCCGCTGCCGCCCGCCGTGCCGCCGCCGGTTCCCCCGGTCGGATCCTCTTCGCCGCCGCCGCCCGCCGTCGACGGGGCCGCGGT
>CALBMM010000096.1 GCA_937896535.1 uncultured Pseudomonadota bacterium
CCAGGGACCCGTGGCGGCCTCGTGAGACGAAGTGAACAGATGTACAGTCTACGCGCGACCGCCCCGCGGCGTCAATGAAATCCGCCCACGATGACCCCTCGCATCGACCTGGACGCGCGCACGATCGAGGTGGGGATCACGACCCTGCTCGCCGACGACTTCGGCGCGGCGATGGCCAGTCCGATGCGCGCGGCGGTCGGGGCCGACATTCATCGGCGAGTACAGGCGCGACATCTCGCCGAGCCTGGCGCGCGGGTCGAGGTGCCGGTGCAGGTGTGCTGCGAGGTCGACGAGTTCATCGCGACGCTGCGCGGTCGCATCGACGTGCTGCGATATCGGCCCGAGGGCGCGCGCGTCGAGGAGATCAAGTCGACGGTCGGTCCGCCCCCGCGCGGCGGTCCCAGGCTCGAGCGTGCGAGCCTGCAGGCCCGCATCTACGCCTGGGCGCTCGCCGATGCGGGGGAGCGAAGGCCGATCGAGGTGTGCCTGAGGTTCGTGTCCGTGGTCGACGGCTCCGAGACCGAGATCGAGCTGCCATGGACCGTGGACGACGTGCGCGCACAAGTGCAGGCCAAGCTGCAGATGCTCCTGCGGCACGCGCGGAACGAACACGACGCGGCCGCGAAGCGACGGGCGTGGGTGCCGAACCTGGGACTGCCCTTTGCCGAGCCTCGCCCCCACCAGGCCGCACTGATGTCGGCGTTGGAGGAGGCGCTGGCTCTGGGTCGTCCGGTGCTCGCCGCCGCACCGACCGGGATCGGCAAGACCGTCAGCGCGCTCGTACCCGCGCTGCGGTTCGCGATCGATCACGACGTGCCGTTGCACTGGCACACCGCCAAGACCACCCAGGCGGAGCTCGTTCGGGACACGCTGCGAAGGTGCATCGAGGCGAGCGGCCCGGCACCACCGCTGCTGACGATCACGCGCCGGGCCAAGGCACGCGCGTGCATCCCCGGTCATCTGCGCTGCCATCCCGATGCCTGCGCCTACCTCGACGGGGTCGAGGCACGGCTGACCGCGGACGAGACCGTGGCTCGTTGGCAGCGAGAGGGCGGCATCATCGAGCCGGCGCACATCGACACGCTCGGCCGGCGGGCGCGCATGTGTCCGTGGGTGGTCGAGCGGCACCTCGCCGCCCGAGCCCAGGTCGTCGTCGGCGACTACAACTACGCGTTCGACCCCACGGTGGGCGGTCCCGCCGAGGTGGTGCGGGTCGTCGACGAGGCCCACAACCTGCCGGACCGCGCGCGCGAGCGCGACTCGCCGTTCGTCGCATCCAGGCTGGTCTCGGCCGCCCGCCACGTCGTCGTGGCCGACGATGGCGACCCGCACCTACGCACGGACGTGCTCGCGTTGCTCGACGCGGTCGAGGCGTTCATGGGGGCGCGGTGGGCCGAAGCACGAGCGCGAGAGATCGCCGGTCTCGACGGCTGCGCGCCCATCGAGCTCGATGCGTCGGCGTGGGCCGCGATCGCGGAGGTGGCCGCTCGCCTGTCGGTGCGCTGGTCGGCCGTGCGTCATCGCGTGGGCGTCGCCGAGCCCGACGATCCGCTCTTGCACTTGTTGTGGGCGATCGTCGACATGGACCGCGTCCCGGCGCGGGCAGAGGTCGTCGCGTTCGTGGCGGGACCGGACCACGCGCGAGGCCCCGGCGTGGGACTGGTCGCGATCGACTCGTCCGAGCGCCTCGCCAAGATCCACGCGCTGGCGCGCGGCACGATCGCGGTCAGTGCCACGCTGGCGCCGCTCGACATCGCGGTGGACGAGCTCGGCCTGCGGTCGCTGCACCCGATCTCGCTGGATGTACCGTCGCCATTTTCGCCCGAGCAGCTGTGTGTGCGGATCGTCGACGACGTGGACACGACGTTGCAGGCGCGCGCCGACCACTACGATGCGATCGCGCATCACATCGACACGGTGCGGGCAGCACACCCGGGAAACTACGTCGCGTTCTTCCCGAGCTTCGCGTTCGCCGGGTCGGTTGCTCGTCGCCTGCAGGACCGGCGACGGATGTGGATGCAGCTGCCGGGTATGCCACCCGCCGCGCGCCAGGCGACGCTGCAACGCTTGCGGCAGGAGCGAGGTTGTCTGCTCGTCGCGGTCAGTGGCGGAGTGTTCGCCGAGGGCATCGACCTTCCCGGCGAGGCGCTGTCGGGGGCGGTGATCGTGGGTCCCGGCCCGAGCCCGATCGCGTTCGATCGAGAGCTGCGACGGCAGCGGTACGACGAGGTCGCCGGCGACGGGTTCGTGCGCGCGTACGCGGGGCCGGCGATGCGGCGCGTCGTGCAGGCGGCCGGTCGCGTCGTGCGCACGCTGACCGACCGCGGCGTGCTCGTGCTCGTCGGCCGTCGGTTCACGCGGCCGCCCTACGCGTCGTTGCTCCCGGACGCATGGACTCGGGGCAATCCCGCGGGGCTGATCGCCGAGGACCTCGGCGCGGAGCTGCGCCGATTCTGGGCGTAGCCCGGCGTCGGCGAGGGCGGTGATACCGTACGGACGCATGTTCTCGCGATCCGCGGGCCGTCCGGTCGAGCGTCTCGCCGACGTAGCGACGATGCTGGGATCGGCGGCCGTCGTGGCTTGGGTCGTGGTGAGCGTCGTCGCGTTGTCGTCGGCGCGGGGCAGCGCGCCCATGCTCGTGCACGTCTACGTGCTGGGGATCGACGCGCTCTGGCTCGCGTTCGGGGTCGCGGCGGCGGCGGTGGTCGTGACCCTCGCGTCCTACGTGCGCCGCGGCGAGGTCGCGACGTCACCGTGGCCGTGGCGCGACCTCGGCATCTCCTACGCGGCGTGGTGGGCCGTGCTCGCCGTGGCTTTCCTCGGGCTCGGAGCCGAGCGCGTCGATGGTTGGCTGCCCGCTCACTTCACCCAACGCGAGCCCATCGTGCGGATGATCCGCGTGCTGCTGGGCTCGGCGGTCGGCTTCGCGACCGTGGCCGCGTGGCGCTGGGGATGGCAGCGACGCTACCGGGCGCTTCCGCTGTGGACGATCGCGCTGCACTTCGTCGTCGTGCGCGTGGCGTTTCACGCCGCGGTGTGGCGAGTGTTCGATCCGAACTGGTGGCTGCTGGAGCTGGGGGGACTGACGCTCGTGACGGCCGGGGCGTTCGAGCTGCTGCGCGGGCGGTCGATCGCACGCCACCGGGGCTTCGCGGTCGGAGCCGCGCTGGCGGCGGTCGCCGCGACGACAACGCTGGTGCGCTACGGATCCAGCGGCAGCGACCGCGCACGACTGCGCGAGGTGTATCCAGCGGCCGCGGACCTCATGGGCTTGGTGCAGGCACGCTTCGACTTCGACGGCGACGGCTTCGCCGCGGTCCTGGGCGGGCTCGACTGCGACGACGACGACCCCGAGGTTTCGCCCGGGGCCCTCGAGCGCGTCGGCAACGGGATCGACGACAACTGCGCCGGTGGAGACCTCGCGCCGCCGGTGACGCTTCCCGCTCCCCCGCGACGCGGGCAGGGCCGGGCGCGCAGCGTCGTGCTGGTGACCATCGATGCGTTGCGCGCCGACCACGTCACCCCGCAGGTCATGCCGAACCTCTCGGCCTTCGCCGGGCAGGCCGCGGTGTTCGACCGCGCCTACGCGCAGGCGCCGTTCACGGACAATTCGGTGCGGTCGCTGATGACCGGGCGCTACCCGATGGACTTCGACGGTGGCACGCAGTTCTTCGGTCAGGAGCCGAGCATGGCCGAGCTGCTGCGCGGGGCGGGCTACACGACCCACGCGATCAGGGTCCTCCACGGCCTGACGCCGTACGCGTTCATGGGCTTCGAGACCGTCGACGATGCGCTCGCCGCCGACAACGAAGCCCACGACGCCGTGACGTCCGACCGTGTGATCGACCGGGCGCTCGAGGCGTTCGACCGTCTCGACGCCGGGCCCGAGCCGTTCTTTTTGTGGGTGCATCTGTTCGATCCGCACGCCGACTACGTCGCGCACGCCGAGGCCCCGTTCACCGGCGACACCGACGCCGACCGCTACCGCGCGGAGGTCTGGTTCACCGACCGCCATCTCGGACGGCTGCTGGCGCACGTGCAGTCGCGGCACTTCGACGACCGCGGCGTGCTCGCCGTGACCGCGGACCATGGCGAGCTTCTCGGCGAGCACGGGGTGTCGGGCCACGCACTGTGGATGTACGAGCCGGCCGTTCGCGTCCCCCTGTTGTTGTGGGGCATCGACGTGCCGGCGGTCGTTACCCACACCCGGGTGCGGCTGCTGGACGTGTACGCCACCGTGCTCGAGCTGTCGGCCGGCATCGTTGCCGACAGCGACGGCGCGTCGTTGACGACCCTGTGGCGCGAGCCCGGCCCCGACCGGAACGTCTTCGCGCGAACGACCTACGGGGGCGAGTACCAACGCGCGGGGTGGGTCGGTGACGACAAGCTCGTTCAGGACATGGGCCACGGCACGGAGGCGCTGTACGATCTTGGCGCCGACCCGGCCGAGGGCGACAACCTCTTGGATGCGCAGCCCGAGCGTGCTGCGACCGTGCGCGAGGCGATCGGCCGGCAGTGGGATCGGTCGGTCAACGACGTGATGCTCCAACGCAAGCTGGCGCTCTTGCCGTCGCGGCAGGTCGACCCCGAGACGTGGGCGAAGTTCGAGCGTCACGTGCTCGAACGCGATTGCGCGCGCGGCGAGTCCGACGCGTGCGCGAGGCTGCGCGCGCACGATTGACGCCTACGGCGGCGTGGCTCCGCGACGAGGTGGATGCGAGCGACGCAACGGGCCGGTATGATGTCGGGGTGAGGTGGGGCAAGCCGATCGCGATATGGTTGGGCTGCGCGGCGTACACGGGTTGCGGCGTGCCCGACGAAGCGGTCGGCATGGGCTCGGCCGCGGACGGGTCGTCCTCCGGCTCGGCCGGCACGACGGCATCGACCCCGGGGGCGACGACGACGCCGGTCGGCACCGGCGGCGCGGGGGCCGACGGCTCCACCGGTGCCGAGACCAGCGGACCCGCGGCGCCGGCGACCACCGGCGACACCGACGGGGACACCGCCGCGGGCAGCGACACGTGTGGAGACGGCAGCTGCGCCGCGGATCCGGTGTGTGGCAACGGGATCGTCGAGGGCCCGGAGGCCTGCGACGAAGGGGCCGCCAACGCCGACGACGCGGCCTGCACTGCGTCGTGTGCCGTCGCGGTGTGTGGCGACGGCTTGGTGCGGGCGGGGATCGAAGAGTGCGACCAACCGCAGAACCTCGGAGACTGCACCGCCGCGTGCGAGCTGTGCGACGAGACGGTCGCGATCGGCGAGGGGCCGATCTGGAACAACCCGGACGCCCAGGACAAGTGTCCCGGGATCTGTGCGGCGGTCGGCGGAGACTGGGAGGGCGCCTGGTGGACGGTCACGCCGAACCAGTTCTCGGTCTGCCAGTGCCTCGACGTGTGCCCGGACGCCGTCCCGGGTTGAGGGCTACTCGTCCTCGTCCTCGCCGTCACCGCGCTTGTAGCGGCCGGCCTTGCGCAAAGCGCTCTGCAGGAGAAACTCGATCTGCGCGTTGACGCTGCGTAGGTCGTCGTCCGCCCAGCGCCGGACGGCGTCGTAGACGTCCGGGCTGAGGCGAAGTGCGAATGCCTTGCGTTTCACGGCGTGTCCGCCAGGGGGGTCACGAGTAGATCGAGCCGGTGTTCACGATGGGCTGCGGCGCTCGGTCGCCGCACAGGACGACGAGGAGGTTGCTGACCATCGCGGCGCGGCGTTCGTCGTCGAGCTCGACGATGTTGCTCTCCGCGAGGCCATGCAGCGCGTCCTCGACCATGCCGACGGCACCCTCGACGATCTTCTTGCGCGCGGCGACGACGGCGGTCGCCTGCTGTCGCTGCAGCATGGCCGCGGCGATCTCGGGCGAGTAGGCCAGGTGGCTCATGCGCGACTCGATGACCGAGATCCCGGCCTCGTCGAGCCGCTTTTGGACTTGCGAGCGAAGCTCGTCGGAGATTTCGTTGGTGTGGCTGGCGAGGGCCAGACCGCCTTCGAACGACTCGTACGGGTAGCCGGTCGCCAGCGATCGCAGTGCCGCCTCGCTCTGCACCTTGACGAAGTTGACGAAGTTGTTGACGTTGAACTTCGCCTCGGCGGTGTCGGTGACGCGCCAGACGACCACGGCGCCGATCTCGATCGGGTTGCCGTTGGCGTCGTTGACCTTGAGCTTTCCCGTCTCGAAGTTGCGGATACGCGTGGAGACGCTCGTCTTGGAGTAGAACGGATTGGCCCACGCCAGTCCGGCCTTGCGCACGGTGCCGATGTAGCGGCCGAACAGCTGCAGCACCTTGGCCTCGTTGGGGTGGACGACGAACAGTCCCGGCAGGATGAAGATGCCGACGGCCAGGGCGAGCACGGACGCGGCGATGAGGGGTGGCCCACCCACCAGCAGCGACGCCCCGTACGCAATGCCCGCGATGCCACCCACGACCAGCGCCAACGCAGCGGCCAGCATGCTGCCGCCCGAGAGCGGTGCATGCACGCGCTCGCGGATCACCACGGACGCGTTCTCGGAAACAGGGCCTCCAGGGTCGTCGCTTCTGCTCATATTAAAGTGATATCACTTTAAGAGCACCGTGCAAGCATGTTGCGCTTTTCGCGCAGGGGTGCTCACTCGGCGAGCACGAGCGTGTCCGCCACGGCCCCCACGCTCGCGGCCACGACCTTGGTCGCGAAGGCGAAGTCGAGATCGTCGGGCGTGTCTTCGGTCCCGATGCAGTGATAGTTGTCGTGGCGCAGCTCCGCGGTGTCGGTCAGGAAGACCGCCGGGATGTCGGCGTACCAAAACGGCGCATGGTCGGAGCGCCGAAGGTCGGAGACGGGGTCGGAGAGTTTGAGGACCGCGCTGAGCACGATCTCGATGTGCGGCAGACCGCGCGCGTCGGCGTGCCCGACGAACGCTTCGCTGGGCGTCGCCGCGAGCTCGTCGGCGATGAGCGTGATGAAGTCGCCGCGAAACTCGTTGGCTTGCACCTTGGCGTACTGCTCGGGAAAGATCGCGTCGAGGCCCAGCGGCACCTGCTGCGAGTTCGGCTCGTTGCGGGTGATCCCGATCATGTCGTAGTTGAAGTACGTGTGGACAGCCTGGGCTTCGCCGAGCCCGATCTGCACGAACGCGGTGGAGCCGATGAGGCCGAGCTCTTCCTGGTCCCAGCAGGCGATGCCGAGGGAGCGCTGCGTCGGCGCGTCCGCGAGGATCCGGGCGACCTCCAGCGATGCGGCCACACCGGTCGCGTTGTCGTCGGCGCCCATGCAGTCGGGGATGTGGTCGTAGTGAGCGCCGACGAGCACGACCTCGTTGGGTGCGGTGGTCCCCATGCGGAACCCCAGCACGTTGATCCCCGTGCCGTAGTCTTGGAGGATCAAGTCGTAGCCGAGCATCTCGAGCCGGTCGGCACACATCTCCTGGACCGCGAGCCAGTGGCTGTCGCCCGGCACGCGGATGTCGGCGATGAAGCGCACGTCCTGCTCGTAGGCGGCCGCGTCCACGCAGTCGGCGAGGTTGCTCGACGACGAGGGGCCGCAGCCCACGGCCGGCCCGCCGTCGCTGCCGCTGCCGTTGTCGTTGCCGCTGCCGTCCGGGCTCGGCGCGTCAGCGGTGGTACCCGAGGCCGTCGGGGCGTCGGTGCTCGTCGACGAGCCGGGCAAGATCGTCGGGATGTCGTCGCCACAACCGGCGGTGGCGAGCAGAGCACAAACGGACAGCGACACGCGGCGCATGCCCGACCCTGACCCGGCCCGCGTCCGCACGCAACCGCGATCGAAGGCGGGGGGGCCGGCTACTCGGGCAGGAGCTTGCCGGGGTTGAGCAGTCGGTCCGGATCCAGCTCTCGGCTGACCGCCCGAAGGACGACTTGGCCGAGCTCGCCCTTCTCCCGGTCCATCCACGGCAGGTGGTCGGTGCCGACGCCGTGGTGGTGGCTGATCGTGCCACCGTGCTCGGCGATCGCATCCGACGCCGCACGCTTGACCGCGTGCCACTGCGCCAAGCAGTCGTCCGGCGCGGCCTGGCCGAACACGAAGGTGAAATACAGGCTCGCCCCGTCGTCGTAGCAGTGCGAGATGTGACACATGACCATGGACTTGCCGGGCGCGTGCTCGGCGAGCGCGTCGCGGATCGCCGTGGTCACCGTGCGGTGCAGCGGCAGCACGTTGGACCAGTGCGTGGAGGTCTCGAGCGTGTCGACGCCGATCCCGCGGTCCATCAGCGGATCGCGGAGATACGGCATCGCGAACCGGCTCTTGTACCAGGACTTGCCTGCGCTGCGCCCGAGCGGGAAGCCGCCGTTGCGACGGATGATCGCCGACGAGCGAGCCAGGGATGCCTTCACGTTGTCGGCTTCGCCCTCGATGCCCACGAGCATGACGCAGCGGCCATCGGCCCAGCCACCGAGCTCGAGGACCTTGTTGGCGGCGCGCTCCACCTTGCCTTGCGGCTTGCGCTGGTTGGAGAACGCTTGCAGGAAGGACGTCTCCTCCGCGTCGGACAGGCGCAGCATCGCGACCGGAAGGCCCTCCTGCATGATCTCGCGCATCGCGTCGGTTCCGCGTCCGAAATCCTTGAACAGGTAGCCTCGGTAGTCACGCTCGGCCGGCTGCGGGTGCACGATGACGGTGGCCTCGGTGATGATCCCGAGACGGCCTTCCGAGCCGGGCACGAGGTCGCCGAGGTTCGGCCCCGCGGCGGACGCGGGAAAGCGCTCGGTCTTCCATGTGCCCCGCGGCGTGACGACCGTCGACGACACGACCCACTCGTCGGCGCGACCGTAGCGATTGGATTGCTGGCCGGCTCCGCGCGCCGCGATCCACCCACCGAGAGTCGAGAACTCGAACGACTGGGGGTAGTGCCCCAGCGTGTAGCCGCGGGTGGCGAGGTCGGCTTCGAGCTTGGGTCCGTAGATCCCCGCCTGGATCGTGGCGGTCTGCGACAGCTCGTCGACCTCGAGCACGCGGTCCATGCGGGTCAGGTCGACGGTGACGACGGCGCGGTGACCGGGTCCCTTGTGAGCGCCGACGCCACCGACGACCGACGATCCGCCGCCGAACGGCACGACCGTGATCTTGTGCTCGGCCGCGTACTTCAGCAGCGCGAGGACCTGATCGGCGTCCTCGGGGTAGACGACCGCGTCGGGGGCGACGTCGACCTTGCCCGACCGCAGGTGCAGCAGGTCGTGATAGCTCTTGCCGCGCGCGTGGAAGGCCCGCTCGAAGCGGTCGGTCTTGACGTGGGCTTCGCCGACGATCGCCGCGAGCCCGTCGAGCTGGGCGGCGTCGAGGCGGGCCGCCGGAAGCTCGACGTCGTCGAGGTCCGGGGCCGGCCGGTCTTCGAAGCGCGGCAGCTGCAGCTGCGTGCGCAGCCACTCCCACACGAGCTCCTCGCGCCCGGCGAGGTCGAAGTCGTGGTCGGCCCATCCCCAACCATTCCACCGCAGCTTCTTGCGTTCGATCGTCATGCGTTCCTCGGAAGGGATGTCAGGCGCGCACCTTGAGCGCGCCGGGGTGCAGTTCGAAAGTGGCGGGTAGGCGACCGGGCGCCTCGCCGTCGACGTCGAGGACGCGCTCGACGCCCTCGGGGGCGATCGCCTCCAGTCGTCGCGCGCGCCGGATCGACACGTTCTTGAGCTCGACGTGGCTGCCGTCGTAGAGCTTCGAGCCGTGGCGGACGAAGTCCATCGTGCTCATGTTGGCGACCATCACGACGTCGAACTGACCGTCGTCGAGCACCGCGTCGGGGGCGATGTGCATGCCGCCGCCGAAGTACTGGCCGATGCACACGGCCACGATGCTCGTGGGCAGCTCGGTCTCGAAGTCGTCGTCGAAGCGTAGTTGCAGCGGCACATTGTGGTGGGCCAGCAGCGCGCGAAACGACGCCCACTGGAACGCGAACTTGCCCCCGAACCATTTGCTGACGGTGGCGCGGTTGACCAGGTCCACCACCGTGCCCGAAAAGCCGAAGCTGGCGATGTTGTCGAACCAGTGCACGCGAGGCTCGCCGTCGCGGCCCACCATCGCGATCCGGCCCACGTCCACCGACCGCACGGTGCCGGAGACGATCCGCTCGATGTACTCGTCGACCTCGCCGCGCAGGCCGAGGCTCTTGCGGTAGTCGCCGCCGGTACCGAGCATCATCAGTGACAGGACGGCCTCGGGCGCTCGCGGACCGTCGTCGTCGAACATGCCGTTGACGACCTCGTTGACCGTGCCGTCACCGCCCACGGCGACCAGCTGCTGCACGCCGTCGTCGAGCGCTTCGCGGGCCAGGCGCGTCGCGTCTCCCTGCGCTTGCGTGAAGACGGCGTCGAAGGTCTCGATCCGCTCTTGCAGCCGGGCTTGCAGCTCCGGCCAGCGTCGGCCGGTACGGCCCCCGGCCGAGCGGGGATTGACGATCGCCCGCGTCCGCATCGGTCACCCGGCGGCCGGCGTCCAGAAGCGGTCGACCGACGCGATCTGCTCGGCGCGCGCGGTGGCGTCCCAGCCCAGGCGCTCGCCCATCAGCTCGGCGGTCCTTTGCAGCGCGCCCTCGCCGGGGTGGCCGAGCGTGCCCAGGCCCGTGCGTCGCACGAGCACGTCTTCGAGCCGCATCGCCATCTCCTGCTCGACCGCGTGGACGACCTGAGCCGCGATCTCGTTGTGCCCGGGCGCGAGGGCCTCGGCGAGCGCGGGGGCGTCCTTGGCGTGGGCGAGCACGCGCTCGTAACGACTCCCGTAGTTGCGGACGAGCTCGTCGACGATCTCGGGCGCGAGATTCGGATGGTCGGACCGCGCCTGGTCGGCGAAGGTGGAGAACTTGCCGGTGCCGCCGCCCGGCAGCGGCACGACGTGGGTGGCGCACGAGGGCAGGGCGCGGCCGAGCTTGTGGGCGACCATCTCGAGCACCTGCTCGGCGAGATGGCGCGAGGTCGTCCACTTGCCGCCGAGCGCGGAGATCAGCCGACCCACCCCGTCGGTCTCGGCGTGGTCGTAGACCTCCGCGCGGCGGCTCGCCTCGTACGTGTCGTCGCCACCCGATTCCACCAGCGGACGCAGCCCGCCGTAGAAGTGCAGCACGTCGTCACGGGTCAGGCGGGCCGACGGGTAGCCGGCGTTGACGGTCTGCAGCAGCTCGGCGATGTCGGACTCGGTCACCGCGAAGGCGTCCGGATCGCCGGTGAACACGGTGTCGGTCGTACCGATGAGCTCGTGGCCGCGCCACGGCAGCAGGAAGAAGTGCCCGCCGTCGTGCTCGATGGCCAGCGCGTTCTTGCCGGTGATCGCCCGCGTGATGATGTGGATCCCCTTGGAGCGGGTGATCTTGGTCGAGGAGCCGGTGCCGGGCAGTCGGTCCAGCAGGCGGTCGGCCCAGGGCCCGCTGGCGTTGACGGTGACCTTGGCGCGGACGTCGTGGTGCTCGCCGGTCAGCTCGTCGTGCACCTGCACGCCACGCACCTCGGCGTCGTCGACGAGGAATCCGGTGACCTTCGCGTAGTTGGCGACCTGGGCCCCGCGCTCGGTCGCGTCGATGATGTTCTCGAAGCACAGCCGCTCGGGGCAGTACATCTGGCAGTCGTAATAGAGGATCGCGCCGTCGAGATCCTTGGTCGGCAGCGTGGGCTCGATCTGCAGCGCCTCTTCGCGGGACAGGTTGCGGTGGCCCGGCAGCTTCTTGTCCTCGTCCTCGAGGCGGTTGCGATCGAACGCGAGCAGGTCGTACAGGGTCAGGCCCACGCGCAGCGTCAGCTTTCGCGGCGAGCCCTTGCGCTTGTAGACGGGGAGCAGCGTCGGCAGCGGATGCACCAGGTGCGGGGCGATGACCTCCCAGTACCGACGCTCCTTGAGGCTCTCGCGGACCAGCGAGATCTCGAAGTTCTTGAGGTAGCGCAGTCCGCCGTGGATGAGCTTGGAGGACGCCGCCGAGGTCGCGTGGCAGAAGTCGTGCTTGTCCACGAGCGCCACCGACAGTCCTCGCATCGCCGCATCGCGGGCGATGCACGCTCCGGTGACCCCGCCGCCGACGATCAGCAGATCGTGCTCGGAGGCCGCCATCGTTGCCAGATCGCGTTTCATCCGGTCGCCGCGCCGGACCCTAGCAGTCCCATGAGCTGCGCGCGTGGCGCAGTCGAAAAACGGCGGTGAACGATTCGGGCCGCTCGCGCATACAAACGATCGGGACGCGATGGCGGGCGGCCAGGCCACGGACGAGGAGCTCTTGTCGGCCGTGCGGGACGGGGACCTTCGGGCCTTCGACGCACTGTACGACCGCTACGAGCGGCGGCTGTTCGGCTACCTGCGACGCGTCAGCGGTGACCGCGATGTCGCCGAGGACCTCTTTCAAGACGTGTTCATCACCGTGATCGGCGACCGCACCTTCGACCCGGACAAGGGACGCTTCTCGGCGTGGCTGTTCACGGTCGCGCGCAACCGGTGCCTGGAGGTCCAGCGCCGCGCCGGCACGCTCGAGCGCAAGCTGCTGCAGCTGCCCGTCCGCGAGCCGACCGAGGACGCCGACGAGGCGCTGTCGCGGGTCCGCGACGTGCGAGCGGCGATGGACGAGCTGACCGACTCGCAGCGACAGCTGCTGCTGCTCAAGCAGGTGGGCGAGCTGACCTACCGCGAGCTCGCCGACATCCACGGCGTCGCGGAGGGGACGATCAAGTCACGACTGCATACGGCGATGAAGGCGTTTCGACGTCGCCTCGCCGAGATCGGACAAGGCACATGAACTGCGACGCGTGTGAACCCCAGCTCATCGACTACGCACACGGCGAGCTCGACGACGAGACGCGCACCGACGTGGCCCGCCACCTCGCGGGTTGCCCCGACTGTGCGCTCGAGTACTGCCGGCTGCAAGCGGACCTGCAGGGCATCGTCGACGCGCACGCCGAGGCGCCGCGCGCTCGCGTCTATCACATGCTGCGCCGCAAGGTCGCGGCCGCGCACGGCCCATCCTGGTGGCAGCGCATGCGCGACGTGTTCGCGCGACCGGTGCCGATGTACGGCGCCGTGCTGGCCGGCTTGGTGCCGGTCGTGGCCTGGGTCGCGGTGACCTGGTCGCAGCCGGGCGGGTCCACGGCCAAGGACGCCGGGAGTCCGCCGCCGGTGCCCACCCGGGATGCGGCGTTGCGGGACTACGACGGGACCGAGGTTCTGCCGGCGTACCGGGACGTGCTGTGAGCGTCCACGAGAGGAACGAGACGATGACGACGAAGACGAAGACGATCCTGCCCCTCCTGCTCGCCCTCTGCCTCGGCGGTGTCGCGTGCGACTCGGCCGACGACACGCCCTCGGGCGCCGCGACCGACCCCGACGCGTTGGTCGAGACGGCGCCGCCGGCCGCTGCCCCGGTGGCGTTGGCACGAGCCGAGTCGGACAAGATGCTCGAAGCGCCGGAGCGGCTGACGATGCCGGGCGCGAAGGCGGCGTTCGAGGAAGTGCGCACGCTCGTGCAGGACAAGTACGTCGACGGGCCGCTGACCGAGGACGAGCTGTGGACCGCGGCGATGCAAGGCGTGACGGACCGGCTCGTGCAGCTCGAAGGTCATCGCATCAACAAGCTGATGAGCCCCGAGGCCGTCGGTGAGCTGATGATCGGCACGAAGGGCCGCATGGTCGGCGTGGGGATCATGATCGAGCAGGTCGCCGACGTGGTCGTGGTGCGCGAGGTGATCGCGGACGGACCGGCGGAGGTGGCGGGGCTCGAGGCCGGCGACCGGATTCTCGGGATCGACGGCCAGCGCATCGGATCGACCGGACTCGCGGAGATCGTGGGCAAGATTCGCGGCGAAGAGGGGACGAAGGTCGACCTGTTCGTGCAGCGCGACACCGAGGAGTGGACCGAGACGATCACGCGCGGGCAGGTGAAGGTGGGATCGGTGCAGTCGGCGACCCTGCCCGACGGCGGCGGCTACCTGCGGATCACCTCGTTCTCCGAGGACACGCCCGCCGAGATCGACGAGCAGCTCGGCGCGCTCGTGGCCGGTGGCGCGAAGTCGTTGGTGCTCGATCTGCGCGGCTGTCCCGGAGGCCTGCTCGAGACGGCGCTCGAGGTGGGCGAGCGCTTCCTGCCGCCGGGCCGCAAGCTCGTGACCGTCGCTCACCGCGACGGGACGACCGAGGTCCACGAGACCAAGGCCGAGCATCCGTTCCACGAGCTGCCCATGGTGGTGCTCATCGGACCCCACACCGCCTCGGGCGCGGAGATCCTCGCCGATGCGTTGCGCGAGCACGGACGCGCGACGCTGCTCGGCGACCAGACCCTCGGCAAGCACACCGTGGAGGAGATCCACGAGCTTTCGGGCGGCTGGGCGCTCAAGCTGTCGGTGAGTCGCTTCGAGTCGGCATCCGGCGAGTCGACCCAAGGGGTCGGCGTGACCCCGGACATCCACATCCCGATGCCCGAGACCTTCAAGCCCGCGCCGGTGCGCGAGCTCGACCTGGGCACGGACGCGGTGCTCGCCGCGGGCGCGCACTTGCTGGCCCGCGGCGGCTGATGCGTGCGTGTCAGTTGGCTTTGAGCTGGTCGGGCGCGCCGTCGATCGGCGCGCAGCTGCACTCGGCGGTGACGGCGTCCTCGGGCGCGTCGGGGCTCTGCAGCTCGTGCACCGAGCAGGTCTCGGTCGCGCCCTCTTGGTAGGCGAACTGCTCGTACAGCACCGAGTCGTGCTCGATGACGTCGCCGTTGCCGTCGCGGAAGGTGACGCTGCACTCGAAGTCCTGGCGCAGCGCCGCGCAGTGGTTGTGCTGGTCGACGTTGGGGTCGGCCGAGGGCGGCGCCTGGCAGCAGTGGGAGCCCGCGCAGTTGCAGTGGCTGCCGGCGCAGCAGTTGTGCGAGCACGCGCCGCCGCAGGCGGGTTGGAACCCGGCGATGCTTCCAAGAGCGAAGGCAAAGAGCAGATGACGCATGGGTACCTCTGGCCCGCCATCTTAACAGCAGGTCGCCTCGCACCCAATGCCGGGCGCTGTACGCTGGCGAACACGATCGGCAATCGCCGCGGTAGGCTCGTGTCGTTTGTCAGTCGACGCGGACATCGCCGCCCCCCCGATCGACTCGGTGATCGGGTTTGACCCACGAGCGCGAAAACGGACATTGACCGTCGTCGCTCTCGGGCAGCGCGCCGAGGTCTTCGTCGCCGACGCGCTCGGAGGTCGGCCGCGGCCGTCGGGGCGACGCGAGCTCGGCCGCATCGGTGAGCTGACCGTCGCGGTCGCGGTGTATGCCTTCGATGCCGATGCCGACGCGCGAACCGTTCGCGATCATCTCGCGCGGGCGAGGGCGTGGGTGATCGCGGCGGGCGAGCCCAAGCGTGATCGGATCTGGACCGCGCACCTCGACGCGCTCAACCGCTGGGTCGACGCCCAGCGACCCGACGTCGTGATCGGGCTGTGCGGCGATCCGCCGCCGATGTCGACATGGCAGGCCTACGGCGGTCGAACACCCCAGGTCGCCGACGCCAGCGCGGCCAAGGTCCTCGCCGGGCTCGTGCGCGCCTGCCTTCGAGGGGCGGCGAGTTGATCTTCGTCGACCGAGTGTGGCCCACTGCCGTGGTGACCCGGACGGCGCTCGCCCTGATCTCCGTGCTCGTCGCCTGCGGCGCGGGATCCGAGGACGGCGACGGCAGCGAGACGGGGGCGTCGACCGGCGTCGACGACACGACCGGTCCGCCGGCGGCACCGGCCGATCCTTATGGGGTGTGTGGTGATCCGGCCGCGCCCGTCGAGTGCGACGACCACCCGACGGCGACCTGCGAGCAGCGCGACGACGCCGACGGGGCCTACGCGGTCTGCACGGCGGCCTGCACCGAGGATGCCGACTGCCCGCGGTTGGCGGCCGGGAACATCCCGCCGACATGCGTGGTCGCCTCGACGGGTCAGGCGTGGTGCCGGATCCCCTGCGCGGCGCAGGCCCCCAACAGCTGCCCGACCGGCATGTCCTGCATCGACGGTGACCCCGCCCAGTGCATGTGGACGACACGCCAGGGGGTCAGCCACGCCACGGTCGCCGAGTTCTGTGCCACGGCGTGCGGGGAGTGTGGCGCGACGTTGCTGCTGCCGTGGACGACCGACTGTGCGGCGACGTGCGAGGCCGACCTCGCCGACTGCGAGGATGCGCAGCAACAGACCGCGTTCGCGTGCACGGGTGGGCCGGGGTGCCCGGCCGGTGGGGTGGCGATCGGCGATTGCCTGGCAGCGGTCGCCTGCATCGACGGCGCCTGACCGTCGCCGTGATGTGACTCCGCGCTCGTTCGCGTCACAATCCGGCGTGGTAGGGCTCTAACCGCAACGATGAACGCACCCACCCGCGCCGCCTACGTCGACTACCACCCAGGACCCGCCGACGCGACGGCGCACTTTGCGGAGGAGGCCATGATGCGCGCGGCCAACTCCCCGGAGGCCGCCGACGGCGACCGGGTGAGCACGACCGTCAGCCACGTCGAGTCTCCTTCGGTGCAGATCGCGTGGCGGCTGCGCATGCAGGAGATCGGGATCAACCTGCCGTACGCGCCCTTCTACGAGGCGATCCAGTCGCCGGATCCGCGCGTGCCCAAGGGACAGGTCGACTTCGTGTGCTGGCAGTACGAGGGCACGAGCGCGCGACCGATGCTCGGCGAACCCGACCCTCGCGCGGCCGAAGCCATCGCCGCGATCGCCCGCACCACCTACCACCTGCCGTCGTGGGGGCAGCTGGCGCAGGCGACCGCCGCCAACTTCGGCTCGCCGTGGGCGCAGCACCTCGTCGCGACGATGCTCAATCCCCCGCCGGCGCCCGAGCACATCCACCCGCTCGACTGGGTCCCGCGGATGCAAGTCGCGGCCGCGCTGGTGATCGGCTTCGGCGAGACGGGCTACCGCACCCTGCAGTCACTCGCGCTCGGTCCCGTGGACTGGGTCGTCGACGCGGCGATCATCGCCCTCGGCGAGCTCGCGATGCGCAACCCGCAGCTGCGCGGCGAGGTCGATCAGCTCTTTGCCCACTTGCGCGGCCAGATCCCCAAAGAAGGCTTCACCTGCTACGGGTACCCGCTCGCGTGCACGTGGGCGCGTCTGGTGCCACCCCAGGACCCGCGCCACGGTGAGCTGCTCGCGTGGCAGGAGCGAATCCTCAGTGGTCAGGAGCCGGGCACCTCGGCCAAGGGCGCGATCGGCCTCATCGACGGGATCAACATGGAGGAGTACGCCGAGTTCTGCGTCAAGCAAGAGATGCTGCAGCTGGGCGGCAAGGCTCCCGTGACGCGCATCGGCATCATCGCCAACGAGTTCCTCGGCGATCACAGCTCGATCCAGGCGCTCGCCGCCGCCTACAACATTCCGATGGTCTCGGCGCGCCATGCCTACAGCGCGGGCTGGAACGACGCGATCAATCGCGACCCGCGGCTGGGCCTGGCGTTCGAGCAGACCAAGTCGCGCGTGCGCCTCGCGATGCAGGGCATCGATCCCGATTCGGAGGAGGCGCGGCTGAGCCACAACCTCATGGCCGGCAAGGGGCTCGACCAGGAAGAGGAGATGCGCAAGGCCCAGGCGGCGGCGCAGCAGCTCGCGTCCGGCGGCGGTGGCGATCCCGACCCCACCGTGTTCCCGGGCCAAGCCGTCGCGAAGCTCTCCGACTACGTGGGCCTGATGAAGCGGATGCAGGGCGGCGACTTCAACGGAGCGCTCGCCGCGTACGGCCTCGACATGGGCACGTACATGCAGGTGATGCAGGCTTGGGGGACCAAGCTCGGCGTCGACCCCACGCTCAACGCGAAGTTCGGACAGATGATGGCGCAGTAGCGCACGCCGGCCAGCGCCCCTCGTCGCGTGGGTACAGACCCGCGAGGCTCACGCGTCGGGCCCGTCGGGTCGTCCCGCGGGCTCGAACCCGGTGCGCGCGATCCATCGGCGCAGCTGGGTGCGATGCAGCCCGAGCTCGCGCGCGCACGCCGACACGTTGCCGCCGTGGCGACGCAGGGCCGCCGCGACCGCTTCGTCGTCGGCCAGGGGATCGGCATGGCCGGTCGGCGCGGGCGCGGCCTCGGCCGGCGGCAGGTCGGTCGCACGCAGCCGGGTGGCTCCGCGTACGCGTGCCTCGGTGACGGCCCGCCGCACGCACGCTCGAAGCTCGCGGACGTTGCCGTGCCACCGCCGCAGCACGCACGCCTCGAGCAGCTCGACCGATGCGTCGGGGGCATCGGCGATCTCCGCGAGGGCACGCTCGACGTGCGCGACGATCTCTTCGGGGCGGTCCCGCAATGGCGGAAGCTCGATGGTGTAGCCGGCGATGCGATAGAAGAGATCCTCGCGAAAGCGCCGCTCGGCCACGGCTGACGGGAGGTGGACGTGCGTCGCCGACACGAGCCCGAGCTCGATGCGGCGCGGTCGCGTGGCGCCGAGGGGGGTGACCTCGCCGTCGTCGAGCGTGCGCAGCAGCTTGGCCTGGACCGCGAGGGGGAGCTCGGCGATCTCGTCGAGGAAGAGGGTGCCGCCGGCGGCCGACTCGACCAGCCCCGTCGCATCGGCGACCGCACCCGAGAACGCGCCACGGCGGGCGCCGAACAGGATGCGCTCGGCCAGCTCGGCGGGAACCGTGGCGCAGTTGACGGCGACGAAGGGCCCTTCCGCTCGCGGGCCCGCGTGATGGAAACGGCGGGCGGCGACCTCCTTGCCGCTTCCGCTCTCACCGCGCAGCAGCACGTGCAGGCCGGTGCGGGCCGCTTCCTCGACGCGCCGCCACGCGTCGCGCAGGGTCGGTCCGGCGATGGTGCCGTCCGGCTCGACCATGTCGGCGCTCGGCTCGGGGCCGACGTCGGCCACCACGACCCAAAGCGAGCGACCCACGCGAATCGTTCGCGGCACGCCGCGCCACGAGCCGTGCACGCGGACCCCGTCGACGTACGTGCCGTTGCGGCTGCCGAGATCCTCGACGAACCACAGACCGCCGTGCAGGCGAACGCGGGCATGGTGACGGGAGGCCTCGCTGTCGTCGATGCGCAGGTCGACGTCGTCGCCGCGTCCGATCACGGCACCGTCGGCGTCGACGAGATGCATGCGCGCGGCGGGACCAGGGCTCGTGGCCAACCACAGCGCGGGCCGTGGCGAACCGCCGGTCTCCACGTCGCCGGACGCGGCGTGCGTCTGTGTCGTGCGTTGTCCGTCGAGGGCCCGGGCCCGCGTTCGTTCGAGAGGTCGCATCGCGCCGGTCGCCCTTCGCCGACCGGGCCAGTATGCCCTCCCGGTCATGTCGACGTGGCCGGCCCCGGGGCCGGTGCGCCCGGATGCCTCCAGAGGCGGGCCGACCGGGGGTACAGTCCGCCGCGATGAACGACGAGGCACCGCGTGGCTCGACGGATCCCGACGCGGCGAGCGTCGTCGCGGCGCGGGGCCTGGGCGAGGGAACCTCGGTGGGGCGCTACGTCGTGCGGCGTCTGCTCGGAGCCGGCGGGATGGGCGCCGTGTACGAAGCGACCGACCCGGAGCTGGGTCGCAGCGTCGCGATCAAGGTGCTGCACCCCGCGCGCGAAGAGTCGCCGGGCGGCCTCGCGCGTCTCGTTCGCGAAGCACAGGCAATGGCGGCCCTGTCGCATCCCAATGTCGTCACCGTCCACGACGTGGGTGAGCACGACGGCGGTGTGTTCATCGCGATGGAGCTCGTCGAGGGGTGCACGCTCGTGGACTGGCTCGCTCGGCAGCCGCGCGCGTGGCCGGAGATCTTCGGCGTGCTGCGACAGGCTGGCGAAGGGCTCGCGGCCGTGCATGGCCGGCACCTGATCCATCGCGACGTCAAACCCGACAACGTCATGGTCGGCGAGGACGGACGCGTGCGTCTGATGGACTTCGGCTTGGTTCGGCGGGATGCCGATCGTGCTCCGTCGACCGAGCGACCCGCCTCCCAGCCGGCGGGCACCGATCTGCTCGACCGCACGCTGACGCGGTCGGGCGCCGTCGTCGGGACGCCGCGCTACATGGCACCGGAGCAGCTCCGCGGTGGCGTGGTCGGCCCGGCGGCCGATCAGTTCGGATGGTGCGCGACGGCGTACGAGGCGTTGTACGGCGAGGCGCCGTTCGCCGGGACGTCCCGGGACGAGATCGACGAGGCGATCGCCGCGGGCCGCGTTCGCCCGCCGCCGAGCGACACGCGCGTGCCCGCGTTCGTACGCGGCGCGTTGGTGCGCGGACTCGCGGCGGATCCGGACCTTCGCTGGCCCGACATGCCGACCTTGCTCGCCGCGCTCGCTCGCGACCCGCGGCCCCGCCGGCGGGCGAGTCTGGCCGCCGTGTCCCTGATCGGGATCGGGGCGGTCGGCTGGGCGGGCGTGCGGTGGGATGCGCAGCGGCGCGAGGCGGCCTGTGAGGGAGCCGGTGCCGCGGTGGCTTCGGTGTGGGACGACGCCACCGCGGCCGAGATCCGGCAACGCTTTGCCGCCGTAGGGTTGTCGTACGCCGGCGAGACGGCCCGCCAGGTCACCGCGGCGCTCGATGCCTGGCGTGACACGTGGACGACCACGAGCGTCGCGCAGTGTCGGGCGGCCGAGGTGGAGGGCACCCTCGCCGAGTCCCGGTGGGCCCTCGTTCGCGACTGCCTCGACGACGCGGCCGACGAGGTCGCGGAGCTCGTCGGGGTGCTGCGCGAGGCCGACGTCGGCGTCGTCAGCGGCGCGGCGTTGGCCTCGTTGGGGGTCGTCGATCCGGCCACGTGTGCGGACCTCGATCGGCTGGGGCTGCGGCCTCGCATGGACCGGGCAGCGACGGCCGAGATCCGCCGCGCGATCGCCCGCGCTCGCGCCCGCGAGTATGTCGGTGACTACGCCGACGCGCGCGAGGTCGCCGAGCGGGCCGCTCGCGAGGCCGACGAACTCGGGGTCGAGCCTCTGCGTGCCCGGGCGCATCGGGCGGTCGGGGCTGCACGCCTCGGGCTGGGCGACACGCAGTCCGCCGTCGACGCGTTCGAAGTCGCGTTCGATGCGGCCGTGCGCGCCGAGGACGACGAGGTCGCCGCCGACGTGGCCCTGCTGCTCGTGTACCCGGTGGGCTCGGCGCTGTCGCGGCCGCGCGATGGCCTGCGTTGGGCTCGCGAGGCCGAGACCCACCTCGACCGGGGCGGAGCGTCGGCCGACGACGCCCGTCGCTACCTCGTGGCGAACGCACGCGCGACGGTCATGCAGGACGACGGCGACTGGGTCGGAGCGGTGGAGGAGCTGCGTGCGGCGGCGGCGGGGCTGGAGCGCGTGACGGGTCCCGACCATCCGGAGACCGCCCAGGTCTTGCACAACCTCGGAATTCTGGAGCAGATGACGGGCAACCTCGACGCCGCCGATGCGGCGCTGACCCGCGCGCTGGCGGCGAAGACCGCCCTGTTCGGGCCGGACCACCCCGAGGTCGCGACCACCGCCATCGCGTACGGCGAGCTCCTCGGCGCGCTCGGTCGCCGGACGCGAGCGCAGCAGGTGTTGCGACGCGCGCTCGAGATCCGAGAGCACGCCCTCGGTCGCGACAGCGCGCTCGTGGGCCATGCCCTGTACACGTTGGCGCACGTCGTCGACTCGAACGAGGAACGCACCGCCTTGCTCGAGCGCGCGCTGCAGATCCACGAGGACACGATCGGGGCGCGTCACCCGGAGACCGCGATGGTGATCGCGGAGCTGGGCCTGGCCGCGATGAAGGCCGAGCAGTGGGCAGAGGCCCGCGATCGGTTCGTGTTGGCGCTCGACATCCTCGAGGGCGAGCTCGGTGCCGAGCACCCGCTCATCGCTCAAGAGGCCTACAACCTCGGACGCGCGCAGCAGGGACTCGGGGAGCTCGACGCGGCCGAAGCCTCGCTGCAGCGTGCGGCCGAAGTGTCGGCGCGCACGATGGGAGAGCAGCACCCGTTCACGGCCAAGGCCTGGGTCGCATTCGGGAGCCTGCTGCTCGATCGCGGGATGGCGGCGGCCGCCATCGAGCCCCTCGAGCGGGCGGTCGCCGCGTGCGCGGGCGGCAAGGTCGAGGGCGATCTGCCCGACCTCGCGCGGGAACGCCTGCTGAAGGCGCGAGCGCAGTCGGAGCAGTAGTCCGCTCATCCGCGAGCGATCGCATCGACGACGGCCTCGCACTCCGCGACGGTGTGCGTGGGGTGAGGCGCCACGCGAATGCCGAATCCGGCCCGCGCATCCACGTCGATGCCCGCGTGGCCCAGGCGAGTCACGATGCGCTCGGCCTGCGGATGTTCGATGCACACGTGGCCGCCGCGGCGGTCGTCGTCGCGCGGGGTGCGAACCCGTAGGCCGTTCGCCTCGGCGTGCGTGTGCAGTCGTGCGGTGCAGCGCAGGCTCGCCGCGCGAAGGGAGGCCACGCCCACCTCGGACACCAGCTCGAGCCCCGCCCGCGCCGCGAACACCGGCGCGAGTGCGACCGGCGACTGCGCGAGGCGAGCGGCGCCCGGGGCCGGCTCGAACGTCGGGGCGACGCACTGCGGATCGCGATGCCCCATCCAACCCGGGAAGGCCGGGCGCAGCGCCGCTGCGAGCGACGGGCGCACGTAGGCGAACGCGAGCCCGAAGTCGCCCCCGCCGAGCCACTTGTGCGTGCAGCCCACGAGCACGTCGACATCGTCGGCCACGACGTCGATGGGCACGATCCCGACGGACTGACACGCGTCGACGACCGTGATCGCGCCGGCATCGCGAGCCAGCCGCGACAAGCCGGTCAGTGGGATCATCGCCCCGGTGAACGAAGACACGTGCGCCACGGCGACGATGGCCGTGTCGTCGCGCAGCATCGCCGCCACGGCTTCGAGGGTGACGCCGCCGTCGGGCGCTTCCTCCACCGTGTCGACCGCGAAACCGCGGGCGGCCTGGGCCTGCCACAGGTAGCGGCTGGAATGAAAATCGACCGCGCTCGTGAGAATGCGGTCGCGCCCACGGCGGGGGACGGTGGCGGCTGCGATCGCCGCCTGGGCCGTGGTCGCGCCGGGCAGGAGGGCGACACTACCGGGGGGCGCACCCAGGAGCGCCTCGAGTCGCGCCGTGGTGTCGACGAGCTGCTCGATCCACGAGCCGAACGCCGCGCGTCCCGTGAACACGGACTCGTGCCAGCGGGCGAGGTGGGCCCGTGCCCCTTCGGGCACGGGACCGAGCGAGTGGCTCGCGAAGTACTGCCGCCGCCCGAGCAGCGGAAAGTGGCGTCGCAACGCGGCGGGGCTCATCGGTCGAAGCACACCGGATAGAGGTCGTCGAGCAGGACCCACAGCGCACGTGCGCCGAGCCGGGCGCCACGCCACATCGCCTCGTGGACGGCGGGATCGTCGGGAACCCCGCGCACGATCGAGTCGGAGTCCTGGGCGTGGCTCTGCTCGAGCTCGTCGTGCAGGAACGCCCACTGCAGCTCGGCGTGCGACACGGCGTGCTGGCGACGGAACACGCGCGCGATCACCTCGTCGGTCTGCGACGCGGCCACTTCCGCCAGCGCGGCCATGCCGACCCCGACCCAGGGGTCTCCGCCCGTGAACCAGGGCTCGACGGTGGCGGTGAACGTGCGGCCGGGCGCGGTGACGTCGACGTCCTCGGGAAGGGGACCCGCGGCCGCCTGCACGGCGTCGAACATGCGCTCGAACAGATGCACGTGGGCGTCTTCACCGCGACCGTGACCGAGCTCGTCGTCGAGCTGATGCGCGAGGATCGAGCGCACCCCGACGTCCGGAACGCGGGCGATGAGCGCCGCGAGCCACTGCGTGAAGCGATGCGCGATCCCGATCCGCATGTTGAGTGCGAGGCGATACAGCGGATCGACCACCGCGTCGGTCTGCTCGAGTCGTCGGAAGAAGGGGTGGTTGCGGAAGTCGAGCGCGTGACCCCACGCCACGATGTCGGCCACCGCGGGGAGGTGTGGAGGGGACGGTACGCGCGCCTCGATCTCGCGTGGCCGGGCCACCGCGAGGGCCTCGCTGCCCAAGTAGATCGTGCAGCCGCCACGCGGTCCCGACTTGGTCGATACGTACGATTGCAGGCCCACGCCGGCGTCCAAGGGGCGGTGGGCGATCGCATCGACGGCGGCGTGGTAGTCGGACGACTCGATCCCCTGCCCGCGCAACCACGTCGTGATCCGTTCGCGCGCTCGCGCATCGTCACGGACGTAGGCGCGTACGGGGAAGTGGGCCGTCACGGAGGTCGGCCGGGCACGACCCGCCACGAAGGCCAGGCACGTGCTGATGGGCAGATCCTCGAAGGGCCCGGGGCCGCCCCCGATCGTCTCGCACAGGCTGCGCGCCCGGCCCGGGACGTAGTCGGATGCGAGCGCGAACACTCGCTCGAGCTCGTCGGCCGTCGCCCGTTCGTGGGCGAAGTAGACCTTGACGCGCGCGGCGGCGGAATCGTCGAGATCGACCGAGAAGTAGCGGATCTCGTCGACATCGTCGCCGCGGTGGCTCGCCTCCAGGACGGACGCGAACGACTCTCGCATGCCCAGTGCGGTGAACGCCTCCTCCACGACGGCGGATGCGTGGTGCAACCCACGGACCTGCGGGTTGAGGTAGACCTTGAACAGAGGGGGCCCGTCCACGAAGTCGACCGCGTGCCACAGGCCGAAGGTGCCCCCGCCGTCGCGCGGCAGCATCAGCTCGCGTACCCGCTCGAAACGACCGACGCCCGCGCCGTAGGGGAGCAGGGCCGCGGTCAGTCGCAAGCCCGCTTCCACCGTGGAGGACCAGGTCGGCTCGGCACCTTGCGCCTCGACGAGCAGGCGGGTGCGGGTCGTGCCCTCCGCGTGCGTGACCGAGAGCTCCCACGGCGTCCCGTCGTCGGAGATCTGCGATCGCCACGCAGACCCGCCGATCGGCGCCTCGCCCCAGTTCGCGAACATGGTGCGTGCGACGGCCAGAGCTTTGGGGGGGCACGTGTGGCCGTGCAGCGCACGCCACAATGCCGAGAAGTCGCGCAGGCCGAGCTCCGACCAAGTACGCGCGTCGTGCTGGGGCTCGAGGGTCTCGAAACGGGGGACGGATGGTGAACGCAGCAGCATCGGTGGTCTCGGGAGAGCAAACGTCGTGCCGGACCGTCGCGGCGCCCCGCGTCGTGGATTCGCACACTTGTCGCGGGGCACTGGACCGGTGCCTCGGCACGGTGCCGGCACGCGTGCCGGCCCGTGCCGCCGCCTGGATCACGCGAGGGCGAAGTCGTAGCCGACGCGGTACGTGCCACCGAAGTCCGCGAACTGGGCCACGTCGTCGGCGCTGTCGGTCTTGCCCCCGGGGAACAGGGCGTCGGGCGACTGCATCGACAGGGCCGCCGCGAAGGGGCGGAAGACCTCGTCGCCCACGAGCTTGCCCACCGCGCCGATCAGCGCGGAGATCGCCACGGGCAGCAGGGTGACCACGAGCCCGATGACGGCGCCGAACTTGTCGTCGCCGTCGAGTCCCTCGAGAAACGACTGTACCTTGTCGATCAGCTTCTGCTCGAGCACGGCCTGGATGCTCTCGAGCAGCTTGACGAGCTTGGCCGGATCGCCGAGGTCCTTTTCGATCATCACCAGCGTGGTGTTGAAGATGCGCGGGTACGGGGCGGCGCCGTTGAGGGAGAACCTCCCCACCACGAGATCGAGGTCGCGCTCGTCGCCCGACTTGAACTTGCCGAGGGCGATCGGGGCCACGGCGCCAGCGTCGAGTGGCTCACCGAGCAGACCGTCCGGAGAAACCGTGAGCATGGTGCTCTGCCCACCGACGAGAATCTCGTCCTTGCCCGGTTCCCGCGTGTCTTGCACGCACTCGATGTGACGCAGGCGCAGGCGCAGCTGCGTGTGAGGCTGGGTCGCGGCGGGACCACGGCCCACGTCGGCGAGGGCGGCGAGGTTGGTCAGGCGCCGGGGCATGCGAAGGCGTCGGTCGGTCAACGCACCGCGACCCGCGAGCAGAGCCTTGCGCGTGCGGGTCGGCAGGCCGTCGGCTGCCGACGCCACGGCGGCGACGCGCGGGTCCGTGGGACGCGGAGAGCGTCGAGGATTGTCGGCGTGCTCGAGCGCCGCCGCGATGTCGCGGCGCGCTTCGTCGACGATGACCTCGAACAGTTGCTCGATGTCGGTCTGCGTGATGCGCTGCTTGCTGGTGCGAATGGCGATGGAGGGGGTGGTCTCGTTCATGTCCTCCACGACTGCAGATCACGCGCCGTGCGAGCTCGTGGATTCGGGGGTGCGATTTCGCGAACTTGGCCGCGCGCCATGCGGATCGGGCCCTGGGGCCGCGCGCGTGGGTGCCGGCACGTGCCGGTGTTGGTGCCGGTCGTGCCGCAGGGACTCGTCGCCCCCGATACGCAGCCGGGCGTAGAGGCTGTTGCGAATGGTGCCGGCGAGGGACCGCGCGCTACCGTGGGTTTGCATGCGAGGGGTGTTTCGAGGCGCAGTGTGGTGGTCGTGTCTGATGCTGGGCGTCGCGTGCGGTGGCGACGACGGCGGAGGCGACGACGCGGGGGCGTGGGCTCCCGGTGATACCGACGGGACCGGCGACGGTGACGGTGGCGGGAATGCCGGCGCCGACGCCGGCGACGGCAGCGGCGGAGGCGGAGGCGCAACGGCGTCGACCGACGACGGTGGCGGGGCCAGCTGCGAGGCGGGCGACGTGCAGGATTGCGCCTGCCCCGACGGCGAGGATGGCCTGCAGGTCTGCGACCCGGACACGGGCCGGTTCGGCACCTGCATGTGCGGCGATGGGCCGTCGGACCCGACCGACGACCCACCCGATCCCGCGACGCCGACCGGCGCGACGGAGGTCTGCTACCCGGGCGCCGACGGGGCCGGGACCACCTGCCTGCCGATCCATTTCATGTCGCCGATGCCGGAGGGCTACACCTACCCCGCGGCCTTCGACGACGACCCGAACTACCGACCTCCGCTCGCGCTCATCGATCTCGAGGAGGTCGATCCGAACACGGCGCTCGCACCGAACTTCGTCCTCTCCGAGGTCGCGCAGGCCGAGCACGGGCGGTACGCGGTGGTGCAGCCACACGCGATCGCATCGTTGCAGGCGCTGCGCGACGCAGTGGGTACGATCAACATCACGTCGGGCTATCGGTCCCCGGCCGACAACGAGGCCTTCGGCGGCTCGCCGGTCTCGCGGCACCTGTACGGCGACGGCTTCGACATGCAAGCGGGCGAGGTCGCGGCCTCCGTGCTCGAGGCGGCGTGCACCGACGGCGGTGGCATGTTGCTGCAGTACACCACTCACGTGCACTGCGACTTTCGGTTCGAGGACCTCGATGTCGACTTCTTCGGCACGCCGGGACCCGGAAGCATGGACGAGCCCGCGTTCGGAGCGACGATCGTGGAGGTCGACACGAACACGTTCGAAGCGCCGGCCGACGGCTTCGACGAGGGCACCCCGACCCGTCATTGGCTCGCGTTCGATGTCGACGGCCATGTCCTGGCGACGGGGTCGGGCACGCGGTTCGAGGCGCCGCGCGCGACCGCGCGCGTCGAGGTCGAGGTCGGTCGTCTATTGGTCCGCACCCACGAGCTACGCTGACAACCGGCGACCCTCCCGCTACGATCGCGGCGATGAAGGCGGAGCTGCTTCGGATCGGTCGTTTGTTCGCGGTCGTCGTCCTCGCGGGGGCGGCGACGATGTGCGGGGAGGACGAAGTCGGCAACGAAAGCCACCTCGTCGGGGCGGCCTGCGATCACAACCCGGACTGCGACGACCGTTGCGTGGGCGGCGGCAACTTCCCCAACGGCACCTGCACCGTCGACTGCGCGCACGACGAAGACTGCCCGGCCGGGTCGCACTGCATCGATACGGCGGGCGGCGTTTGCCTGCTGTCGTGCGAGAGCGACCACGACTGCCGCAGTGGCTACGCGTGCCGCGATCGCGATCGGCAGGGCCATCCCGGGGAGGCCCCGGTCTGCTTCGGCGACTGATGCGCGGCCCCCGGCTTGCATCGGGCTTGCCGGCGTGAGACTGAGCGCCCGTGACATTTACCGAACTGGGTCTTTCGCGCCCGCTGCTGGATGCGGTGCGCGAGGCCGGCTACGAGACTCCCACCCCGATCCAGCGCGACGCGATCAAGCCCGTCCTCGACGGTCGCGATCTCGTCGGGTGCGCGCAGACGGGGACCGGCAAGACGGCGGCGTTCGCCCTGCCGGTGCTGCAGCGGCTCGATGCCATCGTGGGCGACGAGCCGGCGGTGCGTGCCCTCGTGCTGTCGCCGACCCGCGAGCTCGCCGCCCAGATCGGTGAGAGCTTCGCGACCTACGGCAAGCACCTCGACCTGTGGCACGCGGTGATCTTCGGCGGCGTCAACGAAAAGCCCCAGATCGCCGAGCTCAAGAAGGGCGTCGACATCCTCGTGGCGACGCCGGGTCGCTTGCTCGATCTGCTCGGACGGGGTCTCGTGAACCTGTCGAAGGTCGCGATCTTCGTGCTCGACGAGGCCGACCGCATGCTCGACATGGGATTTTTGCCCGACGTGCGTCGCGTGATCGAGGCGCTGCCGGCCAAGCGCCAGAACCTGCTGTTTTCGGCCACCATGCCGCCGCAGATCCGCGCGCTCGCCGACGGCATGCTGCACGAGCCGATCTCGGTCGCGGTGACGCCGATCTCCAAGCCGGCCGATCGCGTCGAGCAACGGGTGTACTTCGTCGACAAGGGCAACAAACGCAATCTGCTGCTGCACGTGCTCGAGGAGCAGCGGATTCGCCGCTCGCTCGTCTTTTCACGGACCAAGCACGGGGCCAATCGCATCGCGCAGTTTCTGACCAAGGCGGGCGTGGCCGCGGCGGCGATCCACGGCAACAAGTCGCAGGGCGCACGCACTCGGGCGCTCGAGGGGTTCAAGGAAGGCAAGCTGACCGCCCTCGTCGCCACCGACATCGCCGCCCGCGGCATCGACATCGAAGGCATCACCCACGTGATCAACGTGGACGTGCCCAACGTGCCCGAGACCTACGTGCACCGGATCGGTCGCACGGCGCGGGCCGGGGCGTCCGGCGTGGCGCTGTCGTTTTGCGAGGCCGAGGAGGAGCCGTACCTCGCCGACATCGAGCGGCTGATGAGGCGCCATGTCGATCGGGTCGAGGGGCACCCCTTCGTCCCGTCCCGACCGGCGCCACCGGAGACCGACCTCGACCCCGCCAGCCGGACCAAGCCACGGCCGCAGGCCAAGCCTGCGGGGCGACGTCGTCCCTCGCCCAGCCGGGGGCGCCCGCGCCGCGGGGGACGCCGCGCCTGATGTGGCTGCAGCTCGGTGTCGTCGCGGTCGCGGCCGGCGTGTACCTGCTGCTGCGTCGCGTCGACCGCGTCTCGGGCACGCAGGCACGTGCGCTCGTCGATGAAGGTGCCCGGCTCGTCGACGTCCGCACGCGCGAAGAGTTCGACGACGAGCACATCGAGGGGGCGGTCAACATCCCGCTGGCGGAGCTCGGTGATCGCCTCGGCGAGCTCGGCGACAAGGCCGGCGACATCGTCGTGTACTGCCGCAGCGGAATGCGCTCGGCCCGGGCCAAGAAACTGCTGGCCATGCACGGCTTTTCGGCCGTGCACGACCTCGGCGGCCGCAATCGCTGGCAGTGACGACGCCGGTCGCGCTCGACCTGGGGCAAGGCGTTCCGGAGCGGACGGCGCGGCGTACATGCCCGCACCCGACGCGCGACCGCACGGAATGCACGGGCTCGGACGGGCGTGAAAGCAGCGTCCAGGTGGTGACGCCGGGCCGTCTGTCACGGCCGGCGCGTGCCCGGACGCGACAGGACCGTCATGCGCCGAAACGTTCTCGCCCTGCTTCCCCTGGTCGTCGCTTGCACCTCGGTCGAGGCGCCGGTGCCCGAGTCGCCACCGGTGCCGATCGCCGCCGGCGCGCAGATCTCCGAGGTCGCGCAATCGCCCGCGGAGCCGCTGCCGTCGTTGTCGGTCCCGTCGCCGACGCCGATCGTCGCCGTCGAGGTCCCCGCACCGACACCCGTGGCCACCCCGGAGCCGGTGGCACCCGGCCCGCCGGCGGATCCCGCGGCGATCCGCGACCTCGCCTATCCCACGCCGATTCCCGAGGGGGCCGTGACGAACGTGGAGCCCCGTTGGACCGAGGCCGCCCGTTTCGACGACGACGTCACGCTCGTCGCGCTCGAGGGAGGTCTGCTCAGCCGCGTCGGGGGGGTGGCCCACGAGCTCGTCGACGGCGTCTGGCAGGCCCGACCCGAAGTCGACGCCGCGCGCCCCCGGGCACTGCGCCGCGCCGGTGAAGTGGAGGGGAGCTGGGGCGACAACGCGTGGCGGATCTCCGCGCGAGAGCACAACGGCGAGCGCGAGTCCTTCACCGTGCTGCAGTTCATGCGCTGGCGCGGCAACCACAAGTGGGTCTCCCAGAAGATTCCCGAGCCGCTCGGCTACGGCGGCGAGAACACGTTCGACGACATGGGCACGGCCCTGGTCCGAACGAGCGGACGCGGCGGGTTGCTGCTCGCCGACATGACCTGGCAGCCGAGCGTCGGCCTGTCGATCGTCCGCATCGCCGGTGGGGCGGCGTCGCCGGGTTTCGAGCCGTTCGCCCAGGACATGGAAGCGGTCGACCTGTACGAGACGCCGGGCGGCCGGGTGTTCGTGTTCGGAGAGACCTACGGCGACGACCGCTTCATCGTGCAGCGGAGCTGCCGAGACGACGACTCGGCGGAGTGTGTGCGCAAGCATGCCGTCCGTCTGCCGCAGACGCAGGGGCGTCGGTGGGTGCCCACGCTGATGGCGGCCACGTCGCGCAACGGTGCGGCGTTCGTGATGCGCGACGGCGTGAGCGAGGACGACGCCACCCATTACCTGCTTCGGCACGAAGGCGGGCGCTTCCGCTTCGAGGCGATCCCCGCCGACGGCAAGGTCAAGCAACTGCTGTCGGGCGAAGGCGGCGGGTTGTGGGCCGTGGCCGAGACCGACGACGCCGACGAGGTGTTGTTCCGCGGTGCCGGCGGGGACTGGCACACGCTCGCTCGGCCCGAAGGGGTCAAGGCACCAGAAGTGACGCTGGCTCGCGGCGACGATGCGATGTGGATCTCCGGGGCACAGGACACGAAGGAGCTGTATCGCGCCGACTTGGATCCCACCGCGTCCGCGCCCGTCGCGGGTGTCGAGCTCGGTGTTGGCAGCATTCGCACGGGGGCGCCGTGAACCGTAGCCGCGGGCTCGAGGGGCTCGTCTCCGGTCTGGCGCTGCTCGGCGCCGCGGCGGGGCTGTACGCGGTCGCAACGCTGCCGATCGCGCCCACGGTCGACCCGACGCCGACGATCGCGTCGACCTCACCGTCCGCCCATGCGACGCCGCGGTCCAAGCTCGACCTTTCCGGGCTGACGCGTGCCGAGCTCAACGACGCGTGCGAGCGCTGCCACGTCGAAGAGGCCGCCGAGTGGCGCGACTCGCCGCACCACACCGCGTACTCCGATCCGGTGTTCCAGCGATCGTTCGCGCGTGAGCCGAGACAGACGTGCCAGGGATGCCACGCGCCGGAGGCCGACGCGAGCGAGCCGCCCCCGACCTGGGCCGCCGCGGCCGGCGTGACCTGCGTGACCTGCCACGTCGCCGGCGACGACGGCAACGAGATCATGGCCACGCTCGACGCCGACGTGGCCGCGAGCCCGCACGAGCTGCTTCCGACGCCCAAGCTCGAGGGCGACGCCGCGTGTGCCGGCTGTCACGAGTTCGACTTTCCTCGCACGGCTCGCAACCGAGACCCCGGGCCCATGCAGCTGACCATCACCGAGCACGCGCGCTCGGACTTCGCGGACATCGCGTGCGCCGACTGCCACATGGGGGCCGAAGGCGAGGACCGTCACGCGGGGCACGGCTTCAACGTCACGCGCAACGAGGCCCTGCTGCGTGAGGCGATCGAGGTGGTCGTCGACCGCACCGACGATGGCCGCATGATCTTCGACCTGACGCCGGTCGGCGTGGGTCACAGCTTTCCCACGGGCGACCTGTTCCGACGGCTGGAGCTTCGTGCCGAAGCGATCGACGACGAGGGCAACGTCGTCGGCACGACGCATCGCTATCTCGCCCGTCACTTTCCGCCGCCGAAGTGGACGCGCGATCGCCATGCTGCGCCGCCGGAGGTGCCCGACGACCGACTGCACGGCCAGGCGACCGTGGAGCTGCAGCTGCCTGCGGTCGCGGCCCCGCACGCCGTGCGTTGGACGGTTCGCTACCAGCGGGTCGACCAACGCTTCGCTGCCGCCCCCGAGACGTCGACCCTCTCCGGCGAGACCGTGCTCGCCGAGGGCTGGAGCTAGCACACGCTCGATCCACGCCTTGGCGAAAGCTGCCCGCGGGTCGTGAGCGCAACCCGAGCCGGTTGCCGAAAAACCACGCGCCGTCTGAGGTGGGTCGGTCGTTCGCGCGTCCATGGGGGCTGAAAGGTCACCCGCCATGAATGCACCCACCCGACTCGTGATGACCGCGGCCCGTGCTACCGCTCCTGGAAGCCACGGCTGGCTCGACCGGCGGATCTCGTCGATCGCGTTGCCGCTGCTGTTCGCCTTGGCAGGGTGCGACAAGGCGCCCTCGGAGGCGGCCAAGGACGCGGCGCCACCGTCCAAGCCGAAGACCGAGGCACGCGAGGCCGAGCCGGGGGCCGAAGACAAGCGCGACGCGGACGAGGCCACCGAAAAGGACGCTCCCGTCGTCGTCGACGCGGCGGCTGCCGTGGATGGTCTGGACGCCGCGCTCGACAACTCGGGCCTGGATGAAACCGGCAACGCGATCGCCAAGCTGTTCGACGCCGCCAAGACCTGCTCGTTCGACATGAACAGCCAGATCCGGGGTTGCAAGCCCTACGACGAGTTCCGAGCGATGCAGAAAGCGGTCAGCCCGATGACCAAGGAGTTCGCCGCGCAGCGAGATCGGGTGGTGCGCACTCGCCTCGAAAGCAAGGAAGCGACCGTGCGCGCATGGTCCTACAATCTCAGCGGTGGCCTCTATCGTGACCAACCCGACAGTCGGGCTGCGATCGAGAAGGCGATATCCGACGAGTCGGATACCGTCGCGTTGCTCGTGGGCCTGCGCGCGGTCCGTCAGTACCTGCGGGACCATCCCTCGCTCGAGCCGGTCTTCGAAAAGCACGCGCAGAGCTCGGTGCCCGAAGTCGCCGAGACCGCCCGCAAGGCGCTCGACGACGCCGCGAAGTAGAGCCTTCGGCCTACGAGGCGCCGCTCAACGCCGGGAACGCGTCGGCCGAGGCGACGCGACCGAGGTGGATGATCCGCGCGCCCGTGTAGCCGACGGGGTTGGTGCTCTTGCCGATCACGATGCCGTCGTACGGGGCGCGGTACTCCCGGATCGGATCGCCGAAGGCGTTGTGGACCACGGCCACGCGCTGTCCCTCTTTGACGAAATCCCGTAGTCCCGGCAGGACCTCGAGCAGACCGCCTCGGTCGGTGAACATCCACTTGGACTTGTCGCAGACGACGGGCTGGTCGGTGCGTGGCTCGGGGACGTGCTCGAGCATGCCCGCCCACTGCAGCACGCGGCGCACGCCGGCGAGCGCACCGAGCGTGTAGCTGCGTTGCCATCGCTGCGGGTTGCCGATCTCGACCGTGATCGCCGGAATGCCCATCTCCATCGCCGCCCCGCGCAACGTGTGGTCGCTCGCCTCGTTGTGTACGAGGATCTGTGGGTGCTGCAGGTCGGCCATCACGGCCGTTCGATCGTTGGTGAGGTCGGCGCGAACGTACAGTGAGTTGATCCGGCCGAAGCTCGCGGTGTGCAGGTCGATGAGCAGCTCGAACTGATCGACGATGCGGTGCAGGAGCCGGTAGGCGTACACCTCGCTGACCGAACCGTTGGCTTTGCCGGGCATGATGCGGTTGAGGTCCTTGCCGTCGATGAACCCGCGCTGGTTGAGGTGCAGGCCCGGCACGTTCGCCGCGATGACTCCGACCACGGTGCCACGCAGCTTGGTCACGTCGAGCTCGCGAAACAGCTCGTGGATGACGGGGATGCCGTTGAGCTCGTTGCCGTGGACCGACGCGGTCAACCCGAAGACCGGGCCCGGCTGAGCGCCGCGGGCCACGAGGACCGGCACGCGCACACCCGTCGCCAACCCGTCGCCGACGAGTTCGACGAACGCTCGTTCCACGCCGACGTCGAACGATGCCACCTCGAGGCGGTGAACGACGCGCGCGGGCGCGACGGGAACGTCGGGGTCGATCGGAAGCGCGTACGGCGTGGCGTCGTCCATGGGCGTGCGGCGATCATCTCACCGCGCGTGCCCGGCGACGACGGGGAAAGCACCCGTCGCCGCGCTCGCGCCGGCCCTACAGGTTGCCGAAGGGATTGCTCGCCCCGGAGAACGAGGCCAGCGGCGCGTCCATGGCGTGCGCCAGGGCCAGCAGCACGCTGTCGTAGCTCGCCCCGCTGGCGTCGATGAGCCGACCGGGGGTGAGCGCCCCAGCACCACCGCCGGCGAGGATGCACGGCAGGTTGGCGTGCGAATGCGACCAGCCGTCGCCGACATCGCTGCCCATGTAGACCACGGAGTTGTCGAGCAGGGACGCTCCGCCCTCGTCGACCCCGTCCATCTTCTCGAGGAAGTACGCGAGCTGGTCCATGTAGAACCGAACGATCGCCTTGTGGTTGTCGAGGATCTGCTGCGTGCTGCCGGAGTGACTGAGGTTGTGGTGCTTGCCGTTGCCGGCGCCGAGGAACGTGAAGTCCTTGTTCCCGAACCCGTAGTCCATCGAGTAGGTCACGATGCGGGTCGCGTCGCACTGCAGCGCGAGGACGAGCACGTCGAGCATCGCCTGCGTGTGCGTGGCGAAGTCCAGCCCGTCACCCGGCGGGGCGACCACCCCGCCGCAGCCCGCCTTCGGCGGTTGGTTTTGCAGGTTGCTCTCCACGTCGCGCACGGCGGTCAGGTACTCGTCGAGCTTCTTCGCGTCGTCGGAGCCCAGGCGCGGGGTGATCGTGTCGATCTGGTCCAGCGTGTGGTCGAGGATGCTCTGCTGCAAGCGCATGCGCTTGTCGGCGAGCGCCGGATCGCTGCCGCCGGGGACGTAGACCTGATCGAACGCGACTTGGGCGCTCTCGAGGGGCGGATTCGGCGAGGTCGTCGATGCCCACGAGATGTACGTGTTGTAGCCGGACGGCCAGCCCGTGTCCGAAGGGGGGCCGCTGGGGTACGGCGTGGGTCCCAGGTGCAGCGAGCGGATCGACGTCGACGGATCGAGGTAGGTTGCGATCGCCTGGTCGATCGACTGCTCGACCTCCGGGTTGTTGTTGTTGCTGATCGGCGCACCGGTCAGAAACGATGCGGTTCCGCGCGAGTGATCCGGTGCGCCGCCGTAGTCTCCGTCGAGGTTCTTGAACATCGACAGCTTGCTCTGCCACGCCTGCAGGCTCGCGTGGGCCGTGCCCATCGTGTAGTTGGCGCCCGAGCCCGTCAGCTGCCAGTCCTGGCGCTGGGTGGTGCCGTTGGGGAAGAACAGCGAGACGAACCGCTTCGTGGGTCCGGCTCCACCCGCGCGCGCGGACGTGGGCAGCAGCGAGGGCAGGGCGGGCAGGCACACCGCGACGCCGGCGGCGCGCAGGAAGGTGCGGCGGGAAGGCATGAATCGGCGGCTCATCAGTTCCCCACGATCTCTTCGGAAAGGAAGGCGTCACTGCGCACCACGGCCCACAGCAGGTCCGAGACCGTGGAGTCGGCGGTCACGTTCGCCGACCCGATCGCCGACACCACACACTCTTCGTCGGCCGCAACGGTGCGACCGAGCGCGTAGGTCATCACCTTCTCGGTCACGCAGCTCGGATACTGGTCGGTCGTCGCCAGCTGCTCGGCGAGCGCGACCACGCCGGCGACCTCGGTGCCGTCGGGCAGCTGGCCGAGGTTGTCGACGGGCTGGCCGTCGACCTCGTCACGCCAGTTGCCGAGCGCGTCGTAGTTGTCGAAGGTGAAGCCGAGCGGGTCGATGAGGTTGTGGCAGCTCGCGCAGCTCGGGTCCGCTCGGTGTCGCGCGAGTCGGTCGCGCTCGGACTCGCCGGGCGCCGGGTCGGGCGCGGGAGGAATGCCCTCGGGCGGTGGCGGCGGCTCCTCGCAGAGGATCGCCTCGGCGAGCCAGACCCCGCGGCGCACGATGTTGGGCGTGTCCGGGTTGGAGTTCATCGTCAGGATCGCCGGCATCGTCAGCACGCCGGCCCGCTGCGTCGGGTCGAGATCGACGACCGTCAGCGCGTCGCCCGTGACGCCGTCGATGCCGTAGATGCCCGCCAGCTCGGCGTTGGCGTAGGTTCGCGTGCCGGTGAGGATCTCGAGCAGGCTGCCGTCGCGGGCGCGCAGATCCTCGAAGAACATCTGCACTTCCGCGAGCATGTCGTCGCGCAGATCGTCGTCGAAGGTCGGGAAGAGCGTCGGGTCGGGCGCGGCCGCGCCGAGCTTGCCCAGCTGCAGCCACTGACGCACGAAGCCGTCGTACAGCGCGTCCGATCTAGGGTCGGCGAGCATGCGATCGAACTCCTCTCGGAGGACGGACGGGTCGGCCAGATCGTCGGCGCCGGCGCGGGCGAGCAGAGCGTCGTCCGGAGTGCTGCCCCACAGGAAGTAGGACAGGCGCGTCGCGAGCGCGTAGTCGTCGAGCGGCCTGACCTGTCCGGCGTCGAGCAAGTGCATCGAGTCCGGGGGGACGCTGCGGTACAGGAACTGCGGAGCCACCAACATCGCCGCCAGCGCGTACTCGATACCGGCGTCGAAGCCGTCACCCTCGTCGAGGGCGAACTGGTGCAGGACCATCAGGTCGTCGATCTCGTCGTCCTTGGCCGGGCGACGGTAGACGCGGAGCGCGAGGGCTTGCAGGGTCTGTCGCGCACACAGCTCGTCCTGCGCCGGGGCGCACACGAGGATCTGAGCGCTGACGTTGGCCATCGCTTCGGCGGCGACCGTCTCGGCCGCGTCGAGCAGCAACGCCGCCAGCTGAGGGCTCACCGTCAGGCTCGCCGCATTGTTGTCGAATCCCGCCGTCGACGAGTCGGGCGGGAAGACGTCGGCCGGATTGGACGTGACGCCGAACAGGTCGCGGACCGTGCGGTTGTACTCGGCCCGGGTCAATCGCTGCAGCCCGACGCGACCAGGCCCGGGATCGTCGTCGCACGCCGCGACGCCATCGTCGCCGCCGTCACCGTCACCGTCGGCCCCGGTGGAGCCGTCGTCGGTGTCCGCGTCACTGCTACCGTCGTCCTTGCACGCCGACAGCGCGAGCAATCCGAGCGCGAGCGCTCCCGTCCACTTCACGAAACTCCCCTGCACGCGACACCCCCGGGCCACCGTCGCGGCGGCCTCGTCTCGTGTGTCGCGCGACGCCGCGGCAGATTACAGGTCGCGTCGGCTCGGATACGTCGTGAAAAGTGGTTGAATCTCAGAGGCTTGTCGCGCCGAGGCGCTGCGCGGATCGCACGGGCTTCACGGCCGATGCTCCTTCAGCCAGGTCTCGACCTCGTCGCGCCGAGGATCGCCGGGCGCGGTCAGCTTCGCGAGCTGCTCGCGCGCGTGCTCGGCCAGCTCCATCGCGCGCGGCCGATCCACGTCGGCGTCCCACAGCGCACGCGCGAGACCGAAGCTCAGCTCCGCTCGGTTGGTGGGCGCTTGCCGCGGGTGGTCCGCGAGCTCGACCGCGCGCTCGAAGCGTGGGATCGCGCTCGCGGGCTCGCCGAGCTCGTGCAGTGTCGAGGCCGACAGCCCCAGGACGAGCGCGCGCAGCACGGGATCCATCTTCTCGTCGGTGCCCGCCCGTTCCACGAACGGCTCGAGAGCGTCGCGCGCGAGGCCGAACCGCTCGAGCTGAATCGCGACGTTGGCGATGCCCAGCGCCGACCAGACCAGGTGCGGGTGATCGGGCGAGAGCGAGTCGCGGCGGATCTCGAGGCTGCGCTGATACATCTGCAACGCGCGCTCGTGCTCGCCGGCTTCATCGACCGCGATCGCCACGTTGTAGAGCGTGTCGGCGACGCGCGGATGTGCCTTGCCCAGGCTTCGCTCGTAGATCCCGAGCGCCTCGGTGTATGCGGCGATCGATTCGTCGTAGCGGCCGACGTCGCCGAGAACCTGAGCGTAGTTGAACAGCGCGTTGCCGACGGTGGGATGGCCCTCGGGGGTGGTGCGCTTGCGGAATGCGACGGCGCGCTCGGACAGCTTCAGCGCGTTGTCCGTGTCCCTCGAGGCGATCGCGACCGTGACGAGGTTGTCGAGGGGCGACCCGAGGAGTCCGTCGAGCCCGTTCGTCTCGTAGATCTCCACGGCGGTCTCGAGGTGGGTGCGCGCTTCGTCGAAGCGGTGCTGATTGATGAGGGCCGCGCCCAGCGTGTTGTGAGCTTCGGCCGCGCTCGGCGAGCGCGCGCCGAACACGGATTCGCTCGTGGCGAGGGTGGCCTCGATCGCCTCGATCGCCTCCTCGTGCTTGCCGAACTCGGCGTACGCCGACGCCTTGCCCTGGATCGCCGACAACGCCTGGGGCGAGCCCAAACTCAGGTGCTCGACGTAGATCTTCTCCGCCGTCTCGAAGTGCTCGATCGCCTCGGCATAGTGGCCGGCGACGAATTCGATCCGCGCGAGGTTGATCGCGTAGTCGGCCTCGTCGAGCGGGCCGCTGTCGTCGGTCGGTAGCGTTCGGGCGTGGCGGGCCCACCGGCGAGCGTTGCGGAGGTCGTTGCGCTCTTGCGCGGTGAGGTGCATCAGCTGATGCGCGGCGCCGCGTGCCGTCTCCACGTAGTCGTTGGCACGCGCCACGAAGAACGCCTCCTCGTAGGCCGTCTCCGCGTCGGCCGATCTTCCCAGCGCGCTGAGCGTCCGTGCGCGCGACAGGTGGCCGGCCGCGATCAACGACGTCTGCTCGCGTTGCTGCGCGCGGGCCAACGCGTCGTCGGACAGCGACATCGCCTCCTCGTACCGCCCACTGCCCCGCAGCGTCGCGGCGCGTGCGAGGTCGCGTCGGATCGCGAAGACCTCGGCGCGCGCCTCGGGGTCCTGGGGCAAGGGCGGACGATGGCGCAGCCAGTTCTCGTCGAGACACCGCAGCGGGACGCGCTGCAGGCTCCGGCCCAACGCGGTGCTCACCCGGTTCTTGTCGGCGTTCGCAAGGTCGTCGAGCTCGTCGATGAAGGCCTGGCGATTGAGCTCGAAGCAGTCGTCTTGCGCGTCCCGCAGGTTCGCGGCGAGCTGCTGATCCGCGCACGCCTCGTAACGAGCGTCCCGCCACTCGTCCGCACGTGCCTTCAGCAGGGGCTCAAGTCGCGCCCAGGTGTCCTCGGCGAAGTCGAGCTTCGTGGCCGAGAATGCCTCTTCAATCCGTTGCGCCACATCCGGACGGTAGACGTCGTCGATCGTCGCGGCCGTGGCTTCGCACTCGCTCAGTCGCCGTTTCTCCGCCAGATCGAAGCCGAGGTAGCCGAGCCCGAACAGACCGCCGACTGCCGCGAGCGCCACGACCCGTCGGCGAGCGCGAGTGGGGTCGCGGTCGAGGGCGTCGAGCAGCTCGCCCATCGAGCCCCAGCGCGCACTCGGCTTGACCGACAGGCCGCGGCGTACGACGTCGAACAGCCAACGCGGCACGCCGGACTTCGGCGGGGGCGGCAGCACCTTGCCGCGCATCGTGTTGGCGGTCAGCACCGGCAGAGAATCGCCCTCGAACGGGCGACGCCCGTACAGCGCCTCGTAGAGGGTCACGCAGAAGGAGAACTGATCAGTGCGTGCGTCGGTGGCCGCACCGGCATGCTGCTCGGGGGCCATGTAGGCGGGCGTGCCCATCACCGCGCCGGTACGCGTGAGGTTGGCGACCTTTTCCATCGAGCTCAGCGAGCCGCCGCTGGTATCGAGGTCGAGGTCGGGTGATCCGCTCCCCTTCGACCCGGCCGGGCTCGCGAGGCCGAAGTCCATCACCAACACTCGCTCGGGTCGTACGCCGCCGGCATCGAGCTCGAGCATCACGTTGTCGGGCTTGAAGTCTCGGTGGACCATCCCCTTGGCGTGGGCCGCCACCAGGCCCCGCCCCGCTCGGCGCATCACGTCGAGAACCTCCTGCGGGCCCCGCGGGCGAGCATCGAGCCAAGTCTTGAGGGTGGGCCCGCCGATGAACTCCATGGCCACGAACACCCGACCGTCGTGCTCACCGACGTCGTGGACCGTGATCACGTTGGGGTGCGCGAGCTTGGCGAGCGACTGGGCTTCCCGGATGAGTCGGCCGCGTCCGTACGTGTCGGTCCGTGATCCGTCGCCGATGCGGAGCAGCTTGATCGCCACCCGTCGGTCGAGGTCGGGGTCGTACGCGCCGTAGACCACACCCATGCCGCCCGAGCCGAGCACCGAGATGATGACGTAGCGCCCGAGCGAGTCGCCTTTGCGCAGGGGAGGACGGTCGAGCTTCGGGGTCGGCCCGGTCGCATCCGGATCGCCGAGCATCGTGGCGCCGAGTTCGGTGTCCTCCACTCCCGCCGAGGGTACCGCGGTCGGGGCGACGACGCGCTCTGCCCGATGCCGGGTCGGTGGCCGAGTCCTGGGACCGCTACGGCTGCGGCTTCATCTCGTAGAACTCGGCCTCGCAGACGGTGGTGAAGCCGAGCTTTCGGCAGCCCTGCCCGGAGGTGTTCGCCGCCGCGAAGATCACCGCCACGTGGATGCCCATCGCGCGCAGCACGTCGAGACGGTGACGGACCAGCGCTCCGTAGATTCCCTGGCGGCGTCGCGCGGGCACCACGGCGCAGCCTTGCAGGTATCCGCAGTCGGACATCAAGCGCAGGTGCGAGGTCGCCACCGGCTCGCCGTGCAGCGAGGCGATCCACGACCGTGTCGGCGCCGAAGGGCTCAGGTACTTGCGGCCGATGTACGCGACCGTGTCGCGAAACGCCGGCCCGCGCTCCCATCCGGCCGCGGTCACGTCGGCGTACGCCTCGACGTGGGCCTCGGTCGTGACCTCCTCGACCGTCAGCCCCGGTACGTCGAGCGCAAGTGTCTCGTCGCCGATCAGCCGGGCCATGCCCAGCGATGGCCCCACGAGGTCCAGTCCCGCGTCGAGGAGTCGTCGCGCCAGATCCGAGGGCGTCGAGCTCGGTCCGACCACCCACTGAAACGAAGCGCCGCGCGCCTCGTGCTCGGCGGCGACCTCGGCGATGAGCGGGTCGGCGTTGCCCGACTCCAGTCGCGCGACCACGACCTTGTTGTGATTGGACCGTCGGCTCGACGGCGTCCGCACCTGCTTCCAGTCCGGACGGTCGATCACCTCGGCATCGGGCTCGCGATGAATCGCCTCCAGGAGCACGCGCTCCATCGCCTCGGGGGTGGGCATCTCCACGCCCGCAGGATAGCGCTACAGCAGGCCTTCGATGATCCCCGTGACTTCGCCCAGCTCCTGATTGACGCCGAGGGCCCGCATGGCGGTGTTGAACACCTGGCCGGGGTGCGCATTGTTCGTGACGACGTGCTGGCCCGCCTGCAATCCGCCGGCTCGACCCGCGAGCAGCATGCACATGTTCTCGGTGGAGTGCGTCGAGTTCTCGTTGCCGCTGCCCGGGTCGTAGCCGTGGCCGGCCTCGTTGAAGTGGACCAGCGCGCAGTTGTCGAGCACGCTGCCGGCGCCCTCGGGGGTGTCGCGAAGGCGGGCGCACAGGTACGCGAAGTGGTCGATGTGCCACGCGCGGATCTCGGACATGTCCTGCGTGGTGCCACCACCGTGACCGAGCTCGTGCTGGTCGTAAGGGATCCCCGTCAGCGGGTGGATCGACATGTGCGACTGCGCCATCGTCATGAGCCAGGCCACCGAGCGCGTCAGGTCGCAGGTGAACGCCATGTGGATGAGGTCGGCGAAGACGCGGGCGCGGGTCGTCTCGTCGCTCCAGCCCGCGTTGGTGTCGAAGCCACTGCCGCCGTTGGACGAGTTGTTTCCGCCCACGGCCGGGTCGGGGCCCGGGTCGGGGAACATCGAGCAGCCCGCGCCACCCGTCGGCGGGACCGCGGCGAGCCGAAGCTCGAGCTCGCGGATCTCGTTGAAGTGCAGCTCCATCCGCTGGCGGTCCGCGAGCCCGAGCTGCGGCATCAGGGTCTCGATGCTCGTGCCGACTCGGTCGAGCACGGAGCGGCGCTTGGCGAGCTCGTCCATCACCGCGCCGGCGTCGGCCGGGTCGGGCGGGATGAAGCCCGTGAACAACGCCTGATAGGCCGCTCGTGGGCTTACTTGCCCCGGGTTGGCCTGCAGCGAGCCGCCCTCTTGTCGATACGAGATCACGTCACGGCCGTAGGGGGCGCTCTGCGTCAGGTACCAGCTCGCCTGCACCTGGTAGGCGAGGGAGCGGAAGGTGGTGTCCTGGCCGATCGCGTCGGCGACGATCTGATCGGCGGTGGGTCCGTTGACGCCGTTGTCGTCGGTCGAGCTGTTGCGCATGCCGGAGATGAGGGGTCCGAGCGCCTGGATGTGGAACTCGCTGGCCCAGCCACCGGGGGGGATCGGGTTCGTTCCGTAGGGCAGCAGCAGGCCGGAGATCACCGAGACCTCGCTCTGAATCCCGCCGTAGTCGCCCAGCGGCATGATCGCCGTCTTCAGGTCGTAGTTGGGACCGACCGTATCGGGCGCGTACAGGTTCACGACCGGGTCGCCGTCGGCACCGAGCGCGCCGCCGTCGAACGACATCATGAAGCGGCCGGGCAGCGGCCCGCCGCCGGCGAGGGCTTCGCCGTGCGCGTCGAGCATGATCTCGAGGGCGGGCAGGGCGACCGCCACACCGCCGAGGCCACGAAGGAAGGTTCGTCGATTGAGAGAGCGTGCCATCTTTGTCGTCCTTTCTTCGTTCAGCCGTCGCGGCGGTAGCCGAAAGCCTCGTCGCCCACGAGGCTGAGCACGAGCTCGTCGAAGCGTCCGTGGTCGGCGAAGGAGGTCTGCATGTCCTCGAGGACGCGCGCTTCGACCTCGTCGGCCGGGTGACCCATCGCGAATCGATAGACCTGCTGCACCACGCACGCGTCGAGCAGCGCGTTGTCGACGATGTACTGCGACAGCTCGGCGGGACCGCTGAAGTCGGTGCCGTCGATCGCGCCGCGGCCTTCGATCGCGCACTCGGGGCTCTCGGCCTCGACCGTGCGGTACTGGCCCATCTGGTCGAACTGCTCGAGGCCGAAGCCGATCGGATCGACCTGCTCGTGGCAGCCGGCGCAGGCCCCGTTTTCGCGGTGGGCGGCGTAGCGATCCCACTTGCAGTCGCTGTCGGGGCTCTGCGGCGGGTTGTCGACATCGACGTTGGCCGGCGCCGACGGGATCTCCTGGCACAGCAGGCGCGTCCGGATGAGCAACCCGCGCTGTGTCGGGCTCGTGTCACCGAACTTGGCGGCGACCGACAAGAATGAACCGTGCGAGAGCAGCCCGGCCCGACCCGAGTCGCCGTAGTCGGTCCAGACCATCTCGTCCGTGCCGGGGCTCGGCAGACCGTACAGCTGCGCGAGCGTGTCGTTGATGTACGAGCCCTCGGCGAGGAACACGTCCGCGTACGCGCGGGGGTTGTCGAAGATCACGTCCTCGAGCAGCGCGCGCGTCTCCGTCCGCATCGCCGTCGTCAGCTCGGCCGAGTGGGGCAGGGCGTGGTAGCCCAGCCACATGGCGTGGAAGCGGTCGACGCGATCGCGGGCGCGGGGGTCGTCGAGCATCCACTCGGCCGCGGCGAGCATCTGTTCGGGCGTGTCGAGCTCGCCGGCTTCGGCCGTGTCGAGCAGCTGGGCGTTGGGCGCAGAGCCCCAGATGAAGTAGGACAGGCGCGTGGCGACCTCGAAGTCGTCGAGCTTGTAGACGCCGGCTTCCTCGCTCTCGCGGCCGATCTCGACGCGATACAGGAAGTTCGGGTGCTGCAAGAACACCCGCAGCACCACGTCCACGCCGTCGTAGAAGTCGCCGCCGCTGCCGGCCCACTGCAGGCCCAGCGCGGTCCAGTCCTCGATCTCCTCGGTCGTCAGGGGGCGGCGCAGGGCGAGGCGACCGAAGTCGGTCACGAAGCTGCGCATGCACGCATCGTCGGCCGCGCCGCTGGGGGTGCAGCCGACGACGGCATCGCGACGCGTCGGATCGGCGGCGAGCCGGCTGGCCACGTCGTTGGCGAGCGCCTCGGCGCCCTCGACCACGATCGTGGTCGGGTCCTGGGTCGAGACGTCGTTGTCGAACGGGTCGACCGCATCCTCGGGGAGGTTGGTGGTGGCGGGACGGGTGTCATCGCCGAGCAGGTCGCGCAGCGTGGCGTCGATCTCGTCGCGCGAGAGCCGACGCAGACCCGCGATGCCGACACCTCCGGCCTCCGGGGCTTCGGGGGTCGGCCCGTCGTCGGCCCCGTCGCCGCCGTCACCGTCGGCGGTGGCCGAGCCGTCCTGGCCTTGGGCGTCGTCGTCGCGGCCGTCGTAGCAGCCCGAAAGCGCCAGCAAGCCGGCGATCACGCCGACCACACCCCCCGATACGCCGCGAGTTGGGCGAGTTCTCTGCCGTCCCATCGCGCGTCCAAGACGAGCGACCCGGCGACCGGTTCACGTGTTTTTTTGGTCGGATCGGCTACCGAGCAACGTTCTCGATGGGGTCTGCCGGCCCCAGGATTCAGTCGTCGTCGTCGATTGCGACGTCGCGGAGCGAGCGGGCCCAGTCGTCGATGTTGCGCAGCGTGTCCTCGAGCAGCGTCCGATCGCGCTCGGAGCGTTCGAGCGTATCTCGCAGCAGGGCGCGGGCCCGCCACAGGCGCGTCTTGACGGTGCCCTGCGGGATGTCGAGGACCTCGGCGAGTTGGGCGGTCGAAAATTCCTCCCAGTAGTGCAGCTCCAAGATGAGCTGAAGGTCCAGCGGGAGCATCCGCAGGCCGTGCAAGAGCACACGTTCTTGCTGGTGTCGCGCGACCGCCACGCTCGGTGAGGGTCCGGCGTCGGCCACCGATTGCAGCATCGGGTCGAACCGTCCGACCTGACGCTGACGCGCCGCGTAGTGATCGATGAGCCGGTTGCGTGCGGCGCGGAGGATGTAGGCGCGAAAGCTCGACGAGCCCTGCAGGCTCACCCCCGGCGCCAGGCAGGACAAGAACACGGATTGGATGAGGTCTTCGCGCGCGTTGGGGTCGAGCTTGCCCCGCAAAAAGCGGCTCACCGATGCGATGTGGCGGTCGAACAGCTCGCGCCCCGCGGTGGCCTCGCCGGTCCGCCAGGCATCCAGAAGCTGCGCATCCGTCCGCACGGCGGCGGAGACTAGCAGCCTCCGGTGGTAATGTGAGCGCCGATGCGGCCGGTCGATGCGGAAGAAGACGCACCGACGCGACCCTTCGTCGACGCCAACGCGGCGCCGGAGGAGCGCCAGCTGCGGGGACGATTGCGGGCGGCCCTGTTCGGCGACGCGCTCGAGCCGGTCAAGATCGGGCGCTTCATCATCATCGAGCGGATCGGCAAGGGCGGGCTGGGCGTCGTGTACTCGGCCTACGACCCGGAGCTGGACCGACGCGTGGCGGTCAAGCTCATCGCGCCGTCGTTTCGGGATGCGCGCGAGTCCGCCGAGATGCACGCGCGACTGCACCGCGAGGCGCGGGCGATGGCCAAGCTGTCGCATCCGAACGTGGTGACGATCTTCGACGTGGGCGACCACGAGGGCGGGCTGTTCGTCGCCATGGAGCTCGTCGAGGGCGCGACGCTGCGCTCGTGGTGGTCGCAGGCCGGCGACGATTGGCGACGCAAGCGAGACCTGTTGATCGGCGCCGCGCGGGGGCTCGCGGCCGCGCACGAGAAGGGCATCGTGCACCGCGACTTCAAGCCGTCCAACGTCCTTGTCGCCGGTGACGTCGCCCGCGTCCTCGACTTCGGGCTCGCGCGCGTCTCCGAGGTGCAGGCGCCGGTGTCCGATCCCACGCCCAACCCCACGCCGCATCCGAGCGGGGAAGGGCTGTCGGTGATCACCGACGCCGGGACGGTGCTGGGCACGCCGGCATTCATGGCGCCGGAGCAAGCGACCGGGGGCGCGGTCGATCCCCGCAGCGATCAGTTCAGCTTCTGCCTGACGGCTTGGGAGGCGTTGTTCGGGGTTCGTCCGTTCGGCGGTGACGACATCGACGAGCGCCTCGCCGCGATCGGCCGGGGTCCACCGCCCGTGCCGACGCGCCGCGATGGCGTGCCGGTGTGGCTGGCCGACGCGCTGCGCCAGGGCATGGCCCTCGATCCGGCGAAGCGTCACCCGTCGATGGATGCGCTGGTGTACGCGATGACGCGGGACCTGCGGTCGCGTCGGCGGCAGCGGGTCGCCATTGTCGTGGCGGCGGTCGTCTCGGCCGCGGCGGCCGGTGCGGCGGCGTGGTGGTTTCGCCCGCAGCCGCCTCCCGATCCCGCCGACGAGGTTCAGACCCTCGCCGCGACGGCCCACGAGGCGGCGGCAAAGAGCTACTACGTGTACCCGCCCGCCGAAGCTCCCGACGAGCCGACCGCCTACGCGGCCGTGCTCGCGCTCGAGGCCCTCGGCGGGGAGATCGATGGTCTCGGCGACGAGAAGGCGGCCGAGCTACGCACCGAGTTCGCCGACACGCTGGTTCGACTCGGGGACGAGTACTGGGATCGCGACGGCGGTCGCCCCTTCGCGATCGACTACTACGCGGCCGCGTTGATGTTCGAGCCGGGGCTCGATCGCGCCAAGCAACGCGCCGCCCTGACGCTGGGCGAGCTCGTCGCGTTGCGTACGAAGGCCGCGAGCGGCGACTTCACCGAGGCCGAGCTCGACGCCGCGCAGACGCTGCACGCCTTGGCCGCACCGACGCCCGAGGCCCGCACCGCGCGGCTGGCCAAGCGCAAGTCCGTGTCGTCGACGTCGGCGGCCAAGCTCGCCAGGCTCGCGGGCGCCGAGCCGACCACGCCGGCGCCGAAGGCCGCGCCGAAGCCGATCGCGACGCCGCAGCCGGAAGCACCACCGCAGACCGATGCGCAAGCCGCATCGGCGGCGCAGACCGGCGACAAGCCGCCCGCCTTGACCGGCAAGGCGGCGCGCAAGGCCGCGGCTGCCCAGGTCACGGCGGGCAAGCAGGCCTTCGCGCGCGGCGACTACGGCGAAGCATCCAAGCACTACCATCGTGCGCTCGAGCTCGACGCTGGATCCCACGCCGCCCAGGCCGGCCTCGGCGAGCTCGCTTTCGATCGCGGCAAGTACGGCGAGGCGGTCCGGCACTACGATCGCGCCGTCAAGCTCGCGCCCAAGAAGGCGGGCTACTGGCTGTCGCTGGGCGACGCCAACCTGCGCGTGGTGCAGTACGAAGCGGCTCGCGCCGCCTACAAGAAGGCCAAGTCCCTCGGCGACGGCCGGGCGCAGTCACGGCTCGACAAGCTCGACGAACGCACGGGGCGGTGATCCGAAAACGCTAGAACCGGCCCTGTAGGCCGAGTCCCGCGGGCGTCACGTGGGCTCGCGCCGCGTCGCGCGTCCGGCCCTTGCGCCGCTTGCGGCCGGTCAGCGCGAGCACCAAGCCCGTGATCGCCATCGCACCGCTGCCGGCGAGCACACCGATGCCGGGCTCGAGCGTCGCGTAGCGCAAGCGGCAGTTGCCGAGCGGGTCGACGTCGTCGCCGGAGCACCGGAGCTCGTTGGGGCGTTCCTCGATCACGACGAGCGCGACGCCGGTGGCGATGCCGGCGGCGCCGATGCCCAGCAGCGTCCAGCCGGCGACTTCCATCTTCGAGATCTTCTGCGTTCCCTCGTCGACCACCGGCGCGGGCTCGAGGGCGAAGTGCAACGTCTCGTCCACCCCGGCGACCGCCGAGATCCGGTTGCGCTGGGTGATGTATCCGGGCAGGCGGGCGCCGACCCAGTGATCGCCTTCTTCGAGCTGCCGCTGCAGCGGCGCCCGGCCAGCCGGCTCGCCGTCGACTTCGATGAGCGCACCCGCCGGCTCGGACGTGATCGACAGCTCCGCCGGTCCGCGCTGCAGCGCCTGCAGCTTGGCGCCGATCGTGGCGGTGACGGCCCCGAGGGTCTCCGCCGCCTCTCGCACGCCACAGACCTCGCAGGTCTGCTCGGCGGTCGCGACCACCTTGCCCGACCCGGCGTCGACGACTTCGACCCGGATCGTGTAGTCGCGTTCGACCACACCGACCTTGGGCCACACCACCCAGCTCGACCCGCCGCCGCGGGCGGCCTCGGCGAGGCAAGTCGCCTCGGTGCAGCCCAGGTTCGCGGGCAGTCGCGCGGACGCCGAGCCGATCTTCGACAGCCCCGCGTCGAGCTCCGCGGTCAGCTCGTCCAGCGCTCGGGGCGGCATGGTCCCCGTGACCTCGATCGGCGCGACGGCGACCTGGGCCGGGGCGGGCGCGACCGCGGGCTCGGGTGGCGGCACCGACGCTTCGGGTGCCGCTGCCCACAAGAACACGCGCAACGGGAGGAGACTCGACAAAGGTCGGGGGCGCGACGGGGCGCGAGACATCGTCACCAACGGAGGTTGCGTGGTCAAGACGGCGTGTCGTGGCAGGTCACACCCGTCGGCTCGCTGGTCTTGCCCGCCGGCGCTGCCCTACACTCGACGCACCGTGGGGCGTGAGACGTGGGTGCTGGTCGCGACCGTGGTCGGACTCGGTTGCGAGCCGAACCCGGATTTCAATCCGAACGCGACCGACGCCATCGTCGACACCGGGCCCACGTCGGGCGATGACGGCGTCGCGCTCACCGGCGGTGAGCCGGGGCAGCCGCTGGGTGACGTGTGCGCGCCGCTGGGTCCGCCCGAAGGCAACATCGTCATGGTCACGCCGGCCGACGCCGATGCACTCGACGGCATCATCGCGTCTGCGCCGGAGGGCACCACCTTCTTGTTCGAGTCGGGGACGTACCCCATGTCCGACGGCCTGTGGATCGAAAACCCCGGCGTCACGCTGCGCTCGGCCTCGGGCAATCCCGAAGACGTCGTCCTCGACGGCCAGCGCACGGCCGGTACGCTCATCGGGGTGGTGGCATCCAACGTCACCATCGCCGAGATGACGTTGATGCGGCCGACCGAGCACATGATTCACACGTCCGGCCAGGAAGGCGTCGTGGTGACCGGCGTGGTCGGGTACCGACTGCGGCTGCTCGACCCCGGCGCGTCCGCGTTCAAGATGAACACCACGTACACGGGCGAGCCGTCCGATGACGGCGTGGTCGCGTGCTCGACGATCATGATGACCGACGAAGGGCGGGCCGAGCTCGGCGACCAGTGCGAGCAGGCCTCGGGAGTCACGGGGTACGCCGCCGTGGGCTGGACGGTCCGCGACAACGTGATCTCCGGGTTCTGGTGCCCGACCGGCTACGGCGGCGCGGCGGTGTCGTTCGTGGAGTCGTCCGGTTACAACGACATCATTCGCAACGTCGTGATCGACTGCACCGTCGGGCTGCGCTTCGGCATCTACGAGGAGCCGATGGGGCGACGGTCGATCGAGCACCCGACCTGCGCTGACGGCGACTACGACCACTACGGCGGGGTCATCAAGGACAACTTCGTCTCTGCCGTGGGCACCGGCATCGCGGCGTCGGAGGTTGGCTTCGACAGTGGCATCGCGCTGTGGCAGGTCTGCGATGCGGCGGTCGTCCACAACACGGTCGCGTCGGCGATCGGGTCGTTCGGCGGCATCGAGTACCGCTTCGACCGCACGACCGCGAAGGTGCTCAACAACCTCACGACCGAGGACATCCTCGTTCGCGACGACGCCGGCGCGCCGGTGGCGGGCAACCTCGAGGGCGTCGAGCTCAACCAGTTCGTCGATCCGCTCGCGGGCGACCTGCATCTCATCGATGGATCGCTCGCCATCGACGCCGGGGTCAGCCTCGGCGACGACGCGAGTCTGCACGACATCGACGGCGAGCCGCGGGGGGAGCTCCCCGACGTGGGCGCCGACGAACGCGGCTGATCTCGCCCGCGACGTCAGTTGCCGCCGGTGGAGCTGCCGCTGCCGCCGCCGGTCGAGCCGCTCGTGCCACTGTCGCCGCCGCTGTCGGACGAGGTGGCCTCGGGCACGAAGTCGAAGGCGCAAAGGCCATCGAAGCACGACATCCCGCTCGGGCACGTTTGGCCGCCCGAGCAATCGAGGATGCACGCGCTCCCGCCGTTGGTCAGGATCTGCGAGCAGACGGCCGGGGCGTCGCCATCGCCTTCGGGCGGACGCCAGCAATTGCAGTCCTCGAAGCAGCCGCGGCTGCAGACCGCCCAGTTGACGACGTCGCCGCCCGGCTGCAGGCAGAAGCCACCGCCGGCGCAGAAGCCCGGGCACTCGGCGTACTCGCCCTCGGGCGCGTTGGGGCACATCGGTCCGTCGGTCGTCGGATCGTCCGTCGTCGCCGGCGGCGCGGTCGTGCTGTCGGGGTCGGTGCCCGTGGTGCTCGTCGTCCCCGCGTCGGTGGTCATGTTCGACGCGCCGGTCGTCAGCGGCGCGGTCGCACTGACGCCCGTCGCGTCGCTGGACGAGCTCGAGCCGGCCGCGGTCGTTCCGTCGCCGCTTCCATCGTCACCACAGGCGCCGAGCGCGAGCACGGCGGCACAGATCAAGGCCAATCCACGGTCCATGGCCGCGAAGGTACACGAGGGGTCCGGTCCGACCAACCCTCGAAGAAAGTAGCCCC
>CALBMM010000097.1 GCA_937896535.1 uncultured Pseudomonadota bacterium
GGGGCGTTGTAGCAGCTGCGGCGAGTCACCGCATGCCGGGGACTCGTGCGGGCACGGGCACGGAGCCGGCTGCTTCGCAGCGGCTAGCTCGAGCCCAGCAGCACCGTGCGGCCGCGCCGCGAGGCGCTCGGGTCCCCGTCGGGCGGATGCGAGCCCGACGCCTCCGAGGGGCTCGGTGTCGGATGGCGCGAGGAGACACCCGCCGTGGCGGCCGCTCCCGGCACGTCCGCGGGCGCCACCCACGAGCCGCTGACGGTCGCCTCGCGCGTGACCGACTCGAGATTCTCCACGAGCTTGGCCGCCGTCTGCTGGCGCCGCTCCATGGCGGCGAGCATCTCTTCGACGGCATCCGAGAGCCCGGTCACGAGCTCGGGGAGCACGTCGACGGCCTTGTAGCGCAGGCTTCGCGGTGCCGACAGCAGCGGCGTGACCGTCCCGGGCGCCTCGGTGGCCGCCGCGAGCTTGGACTCCATCACCTTCACCGTCTTGATGACGAGGTGATAGTTGCGGCTGACCTTCTGGTACGCGACGTAGCTGAGCTCGATCACGCGCTTGCCGTTGTGGTCGTGGCCCGTGCTCTCGGCGATCGGCCGCCGCAGCACGTAGTCCAGTCCCACGTTGAGCGCCCCCAGAGCGGTGTCGATGCGCTGGATCATCTCGTTGAGGCGATCCGAGCCCTGATTGAGGCGCTTGGCGGATCGTCCCAGGCGCAGCAGCTCGTCGGTAATGGGCATGCGTTTCCTTCCTTCCGGTCGGGTGAACGGACACGCCGGTCACGGCGTGGCCTCGCGTCGCGTCAGCGACGGTTCGTCCACTGTACCACTGCGCCCCGGGATCGGCCGGCACAAACGCTTCGCGATCGTCGCAGGCTCAGTCCCACTGAATGCCCTGCGCCAGCGGCAGGGCCTTGCTGCCGTTGACCGTGCAGGTCTGGCGACGCATGTACGCCTTCCACGCGTCCGAGCCGGCCTCGCGCCCGCCACCGGTCGACTTCTCGCCACCGAACGCCCCGCCGATCTCGGCTCCGGACGTGCCGAGGTTGACGTTGGCGATGCCGCAGTCGGACCCCGCGGGGCTCCAAAACTGCTCCACCGCCCGTACGCTGTCGGTGAAGATCGCCGAGGACAGCCCCTGCTCGACCTGGTTCTGGGTCGCGATCGCCGACGCGAGATCGCCGTCGGCGAACCGCTTGACGTACAGGATCGGGGCGAAGGTCTCCTCGTCCATGAGCGGGAAGTCGCCCTCGGGCGCCGCCACGATCGTGGGCTGGACGAAGAAGCCGGGGCCGTCGACCACTTCGCCCCCCACGAGCACCTGCCCTCCCTCCTTGCGAGCGCGGGCGATCGCGGTCACGAACATGTCGCGGGCGCCGGCGTCGATGAGCGGTCCGACGAGCTTGTCGGGGTCTCGGGGGTCGCCGATGCGACCGGCGAGCTGCCGGTAGGCGGTCACCAGGCGCTGCGTCAGCTCGTCGGCGATCGAGGCCTCGACGAGCAGTCGCCGCGTCGTCGTGCACCGCTGCCCGGCGGTCCCGGCCGCCCCGAAACAGATCGCCCGCGCCGCCAGATCGAGGTCGGCGGTCTTGTCGACGATGATCGCGTTGTTCCCTCCGAGCTCGAGCAGGCATCGACCCAGCCGTGCCGCCACGCGGGGCGAGACCTTGCGGCCCATCGCGCACGAGCCCGTCGCCGACACCAGCGGCAGGCGCGGATCGTCGACCAGCGCCTGCGCGACCGGCTGGTCCGGGCAGATCACCAGCTGCAGCACGTCGGGATGACCGGCCGCGGCGAGCACGGGCTGCAGGAGGCCGTGCACCGCCAGCGCGCACAGCGGCGCCTTCAGGCTCGGCTTCCACACCACCGGATCGCCGCACACCAGCGCGAGCGCGGCGTTCCACGACCACACCGCGACCGGGAAGTTGAACGCCGAGATGCACAGGATCGACCCCAGCGGCTGCCACTGCTCGAACATCCGGTGTCCCTCGCGCTCGGACATCATCGTGCGACCGCCGAGGCTGCGCGAGAGACCGACCGCGAAGTCGCAGATGTCGATCATCTCCTGGACCTCGCCCTTGGCCTCCTCGTACCCCTTGCCCACTTCGGCGGTGACGAGGCGGGCGAGCGTGTCCTTGTGCTCGCGTAGCCGGTTGCCGAGCTGGCGGACCATCTCGCCGCGACGCGGACCCGGGACCATTCGGAACGACTCGAAGGCCGCGTGCGCCTTGGCGACCTTGGCTTGCGCGGCGTCGAGATCGTCGAGCGCCAGCGTCGCGAGTGTCTGTCCCGTCGACGGGTCGACGACCGACAGGCCCCCCTCGGCGTCGGCAGGCGGGGTCAGACCCAGGGCGGCGAAGATGTCGCGGACTTCGGAGCTCGGCATGGGGCTGACATAGCAGCCCCGTCGCGGGGGATTGAGCCGCCGGCGGGTGAGCGGCCTCAAGTGCGTCCGCTCAGGGCACCGAGCACGCCAAAATGCGCGACAGCTGGCACAGCGGCCGTCCGGTCTGGGCGGCCCACGCGTCGAATGCCGCCTGCACGGCTTGCTTGGCCTTCTTCGACGTCGCCTTGGGCGCATCGAGCACCTTCGCCGCGACGAGCGCCTGCAGCACGTCGGGCGTGAGCATGAACGTGTCCTTGCCCTGGGTGCGCATCAAGTACTGACCGGTCAGGCCCCCCAGGCGACTGCCCTCCTTCGCCAGTCGATCGTACAGCCCGATCAGGTCGGTGCTCGGCCATCGGGCCACCATCTTCGCGAAGCTGCCGTGCTCGACGGCGAGGTCGATCACCATGCGCGCGTTGTCGCGGGTCGCCCAGATCTTCTGCCGGTTGCGAACGATGCGTGCGTCCTCGGCGAGCTCGTCGAGGGCCGCGTCGGACAGCGTCGCGACCTCGGCCGGCACGAAGCGACCGAACGCCGCCTCGAACCCGTCCCACTTCGCTTCGATCACCTTCCAGACGAAGCCGGCCGAGAACACGCCCTTGGTCATCGCCGCCAGCCAGCGATCGTCACCGATCCGCGCGAGCGCCCGCGCCGGCTTGGGCGTGGGCATCGACTGCTGCAGCGCGTCGGCTCCCCCCTTGCGCTTGGCGGCCCGGGCCTCGATCTTCGAGAAGTCCTGCACGCCCCGAGCGTGCCGCGGACGGCGACGCGATGCCACCCGGATCCCCGACGCGACCGTGGGCCGGGTCCGCGGGCGCTCGGGTCAGCAACCGACGAGACCGCAGTCGCTCTCGATGCGATTGACGCAGAACTGATCCCAGTTGTTGTTGCAGCAGAACGGGTCGACGTTGCAGATCGTCGCGACGCACGGATCGCACGTCGACTCGAGGGCCACCCCGACCACGCAGATCGGATGCGCGCACCCGGGTCCGACACACACCGCACACGTCGACGCGGCCATGCCCGCACAGATCGGGTCCCAACTGTCGCTGCAGCAGAACGGGTCGCCGGCGCACACCGACTGGGTGCAGCTCGGATTCATGCAGCCGGGCGTCGGCTTGGCCATGCAGCAGCCTCCCGGGTACGGCATGCACATCGACGTGTTGTACGCGCTGCAGTTGGGCGCGCAGCCCAGCGGGCCGGCCATGCCCAGCAACGACGTGCACGTCTGGCCGCCGAGCGCGCCACCGTCACAGACCTCCCCCGGCGGGTCGATCGCACCGTTGCCACACAAGCCGCACGCGCTCGTGTCGAAGTCGCAGTTCGCATCGCACGACAGCACGCCGCCGCCCTGGCCCAGGGTCTGGCAGGTCTGGCCGCCGAGATCGGTCTCGTCGCACTGTTCGCCGGCGCCGGCCGTACCGTCGCCGCAGCAACCGGACGTGTCGTAGCTGCACCCGGGGCTGCACGCGAGCGTGCCGGACCACGCCGGGTCGAGCGTCGTGCAGGTGGCACCGCTGAGGTCGGCGCCGTCGCAGTCCTCCCCGGGATCGACGCTGCCGTCGCCACACACGTAGCACTGCGACTCGTCGAACCCGCATCCCGCGTCGCAGCCGAGCACGCCGCCGTCGTAGCCACGGCCGACGCAATCGGCCCCGCCGAGGTTGGCGCCGTCGCATTGCTCCCCGGGGTCGACGTCCCCGTCGCCACACGCGAAGCATGCACTCGTGTCGAAGCTGCACCCACTGCACGCCAGGGTCCCGCCGTCGAACCCCATGCCGGTGGACACGCAATCGTTGCCGCCGAGGTTGCCGCCGTCGCAATCCTCGCCCGAATCGACCACCCCGTTGCCGCACGTGTCGCACTGCGAAAGGTCGTACGTGCAGCCGGGCTCGCACGCGAGCGTGCCGCCGCCGAAGCCGAGGCTGGCGCAGCTCGCCCCACCGAGGTCGCTGCCGTCGCATTCCTCGGCGCCGTCGATCACGTCGTCGCCACAGAAGTCGCAGCCGGCCGTGTTGAAGTTGCACGTGCCGTTGCACGCGAGCGTGCCGCCCTGAAAGCCCAGGTCCGCACACGTCTGTCCGTCGAGGTCGGTGCCGTCGCACGCCTCGGAGGACCCGGCCGTCCCGTCCCCGCAGCAGTTGGTCAGATCCAGGGTGCAGCTGGGCGAGCACGCCAACGAGCCGGCCAGCCCGAACGTCCCGCACGCCAGACCGTTGAGATTGGCGCCGTCGCACGACTCGCCCGGGTTGACGTTGCCGTCGCCACAGTCGAAGCACTGCGCTTCGTTGAAGGTGCACGCCGGCGAGCACGACAGCGTCCCGCCGTCGTGTCCGAGCGAGACACACGTCTGTCCGTCGAGCTGCGCGCCGTCGCAGGCCTCGCCCGGGTCGAGGTCGCCGTCGCCGCACGAGAAACACGCGCTCGTGTCGAAGGTGCACCCGCTGCAGCCGAGCGAGCCGCCGTCGAAGCCCAGCGTCAGGCAGGTCTGCCCGCCGAGCTCGGTGCCGTCGCAGTCCTCGGCCCCGTCGATGGCGAAGTTGCCGCAGTTGCCACAGCCGGAGAAATCGAAGCTGCAGTCGGGCAAGCATCCGAGCGTGCCGCTACCGAAGGTCTGCGACAGGCAGTTGTGCCCGTCGAGGTCGGCGCCGTCGCAGTCCTCGCCGACGTCGACGTTGCCGTTGCCGCAGTCGGTGCAGCCGCTCGTGTCGAAGGCGGTGCAGTTGCTCGCGCACGCGAGGGTGCCGCCGAAGAAGCCCTGGGAAAAGCACGACTGCCCCTCCAGATCCGTGCCGTCGCAGACCTCGCCCGCCGCCGCCACGTCGTTGCCGCAGCAGCCGGCGAGGTCGAACGTGCAGTTGGCATTGCACGCGAGCGTCCCCGCCGTACCGGCTTGCGAGATGCAGTTGTTGCCGTCGAGATCGGCGCCGTCGCACTCCTCGGTATCGCCCGCGACGCCGTCGCCGCACGTGTCGCACGCCGAAGTGTCGAAGACGCAGTCGCGGGTGCACGCGAGCACGCCGGCGTCGAAGCCCTGCGACCGACACGTTTCACCGCCGAGGTCGATGCCGTCGCACGCCTCGCGCCCGCCGATCACGTCGTTGCCGCAGGCGTCACAGGCGGTCGTGTCCCACGTGCAGTCGTCGGCGCACGCCAGCCGGCCCGAGCCCATGCCCAACGACGCACACGTCGCGCCGTCGAGGTCGTCATCGTCGCACTGCTCGTCCCCTTCGATCGTCCCGTCGCCGCACACCGTGCCCGGCCCCGTGTCCGAGCCGCTGCCGTCCGACGACCCGTCGCTGCTGCCCGAGCTCGATCCATCCGCGGACGCGTGGGTCGTGGACGCATCGGCCGACGCCCCGGTCGTGGGGTCGCCTCCCGACGACGTCGACGACGTCTCGGACTCGTCGGTCGTGGTGCTCGGCTCGTCGATCACGGGCACGAACTGTCCCGGACATCCGGCGGCGAACACCATCGCCAGCGACAACCACCGCAAGCCGTCGCGCACGCTCCCGGTCGGACGCACCGCCATCGCTAAAACCGCCCCGTCACGCGCACGCTGGCACCGCCGCCCGTCGGCGACAGCCCCGCGTCCCAACGCACCCGTCGCGAGGCCGTCGCTTTCGCGCCGCGCTGGTAGCGAACCAAGTAGTAGGTCCCCGCCCCCGCTGCCGCCAAACCGACCGCCGCGACCGCGCCGCCCACCCCCATGACGATTCGACCCTTGCGCGTCTCGTCGTCGACGAACGCATCGGCCTGGGCGACCACGTCGGGATCGTCGAGGGTCATCGCATTGACCTGATCGAGCGCCGCCGGTCGGAGCCGTGCGCCGAGGGCGATGAGCACGACGCCACCGACCACCCCGGCGCCACCGCCCGCGACCAGGCCGATCCCGAGGTTGCGATCGCGTCGACTCGCCGGACGCGGGGTCTCGTCGCTCGGTGCGGTGGCGGGGACGGTCGTCGGCTCCGACGGCGTCGACGCGGACGATGCCTCGATCTCGGCGATGCGCTCGCGCAACGCGTCGAGTCGACGCTGCGCATCCTGGGTCGCATCGGCGTCGCCGCGCTCCTCGACGTAGCGCTGAAACAACACGACCGCCTGGCGCAGGTGACGAACGTTCGTGTCGACGTCGTACTCGGCCTCGTGCGCGCTCGCGATGTTGTACAGCAGGTCGAGTCGAATCGCGTGCACGGCCTCGGTCTGCGGCAGATGGGTCAGCACCGCCGTCCAGGTCTCGATGGCCGCGGCGTAGTCGGCCGCCGCGAAGTGGGCCTCGCCGATCCGGTACATGCGCTCGGCGTCCGAGACGAGCTCGCCGTCCGGATCGCCGTCGGTACCGTCGGCGGGCTCCTCCGCCGGCGCCGCGACCACCGCTGCGACCTGCGCGACGGGAACGGCGATCCGACTCGCGTGCGCGGCGAAGACGGCACACGAGCCCGAGACGACGAAGGCAGTGACCGGCACGCCATCCAGATCATCGCGTCGGCGCTCGGCGCGTCAATATCCGACCGGCCTCACGCCGACCTCGACACCACCTCGCGATCGCGCGTCGAACCGGCCGGGCGGCCGCTCCGTTGTCGCGCTTCAGCCGAACGGCGATCGGAGGCGCGTGCGACAGCGAACCGTCGTCGCGCCGGCGGCTTGCTGCGCTTTCGTGCAGCGACCGGACGTGCTCGGTTTCGTCGACGCGCCGTCGAACGGATCGATCAGCCCCTTGGACGAGGGCAGCGAGTCCGCGGTCGCCGACGTCGGCAGCTCGCGTAGCGCCGGGGCCACGTCGCGCAAGCCCTGCGAGGACGTGGGCGCGGCTCCAGACGAAGGAGCGAGTGCGGCCGCGAGCAACAGGGCGAGCATGCGGCGAAGGTAGCAGATGGTGCGAGGGGAGGAAGGGTATGTCCGGAGACACGGCCGTGAGCCCGCGCGAGCGAGTTCGCGCGGTCGCAGCCACGGCGCGACGTGCCCATCGACGGACGCGCGTAACCGGGCGAGCGGTGGCCTCGTTTGCGCGAACACGCGCTCGGATCGTCGATGCCTTTGCTGCTGACCTGTGCCGCCGCCCTCGCCGTCCTCGGCTCGTGGGGGATCTACCTCGCGAGCGTGCCGTCGGGGCGCGTCCCGGCACGCCCGCTCGGGCATCTGCTGGTGCAGTCGGCGGGCATGGCCCTCGCCGTCGCAGGGCTGTGGGCCACACGCGACGCCGGTGGCATCGCGCGGGTGGGCTCGCTGGCCGCCGGGAGCATCGCCCTCGTGATGGGGGCGCTGTTCGTGTTCTTGCTGTCGCAGCGTCGCACCCCGATCGGACGGCTGACCGTGGCGGTGGGCGACACGCTGCCGCCGCTGGCGGCCGTCGACGATCGAGGCAGGCCGTGGACGTCGGCGTCGCTGGACGGCGAGCGGATCCTGCTCAAGTTCTTCCGCGGCCACTGGTGACCGTACTGCAGCGCCGAGTTGCGGCGCTTCGAGCAGCTGGAGCCCGAGTTGGCCCGCCGAGGCGTCCGCATGATCGCGCTGAGCAAGGACGACGTCGCGGCCGCGGCGCGCCATCGCGTCCGTGACGGTCTGTCGATGACGCTGCTGTGCGACCCGAAGCTCGAGGTGATCCGGCAGCTCGGGCTCGAGCACCACAAGGCCGTGGAGTTTTCGACGGGCTCGTTCACGCTGTTCGGGATCCCGCTGGCGCTCGTGCCCTCGATCAAGACGATGGCGATTCCCACCACGATGCTCATCGACACCGACGGCACGATCCGCTGGATCGACCAGGCCGACGACTACCGGCTGCGCAGCGACGGGGCGCACGTGCTCGCGGCGATCGACGCCGCGTTCGGCCCACCGGCGAGGGCCGCCGACGCGAGCTGAATCGTCCGTCGCGCCGGCCGTGCACGGTTGGGCGCCGCCGTTTCGGCTATGGTCACGGCGTGCAGGTCGACGCACCCGTCTCCGCCGACGAAGCCGACGTTCCCACGACGTTTCCTTGCTCGCAGTGCGGGGCGGACCTCGAGTTCCGCCCCGGCAGCGACGCGATGAAGTGCCCCTACTGCGGACACCACGAGTCGATTGCGGTCGATCAAGCGCCGATCGTCGAGTACGACCTGCAGTCGGGTCTGCAAGCGATGCGTCGCGCCCCGGCGGGTCAGCTCGCCGAAGGCGGCAAGGTCGTGCAGTGCCAGGGCTGCGGCGCGGTCGCGACCGTCACCACGCAGGCCGATCGCTGCGCGTTTTGTGACTCGCCGACGATCGTGGAGGCCAACGGCAACGAGGAGGTGTTCGTCCCCGAGTCGCTGCTGCCCTTCGTCGTCGACGAACGAGCGGCCCGCGAGGCGTTCAAGACGTGGGCGGGCAAGCTGTGGTTTGCCCCATCCAACCTCAAGAAGCGTGCGCGCACCGAGCTCATCGACGGCGTCTACCTCCCCTACTGGACCTACGACTCGACGACGCGGACCAAGTACCGGGGCAAGCGCGGCGAGTACTACTACACGACTCAGTCGTACACCGACGCCAATGGCCGAAGGCAGACGCGCCGCGTTCGTCACACGCGTTGGTATCCCGCGTCGGGCACGGTCACGGTGCCGTTCGACGACGTGCTCATCTGCGCGTCGCAATCACTGCCGCGGCCGCTCGTCGACAAGCTCGAGCCGTGGGACCTGGCGGGACTGCGCGCGTACACGCCGGCCTATCTCAGCGGCTTCATCGCCGAGCGCTACGCGGTCGACCTCGAGCAGGGCTTTTCGCTCGCCGAGCAACGCATGGAGCCACGCATCCGCGCCGAGATCCGCAGCGACATCGGCGGCGACACGCAGATGATCCTGTCGATGAACGTGCAACACCACGACACACGCTTCAAACACCTGTTGTTGCCGGTGTGGATCTCGAGCTATCGCTTCGACAACAAGGTTTACCGCGCGATCGTCAACGCCCGCACCGGCGAAGTCGCCGGCGAACGTCCGTGGAGCTGGGCCAAGATCATACTCGCCGTCGTCGCGGTCGCAGCGCTGATCACCGCCGTGTTCTTCTTCGTCAGGTACCGCATGGGCGGTTTTTCCTGACGCACGCAACCGCACAACACGCTTTGCGTCTATGCTGGGAAGCGAGGCCCCCGATGCTCGTCTGCCCCAAGTGCCAAACCCACAATCCTGGAACCGCCAGCTACTGTGAAGCGTGCGGCAAGAGCCTCGAGCGACTGCGCGAAGCCGACGACGCCATCGAGCGCGCGCTGCTGCAGGAAGCCCGCAAGGGCGTGTGGGCCCTCGGCATCGTCGCGGTGCTGCAAGTGGGCGCCGTCCTGATCTACGGCACCGACAACTGGGCCCTTTGGGGGATCGCGGGACTGTTCGCCGCGCTGGCGGTCTGGGCGATGAAGGCCCCATTCATCGCGTCGGCGGTCGGCATGGCCGCGTTCGTGCTCTTGCACGGCGCCGAGGCGGTCATCGACCCATCGTCGATCTACAAAGGGATCATCATGAAGGTCGTGGTGGTCGCCGTGCTCGCCGGTGCAATCCGCAACGGGCTCAAGTACCGCGAGTTCCGCAAGGAACGAGGCAAGGCGTGAGCGGGTACCGCCGCAGCGAGCCTGCGTTCTGTCGCGGGTGCGGCAAGCCGTGGACGCCCGGCGCCGATGCCTGCGCCGCGTGTGGCGAGGCGATGCTCGTCGCGCCCGTGGCCGGCGGGGATCCGCGCGCGGTGCCGAAGGCCAAGGCGGTCCTGCTGGCGGTGTCGATCGTGGTCGCGGTGCGGTGGCTGGCGTTCGCGTTCGTCGACGACTGGACGAGCCTGGGCGGGCAGCTGGCCTGGCACGGCCTCGGCGGCATCGCCTGTGCGGTCGTCGTGCTGTCGGCTCCGGCGTGGCTGCCGGGCGGCATGCGCTGGCCTCGCCTGACGGCCGCGCCGCGGCACTGGCTCGTGGCCGCGGCCGGCGGGGCCGGGCTCGCGTTCGTGCTGGGGCAGTACGGGTCGGGTCCGTGGGACTCGATCCTGACGCTGACGCCCGCCTCCGTGTGGACCGGCGACGGCACCGGGTGGATCGCGGTGGTACTCGGCGGCATCGTGGCCGAAGAGCTGGTGTTCCGAGGCGTGCTGGTCGACGGCTTGGCACCCAGCGCCGGGCTGCGCAACGCCGCGATCGCGAGCGCGATGCTGTACGCCGTGCTGACGATCCACCCTGCCCTCGCCCTGCTCGGCATCGGCGCGGCGTGCCTGCGGGTGTGGTCGGATTCGGCCGGTCCGGGGATCGTGCTGCGTCTGGCCGCCGCGACCACCTGGCTGGCGTGGCTCGGCGGCACGGTCTGACGCGCCCGAGCTGCGCGCGAGCGGGCGTCAGCGGCCCAGTAGCTCGGCGCACAGACGCAGCGCGTCGATGGTCGTGAAGATGCCGACCGGCTTGCCGGCGTCGGTGATCACCGCGGTGCCGTACTTGTGCTCGGCCATTTCGGCGACCACCTCACCGACGGGCGTGCCTCGCGAGACCGTGTAGGGCTCGGGCGTCATCGCCTCGCGCACCGGGACCTCGTCCGGATCGACGCCACCGAGCGACTCGACCATCGCGAGGTCTCGGTCGGAGAGGATGCCGACGAGCTTGCCGCCGTAGAGGACGGGAACGTGGCGAAAGCCGTGCTCTCGCATGCGAGTGGCGGCGTCGGACATCGGCTGGTCGGAACCGATCGTCACGGTCAGCGCGCTCATGTAGTCGTCGATGGGGCGTTGTGCGGTCATGGGAGTGCCGGGGCTTCAGTTGCGGACGTACTCGAAGTCGATGGGTTTTCCGCCCACGCCCTTGCCGGGCGGATTGATCCAGTGGGCGAACTTGCCGGGCTCGCGCACCGGCGCGCTGATCGAGCGGATGTATTCGTTGTCGGCCGCCGACAGCAGCCAACGATCGCGGTTGGCCTCGAAGGTCTCCTCGCGGATCGGGTTGCCCGCGGGGTCGAAGCACTGACCGGCGTAGATGCCCTGATGCCGATGGAAGCGACGGTGCGGCAGCTGCAGACGGAACGGCGAGTCGATGTCCTGCAGTCTGCGATTCCAGCGATCGACGACCTTTTGGCAGTCGGCGATGTAGTCGTCGCGCAACAGCTCGTTCATCGCGCGGCGCAGCGGAATGTCGCGCGTGACGATCTTTCCGTCCTCGACGACCTCGAGCGGGTACATCCCCTCGAGCGCGACGTGGTCTGCGTAGCGGGCGCCCTCGCGGAAGCGGCCCTTGAGCCCGGACGCGAAGTAGCTGGCGGCGTTGGACGAGACCTCGCCTCCGAACAGATCCAGGCAGTTGGAAAACCAGTAGTTGACCGCACGCTGCAGCGTGTCGAGCCCGATGCCGCCCTGGGCCTGCGCGTCGCCGTTGGGATCGGCCTTGGCCAGCTCGGCCGACCGCAAGATCACGCGCTCCATGCCCGTCTCGCCGACGAACAGGTGGAACGCCTCCTCGGTGAGCATGAACTGACAGCTGCGCGCGAGCGGATCGAACGCGCTCTCGGCCAGCGCCGCGAGCTGGAACTTGCCGTCGCGATCCGTGAACGTGGTGAAGCACAGAAACGACAGGAAGTGGTCGCAGGGGCTGTTGAAGGTCCGCAGGATCCGGGGGTGGTCTTCGTCGCCGGCGCGGCGCAGCAACAGCCCCTCGGCCTCCTCGCGACCGTCTTTGCCGAAGTACTTGTGCAGCAAGTACACCATCGCCCACAGGTGTCGCCCCTCCTCCACGTTGACCTGCAGCAGGTTGCGCAGGTCGTAGAGGCTGGGCGCGAGGCCCGACAGCAGCCGCTGCTGTTCCACCGAGGCGGGCTCGGTGTCGGCCTGCGTGACGATGATGCGACGCAGCGCGTTGCGGTGCTCGCCGGGCACCGACTCCCACGAGGGCCGGCCGGTCTCGTCACCGACGTGAATGAGCGACTGCTGCATCTGGGGCGTCAGGAAGATGCCCCAGCGATACTCGGGCATCTTGACGTAGTCCCAGTTGGCCCAGCCGCCGCGCTCCACGGAGACGGCGGTGCGCAGGTAGACCTCCGACGTGTCGAGGCCCGCCGGCCCCATCTCCCGCCACCAATCCACGTACTGGGGCTGCCAGCGCTCGAGGGCGCGCCGAAGCTTGGGGTCGTCGGCCAGGCCGACGTTGTTGGGGATCTTGGCGTGGAGGTCGACGGTGCTCATGCGGCTTCCCAGACAACATTGCCGATCCGCGGCGAAACGGCCGCGCAGGATTTTCGGGAGACAGCACACGACGGGTCATTGGCGACCGCATCTTTTCGTCGTGCGTTGGCCCCGAGCGCCTACGCACGACCGCGCAGCATGCCGTTCCAGTACAGCGCCGGCAGGCCGTGGAGCTTGAGCGCCCACATGCTGTAGCGCGGCTTGGCCTGATCGAACGGAAACGACTCCATCACCACGCCGTCGTAGCCGAACTCGGCGAGCATCACCTTGCCGTACTGGGTCACGACCGGACACGACGCGTAGCCGTCGTAGCGGCCCTCGAGGGGATCGCCGCGACGTTGCGCACGCAGGTTGTCGACGAGCAACGGCGCCTGCTTGCGGATCGCCGCGCCCGTCTTGGAGCACGGGAGGCTGCTGGCGTCCCCCAGCGAGAAGACGTTGGCGAAGCGCGTGTGCTGCATCGTGTGTTTGTCGACATCGACCCAGCCGTCGTCGTTGGCCAGCTCGCTGTCGCGGACGAACGCCGGGGCCGACTGCGGGGGCGAGACATGCAGCATCTCGTAGTCGATCGTCACCTCGCCTTCGGGGGTCGCGAACGTGGCGCGTTTGCGCGGGCCGTCGACACCGACGAGGTCATGATGAAAGCGCGCGTCGATGCCCCGCGACTCGATGATCGCGTCGAGGGTTGCGCGATACTTGGGGATGCCGAAGCTGGCCGCGGCGTTCGAGGCGAAGATCACCTCGGCGTGCTGCCGCACCCGCTGGCGACGAAACCAGTGCTCGGCCAGATACATGATCTTCTGCGGCGCGCCGGCGCACTTGATCGGGCCGCGAGGAAACGTGAAGACCGCCTTGCCCCCGGCGAACGCCCGCAGGGTCTGCCACACGTACGCGACCTGGTCGTAGGCGTAGATGCTGCACACGCCGCCCGTGCCCAGCGCCGACGCGAGCCCTTCGACGAGGTCCCATCGCAGCTCGATCCCGGGGGCGACCACCAGCTGCCGGTACGCGAGCTTCGATCCGTCCTCGAGCACGACGTGGTCCTCGTTCGGGGCGAACGAGCGCACTCGCTGTCGGATCCACCGCGCGCCCTCGGGCATCACCGAGGCCATGGGCCGTGCCGACACCTCGCGCGGGACGACGCCCGCCCCGACCAGAGTCCAGATCGGCTGGTAGTAGTGCACGGTCGCCGGGTCGACGATCGCGACCGAAGGCGGATCCGGCAACGCGAGCAGACGGGCGGCGACGGTGATGCCGGCCGTGCCCGCGCCGACGATGAGGACATCGACGGGCTCGCTCATCGCGGCACCTGGTCGGCCTCGGCCGGCAGCGCCAGCGCCGTGACGTGACGGGCGCGTCCGAACTGCCGCGCGAACTCCAACAGCGTGCCGAGCGAGCGACGGACCTCGGGGTCACGCAGCTGGCCGAGCAATCCGAAGATCCCGGCCGGCGCCATCGGGGCGTCCGCGCTCTGCTGCGCCGCGATCGTCACGCGAAGCGCCAGGTCGCGCAGGCCGGGGACGAGCTCGTCGAGGTCGACCCCGGCGGCCTCGGCGGTGTCGGCGAGCTCGTCGACGGTGTCGCCGACCGTGGCCAGCACCTTGGCGCCCACCGAGAGCTGGTCGAGCCAGGCGGTGCGCGCGTCGAGGACGGCCAGGCGTCGCTCGATGGCCTCGAGAAGCTCGCGATCGGACGCGGAGGGGGCTACCACGCAGGGACAGGTGGGGCGCCGCGCGCCGGTTGTCCCGGTCACGCTTGCGCCCGGCAATCGCGCCCCCGCGCAGTCCTTGCCGGCATCGGGTTCGGCGCCCCTTGCGCGAAACAGGGCCAGACCACGCCAAGGCCCCGCCGCAGCCCCGTCTTCGACCGTGCGCCAGCGCAAACCCCCGCCCCCGACAAAGTAGACTGGCGCAGGGAACCGTTGGGCGCTTGGGTCAACGACTGGCCTGAATCTCGTGGTGAGGGGGACGACGCGATGCAGGGATGTTCGAGCGCGAGCCGCGTGGCGGCGGCACTGACGTTGTGGGTGGCCTGTGGCGGCGAGGACGGCCGCGAGGGCGGCTCCTTTCCCAGTGGCTCGGGCGTGTCCGCCTCCGCCTCCGCCGGCGCCGAGACGGCCGGCGACGGGATCGACGGCGGCGGCGACGAGGACGGCGTGCTCGACCTCGGCGGCAACGCCGACGACGGCGGCTCGGTCAACGAATGCAACGAGATCGTCGACACCGCCGACATCGGCGTGCGGCCGCAAGACATCATCTTCGCCGTCGACACCTCGGGCTCGATGATCCAGGAAGCCGGCTTCGTCCAGGCGCAGATGAACTCGTTTTCGATCCAGATCGACGCGGCCAACGTCGACGCGCGGATCATCTTGCTGGCCGAGTACCCGTTCTTCGTCGGCCCCGGCGTGTGCATCGACCCACCGCTGGGCTCGGGGGGCTGCCCGAACTCCGACTCCAACCCGCCCAAGTTCCTGCACGTGCCCGACTCCGGCATCGCGAGCACCGACGCGCTGATGCGGATCGTCGAGCACTACCCCGACTACTCTCCGTTCCTGCGCGAGACCGCGATCACCCACGTGGTGATCGTCAGCGACGACAACTCGGCGATGTCGGCGGCCGACTTCACCCAGCAGTTCGTCAGCCTCGACCCGCACCTCATCGACTTCAAGCTGCACGGGATCGTCTCCTCGGAGGACCCGGACGCGGCGTGCGGCACGGGCAGCGCGTGCTGCCAGCTCGCCGCCTCACAGGGCACCGTCTACCAGGAGCTCATCACGCAGACCGGCGGCGTGGAGGGCAACCTGTGCGATCAGGAGTTTCAGCCGGTGTTCCAGGCGGTCGCGCAGCAGGTCATCGGCGGCGCCACCTTGTCGTGCACGTACCAGATCCCGCCGGCGCCGGCCGGCGAGACGTTCGACAAGGACGAGGTCAACGTCGAGTTCGACAACGGGGCCGGTGGCACGTTGTCGATCGGGCGCGTCGACGGCGTGGACGACTGCGCCGCCGTCAGCGACGGCTGGTACTACGACGACCCGAACGACCCGAACCTGATCCTCGTGTGCCCGCAGACGTGCGACACGATCCAGGGCTTCGACAGCGCCAGCGTGTCGATCAAGTTCGGCTGCGAAACCGTGCCTGCGGCCTGATCGGCCCGCTCGAGCGACGGCGGCCACGGGACGGGTGCGCCCGGACGATGCAGCGTCGTCGATGCGTGCGCGTGGTGACATCGACAGCCCCAATCGCCGATTGCGCGGGTTGACGATGTCGAGAGCGGGACGGTCCTATGCCCCGGATTCAGCAAGGAGCCCTCATGTCTCACGATCCATCCGACGTCCTCGCCACCCTCGAAAAGATCGCCACCGACGTGGTCGCCAAGAACGCGATCGAAGTCGACAAGACCGCCGCCTTCCCCGCCGCGGGCGTCGAGGCGCTGGCCAAGGCCGGCCTGCTCGGCGTGATCAGCTCGACCGACGTCGGCGGCATGGGCCTGGGCCCGGACACCGCCGCCAAGATCATCGAGCGTCTCGCGATGGAGTGCGGCTCGACCGCGATGGTCGTGTGCATGCACTACTGCGGCGCCGCCGTGATCGAAAAGTACGGCGACGAAGCCTCCCGGCGCGCGGCTGCCTCGGGTGAGGCCCTGACGACGCTGGCGTTCTCCGAGGCCGGCTCGCGCAGCCAGTTCTGGGCCCCCGTCAGCACCGCCAAGGCCGAGGGCGGCAAGATCAAGCTCGACGCCCACAAGAGCTGGGTCACCTCCGCCTCGAAGGCGACGACGTACGTGTGGTCGTCCAAGCCGGTCGCCGCCGAGGGCATGAGCACGATCTGGCTCGTGCCGGCCAAGGCCGCGGGCCTTTCGATCAAGGGTCCCTTCGACGGACTGGGCCTGCGCGGCAACGACTCGTCGCCGGTCAAGGCCGAGGGCGTGACCGTCCCCGAGTCGGCGCGCCTGGGTGATGACGGCGCCGGCTTCGGCGTGATGATGGAAACCGTGCTGCCGCTGTTCAACCTGCTCAACGCCTCGTGTGCGGTGGGCCTGATGAAGGGCGCGCTGCAGCGCACGATCGCCCACGTCTCGGGCACCTCGTTCGAGCACTCCGGCGACGCGCTGCGCGACCTGCCGACGATCCGCAACTACGTGGCCCGCATGCAGGTGCAGACCGACATGGCGGCCGCCCTCGTGGCCGACACGGTCGCGGCCCTCGGCGCCGGTCGCCCCGACGCCATGCTGCGCGTGCTGCAGTCCAAGGCCGCCGCGGGCGAGACCGCCACGGCGGTGCTCGACACGGCGATGCGCGTGTGCGGTGGCGCGGCGTTCCGGCGCGACGTGGGCGTGGAGCGGTACTTCCGCGACGCGCGGGCCGGCACCGTGATGGCGCCGACCACCGACGTGCTGTACGACTTCATCGGCAAGGCCGTCACCGGAATGGAGCTGTTCTAATGGCAGACACGTTGCTCATGGGCGCGGTCGCCTACGACCCGAAGGTCGTGACGATCTGGGAGGGCTTTCGGACCTGGTTTGCCGGGCGCGAGCTCGACTTCGACTTCGTCCTGTACTCCAACTACGAGCGGCAGGTGCAGGCGCACCTCGAAGGTCACGTGCACGTGGCCTGGAACTCGCCGCTGGCGTGGCTGCAGGCCGAGCGTGCGGCCAAGGCCGCCGGTCGCAAGGCCGAGGCGATCGCGATGCGCGACACCGACTGCGACCTGACCTCGGTCATCGTCGTGCGCTCGGACTCGGACGTGAAGTCGATCGCGGACCTGAAGGGCCGGGGCCGCAAGGTGGCCGTGGGAGCCGGCGACTCGCCGCAGGCGACGCTCATCCCGCTGCTGCACCTGGCCGAGCACGGCGTCGTCCCCGACGACGACGTGGAGGTCGTCAAGTTCGACGTCCTCGTCGGCAAGCACGGCGACCACATCGGGGGCGAGCGTGACGCCGTCAAGGCGCTGCTCGACGCGCAGGTCGACGCGGCCTGCATGATCGACGGCAACCACCTCGCGTTCACGGCCGAGGGCACGATCCCGGCCGGGGCCACGAAGATCCTGGCGCAGACGGCCCCGTACGATCACTGCAACTTCACGATCTTCGACGACGTGGGTCCCAAGGCCCAGGTCGATCGGTTCCGCGAGCTGCTGCTGTCGATGCGCTACGACGATCCGGCCGTGCGCCCGCTGTTGGACCTCGAAGGCCTCAAGGTCTGGAAGCCCGGTCGCACCGAGGGCTACGCCCAGCTCGAGAAGGCGATCGATCGCTTCGGCACGATCGAGGACTTCCTGGCCAGCCTCGGCGGTCGCTGCACGTGAGCGAGGCGCTCGACCTCGGCGACCTGGGCCTGGACCAGGGCGGGCACCTGCTGGTCAAGCGGGCGCTGCGGGCCGTCGAGGTCGGGGCCACCGTGCACGTGCGCGGGACGGCGCCCGAGCTGGCCGTGCACCTGCGCGGCTGGTGTCGGGCGCAGGGACACCGGCTCGTCTCCGCCGAGGCGGGGGGTGAGTCGTTCGTCGTGCTCGAGCGCGGCGGGGCCGAGGACGGGCGCTGGCGCGGGGCCCTGATCACCGGCCACGTCGATCCGCAACAACCGGGGGCGGTGGCCGACGTGGCCCCGCCGCAGTGGGGTCTGGCGGCCCGCGGGGCCACCGTGGAGGCCGGCTCGCCGCCGATGTCGTTCGCGCTCAGCGAGCGCGACGAGATTTGGGCCGACGAAGCGGCGCAGCTGTACGCGCAGGCCGTGGCCGCGCAGTGGGATCCGGCCACTGCGATCGACTGGACCGCGGAGTACTCGATCCCCGACGAGGTCGAAGACGCCGTCGTCCAGGTGATGACCTACCTCATCGAGAACGAGACGGCCGCGCTCATCGTTCCCACGCGCTTTCTCGGCCAGGTCCACCCGCACTTTCGCGAGGTGATGCAGGTGCTGGCGGTGCAAGCGGCCGACGAGGCGCGCCACATCGAGGTGTTCACCCGCCGCGCGTGCCTTCGCCGCGACGCGCTGGGGCTCTCGACCGCGGGCGGACAGGCGTCACTGAAGTCGTTGCTCGACGAGCCCGACTTCGCGATGGCGAGCTTTCTGCTGTCGGTGCTCGGCGAGGGGAGCTTTTTGTCGCTGCTGTGGTTTCTGCACGAGCATGCGCCCGATCCGATCACGCGGCAGGTGGCCAAGCTCGCCGCGCAGGACGAGGCGCGTCATGTCGCGTTCGGCCTGGCTCACCTGCGGCGTCACGCCGACCTCGACCCGACGTTGCGCGGCCGGCTGCAGATGGCCGTGCAGCGACGCCACGCCGAGCTGCAGCACACGGCGGGGCTCAACGAGGAAGTCTTCGACGCGCTGCTGCTGCTCGCCGCCGGGGGCTGGGACCGCGACGCGCTGCGCCGCGGCTGGCAAGCCGTGCAGCAGCTCAAGGCCGACATGGACGACGGCCGCCGACGCCGCCTCGCGCGTCTGGGCTTTTCGGTGGACGAGGCCGCGGAGCTGTCGGCTCTGCACACGCGCAACTTCATGTAGACGGGATGTAGACGGGATGTAGACGGGCACGGGCGGCGCTTCGGTAGCGGGCTGCCCGCCACCGACTATGATCGGGGGCATGTCGAGCTTTCACGACTTCACGGTCGAGTCCATCACGGGCGAGCCGGTCGCGCTGTCGACCTACGCCGGCAAGCTGTGCCTGGTCGTCAACGTCGCCAGCCGCTGAGGCTTCACGCCCCAGTACGCAGGTCTGCGTGCACTCCACGACCAAACCCCCGACTTGGTGGTGCTCGGCTTTCCGTGCAACCAGTTCGGTGCACAGGAACCCGGCACGAACGCCGAGATCCTCGAGTTCGCGACGTCCAAGTACGGCGTGACGTTCCCGATGTTCGCCAAGATCGAGGTCAACGGTCCCGGCGCGGCGCCGGTCTACGCGTTCTTGCGGGCCGCGGCGCCCGGCGACGACGGCAAGACCGACATCCCGTGGAACTTCACGAAGTTCCTCGTCGGCCGCGACGGCCGGGTCCTGCGACGCTTCGCCCCGAAGGCCACCCCCGCGCAGATCGGCGCCGAGCTGGCGCAGTATCTGTAACCGCGCGCGGAACCCCTCATCCCTCGTCGGACGCCTCGTCCGACGCCTCGTCCGACGCCTCGTCGGACGGCCCCGCGTCCTCCGGGCGGACGTTGCCGAGGTCGATCGTGCCCTCGTGGGTCGTCATGCGACGGGCCTTGCGGGCGCGCTTGGCCGACAGCTCCACCCCGACGGCATCGAGCCCGTACTCGTTGGCGACGGCGAGCACCGTGCCCCACCCGCAGAACGGATCGACGACGACCGAGCAGGCGGTGTGCTCTCGTAGGAAGCGACACGTCGCGGCCAACGCCGGCAACGGCGTCGCGCGAGCCCACGACATCGGCCCGAGCTCGCCGATGACGTCGGGCGTCGATGCCCCGCTGGGGATCTGCAGCTGCCGCGAGAAGGCGAGCCAGTGTCCGTAGCCGGGCCGGCCGAAGGTCTGATTGCCGGGCGCGGTGCGGCAGACGATCTTGTGCCACAGACAGTGGGCGCCGGCGCGCTCGGCCCCATCGTGGACGAGGTAGCCCTTGTCGATGTGCCGGCCGTCGACCTTGATGTCGGTCTGGTACAGCACGACGACCGAGGTCGGGGCGACGCGCTCGCACGCCAGCTGGGCGATGTCGATCGCCCACTGCCGCCAACGCGCCAGAGACGTCCGCGACTGCGGTGAGGTGCCCTCCGCCTCCATCTCGGACACGTCGGGCACGGACGTCACGATCGCGTGCTGCGGCCCGAGCTGCACTTGCCGCAGCCAGGCGATCCCGTCGCCCACGATGACTTCCCGCCCCGGCACGGCCGCAGCCTACACGCAGCTACGCCGCACCGCCCACCCGCAGGAGCGGGTCGACGGACGTCATCTCGAACGAGGCCCCTTGCAGCACCAGGGTCAGCTCGGGCGTCGGACCCTCGCCCAACATCACGCTCGACGGCAGGGGCAACGCGGGCGCGTACCCCAGCCCCGGGCCCGACACGGTCACCGAGTCGATCGCCGTGGCCCCACACGCGTGCTGCAACAGTCCCTTCGGGTAGCCGCCGTGCGCCGGCCCGGCCGGCACGTCGGCCGGACGATCGAAGGTGAACACCAGGGGCAGGCGCGGCTCGTCGAGCGTGCGGCCGTCGATCCACAGTCCGACCGGAAATCCCTCCAGTTGGTAGTGCACCCACGGCACGTCGGGCGCGTCGTCCTTGCGTCCACGCATCGCGATCCCGAACGGGCTCGCGCCGGTCTGCCGCCAGTCGACGCGACGATCGAGTCGCACGAGGTTGTGCTCGGCCTCCGCCCGATCGGCGAGCCACAGCAGCTCGAGATAGTTGGGCCCGAACAACGCGAGGCGATTGCGCGTGCCCTGCCCCGGATGCTGCCGCTCGAACTGCACGGTGAGGCCGAGCCGGCGCAGCGCCGTGGTGGACTCGTCGGGCGCGGTGCACACGAACACGTGGTCGAGAACGAACACCTGTCACAAATAGCTTACAAAGCTACCAATATCGAGATACGCTACGTCGATGCGTAGATGGGGGATGCGGTGGGGTTTTTGGGTGTTTGGCGCGCCGCTCGCCGCCGGCTGCCAGCAGCTGCACGAGGTGGGTCCCGACGCGCCGACGGACACGGACGGCGTCGAAGACTCGAGTTCGACGTTTCCGCCGGCGGAGGGCGGCGGCATGGGTGACGACTCCACGACCGGGTCCGCCGTCGACCCGAGCGAGTGCATGCCCGGCCGAACGGTCGACGCCGCCCTCATCGCGAGCCCCGACGAGCTCGTGGGGGTGGAGATCGTCGAGGGCACGTTGCGGTTCACCGCCCTCGAGCCGTTCGACCTGCTGCAGATGCAGTGCCTTCAGCAGATCGACGGCCTGAGCATCGACGCGAGCCCGAGTCTGACCACGCTGGCGGGTCTCGAGCGCCTCGAACGAGTCACGCAGCTCGTCATCGGCGGCAACGCCAACCTGGACAACCTCGACGCCCTCGCCAATCTCGTGTCGTTGGACTCGCTGCTGGTCTACGACAATGCGTCGCTGACGAGCGTGGCCGGCATTCGGCAGGTCGAGGCCACCGGCGCCATCCACTTTCTCTCCAACCAAATGCTGGAGCGGGTCGAGTTCGACGCGGTCACGCAGCTGCAGTCGCTGCGCGTCGCGTCGGCCAACGACCTGGTCGAGGTGTCGCTACCGGGACTGACGACGGCAGGCAGCGTTGCACTCGAGGGCTGCCCTTCGCTGAGCGACCTCGACGGCTTGGCGACGCTCGAGCACGCCGTCTCGGTGTCCTTGGTGGACCTGCCCGCCGTCTCGAACGTCGACGGCCTCGCCGCGCTCCGAGAGATCGTCGGCGAGCTGCAGGTCCACCGCCTCGACGCGCTCGGGCAGCTGCATCTGCCGAGCCTGCAATCGCTGTTCGGCCTGTTGATCACCGACTCGGCCGCGCTCGCGTCCATCGATCTCCCGGCGCTGTCGTCCCTGCCGGGCTTGCGCCTGCAGTCGCTGCCGGCGTTGGCGGAGCTACCCGCCATCCCGGTCGAGGCCGGCCTGCGGGGGTTCGGGCTCGAGGGTCTGCCCCTCGTCACTGATCTCTCGCCGTTGCAGCTGGCGCCCGACGACGTCCACTACATCGAGCTCACCGCCATGGACGCGCTGACCGATCTGTCCGCGTTGTCGGAGATCACGTCCTACGAGGCCGACCTGATTCTGCAGGACCTGCCCGCCATCGACTCGCTGGCTGGCCTGCAAGCCACGACCCACATCGGCTCGGAGCTGCGAATGTCCGGGCTGTCGGCCCTGACCGATCTGCAGGGGCTGGAGGGGCTGCTCGAAGTGTCCGGGAGAGTCAAGATCAGCGAGATGCCGAGTCTGGGCTCGCTGCAGGGCCTGGGCACGCTCGCCAGCACCGGGAACCTGTGGATCACGGACAATCCCGCCCTCACCTCGCTGCAAGGACTGGACGCGCTGTCGACGGTCAACGGCGACCTCCACATCACGGGCAACGCGGTCCTGCCGTCGTTGTCGGGTCCGTCGTCGCTGACGGAGGTGGGCAACGTGCTGCTCATCGAAGGCAATCCGTCGCTGGCTTCGCTCGACGGACTCGACGGCCTCGTCACGGTGGGCTTTGCCGTTCAGATCGTCGACAACGCGATGCTGACCGATGTGTCGGCGATGACGCCGATCCCCAAAGGCGTGTTCGAGCCGACGCCGGGCACCTTCGTGGAGATCAGCGGCAACGGCTCGCTGTCGCAGTGCGTGATCAACGACTACTACGTCGCGCTCGTCGACGCGGGCTGGGCCGGAGGCATCGTCGCGACGATCGACAACGGCCCCTGCTGACGGCCGCGCCCGACTCCGGGACCCGGCTAGAAATCGATGTTGTCGAGGATCTTCGTGTCCACTTCGTTGGACATGTCGGGCAGCGTGCCGCGATACATCAACGAGTAGGTCGCGTAGACCTCGACCACGCGCTTGGCGTAGCGCTGGCTCTCGGCGAACGCGATCTCTTCGATGAACGCGTCGAGCTCGAGCTTGCCCTTGGACTTGGCCTTGCCGCGTAGCCACCGGGCCACGTTGGACGGACCGCCGTTGTAGCTGGCGTAGGCCATCGGCGCCTGGCCCTGGAACTTGTTGAGAAGCTCCGAGATGTAATACGTGGCCAGGTGGGCGTTGGTATCGATGTCGAACAGGGTGTCGGCGTCGAAGCGACCGTTGTCGAGCTCGCCGAGGAGCTCGGAGAGCTGAAAGCCCGTCCACGGCATGATCTGCAGCGCGCCGCGGGCCCCCACCGGCGACACCACGTGCCGGCGGAAGCGCGACTCCGTGTACATCAACGACCACAGGTGCAGCGGGTCGACGCCGCGCAGCTTCGCCTCGCGCTCGATCGCGCCGCGGTACGCCCGGGGATGCCACCGCGCCTTGAACACGCCGTGCTCGTTGTCGCAGTGCTTGGCGAAGTAGTACGGCTCGTCCAGCGCCAGCGACAGCAGCCGCAGCGACTCCTTGATCTCCGCGGCCGCCTCCTTGTCGCGCAGCAGCTTGCGACCGGACCGCGTGGGATTGACCGTGGGCAGGCTCCACTCGGCCTTCCAGCCCAACCCCTCGATGACGGCCTCGGAGCGCACCCGGCTGTCGAAGCCCTCCCGGGCCTTGAGGTAGACGAGGTTGGCCACGCGCAGCTCGCGACGAGCCTCTTCGGTGTAGCCGGCTCGGTACAGCTGATGGGTCCGACGCAGCGTCGGCATGTCGGAGCCATACGAGGCATCGAGCGCCGCGAGCTTGGCCGTGGCCTCCACCCGCGACAGCGGGTCGGCCTCGTCCGGCACCGCGGCCACGGTGATCTTCGAGCCTTCCTTCTTGCCGGCCTCGCGCAGGCGGCGGCGTGCTTGGATCCCGTAGTAGGTCAGCGCGCGGTCCTTGGCGAGCTGCTGCAGGATGGTCACGCCCTCGGCCTGCTGCGCGGCGTCCGGCGAGCGCAGCATCAGCTTGCCCCGGAAGTACTGCGCGCGCGTGTCGTTGCTGCGGGTCTTCTTCTCGGCCTCCGAGAGCTTTTCGATCGCGGCCGCCTCGTCGCCCTGACGATAGGCGATCCAGGCGTCGAGCCAGTAGCGCTCGGTCAGATGCCCCTTGCTGATCTTGCCGTAGCGCTCGAGCAGCTCGGCGGTCTTGTCGTACATGCCGGCACGGAAGGCCAACATCGCGGCATCCCAGATCGCGGCCGCCTTGACGCCTCGACTGCCGGTCTTGGATTTGTCCAAGACGATCTCGAGCGCCTCGTCGTACATCTCGCCGCGCTCGAGGCAGCGCAGCAGGTGCGAGCGAATCTCGACGTTGCCCGTTTCCTCGTACATCGGCCGCAGGTCGTCGGCGCACGTGGCGAAGTCGCGCTGCTTGTAGGTCGTCCAGGCCCGCGACCGCTTGGCCTGCTCGATGCGGTGCTTGGGCGTGGCGGGGTCGTCGATGATCGCGTCGAGGATCTTGCGCGAGTCGTCGACCCGGCGCAGCACGCGAGCGTACTCGGCCCGGCGCAGGTTCTCCGACAGCGAGAACGGGCTGGCGCTGATCTTGGCGTGGGTCGCCGCCAGAGCCTCGAGCGCCTTCCAAGCGTCGTCGGCCTCGGGCTCACCGGTGCGGCGAATCGCCAGCTCGCGGTACTCGGCCGCCGCCTCCTTGGTCTTGCCGGCCCGCGCTTGAACGCCGGCGCGCAGCAGGGCCAGGTCCCCGATGCGCGGGTGGTTGGGGTAGTTCTTGACGATCTCGTCGAGCTCTTTGTACGCGCGGGTCGCCGCCGCCTTCGTCGACTTGGGCGACGTACCTTCGACCGCGGCGAGCGCCTCGGCGTACATCACCTTGAGCGCCGGGAAGTTGCGCAGCGGCGAGAGCTTCATGAGCTGCTTGAGCTCCTTGGCCGCGAGGTTGCGCTGCTCGTCCGCCTCCTTGACCGGGAGCTTGGCGGCCCACAGAAGGCGCGCGCGGGCGAGCTCGGTGCCCAGCACGTCCTTGGGGAAGCGCTTGGCGATGTCGCGGCGCTCCATCAACGGGGCCAGCTGCGACACGGCCCGCTCGCCGTCGCCGCGCAGCCGGTACGCGCGACCCCGCAGCACGGCGAAGGTCAGCGCGTCGTCGCTTCCCGGGGCCGGCGCCGGCTCGGCATCGAGCAGCGAAAGCGCGAGGTCGGCGTCGCCGATCGTCAGCGCCGCCGCGGCGCCGGGCAGACCGGTGAGCGGCGCGGCGGACTCGGGCGCGGCTTCCCGCGGGTCCTGGGCGGTTTCGCCCAGCTCGGTCGCGACGGCATCGCCCGCGGCGACGTCGTCCGGAACATCGTTGGTCGTGCTCTCGACGACCGCCTGCGACGTCTGGGGCGCAGTCGACGCCCAGCCGACGAGGACCGCGGCACACACCGCTCCCACCACCGCCTTCGAACGTCGAGACTGTTCCACCGTTGCAGCATTACACGCTAGCACGGTCGTCCCAAATTGCTTGGGGTGTCAGTCACTTGTGCTGGCCCCAGAAGAAACCAGCCCCCCTGCCCCCGTGCCTGCCCCCTCTGCCCCCGCGCTCACATCGGCACGTACGCCGAGGGCACGGTCGACCCCGTGAGGTCGAACTGCATGAACGTCGCGAAGTCCGGGTCATAGCCGTCGACGTACGCCGAGCTCGGCATGCCCGCCCAGCTCGCCTCGTTGAACGCCTGCTCGCGCAGCAGCCCGAGCACGGTGTCGAGGTACATCGGCACGCCGAGATCGATGAGCGCCACCCGGAACTCGACGAAGTCGCCGCTGGCGAACACGTCGTTGATCGTCCACGACGGCGGCATCCAGGCGGCACCGTCCCACTCGAGCGCCCCGGTGAACGTGCCGTCGAGCCGCCACCGCGCGTGCCACCGCGCCGAGAACGGCAGCGCCGGCGACTGCGTGTTGTACGTGACCCCCTGCGCCGTCCCCATGGGTCCGCCCAGATACGCGACCCACCAGACCTGGTCGTTGCCCGCCGCCACGTCGGGGCTGGCCAGCCCGAAGTACACGTAGTCGTCGTCCCACGCCATGTACGCCGTGTGGCCGTCGGTCGTGGTGCCGAGCGTCTCGTCGGCCGTGAAGTCGTTGACCCCGTCGATCGCGATCGTGCGGTAGTAGCTCGACGTGAACCCGGTCGCCGTCTCGAAGGCCGCGCTCATCGGATTGCCCGCCGCGTCGGTGACGGTGGGCTGGACCCGGATCGCGTAGGTCGTGTGCGAGTCGAGCAGACCGACGGGGCTGATCGAAAACGCCGTGTCGTCGGACGAGAACGGGGCGCCCTCCATGGGCACGCACGTGGCGAAGTCGTCGGTCGAAAGCTGCAGCGAGCCCGAGCAGTTCGTGTTCATCACGTTCGTGGTGACGGTCGCGACGTCCATCGGCTCGCTGAACGTGATCTGAACGACCGAGCCCGGCCACACCCCCGACTGCAGGTCCATCGGGGTCGTGCCGTCGACCGTGGGCGCGCGCGCGTCCTCGCCGGTCGTCGTCGCGTCGTCGCTGCCGGCCGTCGTGCCGCTCGTGTCCTCGCCCGTCGTCGTCGTCGACGCATCGGTCGTGCCGGTCGAGGAGTCGCCGCTCGTCGAGCCATCGTCCGTGGACGCGGCCGTGGTGGTGTCCATCGCATCGCCGGTGGTCGGCGGCAGCGTGTCGGCCGCGGTGGTCGACGTGGTGGCGTTGCCCGTCGTCGTCTCGAACGCGCCGTACACCCCCGGGTCGTTGTTGCACCCCAGCCCGCCGAGCGTGAGCCCGAGCCCGAGCACGATCGAGGAACGCACACCCGACATCGCGGCCATCGTGACACAACCCCGCGCGGGACGTCGGTCAGCTCGAGGTCGCCGACGAAACACGGGCCCGGACCTCCGGATGGCCCAGGCCCCACAACAGCGCCACGTACGCGGCGACGAGCCCGAGGGCCAACCCGATGCGGCCGACCGCGGTGCCAACGCTGGCCGGGTCGCCGAACAGCAGCCATGTCGCCGCCGCCACGAGGGCGAACGCGACATGCGGCCACCAGACCGCCGACCAACGGATGACGACGCCCTCGAGCTTGTGCAGCTCCCACACCTGCAGCACGCTGATCGACAGCGCCGCGATCGCGGTGGCCGTGGCCGCCCCGAGCAGGCCGTGGGACGGGATGAGCACGAGGTTGAGCACCGTGTTGATCCCCGCGATGAGCGAGCTGTTGAGCAGCGTCCAGCGGCTGTGGCCGCACCACGTGATGCAGTTGCCGGCCATGCCGACCGCGCAGGACAAAAACGGCGGCAGCAGCAGCACGACGATGAACGAGGTGTCGCCGACGTACGACTCGTCGACGAGGCGGACGATGTCGTCGCGCAGCACGACCACGGCCAGGATCGCCGCGATCACCATCGAGGTCGTCCACCGCGAGATCCGCGACAGCACCGACTCGAACGCCTTCGTCTCCCCGGCATGGTGATGGCGGGCGACGATCGGCGCCAGCGACGAGGAGAACACCATCTTGATCTGCCGGATGTTGGTCGTGATGATCGACCCGGTGGAGTAGAACGCGACGATCTCCGGCGCCGAACCGAGGGCACCGAGCATGATCGCGTCCAGCCGCGTGTTGTAGCGGTTGAAGGTCAGGTTGAGGTTCTGCGGGATCGAAAACGCCAGGACCTGCCGGTCCCACTTGGGCGCGAGCGCGGCACGCACGACCCGTCCCAGCTCGAAGTTGCGCCCCATCGCCCAGACCGACGCGACCGCCACGACGATGCGCGTGACGAGATTGGCGACCATCAACCCCTCGAGACCTGCGCCCATCCCCCACGCGGCGAGGCTGAACGCGGTCAGGCTGAACGGGGTCACAAATCCCACGATCAGCGCGTCGTACTCCATCCGGAAGCGAGCCTTGGTCGCCGCGATCGCGACCTGGCTGATCACCGAGAATGGAATCGACCACGCCAGCAGCACGAACGCCGGCCCGAGATCGGGGTAGTCGGCGTACCAGGCCTTGGCGAACGCATCGGCGCCCAGATGCGCGAGCACGATGACGACCGCCGAGGCGCCGAGCGTGATCGCGAAGATGTTGCCCAGCAACGTGTAGAGCTTGTGCGTCGCCTCGGCCCGCTCGTCGTCGGCGTGGTGGCTGGCGTAGATCGTCGTCGCGTCGGCGAAGCCCGACCCCACCAGCGACAGCGCGATCTCGGAGGCAAAGACCGCCGTGAAGTACACGCCCATGAGTGCAGGGCCGAACGCCCAAGTCAGCGCGACATAGAAGACCGGGTGGAACAGCTTGGCCACCAGCCCCACCACGTTGACGAACACGCCGCGCAGCAGCTGCGACTGGTAGCGCTCGCCGACCTCGGCGCCTTCGGTCTGGGGTGGTTCGGACTCGGTCATCTCGGGCCGGCACGCCCGGCGACTCCACGTAGCATATCGGGCCGGCGATCGGACCGCGCCCCACGCCATCTACCGCCAACGGCGGGTAGCGAGGCCCAGCCCGAAGGCGAGGACGAGCAGCGGCACGAGCATTTCGCCGCCGGGCAAAGCGCGCCGACGCGAGTCTCCGAAGTCGAGCACGTCCTCTTCGGCAACCTTCGGGGGCTCCCACGGCATCGAGTCCCACGGCATCCGTTCCCAGGCCTCGCGCTCCCAGGGCATGCGCCGCGCCGGGGAAAGAAAGGGGAAACGCGGTGGTCCGGGTGGACCGAGGTTGGTCATCGTGTCGGCACCGAATCCCGAGAAGTTGCCGGCCAGGTCGAATGCACCGGCGCGCAGCGAGAGGACGGTGCCGCGCCGCGCTCCGAGCCAGTTGCTGGGTCGGCAGGGGAAGGCGCCCAGGTACCATCGATCTGTCGGTAAACCTACGAGAGCGGTCGCGCCGGATGTCCCTTCGAGCTGCGTCGTGCGGCTTCGGTCGACGACCACGATCGGTGCCGCCGACTGGACCTCGAAGACCACGCTCCTCATCGGCCCGGTCGAGCGACCGACGTTCGGCGGATCGACGAGGGGCCGCACCGCGCCCAGAACGGGGAGGACCGGCGGCACGAGGTCGGGACCTGCGGTCGTCTCGAAGTGCTGCGGCGGCGTCACCTCCTGCCCGTCGGCGGCGACGACCTCGTAGCGCGACCGCGGACGCAGCTCGCGGACGGGACGGTAGACGTGGAGCGTACGGTTGCCCGCGACGATCACCGCGTGCGTCATCGCGGTTGCTTCGCCGGTGGCGAGATCGCGAACGCCGAGCTCGTCCCACGCTTGCCCGACACCGCGCATGCGCCACACCAGCGTATTCGTCGGCGCGGGTCCGACCGGGAGATCGATCGCCGGCGGCCGTTTCAACGCGCCACAACACGCGTGGGCGAGGCGCGGCACGAGGGAGCCGACCAGTAGTCCCACGAGCAGCCACGGCGTCAGCGTCTTCGAGCCTGCCATCGTCGGATTCGTGGACGCCCCCACACCCGACAAGTTCCCAGCGCCCCCTCCAATCGCGCAGCCCGACCGTGCACATGCGCAGGCTCGAGAGCACCCGTCCGCGGGGCCGGCCGCGGCGGGGGGCGTTCGCGCTGCGACCGCTGGGCCGAAAACCGACGGCCGCACGGGCGTTTGCGGGGGCGGTCGATCTCGGCCCCCGCGCCGGCCTTCGTGCCCTACATTCCCGCCCGTGATCCCGAACCGTCCTGCTCATCAGCTCGTCGCGACGGTCCTCGGCGCTGGCACGATGGGGGCCCAGATTGCGGCCCACCTCGCCAACGCCGGCGTACGGACCCATCTGCTCGACATCGTTCCCCGTGACACCGCCAAGGACGCGCCGGCCGCCAAGCGCAGCGCCATCGCGATCGGGGCGATCAAGACGATGCTCAAGGCCAAGCCCGCGCCGTTCATGGACAACGCGTTCGCGTCGCGCTTGACCCCGGGCAACCTCGAAGACGACCTCGAAAAGTGCGTCGCCAACTCCGACCTCGTGGTCGAGGCGGTCATCGAGCGCCTCGACATCAAGCGTCCGCTCTTTCAGCGGATCGTCGACGCCGCCCCGCCCCACGCGGTGCTCGCCACCAACACCTCGGGTCTGCCGATCGGCGACATCGTCACCGAGCTGCCCGAGGCCGCGAAAAAGCGCGTCGTGGGCATGCACTGGTTCAACCCGCCGCGCTACATGCACCTGCTCGAGATCGTCCCGAGCGAGCACACCGACCCCGAAGTCGCGCGTGCCCTCGGCGAGTTCGCGGACACGATCCTCGGCAAGGGCGTGGTCGACTGCCGCGACACCCCCAACTTCATCGGCAACCGCATCGGCATCGCCGAGATGCTGCTGACGTTCAAGACCACCTTCGAGGGCGGCTACACCGTCGAAGAGGTCGACACGCTCAACGGCAAGCTCATGGGCCGGCCCAAGACGGGCAGCTTCCGCCTCGGTGACCTCGTCGGCATCGACGTGGCCGGCCTCGTCATCGAAAACCTCAAGAACGCGACGTCGCCCGACCCCAAGGCCGCCAACTACGACGAGCTCAACGAGCTCATGGTCGTGCCCCCCGCCTTCAAGACCATGTTCGAAAAGGGCATGAAGGGCGACAAGACCGGTCAGGGCTTCTACAAGAAGGCGACCGACGACAAGGGCCAGCGCAAGATCCTGTCGCTCGATCTCGACAAGCTGCAGTACCGCGACCGCATCGAGCCGAGCTTTCCGGAGCTGGCCAAGGTCGAAAAGATCAAGGACCTGCACGAGCGCGCCGCCGCGGCGCTGCGAGCCGAAGGTCGCGCGGGCGACTTCCTGCGCAAGGTCTACCTGCCGCTGTTCAACTACGCGGCCAACCGACTCGGCGAGATCTGCGAGGGTCCCAAGCCCATCGACGATGCGATGTGCTGGGGCTACGGCTGGAAGGAAGGCCCCTTCGCGCTGTGGGACGCCGTCGGCGTCGCGTGGGCCGTCGAGCAGCTCGAGCAGATGGGCCACGAAGTGGCCCCGGCCGCCAAGAAGCTCGTGGAGGCCAAGGGCGCCGAAGCCCGCTGGTACGGCGGCAACCCGGCCGAGCCGCGGCAGTGGGTACCCGAGCACGCCGACTACGACGCCGTGCCGACGCGCCCGGGGATCCTGATCCTCGAGTCGCGCAAGGCCGCGGGGGCCGTCATCGAAAAGAACAAGAGCGCCACGCTCATCGACCTCGGCGACGGCGTCGCGTGTGTCGAGTTCCACTCGAAGATGAACAGCCTCAACGCCGACATCGTCACGATGCTGCGCGATGCGGTCCCGACCCTCGTCGAAAAGGGTGGCTTCCGGGGGCTGGTCGTCGGCAACGACGCCCCGCACTTCTCCGCGGGCGCCGACGCCTTCTCGATCCTCGCCCTGGCCGGTCAGGGCAAGTGGAAGGAGCTCGAGGCCCTCGTCGATCAGTTCCAGCAGTCGTTGATGGCGCTGCGCCACGGCGCGATGCCGGTGGTGGTGGCCCCGCACGGCATGACGCTCGGCGGTGGCTGCGAGTGCTCGCTGCACGGCGCGGCCATCGTCGGCCACGCCGAGCTGTACATGGGCCTGGTCGAGGCCGGCATCGGGCTCGTGCCCGCCGGCGGCGGTCTCAAGGAAATCGTGCGCCGCGGCTCGGCCTGGGCCGCGCAAGTGCCCGACGGCGACCCGTACCCGTGGATCCGTCGCGGCTTCGAAGCCGCGGCGCAGGCCAAGGTCTCCACCTCGGCGTTCGAAGCCAAGAACACGGGCTTTTTGGCCCACACCGACACGATCGTGTTCCACCAAAACCGCGTCATCGCCGAGGCCAAGAAGCAGGTCATCGGTCTCGCGGAAGCGGGCTGGATCGCCCCCGATCGCAACGAGGCGATCACGGTGATCGGCCGCAACGCCGGCGCGAGCTTCTTCCTCGGCGCCAAGCTCTTTCAGTGGGGCGGCTACGCATCCGAGCACGACAAGCTCATCGGCGAAAAGATCGCCCACGTGCTGTCGGGCGGCGACCGCCTGTCCAAGAGCACGGTGGTCGCCCAGGACCTGCTGGATCTGGAGCGCGAGGCCTTCGTGAGCCTGTGTGGCGAACAGAAGACCCGCGATCGCATCGCCCACACCCTGTCCACCGGCAAGCCCCTCCGGAACTAGTCGGTACGCGCACTTCGAAAGGACTCAAGCAAATGGCAGAACTCAAGGAAGCCGTCATCGTCGCCGCGCGTCGTACCGCCGTGGGCAAGGCCCTCAAGGGCACGCTGCAAAACACCCGTCCCGACGACCTGGGCATCCAGGTCGTGCGGGGCATGCTCGCCGACCTCCCCGATTTCGATCGCTCGATCATCGACGACGTCGTGATGGGCTGCGCGATGCCGGAGGCCGAGCAAGGCCTCAACGTCGCGCGCGTCATCGGCGTGCGCGCCGGGCTGCCGCAGTCCACCTCGGCGCAGACGATCAATCGCTTCTGCTCGTCGGGTCTGCAGGCCATCTCGTTGGTCGCCGAGCGGATCCAGGTCGGCGCGATCGAGGCCGCGATCGGCGGTGGCATCGAGTCGATGTCGATGGTGCCGATGGGCGGAAACAAGACCGCACTCAATCCGGTCGTGGTCGCCGAGCAGCCGGAGCTGTACATCTCGATGGGGCTCACGGCCGAGAACGTGGCGCACCAGTTCGAGGTCAGCCGCCAGGACCAGGACGCGTTCTCGCTGCGCAGTCACCAGCGTGCCGTCGCCGCGATCGCGGCCGGCAGGTTCAAGGACGAGATCGTCCCCGTCACCACCGCCGAGGGCACCACCTTCGACACCGACGAAGGGGCACGGGGCGACACGACGATCGAGGCGCTCGCGTCCCTGCGACCGGTCTTCCACATCAAGGGCACGGTGACCGCGGGCAACAGCTCGCAGATCTCCGACGGCGCCGCGGCGTCCCTGGTGATGTCGGCGAGCAAGGCCAAGGAGCTCGGCCTCACCCCGATCGCGCGCTACGTGGGCTTTGCCGTCGCCGGCGTCGCCCCGGAGATCATGGGCATCGGTCCCATCGAGGCGATTCCCAAGGTGCTCAAGCAGACGGGGCTGTCGCTGGCGGACATGGACGTCATCGAGCTCAACGAAGCGTTCGCGAGCCAGTCGCTCGCGGTCGTTCGCAAGCTCGGCCTCGACGAGGACAAGGTCAACGTCAACGGTGGCGCCATCGCCCTCGGCCACCCGCTCGGGTGCACGGGCGCCAAGCTCACCGCGACGGCGCTGGCCGAGCTGCAACGCCGCGGCGGTCGCTACGCGATGGTCACGATGTGCATCGGCGGCGGCATGGGCGCGGCCGGGATCTTCGAACGGATGTAAGAAATCGACCGTTCGTAGTCTCGGGCACGCACTTTTCACAGTATAAAGTGCGAAAATGCTTGGGGGTATCGGACCCCAAGCATGCCGCGACACTCCGTCACCGTCGATCTCGGCCCGGTCATTCCGGAGTCCGACGCCGCCGTGCCCCGCCCGATCCGAGAGGATTCCGAGGGCGGGCCACTGGCGGTGTTTCCGTTGCGTCGTGGGGATCGCGTGGGCCGGTATCGCGTTCGCGATCGCCTCGGCCACGGCGGCATGGGGGTCGTGTTCTCGGCGATCGATCCGGAGCTCGGTCGATGCGTCGCGCTCAAGCTCGTGCGCCATCGGGCCGGTGAGCGTCCCGACCCGCGCCATACCGCGCGGCTGCGTCGGGAAGCACGGGCGCTGGCGCGGCTCAACCATCCCAACGTGGTGCAGCTGTACGACCTCGGCTCGACGGCGCGCGGCATCTTCCTCGCAATGGAGTTCATCGAGGGGCAGAGCCTGACGGCGTGGATGAACGAGCGCGAGCGGACTCCGTCCGAAGTCCTCGCCGCGTACCGGCAGGCCGGGCGCGGGCTCGCGGCGGCCCACCGTGCCGGGATCATCCACCGCGACTTCAAGCCGACCAACGTGATCATCGATCCGAAGGGCCACGTCACCGTGGTGGACTTCGGGCTCGCCCGCGGCATCGAGCGCGACGAGAGCACGACCGACGACGCCGACATGGACTGGGGCGTGCTGACCGAGCGGCTGACCAAGCGCAACGTCATCCTGGGCACGAAGGGCTTCATGGCGCCCGAGCAGCTGCTCGCCCTCGACGTCACTCCCGCCGCCGATCAGTTCTCGTTTTGCGTCTCGCTATTCGAGGCGCTGTACCTGATGCGCCCCTACCCCGGCGCCAATGCGGTCGAGACGGCCAAGGCGTTCGCGGTGGGCGAGATGGTCGAGCCGCCCCCGAAGAAGGGCGTCCCCCGCTACATCCTGCGCGCGCTGCAGCGCGGGCTGGCCGTCGAGCCCGAGAAGCGCTTCCCGAACATGGACGAGCTGCTGCGCGCATTGTCGCCACGGACCGAACGTCGCCGCCGCCGACGCCTCGCCGCCGCCCTCTTCGCGACCGCCTCGCTGTCGGCCGCGCTCGGTTCGTGGGCAAGCGGCGATCGTCCCGCGCCGACGCAGGTGTGCGTGACCGAGTCGCCCGTGCCTTGACGCGTTGCGGGTAGGGTCACTGCGGCTGGGCGCACACGCCCACGTTCTCGTAACCCGTGGGGGCGAAGCCCTCGACGAACCAGGGCTCGCACGCCTGGACGGGGTCGAGGCCGGCGCACAGCTCGTCGGTCTGCGGGTCCATGAAGTCGCACAGCGGTGCGCAGCACGATCCTCCGTCGCAGGTCGAGAACGCGGGCGCGCCGATGCACAACATGCCGGGCGCGCAGTTCGTGATCGCCTCGATGTCGAAGGCGGGGAACTCGTCGCTGCATGGTTGCCCCGGCTGCAGGCTCGCGTCGGGCCGTGGGGTCATGCAGGCGAAGGCGTCGTTGACCGCGTAGCACCCCATCTTGCCGGGACACGTCTCGGCCAGGGGGTCGCATTGCGTCAGGCACAGCGTCGACGCTCCGTTGTTGGTCTGGGCGCAGGTCTGCGTGGCGAGTGGGCACGTTGGGAACTCCGGCGTCCCGTCGCAGTACGACACGCAAGTTCCCTCGAGCGTGCGGGGGTCGACGTGGAAACACACCGCCCCGTGCTCACAGTCGTCCAGACCGCTCGTCGGGCTGTCGCGCACGGTGCATGGCTCGCCGGGTGCACCCGGGTCCGGGGCGACCGCCACGCAACGCGTCCTGTTGATCAGTCCACCGCCATCGCTCGCCCAGCCGACGCACTTTTCACCTTTGGCGCAGTCTTGCTCGAACAGGCTGCACTCGAAGCCGGCTGGTCCACCCCCATCGCTTTGAGGACAGCCGAGGCACCACCCTCCGGGCTCGGAGGTCGATCCCTCCGTGGTGTCGCCGGACGACCCGCCCCCCGTCGAATCCGAGGCATGCGTCGTCGCCATCGGTTCCGCGCTCGTGGTCCCCTGCACCGCGCCGGAAGTGGTGGCGTCGCCGTTGGCGTCCACGCCGGGATCCGACGAGCAACCGACGAGCAACGCAACCCACAACCTACGCACCACGCCCGCATCATAGCCGAATGGGCGCGCCGCGATCGGGCTTGTCCCAAACCGACCGGGGCCCTAGCGTCGTCGCGTGAGCTCCCGGGCCGCAACCACGTGGTCGACCATCGCGATGGTCACCGCGACGTTGGCCGCATGCGGCTCGGACGAACCGGCCCCGCCGGTGTCCGAGCCGATCCGTATCGACGCGACGGCGCCGGCCACGACGCCACCTTCGTGCGAAGCGACGCTGTCGCCGACCTCGGATGCCGAGCGCAAGCTCGCTGCGGCGCTGTGCCGGGAGGTGCAATCGCTCGCCGTCGTGGGGGCGCAGGTGGCGATCGTGGTCGACGGGGAGGTGAAGCTCGACTGGGCGGTCGGGCGGCGGTGCGCGGACGAGGACGGGGCGATGCTGCCGACGACGCGTCAACGGATCGGATCGGTGACGAAGCTGCTGACCGCGACGGCGCTGCAGCGGCGACACGAGCAGCGGGCGATCGATCTGGAGGCCACGCTCGCGTCGCTCGTGCCGCGCGTGCTGCCGCAGGCGGACCGGGTGACGATGCGGCAGCTGCTGACGCACACCTCAGGGCTGCCCGACGTGCCGCCGCGGGCGGATCTGGTCGGCATGGACGACGCCGGGCGCATCGTGGCGCTGTACGGGGACGGACCGACGACCACGCCCGGCGAGACCTTCGCGTACAGCAACTCCGGCTACGAGCTCGCCGCGCTCGTCGCGGCGGCCGTAGGCGTCGACGTCATCGCGGACGTGCAGGGCGAGCTCACCGACACCGACGCCGGGTTCGAGCCCCGCGACGACGACGCGTGCGGACACCTCGGCGACGCGTGGCCGTATCGCACGCGCGACGACGTGGCCTTGTTCGCGTTCGGAGCCGCGTACACGCGACCCGCCGGTGGCGTCCTCGCGTCCGCTCGCGATCTCGCCGTCGTGCTCTCCCGCCGGGCCCCGGACGCGATCGCCACGCCCCACGTCCCGACCGAGGCCGCCGACGAGGTCTACGCCGCCGGTCTATACGGCCAACCCGGCCAACCCGGCCAACCCGGCCAACCCGATGAGGGCGGCGGCCGCGTGTGGTTTCATCCCGGCCACACGGGCGACTTCTCCGCCGACGTGTGGTGGATTCCCGGAGCGAACGTCGCCGTCGCCGTGATCGCCAACGGCAGCCGCCCGCTGCGCGCGACGGGGCTGATGGCGGTGCAGCTGTGGGGCGGCGTCGCCCCCACGCCGCGACGCTGAACGTCGTCCGGGTAGTCGACCCCGGCGACCCCTCGTATCATCGGCGCGTGACCGAGCGTCCCCGCAGCACCACGATGGTCGGCGTCGGCGGTCCGAGGATCGTCATCGTGCCGCGTTGGGGCGGCACCCCCGACAACGACTGGTACCCGTGGATCCGGCGCGAGCTCGCGGGCATCACCGTCGAGCAGCTGCAGATGCCCGACCCCGGCACGCCCACGATCGAGGCGTGGACGTCGACCGTCGTCGCGGCCCTCGGCGACGACCCCTACGCGCTGGCGCAGACGATGCTCGTGGGCCACAGCGTCGGCGCGCAGGCGGCCATGCGCGCGGTGTCGCAGCTCGGGGACGGCCGCGCCGTCGCCAAGCTCTTGTGTGTCGCCGGATGGTTTGCCGTCGACGCCCCGTGGCCGGAGATCCGCCCCTGGATCGACACACCGCTGGACGACGCGGCGATCCGCGACGGCGCCCACGCGATCGAAGTGCTGCTGTCGACCAACGACCCGTTCACCGCCGACCACGAGGCCAACGCCGCGCAGTGGCGCGCCCGCCTCGAGGCCGAGGTTTCGGTGGTGCCCGACGCGGGACACTTCAACGCCGCCGTGGAGCCCGTCGTGCTCGACCACGTGCGGCGCCTGTTCGCGGAGCTGTGACGCCCATGAAGACTGCGATCCCGATCCTTGCCCTGCTGCTGACCTCGACGAGCGTCGCGTGCGACGGCAAGTCGACCGAGGCCCCGCCCGCACCGGCCAAGGCGGGCGCCGACGGCCTGCCCGATCCCCTGCCCGACCGCGACCCGGCGCTGGCCAAGCGCCTCGTCGACGAGCACGGCGCCGTCTTGCTCGACGTGCGCAGCCCCGAGGAGTTCGCCGAGGGCCACGTCGACGGGGCCGTGAACATCCCGCACACGGATGTGCAATCGCGCGCCGCGGAGATCGAAGCCCTGACCGGCGGGAATAAGGACAAGCCGATCGTGGTGTACTGCCGGTCGGGACGGCGGGCGGAGACCGCCAAGCAGACCCTCGGCGGTCTCGGCTACGGACGCGTCACCAATCTCGGCGGCGTCGACGACTGGCCCGACTGACGGACCCGGCATTTCGTGCCATCATCGGCGCCCGAAGCGGCCTTCGCTTCCTCGCGCGCCCCTGTGCCGATGGACCCCAACGCCCAGCAGATCTTCTGCCCGCAGTGCGGGGCCCCCGCGCCGTTTCGCGGCATGGCGGTCTCGCTCGTGTGCGAGTTCTGCAACTCCACCGTCGTGCGGACCGGCGTCGACGTGCGACTCATCGGTCAGGTCTCGGCGATCATCGACAACGGCTCGCCGATCATCCTGGGCAGTCGCGGCCGCTTCCACGGCATCCCCTTCGAGGTCGCCGGCCGCCTGCAGGTGCAGTACGGCCGCGGCACCTGGAACGAGTGGTTCGTCGAGTTCGCCGACGGCCAGATGGGCTGGCTCGCCGACGCGCAGGGCTCGTACTCGATCATGCGACCCAAGGACCAGAGCATCGTGGCGGGGCGGGTCCCCACGTTCTCCGGGATCCAGCTCAACCAGATCCTCAAGATCGACGGCATCGACCTCGTCGTCACCGACAAGCGCGGCGCCAGCTACCGCGGCGCCGAGGGCGTCCTGCCGTTCGAGGCGCAGCCCGGCATGACCTATTTCGGCGTCGACTTGCGCGGCTTCGAGGGCGCCTTCGCCAGCCTCGACTACGGCACCCACCCCGAGCACCAATCGCCCGTCCCCTATCTGGGCGAGGCGATCGATCTCGCCGAGGTCGGCCTGCACCCGCTGCGGCAGTTCGAGGGCTGGCGCTTCAAGGGGTGGAACCAGCCGGCGGAGGCCAAGAAGCGCTAGCCCATGGCCGCCATGCCTCCCACCGCCCCGGTCAAGCCGTTTCGCGACGAAGCGAAGACGGAGCCCGTGCAGTGTCCCGCCTGCGGCGGCCCGATCACGCTCAAGGGCTTCGGCGCCGTGGAGCAGGTCGCGTGTCCGTATTGCGGATCGGAGCTCGCCCCCGAGGACAGCGGCGCGCTGCAGATCATGCAGCAAGTCGCGCGTCAGCGCCGTCAGTCGATGATCCCGCTGCAGGCCCGCGGCACGCTCGAGGGTCAAGAGTGGGAGGTGCTCGGCATCATCTGGCGCGAGTGCACGGTCGACGGCGTCAACTACCCGTGGCAGGAGTTCCTGCTGTATCAGCCGTACAAGGGGTACCGCTGGCTCATCTACCAGATGAGCGACCACCACTGGCAGTTCGGCGCGACGCTCGACGGGGCACCGCGCGCCAACGCCGGAGGGTTCAGCCACAAGTCGGTCGAGTTCAAGAAGAAGAGCTTCCGGCACTTCCAGACCGTCGTCGCGCGGGTGACCTACGTCGAGGGCGAGTTTCCCTGGCAGGTGCACGTGGGCGACCACGCGGTGGCGCACGAATACGTCGCGCCGCCGATCGGCATCTCGGTCGAGGAGTCGAGCACGCCCGACGGCGGCGCCGACGTGGTCTTCACCGGCACCAAGCACATCGACGCCCGCGAGGTCTGGAAGGGCTTCAAGCTGCCCGGATCGCCGCCGCGTCGGCGCGGGATCGGCAGCATCGTGCCCAACCCGCACCGCCAGCAGATGGCGTCGTACTGGATCGCCTTCGCGGTGCTGCTCATCGCGTGGATCGGCGTATCGGTCCTGTACGCGGGGGGTCGAGACAACAAGGTCGTATTCGCCTCCAACGATCTCGGTGCGGAGGCGATCACGCAGGAGATCGAGATCGGCGAGGCCGGGGAGACGACGACCCTGCAGATCGACGTCAGCTCCCAGGTCTCCAACTCCTGGGCCTACGTCGAGATCCTGCTGATCCGCCAGGACAAGGAAGAGGCGGTCGGCACCGGGCTTACCGCCGAGGAGTGGCACGGGGTCTCGGGCGGCGAGTCGTGGCGCGAAGGCGACGCATCCCCGTCCGTGACGCTCGGCGGGGTCGAGGGCGGCAAGTACCTGCTGCAGATCTCGACGCAGTCGGGCGACGCGGCCGGCAAGGCCCTGGCCTCCCCGCCGCGCACCTCGGTCAGGCTCACCGAAGACGTCGTTTTGACCCGCTACATGATCCTGCCGTTCTTCGTGCTGCTGGCCTTCCCCATCATCAACTTCTTCCGCAGTGCACTGTTCGAAGGCCGTCGTTGGGGCAACTCCGACTACGCTTCATCCGAGTAAAGGACCACCACCATGCTCCGCATCCTCTATATCGTCCTCGCCACGGGCTCGATCGGCTTGCTGGCCTTCGAGGCGCCGCGCGGAGGCCTTTTGACGACCACGCCGGACAAGGGCAAGGTGGAGTTGTCCAAGAGCAAGGACGGCAAGACCGTCCGTAGCGGCCCGGCCTTCATCTGGCTGGGCGGTGGATACCAGGGAGGCAAATGATGAGCGCATACTTCACCTCTTTGCTGGCGGCGGCCGACCTTTTGGATGTCAGCAGCATCCTCGGTGCGCTGATCTACTCGCTCATCGGCGTGGTGCTGTTCGGCGTCGCGTTCTTCGTGATCGTCAAGATCGCGCCGTTTTCGATCCGCAAGGAGATCGAGGACGACCAGAACACGTCCCTGGGCATCATCATCGGTGCCGTGATCATCGGCATCTCGATGATCATCGCGGCGGCGATCCAGGGCTGAGAGAGCCGTCTTTGGCCCCTCACGACCGGGGGGACGCGCTGCGATGGACGCCGAAGATAGCGTGAGCGCTCCGGCCGAAGCGCCGGCGATCGAGGCGACGGAGCTGCATCGGGGCCGCAGCCGGATGCTGCTCGTGTCCGTGCTCGTGGTCGCGACCTGCGGCCTCGTCTACGAGCTCATCAGCGCGACGATGGCGTCGTACCTGCTGGGCGACTCGGTCACGCAGTGGAGCCTCGTCATCGGGGTGTACCTGTCGGCGATGGGACTGGGCTCGTGGCTGAGCAAGTCGATCGAGCGGCACGAGACCGAGCGCTTCGTGCAGATCCAGCTCGTCATCGCCCTCGTCGGCGGTTTCTCGGCCACGATGCTGTTTCTCGGGTTCGCGCATCTGGCCAGCGTGCGCCCGCTGCTGTTTTCGATCCTCGTCGTCGTAGGCACCGCGGTCGGGCTCGAGATCCCGCTGATGATGCGGATCATGCGGGGCTACGCCCTCAAGGATCTCGTCGCCCGGGTCCTGGCGTTCGACTACCTCGGCTCGCTCGCGGCGAGCCTGCTGTTTCCACTGCTGCTGCTGCCGTACCTGGGCCTGGTGCGCACGGCCCTGGCCTTCGGCCTGCTCAACGCCGCCGTCGCCGGGTGGTCGGCCGCTCACTTCACGCCCGATCTGCGTCGTCCCGGCTGGATCAAGGCGCAGGTCGGCCTGGTGGCCGCCATGCTCGGCGCGGGGTTCGTGTTCGGCACCGAGATCGAGGACTTCGGCGAGTCGCAACTGTACGACTTTCCCGTCATCTTCTCGCAGCGCACGCCCTACCAGCGCCTGACGATCACGCGCTGGCAGAACGACATCCGGCTGTTCATCAACGGCAACCTGCAGTTTTCGTCGACCGACGAGCATCGCTACCACGAGGCGCTGGTCCACCCCGTGCTCGCCGCGTCGGTGCAGGCGCGCCCGGAGGTCGTCGAGGGCCGCCGCGTGCTCGTGCTCGGCGGGGGTGACGGCCTGGCGCTGCGCGAGATCCTGGCGCACGACGACGTGGGTCGCATCGACCTCGTCGACCTCGACCCGGCGATGACGGAGCTGTTTTCGTCGCACCCGATGCTGGTCTCGCTCAACGGCGGGGCGTTCGAGGACCCGCGCGTGCACGTGCACAACGCCGACGCGATGGAGTGGCTGCTGCAGCACCGCCGCGACGACGGCGACAAGTTCGACGTGGCGATCGTGGACCTGCCCGATCCGAACAACTTTTCGCTGGGCAAGCTGTACTCCAACTCGTTTTACCGTCTGCTCGGCACGCAGCTGCGCGACGACGGTGTCGGCGTCGTCCAGTCGACCTCGCCGTACCTGGCGCCGCGATCGTTTTGGTGCATCGTCGCCACGCTCGAGGCCGCGGACCTGAACCCGCGTCCCTACCACGCGCACGTCCCTTCCTTCGGCGACTGGGGCTTCGTGCTGATCGCCAAGACGCCACGCCATCCCCCGCTGCATCTGGTCCCCGGACCGACGCGCCGCTTCCTGTCCGACGAGCTGATGTCGACGCTGTTCGTGTTCCCCGCCGACCAGGCGCGACCGGACGACGTGGAGGTCAACCGCCTCAACGACCAGATGCTGGTGCGGTACTACGAGCAGGACCTGGCCGCACCGCTGGGCGCCGCGGGACGAGGCGGCTGATGGACCTGAGTCGACGGCGCGTGCTCGGGGCCATGGCGACCGGCGCCGCGACGTCGGCGTGCCGCACGTCCCCGCGGCCGGTCACGTCGCGGTTCGTGGGCCAGCTCGCCGAGCGAGGTCACCGATTGCGTGACGGCGGCATCCCGCCGGCATCGGCTCCCACACCGATGACCGCTTCGGTCGTCATCGTGGGCGGCGGGGCCGCGGGCCTGTCGGCGGCGTGGCGGCTGCGTCGGGCCGGCTTGCGTGACGTGGTGCTGCTGGAGATGGAGCCTGCCGTGGGCGGGACGGCGCGCGGCGGCGAGCTGCCCCGCAGTCGCTACCCGATGGGCGCGCACTACCTGCCCGCCCCACACCCGAGCTTTCGCGGGCTGCGGACGCTGCTGGGTGACCTCGGCGTGATCGTCGGGCCCACCGATCGGCCCGAGCCCGACTACGAGCTGTCGTACGTGTGCCGCGGCCCGGTCGAGCGCCACCGGTACAAGGGGCGCTGGGATCCGGGTCTTTATCCCACCCTCGGGGAGAGCGACGAGGAGCAGGCGCAGTGGCTGCGCTGGCGCGACCACCTGCGCGAGCTCGACGGTCGGCGCGGTGCGGACGGCCGTCGCTTGTTCGATCTGCCGGTGCTCGGCAGCTCCACCGAGCTGCGCCAGCTCGACCGCATCTCGATGGCGACCTACCTCGACCAGCTCGGGCTCGACAGCTGGCGGCTACGGTGGACCGTCGACTACGCGTGCCGCGACGACTACGGCGCGACGCTGGCGCAGACCTCGGCATTCGCGGGACTGCACCACTTCCTGTCACGCGGGCTCGAGGACGAGGTCGATCGGTTCATTCTCACCTGGCCGCAGGGCAACGGCTGGCTCACCGAGCAGCTGAGCGAGCGCGCCGAGCTCGGCGATCGGCTGCGCCGCGACACGGTCGCCTACGCGATCGATCCGGACACCGGGGTGGTGGAGGCTTGGGACGCCGCCGCCGGCGAGCACCTGCGGATCTCGGCCCACACCGTGCTGTGGTCCGCCCCGCGCTTCGTGCTCCCGCGGGTGCTTCCGCGCGGACGCGATCGGCTCCCCGCGGGCGCGCTGACCTACAGTCCGTGGTTGGTCGCGAGCGTGGAGGTCGACGAGGTGCCCGCCGGAATCGGGACGGACCTGGCCTGGGACAACGTGCCGGTCGGCGCCGACAATCTCGGCTACGTCGTGGCCACGCACTCGCAGTCGCTCGTCGATGCCCACGTGCCCGGTACCGTGCTGACCTACTACGAGCCGTTGCTCGGCGACGACGTGGTCGCGGAGCGCACGCGCCTTCTGTCCGGCTCGCTGTCGCAGTGGACCGACCACGTGCTGACGCAGCTCGACGGCATGCATCCCGGCATCGGCCGCACGGTCCGGGCCGTCGACATCGCGCGGTGGGGCCACGCGATGGTGCGTCCGGTCGTGGGGCATCTGTTCGGCGAGGGCCTACGGCAGGCCCGCGCCGAGGTGGGTCGTGTGATCCCGTGCGCCGCCGACGTGGGCGGGCTGCCACTGTTCGAAGAGGCCTTCGCCGCGGGCGTGCGCGCGGCCGAGCGCGCTCTGGCGCAGCTCGGCCGGTCGGAGGCGACGATCCTGTGAGCGACCGCTGGCGCGCGATCATGTCGCCCGGCCGCGACTTCGCGTGGTTCGTGCTCCCGGGCCTCGTCGCCGCCGCGGCGGGCCTGGCGATCGGGCTGGGCGATCCGCAGCGGTCGTCGGATTCCGGCGTGGGGCTGTGGATCGTCGGGGTACTGATGGTCGACGTCGCCCACGTGTGGGCGTCGCTGTACCGCACGTACCTCGATCCTGTCGCCCGCCGGCACCACCGGCGCCGCCTGATCGCGGCCCCCTTGCTGTGCGCGTGGCTGGGTTTTCTGCTGCACCTGGAATCGGCGCTGCTGTTTTGGTCGGTGCTCGCGTACATCGCGATCTTCCACTTCATCAAGCAGCACGTCGGTTTCGCGCTGCTGTACGTGCGCGGGGGTGGCGAGTCGCGGGCCGACCGCAAGCTCGTCGAGGCCGCCGTGTGGGCCGGCACGCTGGGACCGGTGATCTGGTGGCACGCGCACCTGCCCACGCGCTTTGCGTGGTTCGTCGACGGCGACCTCGTCACCGGCCTGCCGCCCATCGTCGGAACCGCTGCGCTGTGGCTGCAGGTGCCGGTGTGGCTGGCGTTCTTCGGCCGCCGGATCCAGCTGGCCCGACGCGGCCATCGCAACCCGCTGCTGCCGTGGCTCGTCGCGGTCCCGGCGCTGAACTGGCACCTGGGCATCGTGGTGTTCGACGACGATCGGATCTTCACGATCACCAACGTGTTCCTGCACGGCGTGCCGTACCTGGCGTTGGTGTGGGTCGCCGGCGGACGCGACCGGGTCGGCGCCGCGCTGACGCGGGTCAAGGTCCCCGTCACGCCGGTGGCGATCGCGGCCGCCTTCTACGGACTGCTGCTCGCGCTCGCCGTGTCCGAGGAAGCACTGTGGGACCGCCTGGTCTGGCACGACCGCCCGCAGCTGTTCGGCGACTCGGGGGTCGCCCTCGAGCCGGGCTCGCTGGCCGCCGCCGCCGTGGTGGCGCTGCTGACCGTGCCGCAGGCGACCCACTATCTGCTCGATCGCTGGATTTGGCGCGCCGGTCCGGACAACCCCGCGCTCGCACGCCAGCTGGGGTTTTCGAAGTGAACCCGATCGCGGAGCGCCTGGCCACGGCCGCGGTGCTCGTCACCGACGGCGGCCTCGCGACCTGCCTGCAGGCCAAGGGTTGCGTGCTCGACGACGCGCTGTGGTCGGCGTCGGTGCTCGCCGACGATCCCGAGAGCGTCGCGGCGGTGCACCGCGACTTTGCGCTCGCCGGCGCCGACATCGTCGCGACCGCGACGTACCAGGCGACCGTGGACGGGCTGCGCCGCCACGGGCTGTCCGAGGCACGCGCGCACGAGGTGATCGGCGGGGCGGGTGCCCTGGCTCGCGCCGCAGTCGGGCCCGGTCCCCTGATCGCCGGATCGGTCGGGCCCTACGGCGCATCGCTGGCCGATGGATCCGAGTACCGTGGCGACTACGGCTTGTCGGAGGCCGCGCTACGCGACTTTCATCGCGCGCGACTGCCCGACCTGGCGCAGGGCGTGGACCTGCTGGCGTGCGAGACGATCCCGAGCCTGGTCGAAGGTCGCGTGTTGGCGCGACTGGTGGCCGAAGTCGGCGTGCCGGCGTGGGTGAGCTTCTCGGTCCGCGACGATGGCCACTGCAGTCACGGCGAGCCGATCGAGGAGTGCGTCGCGGCGGTCGCCGACGCCGAAGGCGTCGTGGCGGTGGGGGTCAACTGCTTCGACCCCGCGTGGGGCGAAGCACTGGTCGGCCGGATCGCCGCGGTCACGCCGTTGCCGGTCGTCGTCTACCCCAACTCCGGCGAGCGCTGGCACGACCATCGCTGGCACGGCGAGGCGACCAAGGGCTCCGCGCTCGTCGCCGCCGCGGCGCGCTGGCATCGTGCGGGCGCCCGGATCATCGGCGGCTGCTGCCGCACCGGACCCGACGAGATCGCGGCGCTGCGCCGGTGGGCCGACGGCCTGCCGATGCTACCCTGACGCAGCCCGAGCGAGACGATGGGTCAGCTGCAGCTCGCATTGTTCGGCGCCGTCCCGGCGATCGTGGCGATGGCGATCTTCGATTGGCTCGACGCCAAGCGACCCGAGCCCAAGACCACGCTGAGGCTCGTCGCCTTCGGCGGCATGCTGGCGGCGATCCCCGTGGTGCTGCTGTCGGAGCTGCTCAAGCACGTCGCGCCCGCCGGCTACGACCCCGAGACCGGGATCGCCAGCACGTACGCCGCCGCCGCCTGGGTCTCGTTCGCGATCGCGGCGATTCCGGAAGAAGCCGCCAAGCTCGGCAGCGTGTTCGCCTTCGCGTGGCGCAAGCCCGAGTTCGACGAGCGGATGGACGGCATCGTGTACGGCGCGCGGGCGGGACTGGGCTTTGCGCTGGTGGAGAACGTGGCGTACCTGCTGCTGCTGCCGTCGAGTCTGGCCGAGTACATCTCGATCTTTCTCGCGCGGGCGTTGCTCGCGGTCCCCGGCCACGCGATCTGGGGCGGCGTCGCGGGCTACTTCGCGGCGCGCAAGCGCTTCGATGGCATCGGGCCCGGGGCCCTGGGCGGCTTCGCGATCGCGGCGGTGATGCACGGCCTGTACGACACCTGGGTCTTCTCGATGCCGGTCGCGGTCGCCCAGGGACAGACCTGGGTGCTGCTGTCGGTGGCCGGCGTGCCGATCGTCATGTACGCGGTGCCGGCGATCATCATCGCCGGCGGTGGGCTGTGGCTGCGGGCGTTGATGCGACGGGCGATCGCAGCCGACGACCACGCCGAGACCCTGCACGGACCTCGTGCGCCGAGGTTCGGCACATGAGCGGCCGACGTATGGCCGTCGCGCTCGCGCTCGTGGCGGGCGTCGTCGCGTGCCGGCCCAAGGCGATCCCGTCGACCCCCCTGCCCGCGCCCGCCCCGGCGCCAGCGGCCGATCCGATCCGCCCGGTGGTCTCGCTGTTCGGCGAGACGCTGCCGGCGGCACCGCTGCCGCCGGACATCCTTGCCAAGCGTCAGGCGGAGCTGCGCGAGGCCGAGCGCGCGTACCGGGCCGACCCCGAAGATCTCGACGCCGCGATCTGGTTCGGGCGCCGGACCGCCTACGTCGGCGACTACTACGGCGCGATCGACATCTACACCACGGCGCTGCAGGACCATCCCGACGACGCCCGGCTGCTTCGCCATCGCGGTCATCGCTACCTGACCGTGCGCCGCTTCCCGGAGGCGCTCGAGGACCTGCAGGCCGCCGCCGGTGCGATGTTGACCGCGCCCGACCGCGTCGAAGACGACGGGCTGCCCAACGCAGCGGGGGTGCCCACGTCGAGCCTGTACACCAACGTCTGGTACCACCTCGCGCTCACCCACTATCTGATGCACGACTACGCCCGCGCCCGCGAGGCGTGGGAGGCGTGCCTCGACGCCGCGCGCACCGACGACATGCGCGTCGCCGCGCAGTACTGGCTCGCCGTCGTCGCGCTGCGCACCGGCGATCGCGACGAGGCGTCGGCGCTCGCGGCTCGGGTCGGCGACGACGTGGTGCTGTACGAAAACTTCGCCTACCGCGATCTGCTGAAGCTGTTCGCGGAGGCGACGACCGAGGACGAGTTGCTCGGCGAGGCGCCCGACGATCTGACCGTTGCCACCTACGGCTACGGCATCGGCGTGTGGCATCTGGCGCACGGCCGGCCGCAGCAGGCCAAGCAGAGCTTCGAAACGGTGATCGCCACGCCACAGTGGGCCGCGTTCGGATACCTCGCCGCCGAGGCCGAGCTCGTCGCGTCCGGCGACCGCTGAACGTCGGCCCAGTCGTCGGACCCCAGATTTTTGGTCGGTACCCCACCGCGGCCTACAAGGGTCGAACGAGGCCGACCATGAGCTCGACGACCAAGCGCTGGATGCAGGAAGAACTGACGCAGCTGGTGTCCCAGCGGCGCCAGATGAAGGCGGCCACGCAAACGGCCCAGACCCCCGCGCAGCGTCGCCGTCGCACCCAGCGCCTGCGTGCGCTCGACGAGGAGATCCTCGGGCGCAGCGAGGCCCTCGCCGCGCTCGAACGCCACGCGCGCGACGAAGTGGTCGTACGCCGCGACGAGGCCGAGCCGGCCGGCCATCGTCCGGTGCCCCGTCGGCCCACCGCCGCCCATCGCGCGGCACGCCGCCGACCCACCGCCGCCTTCCGAACGCTCGCGACGCAGCGCGCGCCCAAGATCGGCGACACGCTGTCGCTGATGGCCACGCCGCGCACCGAGCCGACCCGCGCGGTCGCTCGCGTCGCCGGGGGTGCCTTCGCCCTGGGGTTCTTTCTGACCGCCGTCACGATGTGGTCGACGGGATTGGGCCAGCCGCAGGTCGGTCCCGTGCGCGCCCAGCAGCAGGCCGTCGACGAGACCCCGAAGCCGGCGCCCGTGCGCAACGACCGACGGCGCCAGTACGAAGACCGAGTCTTCGCCGCGACGGCGCCCGCCAAGCGGCGGTAGCGTTGCGGACGTGACCGAGACCATCGACACCGTCGTCGTCGGCGGTGGGATCGTCGGCGTCGCGATCGCCCGCGAGCTGGCGATGCGCGGACGCGATGTCGTGGTCCTCGAAGCCGAGCGCGCGCTGGGTCAGCACCAGAGCTCGCGCAACTCCGAGGTGATCCACGCGGGCCTGTACTACCCGCCGCAGAGCCTGCGCGCGGTCTTGTGCGTCGAAGGCCGGCGGCAGCTGTACGCGTACTGTCGGACCCACGACGTGGGACACCGCCGCGTCGGCAAGCTCGTGGTCGCGACGCGACCGCACCACGACGAGACACTCGAGCGGATCGCGACGCGCGCTCGCGACAACGGCGTCGACGACGTCTCGCTCCTCGACGGTGCCCAGGCGCGGCAACGCGAGCCCGCCATCGTCGTGCGCGGGGCCCTGCACAGCCCGAGCACCGGCATCGTGGACTCGCACGGGTTGCTCTCGGCGCTTTGGGGTGAGGCGACCGACCACGGGGCGCAGCTGGCCCTCGCGACCCGCGTGACCGCGATCGACCGCGCCGGCGATCGGTTCGTGGTGCACACCGCCGACGCTCGCGTCGGGTGCCGCCACGTCGTGCTCGCGGCCGGCTTCGGCACCCAGGCGATCGCCCGCGTCGTCGAGGGCATGCCGGCCCAGGCCATTCCGGCACGGCATCTGGCCAAGGGCAGCTACTTCGCGATCTCGAGCCGGCCGTTTCGCGGTCTCGTGTACCCGGTGCCCGACACGGCGAGCTTGGGCATCCACGTCACGCTGGATCTGCAGCTGCACGTGCGGTTCGGCCCCGACCAGCAGTGGGTGGACGAGGTCGACTACGCCGTCGATCCGGACCGCCGCCCGCACTTCGCCGCGGCGATCCGCGAGTACTTCCCCGGGCTGGATCCCGACGCGCTGCGGCCCGACTACGCGGGCGTGCGCAGCAAGGTGCAGGGTCCGACGGACCCGGTCGCCGACTTCGTGATCGCCGGACCCGCCGAGCACGGCATCGATCGCCTCGTCGCGCTGTACGGGATCGAGAGCCCCGGTCTGACGGCGTGCTTGCCGTTGGCGCAGCGCGTCGCCGATCGGCTTGCGGGCGCGTAAGCTGTCGGCGGAGTCGCCGTGTCGCCCTACGTCCTGTCGATCGCCCTCGTCATCGCCGCCAACGTCGGCTACCACCTGTTTCAGAAGACGATTCGGCCCGACGTGATCGCACCGGCCTCGCTGGTGATCACGTACTTCGTCGCGCTCGTCGGCTCGATCGTCCTGCTGTGGGCGTGGCCCGGCGGCGAGGGCTCGTGGGCCGCGCTGCGACGGGCCGGGCCCTCGAGCTACCTGCTGGGACTGGCGGTGATCGGGCTGGAGGTGGGCTTTTTGTGGGCGTACCGCAGCGGCTGGGACATCTCGATCACCGCGGCGTACGCCAACGTCGCCGTCGCCGTCGCGCTCGTGCCGATCGGCGTCCTGGCGTTCTCGGACCGCTTGGACGGCCGACGAATCGCGGGGCTGGCGCTCGCGGTCGTGGGGCTGTGGCTGCTCAGCGCGCCGCCGCAGCCGCCCGCACCGGCGCACGCTCCGAGCGCGACCGGAGACTGATCGCGCCACGCACTGGCCCGTCAGGCGTGCAGGCCCCGCGGCCAGCTCGCCACGACCGCCTCGATCTCGCGGACGCTTTCCTCGCGGGGTCGGGCGGTGTCGACGACGACGTGCTCGCCCGCGGGCAGCTCGGCGACGGTCTGCCAGCTGGCCACGAAGTCGTCGAAGATCTCCAGCCGCCCGTCACTGACGGCCTCGCCCTTGGCGCGCTCGACCAGCCGGGCGCGGCAGACGTCGGGGTCGGCGCGGCACTCCACGAACCGAAACGCCACGCCGCAGCGCTGCGCGAGCTCGCGGGCGCGCTGCCGGAACGCGCGGCTGCGAAACGACGCGTCGACGATGACCGGGCGCCCCGATCGCAGCACCACCTCGGCTCGGCGCAGCACCTCGGCGTAGACCTCTTCGGTGAACGACGGGTCGTAGGCGCCGGCCCACGCCTCGGTGTGCACGGGTTGGGTCGGCCGCACGCCGAGCATGGCCTTGCGCGTGCGGTCGGCGTCGACGATCGGCGCCGACAGATCCGCGCAGACCGCCTCGGCGATCGTGCTCTTGCCGGTGGCGATGATGCCACCCACGGCCACCAGCGTCGGCGACAGCAGCGAGCGACGATCGGCGGCGACGGCGAGGCGGAAGTCGCGACGCGCCTCGGCCTCCGCCCGCTCGCGCGCGGCGTGGCTCATGCTCGGGTCCTCCGCGACGAACGAGGCGATCTTGCCCCGCACGTAGGCGCGGTAGCTCTCGTAAAAGTCCACCACGGCGTACAGGTCGAAGTCGTCGGCGGCGCGGGCGTAGGCCGCGAGAAAATCCTCGGACAGCTCCACGTGGCCCAGCCGCGACAAGTCCATCGCGGCGAAGGCCA
>CALBMM010000098.1 GCA_937896535.1 uncultured Pseudomonadota bacterium
GATCTTCGTCAACGGCCTGTTCGTCGCCGGCTTCCACGACGAGAAGGTCTGGCACGGGATCGTCGACGGCGAGATCGAGGTCGCCAACGAGATGATGGCCCAAGGGGTCAAGCGCGGCGACCTGTACGCCGAGCACATGCGCAACGCGAAGGTCGGCCGCGTGCAGGTGCTCGACGAGCAGAAGGCGCTCGGGGAGGAGCTGGCCAAGAAGACCGCGCCCCCGATCCCCAAGGACCTGCATCCACCCGATCCCGGGATCCGCTACGACATCCCCCTCGAGGGCATGCCGTCGATCGGGCCTGCCGACGCCCCGGTCGTCATCGTCGAGTTCGTCGACTTCCGCTGTCCGTTCTGCCGTCGGGCATGGAGCGAGGAGCTCGCCGCGCTGCTGCAGTCGCACGAAAAGGACGTGCGGCTCGTCGTGCGACAGCTGCCGTTGGAGATCCACCCCGAGGCGCACGGTGTCGCCGCGGCGTCGCTGGCCGCCCATGCCCAGGACGCATTCGCGGGCTTTCACGACGAGATGCTGCGTCACGAGGGCCCCGTGGGGCGCAGTGACTTCGTGGCCTACGCCAAGAAGGCGGGCCTGGACGAGGCGAAGTTTCTCGCCGCGCTCGACGACGAGACCGTCGCGCAGCGCGTGGCCGACGACATGCGGATGGCCGCCGCGCTGGGGATCACGGGCACGCCCGCGTTCTTCGTCAACGGCCGCTACCTCAACGGCTTTCGACCCGGCGCGCTCGGAGCACTGGTCGACGAGGAGCTCGCCAAGGCGCAGGCCGAGCTCGACAAGGGGACCCCGCGTGCCGAGGTCGCCAAGAAGATGCTCGGCGTGCTCGCGCTGGGACCGAAGGACTTCCCGAACAAATGACGCATCTACGACGGAACCTGTCCCGGGCGCTGGCCCTGGCCCTGGCCCTGGCGACCACGCTCGCGCTGTCGGCGTGCGGCGGCGGTACCTCCGAGCCCGACCCCACCTACGAGACGGCGTTGCCCGGGGTCGGCGACGTCGACGACTCGATGTCGGCGACGATTCCCGGCGAGCGTCGCCCCGCGGTGTACGAGGTGGGGCGCGACGGGGTGCGTGGCGCCGCGCAGCCGCTGGTGACGATCGTGGAGTTCTCGGACTTTCAGTGCCCGTTTTGTGGCCAGGCCGCGCAGGTGCTCGACGAGGCCGCGAAGGCGTACCCCGAGGACGTACGGATCGTCTTCAAGCAGTTCCCCCTCAAGATGCATCCCGACGCCGAACTCGGCGCGCGCGCGGCGATCGCCGCGGGTCGGCAGCAGCGCTTTTGGGCGATGCACGATCGGCTCTTCGCCAACCGGGCGGCGATGAAGGAAGAGGACCTGAAGGCCCACGCCAAGGAGCTGGGCCTGGACGTCGACGAGTTCATGGCCGACTTCGCCTCCGACGAGGTCGCGGCGCAGGTCGAGGCCGACAAGACCGCCGGCCGCGCGCTGGGCGTGCGCGGGACCCCGGCGCTGTTCATCAACGGACTGTTCATCGGCGGGGCACCCAAGCCCGAGATGCTCGCCCAGCTCATCGACCGCGAGCGCCAAGTCGCCCAGCGCCTGCTCGATGCCGGGGCCAAGCGCCCGGAAATCTACGCCCGCATGATGCGCCAGGCGGGCGCTACGCCCTAGGAACCTCGGGGCCGCGCAGCGGGTTGTACCTTGCTGCTAGGCTCCGCCGACTTCAGGAGTTTTCGACGTGTCCGACGACAAGCCCGGAGCCCACGACGACGAAGAGGATCGCCTCGAAGACGAGGACGAGGCCGCTGCGGACGACGATGCCGCCGACGACGACGAGCCGTCGGGCGAGCACGAGACGAGCGTCGGCGTCGACGACGGTAAAAAGGACGAGCCCAAGCCCAAGTCGGCGCTGAGCTCGATGATCGGCGTGGTCGGCTTCGTCGCCGCCCTCGGCGGTGGGTTCTTCGTCGGCCAGATGCTCAACCGCGACGACGGCTTCGCCGAGATCGAGGCGGGGCCGCGCGTCAACGTGAAGCTTCGCGGCGACGAGCCCCAGCTCGGTCCCGACGACGCGCTCGTGACGATCATCGAGTTCGCCGACTACCAGTGCCCGTACTGCGAAAAGGCACTCGAGCCTCTCGAGGAAGTCATCGAGGAGTACCCGACCGAGGTCCGCCTCATCTACAAGCACTTCCCGCTGCCGTTTCACAAGCAGGCCGAGCCCGCCGCGATCGCGGCGTGGGCCGCCCACCAGCAGGGCAAGTTCTGGGAGTTCCACAAGTTCCTGTTCGCCGAGAAGGCGTCGGTCGCCGGTGCGCCGGCGGAGGCCGCTCGCCTGGGCCTGGACACCGACAAGTTCATGGCGGACCTGTCGTCGCAGGAGGCGGCCGCGTCCGTCGACGACGACATGAAGGCCGGTAGCGTCGTCGGCGTGCGTGGAACACCGGCGTTCATCGTCAACGGGCACCTGTACAAGGGCACGCGGACGTTTTCGCAGTGGAAGCAGATCGTCGAGGCGGAGATGGAGACCGCCAAGGGCCACGTCGCCTCCGGCGTGCCGCGCTCGGGGGTGTACGCCAAGCTCATGGAAGGCGCGCTCGAGCGCGTCGAGCAACCCGCCGAGGCACCCGGAGAGGGCGAGCCCGATCCCGCGGTCGCCTACCAGGTGCCGACCGGCGCCGACCGTCCGACCCTCGGGCCCGCCGACGCGCTCGTCACCGTCGTGATCTTCTCGGACTTCCAATGTCCGTTCTGCGCCCGTCATGCCCCGACCGCGCACGAGCTCGCCGAAAAGTACGGCGCGCGCGTCGTGTTCCGGCAGCTGCCGCTGACGATGCACCCGCAAGCCAAGGATGCCGCCAAGGCGTCGCTGGCCGCGCACCGGCAGGGCAAGTTCTGGGAGATGCACGACGCGCTGTTCGCCGACCCGGACGGGATCAAGCTCGCGCCGGCCGACAACTTCCACGCGTTCGCCGACAAGATCGGTCTGGACCTGCAGCGCTTCGACGCGGACATGGCCGACCCCACCCTCGAGACGGTGATCGCCGAGGACTCGGCGCTCGCGCGGCGGCTGGGCGTGCGCGGTACCCCGGCCTCGTTCGTCAACGGCCGCTTCCTGCGAGGGGCCGCCGACGTCGGGACGTTCGGTGCGCTCATCGAGGAAGTCACCCCGTCCGCGAAGGCGCTCGTCGATGCCGGCACCGCGCCGACCGAGGTCTACGACGCGCTGATGACCAACGCTGCCCCGCCGATCAAGGCGGGCTCCTGATCGGCGACCCGTGACCGAGCCGCAGACCGATACCACCGACCGAACCGAGGCCGCGTCCGGGTCCACCGAGCCGCTGTCGATGGGGCGAGTGTTCGCCGGCGCCGGCATCATCGCCGCGCTCGCCGGCACGCTGGCGTGGTCGGTCAGCGAGGGGCTGCAGGCGGCGGCCGCGGCGGACCCGCCCGACGTGGTGACCGCGGTCGGGTACGCGCTGCTGGTGCTCTTGCTCGGCTACTTCGGCGGTGGCGTGTTGCTGTCGCTGGTCTCGGCCAAGGCGCAGGCTCGCGAGGGTGCGCTGGCGGCCGCGGTGGTGGTCGGGGTCGGGCTCTTCGTGATGTCGTCGTCCGAAGGCGGCGCCCCCTCGATGTCGCGGGTGGGGCTGGCGTTGCCGCTGGCGATCGCGGCGGCGATGGCCGGCGTGACCGTGGGTCGTCGAACGCCGCGCGGCAACTACATCGGCTTGTTCGCGTCGATCGCCTACGTGGTGATCGGCGGCGTGTTCGTGCTCGGGTTCGCCTGGGCGCTGCGTCCCGCGGTTCAGATCCAAAACAGCGCGCCCTGCCGCCCGCTGCATCCCGAGCCGCGGGAAGGCGCAGCCGTGGACTTCGCGGTGCAGGACATGGCCGGCAATCCGGTCAAGCTCTCGGACTTCGCCGGCAAGTTCGTGGTGCTCAACTTCTGGGCGACGTGGTGCGAGCCGTGCATCACCGAATGGCCCCAGGTCAGCACGCTCGCCGACCGCCTCGCCGACCGCGACGACATCGTGGTGCTCGCGGTGAGCATCGACGAGGACCGCACCAAGATCATGCCGTTCCTGCAGCGCATGTCGCTGCAGGACACGAAGGTGCAGGTGCTGTGGGACCCGGAGCAGACGCTGCACACGCAGTTCGGAACCACGAAGATCCCCGACACGTATTTCGTCGACGAGCGCGGCCAGCTGGTCTCGGTGTTCGTCAACGTCCGCGAGTGGGGGGCCTCGGACGCCCTGTACTGCCTGGACTCGGTCGTCGGCCGATAGGGACGATTCGTCCCGTGGGACGAACGGTCCCGCAAGCAACGCGCCCCGTGTCGGCCGGCCGGGTTTGGGACGCTTTTCAGTAAGCGCGCCCGCACGGCCTCGTTGAGCAGACGACAAACACGATCCAACCCGTCGTCGTCTCGGCGCCCAGCAGGCCCGACCCCAGCCCTTCGTGAAGGTCTGTCGGCGCCGAGACGACGCGCTCCTCTCCCCCGGAAAGGTGCGCACGACGGGTGCACAGGACGGATCTGCCCGTGCTCCGAACGCCCGCCATCGCCCATTTGCTGTCGGTCCTCACCTGGTTGGCCCCCGTGGGCGCGGCAACGGTCGTCGCGACGGTCTCGGGCTCGGCCCGTGCCGACGAGACCGGATCGATCTCCGGATCGCTCACCGACAAGTCGACCGGAGGACCGCTCGCCGAGGCGCTCGTGATCATCGAGTGCACGTGCATGGAGAGCCAGCGAGAGACGCGGTCGAACGCCGACGGCATCTACTCGTTCAAGAACCTGCGGGCCGGCACCTACACGGTCAACATCTACGCGGACAAGGCCCACGTCGCCAAGATCGTCTCCGTGCCACGCGGCACGAAGATGCGCGTCAACGCTTCGGTGCATCCGGGCGGGGAAGTGCGCGTCATCGACAACATCAAGCCGCCCGTCGAGATGAAGGGCCACAGCGGCATCGAAGTCAGCGGCGAGATCCTCAAGGAAATCCCCACGGGCAACAACACCGACCGCAACCCGGTCGCCACTGCGGTCGCGATGACGTCGACCGGCGGCAGCGATGCCGCGGGCCCGACCACCGGTGGTGTCACCGGTGGCGAGATGAACTACGGCCTCAACGGCCTGCGGATCAACGACCCCTCCAGCGGCACCCTCGGCGTGCCACTCGTCAACGAGTTCGTCGACTCCGTCGAGGTGCAGGAGGCCACGTACTCGGCCGAGCTCGGCTCCGCCGCCGGCGGTCAGGTCTCGGTGCGCCGACTGTCGGGCACCAACAAGCTGCGCGGCACCGCGCGCTTCACCTTCACGCCGCGCCTGGGCAAGCCCCGCGTCATCCAGGGCACCGACAACGCCGTGCGCGCCCAGGAGAACTTCGACTACGGCATGCAGGGCGTGGTCGCGATCTCGGGCCCGATCGTTCGCGACCGGCTCTTCTTCTCCGTCGGGATCGCCGGTGTGGGGACCAAGTCGACGTTGCTGCAGAGCTTTCATCACCGCGTCGACAAGGACAACTCGGGCGGCTTCGAAGGCTGTCCCTACGAAAACGGCGATGCCGACTGTGAAGAGGGCGCCTCGCACATCGCCACCCGAAAGTTCGCCGAGCAGTCGTACCCGACCCGCAGCGTGGGGCTGCGCGCGCAGCTCGGCTTGGACTGGGCCATCAACACCAACCACAAGCTCGGTCTGACCGGGACGATCGCGCCGGCGTACCTGCGTCGCAGCTACCGGCGTCCGCTCGTGTCCTTCGATCCCGACAGCCTCGGGGCCAGCCCCAACGCCGATCCCCTCGGCGGCGGCTCGACCGTCGCCAACGGCATCGTCGGCGGTGCGTTCGGGTGGGACCGCTCCAACGCGGCGACGGTGGGCCTGGAGTACAACGGCCGGATCTTCCGCGACAAGGTCGAGGTCGACGCGACCGCCGGCTACGTCCAGACCGGCTTCGACGAGGCCTGGCGTCTCGACGATCCGTCGCTCAAGGACCTGCCCGCCACGCAGGAGACCGACGCGGACGGGGCGAACCTCTTCGACTTCCTCAACCGCGAGGGGCGGACCGATCTCGTGCCGGGCGTACAAGATGCCTGTAACAACGCCGACCTGCCGGGCCTTTCGTGTCCGACGCGTTCGTGGCTGTCGGGTGGCATCGGGCAGTACGGTCAAAGTCGCGGCCGCCGACTGCAGGGCAGCCTGGCGCTTACCCACTTCTTCACGACCGACAAGGCCGGCTCGCACCAGCTCAAGTACGGCACGCAACTCGAGGGCCTCGCTCGCAAGCGGACCCTGCGGTACTCGGGCAGCAACTCCGAGGCGTTCGGCACCAACTGTGAGCCCGGCCAGCAGGGTGGGGGCGAGTGGTGCTTCGACCCCAACACCGACGAGTACTCGCTGCGACCGGATGTGCGCGTCGACAACCACCGCATGATCTTCGCCGACACCGACAATCCCGATCAGCGCAGGTCGGTGGGCTTCGGCCGCGTGCGGCGGGAGACCGGCGATCTGCGGGCGATCGCCGATCCCCTCGGCAACGGCGTGCGCGTCGACGAATACGACGCGACGGTCTCGAGCCGAAACTACGCCGCGTTCGTGCAGGACCGATGGGCCGCGCTGCCCAACCTGTTCTTCGACGTGGGCCTGCGCTGGGAAGGCCAGGACATGCGCGACCTGCTGGGGCGGCGCGCCGTCGCGGTCTGGGACAACGTCGCGCCGCGGGCCTCGGTGGTCTACGACTGGACCGGCGAGGGACGCAGCCGTCTGTTCGCCAGCTACGGCTGGTTCTTCCAGCAAATGCCCGTCTCCCTGCTCAACCGCGTGTACGGCGGGCAGGTCAACGTCATCCGGACCTATCGCGACCAGGACTGCCGCTCGGGAGCGGTGCGTGTCGACGGGGTCGACGAGCCCACGTTCAAGGACAACCAGCCCACCGAGTTCTGCTCCGACTTCGGCGAGAGCACCTCGGGGCTGACCGAGGGCGCGGCGGTGCCCAAGCTCAAGGGGCAGTACGACCAGGCGCTGCAGTTCGGCTACGAGCACGAGATCATCGAAGACCTCACGCTCGGGGTGAAGTGGCTGCACCGCGACCTCGGGCGCGCGGTGGAGGACGTGTCGACCAACGGCGGTCTCGACTTCATCCTCGCCAACCCGGGGGTGGCGGTCGATCCCGGCGACATCACGGCGCAAAACAACAAGTGCAGCGAGCTGTCGAGCACCCTCGAAGGCCTTGCCGTCGACGACGAGCAGCGCGGCGTGGTCGGGCGCGAGCTACAGCGGTGCGAGTTCATCGCCGACGCCTACGAGAAGGTGGGCCGGATCTTCGACCGTCCGACTCGCAACTTCGACGCGTTCTCCTTCGAGTTCCGCAAGCGCTACGCCAAGAACTGGATCTTCATCGGCAGCTACACCTACAGCCGCCTCGTCGGCAACTACGAGGGCTTCGTCGACCCGATCACGGGCGCGGTCAACCTCGGCTCGAGTCTGCAGTACAACACCCCCGAGCTCGTGCGGAACTCGTTCGGCCCGCTGCCGTACGACACGCCGCACCGCGTCGCCCTCGACGGCTTCTACACGTTCGACCTCGACGAGGCCGGCAGCCTCACGCTCGGCGGAAGCGTGCGCGTGCGGTCGGGCTATCCGGTGTCGGTGCGGGCGGGCTTCAACCGCGCGCCCGGGGCCTATCCGATCTACGTGATCCCGCGCGGCATGGCCGGGCGGATCAAGACCAACTACCAGCTCAACGCGAGCATCCAGTACGCGTATCCGCTCGGGCGCGGCATCGTGAAGAAGGAAGACTCTCCGGCCGCGGACATGGCGCTCGCCGTCGGCGTGCGCGTGTTCAACCTGACCAACGCCAAGGCCGCGCTCCGCGTCGACGAGGTGTACTCGTTCCAGAACGCGCGCCCGGTTGCAGGCGGCGACCTCGGCGACCTCAAGCACACCAAGATCCACGACGCGGGCGACGCCGCCGGTTTTTTCTCGCGACGGCTGCTCGAGAAGCAGGGTAACTACGGCGTCGCCGCGGCATTTCAGATCCCACTGGCCGCGCAGTTCGACGTCACGCTTCTCTTCTAGTGCCGCGCCGACTCGCTGGATTCGTGCCGCGCGTCGGCGCGCCGACTCGCTCGATCGGCCATCGGGGCGGGCGCCGCGGAGCACGACTTGTCGGTGCGACGACACCGAGCCCCGCTGCGCTACCTCGCAAACGCGCCCAAACGCCGCGAAACGGGTGAGATACGTCGCGTTGACCGGCTTTTTGCGCCGCGCTAGCTTCCGCCCGTGTCGAGCCGCGAACGCGGAACGGCCTCGATGAAAGAGGCCGATCCTTCGGGTCCGAGCCTGTCGCTCGTGCTGGGCGGCATCTCGATCCTCGCGGTCGTGCTCGGCACGTTGGCGTACTACCGCTACTCGGTGTCCGAGGGCCACTTCGCCAGGGTGCTCGTCGACATGAAGGAGCGTGGCGCCGCGCTCGACACCGAAGGCTGCGTGGACGCGGTGCTCTCGTGGCACGAGACGTGCGAGGCCAACAAGCCGCTGTGCGACAACGGAGTCCCGCGCGTGCTGACGCACTGCCTGTCCGCCGCCGATCGCAGCGAGACGTGCAAGGCACTCGATCTCTCGTCCGCGAAAGCGCAGTGGGTCTACGCCACCTGCAGCGAACGCGGCACCCCATGCCTGGACAAGAAGCGGTGCGCCTGCGCCGATGCGTACCGGGCCATCGACAGCTTCTGCCGCCACGACCAGCAGGGAGTCGCATTATGAGACACACGAAAGCTCGCGACCTGCTGGCACTGACCAAGCCCAGCATCACCCGAATGTGCCTGCTGACGACCGCCGGCGGCATGATGCTGGCGCCGGGCTCGATGTCGCCGGCGACCGGTGTCGCCACGATCGTGGGCGCCGGTCTGGCCGTCGCCGGGGCCAACGCCGCCAACATGTGGTGGGAGCGCGACACCGACGCCAAGATGTCGCGCACGCGCCGTCGCCCGCTGCCGGCGGGACGGCTCGATGCCGAACTGGCCCGGCGCTTCGCGGTGTTGCTGTCGGTCGCGTCGGTCGTCGTGCTCGGCCTGTTCGTCAACGCCCTCACGGCGGTGATTGCCGGCGCGGCGATCGTCTCCTACGTCTTCGTCTACACCCCGCTCAAGTACCGCACGCCGGCCGCCCTCGTGATCGGGGCGATCCCCGGCGCCGTGCCGCCGCTTTTGGGGTGGACGGCGGTGACCGACTCGATCGACGCCGGCGGCGTGGTGCTGTTCGGCATCCTGCTCGTGTGGCAGATCCCGCACTTCATCGCCATCTCGCTGTACCGCAAGAGCGAGTACGCCGCCGCCGGCATCAAGGTGCTACCGCTGGTGCGCGGCGACGCGATCGCGAAGATCCACGCGACGCTGTGGGCGCTCATCCTCGTGCCGCTGTCGCTGATGCTCGCGATGGTGGGCGCGGCCGGGGGTCTGTACCTGTCGGCCGCGTTGCTGCTGGGCATGGCGTTCGCGGGCTGGGCGTTCACGGGGCTCAACGGCGCCGCCGGCGTGGCCTGGGCCCGCAGCTACTTCTTCGCCTCTCTCGTGTACCTGCCGGCGCTGACCCTCGCGCTGGCCTTGGACAGGTTGCTGTGACGCCATGGCCCAACCTCCTGCGGATCTACAGCGGCCGCCCTGGCTCGAGTTCATTCGGCGCAACATCTGGTTCATCGCGTTCGCGTTCGGTGCCCTGACGCTGCTCGTCATCCGACTGTCGGGGATGTTGATGTACGTGCCGGACCCGCCGGCGGTGCAGTTTTCGCTGCCGACGCAGTACGAGCTCGTCGACCAGCAAGAGCGGCCCTTCACCCCGAAAACGCTCGAAGGAAAGGTCTGGGTCGCGGGCTTCGTATTCACCACGTGTCCGTCGAGCTGCCCGGCCGTGACCAACGCGATGAAAGAGCTGCGTGAGCGCTTCGACCGCTACGACCTCGACATCGAGATGGTGTCGTTCACGGTCGATCCCGCCCACGACACGCCGCAAGTTCTGCGCGAGTACATGGCCGAGCACGAGCTCACCCACGAGCGCTGGCGCTTCGTCACCGGCGACACCGAACAGGTGCTCACCTTGGTGCGCAAGGGCTTCAAGCTCGGCGTCGGCGAGCGCGAGGCCGACGTGTCCGGCGTCGCCTACGACATCGCCCATTCCACCCGGCTCGCCCTCGTCGACGGGTCGGGCGGGGTACGGGGCACCTACTCGATCGACGGCGAATACGGCACCGACGAGATCTTCGAACGCGCGCAGCATGTGTTGCGTGAGATGGAGCGCGCGCGGTGACGCGGTGGGGCATCGCGCTCGCTGCGCTGGGGCTCTTGCCCGCCTGTGGTGAGTCGACGCCCCGCTTCGACGCGCCGATGACGTTGGGCGGCGTCGAGGTCCCGGCCCAGACGCTCAACCGCGGCGCGCAGATCTACAACCTGTACTGCGCGAGCTGTCACGGGGAGGACGGCGGCGGGGAGGGTCCGGCCGCCCGGCCGCTCAAGACAAAGCCTCGGGATTTCCGGCAGGCGGACTTCAAATACGTGTCCGGCGAGCCAGGGTCCCTGCCCACCGACGACGACCTTTCGGCGACGATCCGAAACGGCCGCGTGGAGACCGGGATGCCGTCGTGGAACGGCCTGACCGACGTCGATCGCGTCGCCGTGATCCAGTACATCAAGACCTTTTCACCACGGTGGACTCAGTGAGAAATCGGGCGTGCGACCCGGGTCGGCAGGAAGAAGGTCGAACCTTGAGAACAGCTTTCCGTCCCTTGTTCCGCGTCGAAACTTCGACGCAACTCGTCTTGGCAGACCATGGCGCAATTGCTAGGGTCCGCGCCGCGGCGAGCGCGATGAACGCGACGCACACCCACAACGAACGCGGACCGGCCGAGGACATCGTCCTGGCCGAACGAAGGTGATCGACGTGCCGCAGATTTTTCCTCGTTGGACGAACAACATCCCCATCGCGGCAGGCCTGCTCGCTCCCATCATCGGGATCGGGTTGATCTTCGCGGTCTGGTACTGGTTTTCCCCGAAGTACACCGACGTCGGATATCGGCCCAAGCAGCCGGTCCCGTACAGCCACAAGCTGCACGCCGGTGACATGGGGATCGACTGCCGCTACTGCCACAACACGGTGGAGCAGGCAGCTCACGCAGCCATCCCCCCGACCGCGACCTGCATGAACTGCCACAAGCAGGTCAAGACGACGAGCGCGCGCCTGCAGATGGTCCGCGACAGCTACGACACGGGTGAGCCCATCCCCTGGGTTCGCGTGCACCAGCTGCCGGACTACGCCTTCTTCAACCACTCCGCCCACGTCGCGGCGGGAGTCGGTTGCGCGTCGTGTCACGGACGCGTCGACAAGATGGTCGTCGTCGAGATGGACCAGCCGCTGTCGATGGGGTGGTGCCTGGATTGCCATCGCAATCCGGAGCCGAACCTGCGGCCGCTGGACCAGGTCACGAACATGAACTGGGACGTGACGAAGGAAGAGTACGACCCGAAGCGGGACCCGGAGCGCAAGCGCCAGGTCAACCCGCCCACGCACTGCTCGGGGTGTCACCGATGAGGAACACAAAGGACTACCGTCACGGCTACTGGCGCAGCCTCGAGCATCGCGCCATGTCGCACGACGAAGAGGCCGACACGTGGCGCGAGCATCCGCCCAAGCCGGAGGGCACGGACGTGTCCGCCGGGGGGCTGTCGCGTCGTCGTTTCTTCGGCGTCTCGGCGTCGGGCGCTGCGCTCGCGGGGGCCGCGGCCACCACGGGCTGCATCCGCAAGCCCAAGGAGAACATCCTGCCGTTCTCCGAGCGCCCCGAGGACATGATCCCGGGCAAACCTCTTTACTACGCCAGCGCCTTCACGCTGGGGGCGTCGGTCACGGGCGTGCTGGTCGAGAGCCAGGACGGTCGCCCGACCAAGATCGAGGGCAACCCGAAGCACTCGGGTTCGCAGGGCGCGACCTGTGTCTACGCGCAGGCCTCGATCCTGGACATGTACGACCCCGACCGCACGCGCTCGCCCATGCAGGGTGAGGAGGCGATCGGCTGGGACGTCGCCGAGGCGACGGTCGCCGACCTCGTCAAGGCCAAGGCGGCGGCGCAGGGCAGGGGCCTGGCGGTCGTCACCGGCTACGTCACCTCGCCCACGATGCGGGCGCAGCTGGCGGCGATGAAGGCCCGGATGCCGGAAGCCAAGATCTACATCGACGACTCGATGGCGCCCAACAACGCCATCGCGGCCGCCGAGGCGATCGGAGGCAAGGGCGCGCGCGTCGTTCGCTCGCTGCTCAACGCCCACGTCGTGGCCGCGTTCGACAGCGACTTCCTCGTGTCCGAGACCGACTCGGTCCGGCTCGCGCGCGAGTGGGCCAAGACCCGCCGGGTCACCCGCACGCCCGACCTCACCAAGAGCGGTGGCAAGGTCGGCGGCGAGTACATGAGCCGGCTGTACGTGGTCGAGCCCCACCTCACGCCGACGGGCATGATGGCCGACCACCGGCGCCGGGCCAAAGGCAGCGCCGTGGGCGATGCCCTGCTCGCGCTGGCCAAGGCGCTCGACGCCGCGGGGCTGGCGTGGCCGGGCGAGACCGCCGCGGTGGCCAAGGCGCTGCCGGCCGGCAGCGTCGACGACACGACCGCGCAGATGATCGCCGCGCTGGCCAAGGACCTGATGGACCCGGCCAACAAGGGCCGAAGCGCCATCATCGTCGGTGAGCGTCAGCCGGCGTGGGTCCACACCGTGGGCCTGCTGCTCGACGCGGCACTGGGCAACCTCGCCGCCGGGGCCAACGTCACCGGATCGGCGCGCTGGATGGTCGACGCCCACGCGGTGGACGCCGAGCCCATCAGCAACCTGACCGCCGCGGACACGATCTTCGTGTTCGAGGCCAACCCGGCCTACGACGCTGCCAAGGCCGACGTCATCGCCGCGGCCAACACGGTCCACTTCGGGCTGTACCGCGACGAAACGGCGCAGGCGGCCAAGTACCACATCCCCGTCTCGCACTGGGTCGAAGCCTGGGGCGACACGCGGGCGCTCGACGGGACCATCGCGCTGCAGCAGCCGCTCATCGCCCCGGTCTTCAACACGTCGAGCTCGCTCGAGTGGATGAGCGTGCTCGGTGGTGGTCGGCTCGTCGACGGCTACAGCCTCGTCAAGTTCCACCACCAGGCCCAAGAGGGTGCGGGCGCGGGCGCCGACAAGGCGTGGCGTCGCTGGCTGCACGACGGGGTCGCGACCTCGCAGCCGCGCGAGCCGCTGCCGCCGCAGCTGTCGGGCTGGGGCGAGATTCCCAAGCTCATCAGCGCGGGACGACAGCCGGTCGACGGCATGGAAGTGAACTTCCATCTGTGCCCGAAGGTCGGCGACGGTCGCTACGCCAACAACGCGTGGATGCAGGAGCTGCCGCATCCGATGACCAAGCTGACGTGGGACAACGCGGCCTACGTCTCCGCCGCCACGGCTCAAAAGCTCGGCGTCGCGACCGGCGACCTCATCAACGTGGGCGCCAACGGTGGCTCGATGCAGATTCCGGTCTTCATCGCGCCCGGCCAGGCCGAGGACACCATCTCGGTCGCGCTCGGTTACGGCCGCAAGTGGGGCCAGTCGGCGAACGAGGTCGGCTTCGACACGTACGCCATCCGTCCCTACGGCAGCTGGTTCGCCGCCGCCGACATCAGCAAGGCCGGTGGCGAGCACGAGCTCGTGTCGACGCAGGACTACGGCCGCATGAAGCCGCCGTCGCTCATCTTCGACTACCCCGAGCGTCCGATCGTGATCGAAAACGACGTGACGGGCTGGGCCAAGGACCCGACCTTCGTCGAGAAGGTCAACCTGATGACCCGCGATCGGCTCCACCACCTGTGGGAGCCACCCAAGCTCGCGGGCAAGCAGCAGTGGGCGATGAGCGTCGACCTCAACACGTGCACGGGCTGCAACGCCTGCGTCGTCGCGTGTCAGGCCGAGAACAACATCCCCACGGTCGGCAAGAAGCAGGTCTCCAACGGCCGCGAGATGCACTGGATCCGCATCGACCGTTACTTCCGCGGCGACGAGAACGAGCCGACCGCGGTGGTGCAGCCGATGATGTGCCAGCACTGCGAGTCGGCGCCCTGCGAGACGGTCTGTCCGGTCGCGGCGACGACCCACAGCCCCGAAGGCCTCAACGACATGGCCTACAACCGCTGCATCGGCACCCGCTACTGCAGCAACAACTGCCCGTACAAGGTGCGGCGGTACAACTTCTTCCACTACAACCTCAACCTGCGGCCCGGCTGGCTCAACGACGACGAAGACGGCGCGCGCCTGGCCCAGCTGCAGAAGAATCCGGACGTGACCGTCCGGTTCCGCGGGGTGATGGAAAAGTGCACGTACTGCGTGCAGCGCATCAACCAGGCCAAGATCGAGGCGCACGTCGCCGGCCGGGACAAGGTCGCCGACGGGGCCATCATCACCGCCTGTCAGCAGGTGTGCCCGACCGGGGCCATCGTGTTCGGGGACAAGGAAGACCCCGACTCGGCGGTGTCGCGGGCCAAGGCCAACAGCCGCGACTACCAGGTGCTGCGCGACCTCAACAACGGGCCGCGCACCACGTACCTGGCGCGCATTCGCAACCCTCACCCCGAGCTCGAGTCCACGGCCGCCCGCGAAGATGAAGCGGGAGCCGGCCACGGCGAGGGCGCAGCGGAAGCTGGTCACGGAGCTTGAGCGAGATGTCGCACTACATTCCGCCCACCCACGAGCACGACATCGACCCCGTCGACGGGCGCATGGCGCTGGTCCAGGGCCAGCCGACGTTCCACGAGATCACCGAAGCCGTCGCCAAGCCGATCGACTCGCCCCCCAAGGCGTGGTGGATCTTCTTTCTGGTCTCGGTCTCGATGCTGGGACTGTTCGGACTCTCGGTCGCCTACCTTCTTTGGGAAGGCGTCGGCATCTGGGGCAACAACATCCCGGTCGGCTGGGGTTGGCCCATCGTCAACTTCGTCTTCTGGGTCGGTATCGGTCACGCCGGTACCCTGATCTCCGCCGTGTTGTTCCTGTTCCGCCAAAAATGGCGGACGTCGATCAACCGCGCGTCGGAGGCGATGACGATCTTCGCCGTCATCTGCGCCCTGATGTTCCCGACCATCCACGTCGGTCGCGTCTGGGTCATCTACTGGCCGCTGCCGCTGCCCAACCAGATGCAGATGTGGCCGAACTTCCGCTCGCCCCTGCTGTGGGACGTGTTCGCGGTCTCGACGTACTTCACGGTCTCGCTGCTGTTTTGGTACGTCGGCCTCATCCCCGACATCGCCACGATGCGCGACCGGGCCAAGACGGCGATCCGCAGGTTCGCGTACGGCGTGTTCGCGCTGGGCTGGCGCGGGTCGGCCCGCCACTGGGTCAACTACGAAGCCGCGTACCTGCTGCTGGCCGCCATGGCCACGCCGCTGGTGCTCTCGGTGCACTCCATCGTTTCGTTCGACTTCGCGGTCTCGCAGCTCCCGGGCTGGCACACCACGATCTTCCCGCCGTACTTCGTCGCGGGCGCCATCTTCTCGGGCTTCGGCATGGTGCTGACGCTCATGATCCCGCTGCGCAAGTGGTTCCACCTCGAGCACATCATCGGGATCAAGCACCTCGAGAACATGGCCAAGGTCATCCTGCTGACCGGCACGCTGGTCGGCTACGCGTACGGGATGGAGTTCTTCATCGCCTGGTACTCGGGTAACCCGTACGAGACCTTCGTCTTCGCGAACCGGGCGCTGGGCGATTACGCCTGGGCCTACTGGATCATGGTCAGCTGCAACGTCATCACGCCGCAGTTCATCTGGTTCAAGAAGATCCGCCGCAGCCCGGCTGCGCTGTTCATCCTGTCGATCTTCGTCAACATCGGCATGTGGTTCGAGCGGTTCGTCATCGTGGCGACCTCGCTGCACCACGACTTCCTGCCGTCGAGCTGGGCGTACTTCTCGCCCACGATGTGGGACTGGGCGACGATGCTCGGCAGCTTCGGGCTGTTCTTCACCCTGTTCTGCCTGTTCGTTCGCTTCCTGCCGATCATCGCGGTGGCGGAGGTCAAGGCGGTCATGCCGCAGGCCAACCCGCACTACCACCCGCCTGGTCACGAGGACCCGGATCTGACGTCGTCGGCGTCGGGGACCGTCCAGTCCCGCGACGACCACGCGGCGGTCAAGACCGCGGTCACCAGCGGCGAGGAATCGTCGAAGGTGGTCGTCTCCAAGGCGTCCGAACCCGACGACGAGGACGAGGACGAGGACGACGAGGACGAGCCCGACACCAAGGACGAGCCGATCGTCGCCGACGAGCCGGAGCCCGAAGCGAAGGCCGCCCCGGAGCCGGAGCCCGAAGCGAAGGCCGAAGACGCGAAGCAAGAGGCCGCCGCGGACGACGACGACGACGCCGCGGACGAGCCCGAGGACAAGCCGCTGTTCTCGAAGGACCCGGCCGACAAGCCGTTGTTCTCGAAGGACCCGGCCGACAAGCCGCTGTTCTCGCCGCCGTCCGCCAAGAAGGACGACAAGGCCGACGACGGCGACGACGAAGGGAAGGAGGACTAGGCCATGCCGAAGCGACCGAAGATGTACGGCCTGCTCGCCGAGTACGAGACGCCCGCGGCGCTGTACAAGGCCTGCGAACGGGTCCGTGACGCCGGGTACGGCGCATGGGACGCCCACACGCCCTTCCCGGTGCACGGCCTGGAGAAGGCGATGGGCATCGGCCCCTCGCTGGTCCCCTGGATCGTGTGTGTCCTGGGCTTTTCCGGTGCGGCGCTCGGCTTCGGGCTGCAGTACTGGACCTCGGTGATCGAGTACCCACTCATCATCTCGGGCAAGCCCTTCAACAGCTACCCGGCGTTCGTGCCGGTCACGTTCGAGCTCGGCATCTTGTTGGGCTCGTTCGGCGCAGTGTTCGGGATGTTCGGCCTCAACCGGCTCCCGACCCTGTACCACTCGCTGTTCAACTCGAAGCGCTTCGCCCGATTCTCGGACGACCGCTTCTTCATCTCGATCGAAGCGCGCGACCCGAAGTACGACCCCGACAAGACCCGCAAGTTGCTGGAGTCGACGGGGGCCGTGGCGGTCGAGGAGGTCGAAGACTGATGGCGACCAAACTGACGCTGGGCGTGTTCGCGGTGCTCGTCGCCGCCGGCTGTCGGGGCAACCGCTCCGAAGAGCCGCCGGTGCACTTGCAGCAGAACATGGACTTCCAGGAAAAGGGCGAAGCCCAAGAGGCGAGCGCCTTCTTCGCCGACGGCCGCGTGATGCGGTTGCCGGTGGACGGCACCGTCGCCGTCGGGCAGCTGCGCGACGACGACCACATGTACCGGGGGCTCGACACCACCGGGAAGTTCGCCGACTCGCTGCCCGATGCGCTCGAGCTCGACGAGAAGCTGCTCGCCCGCGGGGAGCAGCGCTACAACATCTACTGCCAGCCGTGCCACGGTGAGCTCGGCTACGGGGATGGACCCGCCACGCGTCGTGGCGGTGGCTTCGCGGTACGTCCGGCCAACTTCCATCAAAAGAAGTACGAGCCGGCGCCGCTGGGCTACATCTTCGCCGTCGCCAGCGACGGCTTCGGGACGATGCTGGGCTACGCCTCGCAGGTTCCCACCGCGGATCGCTGGGCCATCGCGGCTTGGGTCCGCACCCTGCAGGTCAGTCAACGGGCCAAGGCCGAAGAGGTCCCGCCCGAGGCGCGCAACGCCAAGCCGTGGAGGATCCGGTGAGCGGTCATCAACACGACAACATGCCGAGTGCCGACGAGATCAATCTCGCCAAGGACTCCGCGTGGGCCAAGGCCTGGCCCGTGCTGGCGCTGGTGGGCGTCGGCGCGCTCGGGGGCGCGTTCGCCCTCAAGGGTGCCGACTCCAAGCACTTTTACTTCTCCTACCTCGTCGCCCTGATGTTCTGGCTCGCGCTGGGACTGGGCGGCTTGTTCTTCACCGCGGTCCAGCACGCCACGCGCGCGGGCTGGTCCATCGTCGTGCGGCGTCTGGCCGAGAACGCGATGATGACGCTGCCAGTGCTGGGGCTGTTGGCGCTGCCGATCGTCTTCGTCGGCACCCACGACCTGTTCCACTGGTCGCACACCGAGGTCGTGCAGCACGACTCGATGCTGCTGGCCAAGGAGCCCTACCTCAACGAGGGCGCGTTCCGCTTCCGCGGCGTGCTGTCGATCGTGGCGTGGGCGGGCCTGGCGTTCGTGTACTGGCGCTGGTCGACCTCGCAGGACACCTCGCGCGACCCGGTCTCGCTGACCCACAAGATGCGCTGGTTCGCCCCGCTCACGATCGTCACGTTCGCGCTGACGCTCACCTTCGGCGCCGCCATCGACTGGATGATGTCGCTGGACCCCCACTGGTTCTCGACGATCTTCGGGGTCTACTACTTCGCGGGGTGCGTCATCTTCATCCACGCCTTCCTCGCGTTGGCGGTGATCCTGCTGCACAACGCCGGCTACCTGCGGGGCGTCGTCACCACCGAGCACTTCCACGACCTCGGCAAGATGATGTTCGCGTTCACCGTGTTCTGGGCCTACATCGGGTTCTCCCAGTACATGCTGATCTGGTACGCGTCGATCCCGGAAGAGACGCACTGGTACGCGTACCGCGGCGAAGGCGACTGGCTCGTCATCTCGCTGGTGCTCGTCTTCGCACGCTTCGTGCTGCCGTTCCTCGGCCTGATGTCGCGCAAGATCAAGCGCAACCCCAAGACGCTCGCGTTCTGGGCGGTCTGGGTGATCCTCGCCGAGTTCGTGGACCTGTACTGGCTCGTCCAGGCGGTGCGCGCCAACGACATGCACGTCACCGAGATCTTCCCGCGTGGCGGAGCCCAGGGCCCGGCGTTCTTCGGTGCCGTCGACGTCCTGACGCTCGTCGGCATCGGCGGGCTCGTCCTCGCGGCGTTCGTGTGGGCCTGTACCCGCAACGCGCTCGTCCCGGTCAAGGACCCTCGCCTGGCCGAGTCGATCAACTTCGAGAACTTCTGATCCGTAGGGGAGTGCAGCGATGAGCGACGCACATCACGACGACCAACACGAGCACGACGCCGGCGGCCACGAGATCGACAACATGCCCAACGGGCGGTTGTTCAATCTTCTGTTCGGCCTGTCGGCACTGACCCTCATCGCGTGCATCGGGGTCGTGCAGCTGTTCAATCGGCAGCTCGACTCGGTCGAGGGCGCACGCGCGGAGAAGGAGTCCTTCCAGCTCACGCAGTACCGCGAGGAGATGAAGCGGCTGTCGGCGAGCTGGGGCGTGGTGGAGATCGTCGAAGAAGACGGTCTGCCCAAGCCACAGGGCGCGGCCGCGGCCGGTCCCACGATGGCCGACCGCTTCCATATGCCGGTCGCCGAGGCCAAGCGCCGCATCCTCGCCGATCCCGGCGTGCTGACGGCCCCGGCGCCGTACCCCGGCTGGGCCGACCAAGTGTGGGCCAACAACGCCAAGGTCAAGGACCTCGGCGGTCCCGCGGCGGTTCCGGCCGCCGGTCAGGTTCCGACGCCGCGCCCCGCGGTGCCCGGTCGACCCGCCCCCGGTGCAGTTCCGGGCCGCGGTGCCGCGCCGGCTCCTGGCGCCGGCGCCCCGACGCGCCCGGCTCCGACCGGGGCGGTCCCCGTGCGTCCCGGCGGCGCACCGGCCCCGACGCGCCCCGGCGCGGCCCCGACCCCGACGCGCCCCGGCCAGCCGGCGGCGCCTGCGAACGCCGACGGCAAGGCCCCGGCGCAGCCCGCCAACTGAAGCTCTCTTCGGAATCGTCGTAGACCCAAGTGACTCGTCTCGCTCAGCTGCTCGCCCTCGTGGTCGCCGTCTTTTCGGTGACCACCGGGCTCGCGCGCGCCGAAGATCCGGTGCTGTCGCCGGAGCTGAAGTCGATCGAGGTCACCGATCACCGCGGCGAGCGTATCGACGGCTCGCTGCGCTTCACCGACCACACCGGAAAGTCGGTGACGTTGTCGGACTATCTCGACGGCGAGCGTCCGGTCCTCTTCACCCTCAACTACTTTCGGTGCCGCGTCGTGTGCAGCGTGCAGCTCAACGGCCTCGCCGACGGGCTCGCGCCACTTGACTGGGTGCCCGGTGGCGACAACTTCCAAGTCGTCACGGTCTCCATCGATCCCAACGAGAAAGCCACCGACGCCGCCGACAAGCGCGCCAAGGTGCTCGACGCCCTCGGCAAGGGCGACGACGTGGGCTGGCATTTCCTCACCGGCGACGAGCTGCAGATCCGCGCCCTCGCGGCGCAGCTCGGCATCTCGTACGCCTACGACGCCGAGCAGGACCAGTACGCCCACCCGGGCGTGGTCGTGTTCGTCACGCCCGACGGGCGCATCGCCCAGTACGTGTACGGGCTGACCTACTTGCCGCGCGATCTCAAGTTCGGCCTCATCGAGGCGGGCGAGGGCAAGATCGGCAACCCGGTCGAACAGATCTATCTCAGCTGCTTCAGCTATGACCCGTCCATCGGTCGCTACGGTCCCTTCGCATTCGGGATCATGCGACTCGGCGGCATCATGACCATGTTGGTCCTGGGCGGCATCTTGTTGTTCTGGTTCCGGCGCGAGCGCAAGCGCTCCGCCGTGGATCAGGCCAAACGGCTCGGACACCAGACCGAGCAACCAGCGGAGGCGACATGATCCTCAATTTGCTGATGATGATGGCCCCAGAGGCCGCGGGTAAGGCGGCCGAAGGAGCGGGCAAGGCGGCCGAGGCGGCCGGCAACGCAGCCGCGAGCGCGGCTCCCGGTATGCCGTCGGCGGAGGCCATCCAAGGCCTGCACAAGTTCCCGGTGGAAGCACCCCACTCGTGGGCGACGCTGCCGCAAGCGTCGACCTTTGCCGAGGGCGTGGACACGCTCTACTTGTTCATCGTCGCGCTCTCGGTGTTCTTCTTCGTCCTCGTGATGGGGGCGATGTTCTGGTTCATGCACAAGTACCGTCGCCTGAGCCCGGACCAGAAGACGAGCTCGATCACCCACAACGGCAAGATCGAGTTCCTGTGGAGCGCGATCCCGGCGGTGCTGCTGGTCGTGATCTTCATCTGGGGCGAGATCGACTTCGTCAAGCAGACCGCGCCCCCGTCCGACGCGATCGACATTCGCGTCACGGGCCAGAAGTGGAGCTGGACGGTCGAGTACCCGGACTACCCGGGCAAGATCCTCACGTCCAACAACGTGGAGCCGCGGGTGACGATGATCGTCCCCAAGGGACGCCCGATCCGGCTCACGATGACGTCGCGGGACGTGATTCACTCGTTTTACATCCCGGCGTTCCGCGTCAAGCGCGACGTGGTGCCCGGTCGGTACACGAACATGTGGTTCGAGCCCACCCAGGTCGGCGAGTTCAACCTGTTCTGCGCCGAGTACTGCGGTGACCAACACTCGCGGATGACGGGCATCGTGAAGGTGGTCGAGCCCGAGCTGTTCGAGGACATCTTGGCCGACTACGCCAAGCTCGAGCCCAACGAAGGCGAGAGCATGGCGGACTTCGGCGGTCGCATCTACTCGATCCGCGGCTGCAACGCCTGCCACTCCACCGATGGCAGCGCCAAGGTCGGCCCGTCCTGGAAGGGACTTTGGGGCAAGACCGAGTCGCTCGCCGACGGCTCGTCGATCACGGTCGACGGCGCCGACGGCGAGAACTACCTGAAGGAATCCATCCTCGATCCCAACGCCAAGGTCGTGTCGGGCTTTGCCCCGCAGATGCCGCCCTACGCGGGGCAGCTCAGCGACCAGCACATCGAGGCTCTGATCGCCTACATCAAGACGCTCAAGTAGGGACAACGGGGACGAACATGGCCAGCGAAGAAAAGAAAGAGCGCGAGCCCAACTTCATGCAGGCCCATCGGGGCCTGAACTCGTGGCTGTACACGCTCGACCACAAGCGTCTGGGTCTTTTGTACCTGGGCACCACGATGCTGTTCTTCCTCGTCGGCGGCATCGCAGCCATCACGCTGCGCACCGAGCTGCTGACGCCGGAAGGCGACCTCGTCTCCGCGACGACGTACAACAAGCTGTTCACCGTGCACGGCGCGGTGATGGTCTTCCTCGTCATCATCCCGTCCGTACCGGGCGCGCTGGGCAACTTCCTGTTGCCGCTGATGCTGGGAGCCAAGGACGTCGCGTTCCCGCGACTGAACCTGCTGTCGTACTACATCTACTCGCTCGGAGCGTTGTTCTTCATCGTCACGCTCTTCACGGGCGGCCTCGATACCGGGTGGACCTTCTACACGCCGTACTCGACGACGACAGGAACGGCGGTGGTCACGGCGACAGCAGGCGCCTTCATCCTGGGGTTCTCCTCGATCCTAACGGGGCTGAACTTCATGGTGACGATCCACAAGATGCGCGCGCCGGGCATGACCTGGAACCGCATGCCGCTGTTCGTGTGGGCCATCTACGCCACGGCGGTCATTCAGGTGCTCGCCACGCCCGTCCTCGCGATCACCCTGCTGCTGCTCATCGTCGAGCGCACGCTGGGCATCGGCATCTTCGACCCGGCCATGGGCGGCGACCCGGTCCTGTTCCAGCACTTCTTCTGGTTCTACAGCCACCCGGCCGTCTACATCATGATCCTGCCGGGCTTCGGGATCATCAGCGAGCTCATCGCCGTCCACTCCCGCAAGCACATCTTCGGCTACAAGGCCATCGCGCTGTCCTCGGTCGCGATCGCGATCATCTCGTTCCTGGTCTGGGGCCACCACATGTTCGTCTCGGGCCAGTCCGAGCTCGCGGGCATCGTGTTCTCGTTCTTGACCTTCGCGGTCGCGGTGCCCACCGCCATCAAGGTCTTCTCGTGGGTGGCGACGCTCTACAAGGGCAGTATCGAGTTCAACACACCCATGCTCTATGGGTTGATGTTCCTGTTCACGTTCACGATCGGTGGCCTCACCGGCGTGTTCCTGGGCACGCTGTCGGTCGACGTCCACCTCCACGACACCTACTTCGTCGTCGCCCACTTCCACTACGTGATGATGGGCGGCACGATCATCGCCTTCATCGGCGGCCTCCATCACTGGTGGCCGAAGATGACCGGCAAGATGTACGACGAGGGCAAGGCCAAGTGGGGCGCGCTGCTCGTGTTCATCGGCTTCAACATGACGTTCTTCAACCAGTTCGTCATGGGCCAGCAGGGCATGCCGCGTCGCTACTACGAGTACGTGCCGCAGTACACGCAGCAGCACGTCCTCTCCACCGTCGGCTCCTACATCCTGACCGCGGGGCTGTTCTGGACGCTCATCTACCTGCTGCAGTCGCTCAAGGACGGCAAGCAGGCCTCCGACAACCCGTGGGGCGGCGCCTCGCTCGAGTGGCAGACGCAGAGCCCGCCGATCGAGCACAACTTCCACGGCCAGCCCGTGGTCGACACCGACCCGTACAACTTCCCCGAGATCGACCGGTCCGGGGCCATGGACGAGCACTGAGCCGGCAGCCGGCAGGCACACGAGGTTCACGATGAGTGATCACCATCCAACACGGCCCGGTGGGAGCGAGCCCCACGCGTTCCTGGCCCACCACTTCAACACACCGGGCCAGCAGGCCGGTGCGGCGAAGCTGGGCATGTGGGCGTTCCTGGCGACCGAAGTCCTGATGTTCTCGGGACTGTTTCTCGCCTACTTCATCATCCGGATGCAGTACCCCGAGATGGTTCTCGGGGCGCACGAGTACCTGAACAAGACGGCCGGCGGCATCAACACCGTCGTGCTCATCACCTCGTCGGTCACGATGGCGCTCGCCGTCCGCTCCGCACAGGTGGGCGACACGCCGGCGATCAAGCGCTACCTGCTGATGACGATCGGCTTCGCCTTCGTCTTCATGGTCGTCAAGTACTTCGAGTACTCCGCCAAGATCGAGCACGGCATGCTGCCGGGCAAGTTCTACTCGGCGCACGAGCACGGCTACGACATCCCGGGCCTGCCGCACATCTTCTTCGCGATCTACTTCTGTATGACCGGCCTGCACGGGATCCACGTGCTCGTCGGCATCGGCGTACTGACCTGGGTGTACCTGCGAGCCAACAAGGGACACTTCGGGCCGAGCTACTACACGCCGGTCGAGAACGTGGGCCTTTACTGGCACCTCGTCGACCTGATTTGGATCTTCCTGTTCCCGTTGCTCTACCTGGTGAAGTAGGAGGCCGACCGTGTCCGACAAGCTCTTTTTGCACGGCAAGCCCATCGAGGGCTTCGAAGAGGTCCACGAGCACATCTCGCCGGTCAGCTCCTACATGAAGGTGTTCGGCGCGCTGCTCGTGCTGACGGCGCTGACCTATGCGGTCTCGTACATGAACCTCGGCGCGGCCAGCCTGGCCGTCGCCATGTTCGTCGCGGTGATCAAGGCGACGCTCGTGTGCATGTACTTCATGCACCTCAAGTACGACGAGCGGTACCACGTGTTCGTCTTCCTGAGCACGATCCTGTTCGTCGGTATCTTCTTCACGTTCACCCTGTTCGACCTCTCCAGCCGCGACGAGATCAACGAGGAACAAGACTCGTTCTTCCAGCGGCAGTACGCCCCGGAGGCCGGCGTCTCGGTGCCGGTGTACGAGGTGTCCGAGCACGGCGAAGGGGCCGAGCACGCCGAAGGTGGCGAGGCCAAGGCCGAGGGCCACTAGGCTCCGACACTCGCACCGACGAGCTCGAACGCGCGACGCGGCCTCGGCCCGTCGCGCGTTTGCTTTGGTTCGCTCAGGACGGGAAGTTCAGCGTGGCGTCGATCTCCGAGAACGGAGCTCGTGCCTGGCACCGAGCCGCGTGCTCGCGCAACGTCGGAAGCGGTAGGGCTTCGACGAGTTCGGGCGCGGCCTGCTCGACGAAGCGCATCGCGACCGCGATCGCGATGTCGGGATGGCCGAGGCGATCGCCGAGCCACCATGTGCTACCGATCGCGGCGCGCTCGCGCTCGAGCAGCCGCAGCGTGTCCGAGACCTGCGCGCGACAGCGCTGCCGCCAGCGCTCGCTCTGCTCGCCGCGATCGCGCGCGACGTTTTCGTAGACGAGGGCGACGCCCTTGTCGGCCATGCCCATGGCGAGCGCGGCGATCCGCAGCCCGGCCCGACGCACGGGTCCGCGCCGTGGGAGCAGGACGCGGTCGTCGTCGGCTTCGTCGTCGAGCGCGTCGAGGATCAAATTGCTCTCGACGAGGACCTCGCCGTCGGGCCGCACCAGGGCAGGGACGCGGCGCAGCGGATTGTAGGTCGCGATCTGGTCGGCATCCCGAAAGACGGACCAGTTGCGATGCTCGAAGTCGACCTCGTACAGCCGCATCGTGATCGCCACGCGGCGCACGAAGGGTGAGTCGTATTGCCCGATCAGCATGGGAAGGGTCGTCATAGATGCCTACGTAGGCAACTACACGCGGTGTCGCCGACCCACGCAAGTGCGCCGCGGCGCCGCCGATCTCGCTGCTATGATGGCGTGGGTGGGACGGCGAGTCTGGGCAACGGCCGCGGTGGTGGCCGGGCTTGCGGCGGGGCAAGTGCGCTGCGGCAGCTCGGTGTTCGGCTGCACCGAGGACGCCCAGTGCGAAGGGGCGGGGGGCGTGTGCGCGTCGCCCGGCTTTTGCGCCTTCGACGATCCCGACTGCGCCTCCGGCCTCGCGTATGGCGACCTCGCCGGGGATCCGTTGGCGGGGACCTGTGTGGCCGTCGAAGGGACGGGCTCGAGCTCCGAGACCTCGGCGGGCGTCGGCACGATGTCAATGACCGACGCCGTGCTCACGACCGACGCCGGCGACGACGACACGACGATGGGGATCGGGGCCACGTCCGACGCGGCGACGAGTGTCGCGACGTCCGCGGGGTCGACGACCGACGGGTCGACCGGGGACGCGGGGTCGTCGTCGGACACCGGCCCCGCGACGCAGACGGCGACCTTCCCGGCGAGCTACGCCGCGTGCGGTCTACTCGACGCAGCCACGCCGGAGCCGGCGACGTGCGCGGGCCAGTCGGGGATGAACGCGTTCACGGTCGACGCCGAGGTCTTCTCCGCCGCGATGCCCGGCGGGGCCGCGGGGTTTCTGATCATCCCCGTCGGCAGCCGTTTCGTCGGCCACACCGTGGTCGAGGCCCGCCTGGTCCTGCACACGACGGCCATGGGCAGCTCCGACAGCAACCAAAGCGGCGAGCTCTGGCTCGTGGAGCCGTTCGACGAGACCACGCTGCAGATGGTGCTGCCGGCCCCGCTCGGCGGAGGCCCGCTCGCCCCGGACCAGGGCCCGGTGGCGGTCGACGACGTGGTGGCCTTCGTGCTGCCCAGCGACGCGATCGGCCCCGACGCCGACCTGTACCTGGGGATCTTTCCGTCGACCCCCAACGGCGTCGACTACGACGACCACAACGGCGAGCAGCCCCCGCGGATCGAGATCGACTACCTGCCGTAGTCAGACGTCCGAACGACAGCAGTACGTCCGCGTGCCCTCGAGCACGACGTCTCCCACCGGGGGCACATCGTTGAGCGCTGCACCGCAAGACGCCATCGGGGCGTCCACGACGCGAACGGACGTCATGCCGGTGGCCTGGCTGCACCCAGCTGCGGGGATCGCATTTTTCGGCATGCCCGGGCAGCCGAGCGTCTCGAAGACCTGCAGGCTCGCGTTGCAGGTGCCGGTCACTGGCTCGCACGTGCAGTCGCCGGCCTGGCACGTGCGCTGATCGACGATGTTGGTGTGGGTGACGTATCGATCGGTGAACGCCGAGGTCGGATCGCACGGGACGTCGCCGTCCTGGAACACGCACAGGCCACCCACGGACGGCATCTGCGTCGGCTCCGGATAGCACTCGCCGTCCCCACAGGGCCCCGTCGACGTGGGCGTGCAGGCCCGAAATTGCGTCGCGTACGACGGCGGTACCGTGGCCTGGCCGACGTCCGGTGGGGCACACACTGGCGTGCCGGCCATGAAGATGAAGTCGACGCTGCCGGGCGTTTCCAGCAGCAGGCTCGCGTCGACGCAGTCGCCCGCTCCCACGCCTACCGATTGCGGCATCCCGCCCTGGCAGATCGCCGTGTCGTGGACGGTCACCAGGTAGTCGCAGCTCAGGTTCGCGCCGAGACAGCTGCACTCGCACGTGACCGTGCCGGGATCCACATCGGCGAAGCTCGCACCGGCGTCCTCGAACTCCGGCGGACACATCAGGGCCGGCGCGTTGGCGGGTGCCCGCAGCAGGGCGACGGGCCCCTCCCACCCGGGCATCGGGACCGGCAAGCACGCCGTGCCCTGGTCACAGCCCGCGGGGTCGGTGGTGTCCTCGCCCGTGTCGGTCGACGCCGCGCCGCCGCTCGTATCCGCGGACAGGGTCGTCGCGTCGGTCTCGGACGCCGAGCCGTTGGAGGTCGAATCCACCGCGCTCGTGGACGCCGAAGCTTCCGCGGTGGTCTCCGAAGTCGCGGTGCCGTCGTTGCCGCCCATCGGGTCGGTCTCCTGGAAACACGCGGTGGCCAGGCACGAGACCACGGCGACGACCCAGCGCTGCATCGTCGGATCGTGCCATGGCGTCAGGTACGGGGCGAGCGGTGGCTCACCGCCGGCCGTGGCGGCGCCGCTTGGACTTGCCTGGCTTCGTCGGCGCGGGGACGGGCGCGGGTGGGGGCTCGAGGACGGGTGCAGGGTCGTCGCGCAGCCGCACGCCCTCGGGAAGATCGGCGAACGCCGCCGTCACGTCCGCGCTGACGATCTCCGCGTGTCCCGGCGGGCCCGACTCCGTGCCGTCGGGGCCGGGCGGACCGGCCGGACCATCGGGACCCGGATCGGCCGGGGCACACTCCGCGCAGGTCTCGGGGGCGTTGCCGCCGGCGCCGCCGTATCCGCCCTCGCCCCCGCGTCCGGGCATGCCGCCGGCCACGCTCGCGCGCACGAGCTCGGTGAGCTCGGGGTAGCGGTGGTCGACGACGATGCGCGCCGTCCCGCCCGGACCACCCGGACCGCCCGCACCGCCGGGCCCGCCCGGTCCTCCCGCGCCGCCGCCGTCGGCACCGTAGCCTCCGTCGCCCCCGGTGCCGCCGGCACCCCCGCGGCCTCCGCTGGCGACGATCGTGATGCCCTGGTCGGGGTCGAAGAGCGTCCACTCGTCGACGTCGCCGGTGATGTGCACGATGCCGACGCGATCGTACAGCGGGGTCTGCACGAGGCTGACGTGGGCGACGATGTTCGGTCCGGCTCGACCGACGCCGCCGGGGCCCGCCGCCCCGCCGGCCCCACCGCCATCGGCTCCGATCGCACCGCCGTCGCCCGATGCGCCGGAGTGGCCGGGGGCACCCGCCGCCTCGATGCACGCGTAGGTGGGATCGAAGTGCAGCTGCGATTGCTTGGTGTCGTCGCGGCGGTACGACGCCTTGAGGTCGTAGCCGAGCAGCGCGGCGAACGGATCGTAGTCCGCGGTGAAGCGTCCACCGTCGACCTTGCCGCCGCGACCGGCGAGCGCGAACTCGGATGGATCGATCTTGCCGACGCTGTCGTCGGCCGACGCGAACTCCGTGCGGGCCCGCAGCACCACCGGCGATCCCTTCTTGCCCAGCTCGTGGCCTTGGGCGCTCAGGCCAAAGGTGGTGGAGCGGCCCGGACACAGCGTACGCGTCGGCGTCTCGAGGTCGATCGCGATCGACTCGACGTCGTACTTGCTCATGTCGACCGTGAAGGCCGCACCATCGCCGGCACCGACGCGGTTCATCATCTTCGTCGCGAAGCTGCAGCCGCCCAGCGACAGGCACAGCGTCATCCACAGGGCATGCGTGGCGTGGGACATCAGAACCTGCCTCCGATCGTCAATCCGAAGCCGTGGCGCGACGGCGACAGGCCGGCGGTCAGCGGCTCGCCGCGTCGTTGCGCACGGAACTTCTTCAGGCGCGCCCGACCCACGAGCGTGACCACGAGCCCACCCGTGGTCAGGCCCAGGCTCGGGTACGCCACGAACGGCGCGTACGCGCGGGTCTCCTCGAACGCGAACAGCGTGAAGCCACCGACGGCCCCGACGAGCCCCACCAGCGTGATCGCGCCGCCGGTGATCATCACCTTGCCCGAGCGACGGATCTTCTTGTCGAGCGAGGCGTCGTACGGGACCGGCTCGGACCGGCCTCCCTCGTAGACCCACGCCGGCTGCGGCGCACGCCGGGCGAGGTCGGGATGACGAACGTCGCCTTCGGAGATGGTGGTCGACTCCGCGTCGGAGCTCGGCGCCGGCGAGTCGTCCGCCGTCGGCGGGGTCGGCACGGGCGTTGGTGGTGGTGGCGACGCGAAAAACAGGCTCGCGGCGACCACGACGGGCGCGGTGGACAGCGTCATGCTCGCGTCTGTTCCGAGACTGGGCGCGCGGTTTAACGGCGAGGGCACCGATGCCGTGGTCCCCTGCGAAAAACGGCCACCAACGCCCCGAATACCCACGCGGACGCACGGCGCAGAGCCCGCTGCGCGGACTGCAGCGATGACCCCGCTGTGGCAAGCTTCGGACCGAAGGCTACGCCGACGTTGTCCCTGGTTCAGATCCGCCCCGCCCACGTGCCCGCGAGCTCGGGGCCCCCGCTCGTCGATCGGGCGGACCGGCGCGTGCGGTACCTGCGGGTGTCGCTGACCGACCGCTGCAACTACCGCTGCACGTACTGCATGCCGGACCGGCACATCGAGTACGGCGCGCGGGCGGACCTTTTGTCGCTCGAAGAGGTCGCGACGCTCGTGGCCGCGTTCGCCAAATGGGGCGTGCGACGGGTCCGGCTGACCGGCGGAGAGCCGACGCTGCGCCAGGGGTTGGTGGATCTCGTGGCGGCCCTGGCCTCGATCGAAACGGACGAGGGGCGTCCGCTGCAGGTGGTCATGACCACCAACGGGGAGCGACTGCGTCAGTACGTCGCGCCGCTGCGGGCCGCCGGCCTGTCGGGGCTGACGGTCAGCATCGACAGCCTCGACCCGCAGCGCTTTTCGCAGATCACGCGACGCGGATCGCTGTCGGCCGTGCACGAGGGCCTGGTCGCGGCGGCCGAGGCGTTCGGTGAGCGGGTCAAGACCAACACGGTCGCGATCGCCGGCTTCAACGACGACGAGCTCGTCGATCTCGCCGCGCTCGCCTGGTCGCTGGGCGCGACGCCGCGGTTCATCGAGCTCATGCCGATGAGTGGGGGGGAGCTGTTCGCCCCCGGCGAGCTGCTGCCCGCGGCCGAGATCCGCGACCGGATCTCGACGGGCGTGAGGTCCGCGCTTCGCGCCGATGACGGCGGATCCGCGAAGGGCGCGGGCCCGGCCACCTACTGGCGCGTGGTCGAGGGCCGCTGGGCCGGCCGCCGGATCGGCACGATCGCGGCGATGAGCGAGAACTTCTGCGCCAGCTGCAACCGCTTACGGGTGTCGGCAACCGGCCAACTGCACGCTTGTCTGGCCCGGGACGACACGGGCGACCTGCGCGGCGCATTGAGGTCGGCCGACCCCAATCGCCTCGAAACGGTGGTACGTGCGGCGCTCGGAACCAAGCGCGATACGCATGGGTTTAACATGGATGGCACGGGTGGCCCGACCAAGGCCATGGTCAGCATCGGGGGATGAGCAACAATGGCACTGTCCACGACAACGAAAATCGGGCTCGGCGTGGTCGTCGCTGGCGCCTTGGCCTTCCTGGTGCTCTCGGACACGGGGGAGGGCGTGCTCGAGTACATGTACGTCGACAAGGTCGTCGACACCCCGGACCGCTACAAGGGCCGCACGATCAAGGTGCACGGCACGGTGGTCGAGGGCTCGATCCAAAAGAAGAAGGGCGATGACGGCGACTTCCGCTTCGTGATCCAGCACGAGGGCAAGACGCTGGCCGTCCACTACACCAACATCCCCCCCGACACGTTCCAAGAAGGCGGTGAGGTCATCCTGACCGGGCGCCTCGACGACAACGGGACCATGTTCGAGTCCGACGAGATGTCCGCCAAGTGCCCCTCCAAGTACGAGGAGCAGCAGGCGATCGAAGACCCCACGCAAAAGAGCTGACGCACCGTGCCGATTTCCACACTCGGGACGATCGCCGTCCTCGTCTTGTTCCTGCTGACCGTCGCCACCGCGTGCCTGGGCGTGCTCGGGACCGTGCGCCGGTCCGAGCGCATCGTCGAGGGCGCGGTGCAGGGCATCCACGGCATCTTCGCGGTGGCGCTGTTCGCCTCCGCCCTGCTCGAGTACGCGTTCCTGTCCGGGGACGTGTCGATCCAGTACGTGCAGGCCAACAGCCACCCGGCGATGCCGGTCTTTTACAAGCTCACCGCGTTCTGGGGATCGCTCGACGGCAGCCTGCTGTTCTGGGTCCTGTTGCTGAGCCTGTTCTCGTCGCTGTCGATCCGGGCCAACCGCAACAAGCACCGCGAGCTGATGCCCGCGGCGAACGCCGTGTTGGCGATCATCATCGGCTTCTTCGCCGGCCTGCTGGTCTTCCTCAAAAACCCCTTCGAGCCGTTCTCGGTTCTGCCCGACGAGCTGATCGCCCAGGGCAAGGGCATGAACCCCTTGCTGCAAAACCCGTACATGATCTTCCACCCACCGAGCCTGTACCTGGGCATGGTGGCGCTGGCGGTCCCGTACGCGTTCGCGATGGCGGCGATGGTCACCGGCCAGGTCGACGCGGCGTGGCAGCGGGCGATGCGTCGCTGGGTGCTGTTTGCGTGGCTGTTTCTGTCCGTCGGCCTCGTGCTCGGCGGATTGTGGGCCTACGAAGAGCTGGGGTGGGGCGGCTACTGGGCGTGGGACCCGGTCGAAAACGCCGGCCTTTTGCCCTGGCTGACGTGCACGGCATTCCTGCACTCGGTCATGGTCCAGGAACGCCGCGGCATGCTGAAGGTGTGGAACCTGCTGCTGGTGATCCTCAGCTTCTGGCTGACGATCTTCGGCACGTTCCTGACGCGCTCGGGCGTGGTGCAGAGCGTGCACGCGTTCGGCGAGGACCCGGCGTTGGCGTGGACCTTCGGCGTGTTCATGGTGCTGATCCTCGTCGTGTCGTTCGGCCTGCTGTACCGCAGGCGCGCGCAGCTGCGCTCACGCAACGAGCTGGAGTCGGTGCTGTCGCGGGAGTTCGCGTTCCTGCTCAACAACTGGCTGTTTCTCGTCTCGGCGCTGTTCGTGGGGATCGTGACGATCTACCCGACGCTGACGGACCTCGAGTCGTTCCGCAACTTCCACAACGCGGTGCTGCACCCGATCATCACGATCTTCAACCCGGACGCCGCACCGATCACGTCACGGGTGACGATCGGGCCGGCGTTCTTCAACCACTACATGGCGCCGGTCGGGCTGTCGCTGCTGTTCTTGACCGGCTTCGGCCCGCTGGTGGCGTGGCGCAAGACGTCGACGCGATCGCTGGTCGATCAGTTCCTCGTGCCGCTCCTGGCGGGCGTGGCCTCGACCATCGCCGCGGCTGTCCTGGTGCCGCTCGTGCACGCGCAGACCCACGAGGTCTTGTCGGTGTCGGGCCTGACGTGCTTCGGCCTGTGCGGGTTCACCTTCGCGACGATCGCCCAGGAGTACTACCGGGGCGTGAAGGTCCGCCGAAAGCACCGCAAGCAGAGCATCCTCGAGGCGCTGATGGGGCTCGTGCTCAAGGCGCGACGACGCTACGGCGGCTACATCGTGCACCTGGGCATCGTGCTGATGTTCCTGGGCTTTGCCGGCAACAGCTACAAGCTCGAGCGCAAGCTGGGCATCTACCCCGGGGAGACGACCGAGCTCGGCGAGTACGAGATCCGCCACGAGGGACTGGGCGCGACCCAGGACTGGCAAAAGGACATGATCACGCTCGAGCTGTCGGTGTGGCGCGACGGCGAGCAGGTCGGCACGCTGACGCCGGCCAAGTGGTGGTACTACCAGCTCAAGGAACAGCCCACGACCGAAGTGTCGCGGGTGATGGGCCTGGAGGGGGACGTGTACGCGTCGATCGCCGACGTGGACATGACCACCGGTTGGGCGCGGCTGAACCTCTATTACAACCCCCTGGTCAACTGGGTGTGGGCCGGCTTCGCGGTCATGCTGCTGGGCGGCGTGGTCTGCATCGGGACGCACAAAGAGGACGCACAGGGTGTCGCGTAGCGATCAGGGCAAGGGCAAGCAGGGCGCGAGCGGTTCGGGGGGGCGTACCTTCTGGATCGCGGTCGGGGTGACGATCGTCGTGGTCGGCGGTCTGGCCGCGAGCGCCGGGGCTCGCTTCGGGTCTGCGACGATGGGCCTGTTCGCGGTCGCGGGGGCGCTCGGGTTGTGCCTGCGCTCGCTGTACAAGATGACCAACGCGCTGCGACAGCCCGCGGTCGAGGTCGAGCTCGCCCAGCAGGGTGCGCTCGAGGTCGCCTCGCAGCGCCAACTGCGGGAAGAGAAGCGTCGGCTGGTGCGAGCGATCAACGAGCTGACCTTCGACCACGAGATGGGCAAGCTGTCCAAAGAGGACTACGACGCCGTCCGCCAGGTCTACGAGCTCAAGGCGGTCGAGGTGATGCGCGCCCTGGATTCGGACGCCGCGCTGCACCCGGCGCTCAAGGACGTGCTCGCGCAGCTCGAGGGGACGCCGAAGGCGAAGGCCGAGCCCGAGACGACGCCCGAGGCCGAGCCCGAGACGACGCCCGAGGCCGAGCCCGAGGCGAAGGCGAAGGCCGAGCCCGAGACGACGACGCCCGAGGCCGAGCCCGCCGACGAGGCTCAGGCCCACGAGGACGCCGAGGCGGCAGACGACGACGCCCCGGCCGCCCCAGACGACGACGCGCCGCCGACCTGCCGGTCCTGCGGGATCGCCAACGACGAAGACGCCAAGTTCTGCAAGAGCTGTGGCAAGGAGCTCGAAAAGGCATGAAGCCCGTCTACGCGTTGCTCGTGCTCGTGCTCGGGGTGCTGCTGGGGGCCACGCCGGCGTTCGGCGGGCCGCCGCCGATGGATCCCAAGCAGATGTCGGGCCTGTCGCGTCCCGATCCCGAGGTACCGGCCGGCTCGCTGAGCGTCCGGGTGCTGCTCGGCAGCTTCGACAATCCCGCCCTCGAGCACGAGGTCACGCTGCAGGTGTCGACCGCCGACGGCAGCAAGCTCGAGACGTTCACGAAGAAGACCGGCAACCAGGGCCGCGTCACCTTCTCCGAGCTCGAGGCCTTCGCCGGCGGTCAGGCCGTCGCCGAGACCAAGTTCGGCGAGGAGACCGTGCGCAGCCAGCCCATCGACATTCGCGAGGACATGGGCTCGCGCGTGATGCTCGTCGAAGGGGCGCCCAAGGCCTCCGCCGACGCCCCGCTGCCGGGCATCGCGTTCCCGTTCGAGCGCGCCAAGCCGGGCACGTTGATGGTCGGCACGTTCGACCTCGAAAAGCGCGGGCCGATCGCCGGCATCGAAGTCACGCTGCACATCCAGCCGCCGGAGGGGGAAGAGGTCACCGAGGTCGCCACGTCCGATGCCGAGGGCCGGATCATCTTCGAAGGTCTGCAGCCACCGAAGGTGCCCGAGGGCGCCAAGCTGTACGTCGAGGGCAAGCTCGACGACGCAGGTCCCGTACGGCGCTCCAACACGTTCGAGATGGACGTCGATCAGGGGATGGCCGTGGTGCTCGCCAACGGGCGCTTGCCGCCGCCGACCGCTCGCGAGGCGCCCGGCCACACCGCGCCGCGACAGCTGCCTGGGCCCCGCCCGATCACGTCGCTGCCGCAAGGGGTCGTGCGGGTCAAGGTCGTCGACGGTGCCGACCAGCCCGTCGCCGACCAGGAAGTGCTCGTGATCAAGAAGACCGCGAGCGGCAACGACGTGACGTTCGAGGGCACGACGGACAAGACCGGCGTGGCGATCGTGCAGGCGGATGTCGACTCGGAGGCCTTCTACATGGTCGGCGTCACGTACGACGGCGGCCCGTACCAGAGCGGCTTCTTCCAGGTCGACAAGCGCGGTGGCATCGCGGTCGACATGCGCGTGTTCGAGACCACCTCGGACGCGTCGGTGGTGCGTTCGGCCGTGCAGTTCGAGATCCAGCCGTCGGAGAACGACATGGCCCGGGTCTTTCGCGTGTTCCAGGCGATGGTCACCGGCGACAAGGCGTACTGGGTCCCCGATGGCCTCGTCATCGGTACCCAGGAAGGTGCGAAGGGACTCACGGTGCTTCGCCCGGCCGAGCCGTGGCTCGATCACGAGGACAAGGCCGACTTCGTCCGCCTGGCGCGGCCGCTGCCGCCCGGCGAGATGGTCAACCTGTCGATCGGCTACCTCGTCGACCACTCCGGCGAGGTCGAGGTCGAGTTCCCGTCGCCGTTCGTCACGATGCAGAGCTCGGTGCTCATTCCCAAGGACATGCGGCTGGTCGCCGACGGCGCCCGGCCCTCGGAGACGCCGCCGCCGGCCGACGATGTCGCCGCCTACGATCTCGGGGAGCGGGCGCCCGGCGTGCCGCTCGCGTTCGAGGTCCAGGGGCTGCCGATCCGCAACCCGATCTACCGGCGGCTCGCCATGGCCGTGGGTCTGCTGATGGTGTGCGTGGCCGGCATCGCGATCGCGATGCGTCCCAAGCAGGGCACGCGCGGTCAGCTGGTCATCCGTCGCGACAAGCTGCTGGCGATGTTGCGCGAGCAAGCCCCGCAGGGGGCACGCCGCCAGCGGATCGTCGCGGCCCTCGACCGGGTGTATCGGCAGATCGACGTGCTCGACGGGGACGATGCGTCCGCGGCCGCGAAGAAAGGCTGAGCCCCGATGCCCGCGGTCACCCCGCTGCAGCTGCGCGCGATCGGCAAGCGGTTCGGTCGGCTGGCGGTGCTTCGCAACGTCGACCTGACCGTGGCGTCGGGCGAGATCGTGGGGCTCATCGGCGCCAACGGGTCGGGCAAGACGACGTTGCTGTCGATCGCGATGGGCCTTCTGCCGATGTCGGACGGCGAGCGCTGGCTCGGGGGGCGGCAGGTCGACGACATCTCGATCGAGCAGCGGGCGGCGATGGCGTTCGTGACCCACACGACGCAGCTGTACGCGCGCCTGACCGCGCGCGAGAACATGGAGCTGTGGCTGAGCCTGCGGCAGGCGGCCGACGCGTCCGTCGGCGAGATCGAGCCGGTCCTGCGCCGACTCGGGCTCGGGGATGCGATCGACCGCACCGTCGGCACCTTCTCGCGCGGCATGATGCAGCGGCTGTGTCTGGCTCGGGCGCTGGCGGGGCGGCCGGAGCTGCTGCTGCTCGACGAGCCGTTCACCTCGCTCGATCCGCCGGGCCGCAAGCGCCTCGCCGAGGTGCTGCGCGAAGAGGCCGATCGTGGGCTGGCCGTCCTGCTTTCCTCGCACGACTACGATGCGATCATCTCGGTCACCGACCGCGTGGTCCTGCTGTCGGGGGGCCGGCTCGTCGGCGAGGTCGTACGGGCCGACGAGCGCGGCGCCGAGGGCTTTCGCGATGCCGTGCTGGCCTTGGGACGGGGGAGCACGCGGGAGGCCGCTCATGCGTGAGGCGGCGCTTTCGACGCTGCCACGTGCTAAAAACGCACCGATGCGGCTGCCGCGACAGGCGTGGCTTCTGGCCCGCAACGACCTGCGCCAGGAGATGCGCGAGTGGGAACTCGTCGCCACCGCCGGGTTCTTCACCCTGGTGGTGCTCGTGATGTTCGCCCTCGCATTCGCGACGCTGTCGCGCGACGCCCAAGTACTCGCGGTGCCGGGGATGCTGTGGCTGACCGTGGCGTTCGTCGGCGCGCTGACGCTGACCCGCATCTTCGATCGCGAACGCGAGTCCGACACGCTGCGGGCGCTGCTCGCCGCGCCCGTCGAGCGCCTGGCGATCTACTTGGGCAAGGCACTGGTGACGCTGCTGGTGCTGCTGGGCTGCTGCGCGATCCTGGTGCCCGGCGTGGTCTTGTTGTTCCCGGCCGCTGCGCCGCTGGCCGAACATCCGATCCAGACCGTGACCCTCGTGGTGCTCGGGTGCCTGGCCTACACCTCGGTCGGCACGCTGTTCGCCGCGGGCCTGGCGACCTCGGGCGGCAAGAACGTCCTGCTGTCGGTCATCTTGTACCCGCTGACGACGCCGGCGTTGATCTTCGCGCTCGTCGCCACGCGGGCACTCATCGAAAACCACCCGGATTTTTCCAAGTACCTGTCGCAGCTCGCGGCCCTCGACATCGTGTTGGTGGGACTGTCGGGCTGGCTGTTCGAGTCCGTGCTCGTGGGGACCGGCGCACGCCGAGCCCCGACCACACGAAGGAGGCGAGGCTGATGGGCCGTTTGTTTCCGGTGATCCTGCTGGGGGTCGGCGCGTTGACCCTGCCGTACAGCGTGCAACGCGTCTTCCTCGACACGCCGATCGAGCGGACGATGGGCACCGTTCAGAAGATCTTCTACTTCCACGTCCCGCTCGCGTGGATCATGATGCTGCTCGCCGTCGTGTGCGGTGTGGCGGCCGGCATACAGATCCGGACCCGATCGGAGCGGGCGGAGGCCACGGCGATCGCCGCCGCCGAGCTGGTACTCGTGGCGGGGCTCGGCGTCCTGCTCACCGGCCCGATCTGGGGCCACGCGACGTGGGGCAAGGCATGGACCTGGGACGCCCGTCAGGTGACGACGGGGCTGCTGTGGCTCGTGTTCGCGTCCTACGTGCTGGTCCGGCACTTCGGGGCCGCGGGCTCGGAACGCCTCGCCGCCGCACTCGCGATCTTCGGGGCGGTCAACGTTCCGATCATCTATTACGCGGTCAAGATCTGGAAGACGACGCACCCCGACAACAATGTCGTCGGTTCGTTGCCTCCACAGATGTGGGCGTCGCTGTGGCCGGCCCTTGGTGGCTTGCTCGCGATGACGCTGGGACTTTTGTGGGCGCGCATTCGACTCGAGCGTGCCGAAATCGCTTTGGACGAAGCATGGGTAGGGGTCGAGGACGCCCCGCAGGAGGCCTGAGACGATGCAGCTCTTCGAAGACTTCGAACCGGAAGGTGCCGACGCTGCGGGGGCCGCAGGAGAGCAAGCCCCGGCGCTCGGTGGCGGCGAGTACGAGCCCGTCGAGGGACGCGACCGTCAATCGATCGAGTGCCAGCGTGCCTGCGAGTCGGTGGCGGCGAAGAAGACCGCGTCCGACTACAGCCACATCGTGTGGGCCTACGGGATCATCTGGGCGTTGTTCTGCGGCTACGGCATCTTGATGTGGCGACGCGCGCAGCGCCTCGCGGCGGACGTGGAAGCCCTGCGGCGCCGTATCGACAACGGCAAGTGAGCCCCGCCGGGGTCGCCTTCGGTCATGACGCTCGCCCACTTCATCTACATCCCCGGCATCCTCCTGGTGGGGTTGGTGATCGGGTACGTGTTGGGCGGCCGGGCCGAGCAGATGCAGCGCGCCGAACGCAGCGAGCGCGACAAGCGGCGCGAGGCCCGGCAGGCCCGGCAAGCGCGGCGCCGCGCAGCCGAGGCCGACGACGAAGAAACCGCGGCCGCCGACTGACGCATTCCGAGCGTCGGCCGCCGTGCTAAAAGCCGGCGGGTCATGTTCGATCCCAGCTACACCGAGGAGCAGTCGGCGCTCGTCGACACCGCGCGCAAGTTCGTCGCCGAGCACGTCATTGGCGTGGCCGGCGAGTACGACGAAAAAGGGGAGCACCCCCAGCCGGTGTTCGAGGCCGCGTTCGATCTCGGGCTGATGAACGTCGAGCTGCCCGACACGTACGGTGGTCTGGGCCTGTCGACCCTCGAGGGCTGCCTCATCGCCGAAGAGCTCGCGTACGGCTGTGCCGGCATCGCGACCTCGATCATGTGCAACCATCTCGGCGCGCTGCCGCTGCTCATCGCCGGCGCCGACGCCCAGAAGGAAAAGTACCTGGGGCGACTGACCGAACAGCTGCAGTTCATCAGCTACTGCTGCTCGGAGCCCGAGGCCGGCTCGGACGTCGCGGCGATGCGCACCAAGCTGACCAAGGACGGCGACGGCTGGATCCTCAACGGCCAAAAGCGCTGGATCACCAACGGCGGCGTGGCCAGCATGTACACCGGCTTCGCCACCATCGACCCGGCGCTGCGTCACAAGGGGATCACGGGGTTCGTGATCGACCGTGACCTGCCCGGCGTATCGGTCGGCAAGAAGGAGAACAAGCTCGGGCAGCGGGCCTCGAACACCGTCGACGTGATCTTCGAAGACGTCAGGCTCGGCCCCGACAACATCCTCGGCGAGCCCGGCCGCGGGTTCGCGATCGCGATGGAGACGTTCGACAAGTCGCGCCCGATGATCGCGGCCCAGTGCGCCGGTCTCATCCGCCGGGCGATGGACGAGTCGAGCAACTACGCCAAGGAGCGCAAGACGTTCGGCGTCCCCATCGCGCAGCACCAGGCGATCCAGTTCATGATCGCCGAGATGGCGATGGCCTACGAGGCGGTCAAGCTGCTGTACTCGAAGGCCGCCTGGGAAGTCGACCATGACGTGCGCCGGACCAACACCTCGGCGATCGCCAAGGCGATGGGCGCGGACCTGGCGATGAAGTGCACGACCGACGCGGTGCAGATCTTCGGCGGCTACGGCTACACGAAGGAGTACCCGGTCGAGAAGCTCATGCGCGACGCCAAGCTGATGCAGATCTACGAGGGCACCTCGCAGGTCCAGCGGCTCGTCATCGCCAAGAACATTCTCGTGCGGGGCTGACCGAGGCGGCCGCACGATGGCGTCTACCGATCCGAACGCGCCGATCGGGGTGTTCGACTCCGGGGTCGGCGGCCTGACCGTGCTGCGTGCGCTGCTCGAGGCGCTGCCGGACGAGCGCTTCATCTATCTCGGCGACACCGCGCGGCTGCCCTACGGGAGCAAGAGCCCGCAGACCGTCGTTCGCTACGCTCGCCAGGCGGCGCGGGTGCTCGTCGATGCCGACATCAAGCTGCTGGTCATCGCCTGCAATACCGCGAGCGCGGTGGCGGTCGACGATCTCGCGGCTGCGTTCGCCCCGCTGCCGGTGCTCGGCGTGGTCGAGCCGGGAGCGGAGGCCGCGTGCGCGCGCAGTCGGGGTGGCCGCACGCTCGTGCTCGCCACCGAAGGCACGATCCGCGGCGGCGCCTACGACCGGGCGATCGCGGCCCGGCGGCCGCAGCTGCACGTGACCGGCCTGGCGTGCCCGATGTTCGTCGCCCTCGCCGAAGAAGGATGGACCGACGGCGCGATCCCCCACGCCGTCGCCGAGCGGTACCTGCAGCCGGTGATGGACCCCTCCGATCCAATCGACACCCTGGTGCTGGGGTGTACGCACTTCCCCGTGCTCGCCGGTGTGCTCGCGGCGGTGGTCGGCCCCGACGTCGCGATCGTCGACAGTGCCGAAACGACCGCCCGGGCGGTGCACGCCCGTTTGCACGCGCCCGAGCCCCCGGCCGCAGCGGCGCCCGTCGTACCCGGGTCGGCGCAAGACCCGTCTCGTGTTCAGTTGTGGGCCACCGACGATCCGGAGCGTTTTGCTCGCGTCGGCGGTCGTTTCCTCGACATGCCGCTGCGGGCCGATGCCGTCCGCGTGGTCGACCTTTGAGCGGGGTGCTTGTGATAGCCTCCCTGCGAATGCGCATCGTGTATGCGACGCTGTGCGCCGCCGCCGTGGCCCTGCCGGCTCCGGCCCACGCCAGCGTCTGGAACGTGGAGCCCGCCGCGGGCCCGACCGCGGAGCAGCTGTACGAAGATGGTCGCAAGGACTATCGACTCGGCCGCTTCCAACAGGCGATCGACAAGTGGGAGGCCGCGTACGCGCAGGCCGAGCTGCCGCTGCTGCTGTACAACATCGCGTTGGCCTACCGGCAGCTGTACGACGTGACCAACAAAGCCGATGACCTGCGCAAGGGCAAGGTCGTGCTGCGCAACTTCCTCGTCATCGCCGAGCGAGATCCCGACGTCGACCCGGCGGACGCGCAGAAACTCGCCGACGAGATCGACGTGCTGCTCGAGCAGGCCGAGGACGGGTCGGACACGGTCGTCCCGTCGCCGACCGATCCCGTCGACGACAAGCCGGTCGACCCCAATCCGACCCCCACGGGGCCCGACCCCGGTCGGACGCGACGGATCATCGGCGGGGCGCTGATGGGCGGGGGTGGGGCGATCTTGCTGACGGGAGTGATCCTCGGGATCGTCTACGGGCAGCAGGGACTGAAGTGGCGGGACGCACTCGACCAGGCCAAGCAGGACGATCAGGACGCCCGCAACCTCTTCACCGAGATGGGCCTGGGCGATCCGGACACGAACTCGGACGAATACGACACGTTCAGCGAGGGGCGCTGCACGCTGTCGGACGGGGTCACGCCGGCCGACGAACCCTGCAGCGTGGTGATCAAGACGTTCCGTGAGAACGGTCGCGGGTCCAACCTCGCCACGGCGCTCTCGCTGGGAATCGGCGGCGGCCTCGGCCTCGGTGCGATCGTCGCGGGTGCCGTCGTCTTCGTGCAGGGCAACAAACGCACGAAGGAATGGAAGCAGGGCGGGACGACCGCGCGGGAGACGATTCGGATCGCGCCGCGGGGCCTGGGCCTGACGGTCTCGGGTCGGTTTTAGCGGCCCCGTCAAGACTCGGGGGACGATTGTCGACGCGGGCATGGTCCGAGCCCGGATCCGTGCGCTACCTCAACGGTGGATCGAGGCATGCTCCGGTCGTGGCGACGCTCACCCAAGGGGCGACGGATGGTCCCCGTTCCATGATGGTTTCCAGCGTAAGGGCCCCGCTTCGCTGCCGTTGAAGGCGGATGTGTTGGACCGTGCCGGACACGGCCGTCGGCGTAGGGCAGGTTGCCGGCGCCCCGACGGCTCGCCCGAACGTGGAGATCGACGGGTGCCGATGAGGAGGCACCCGCGGGCGTCGCGAATGCGACGGGCCGAGCGGATCATGGGGTGGGACCGTGTCCTCACCCGGGGGGCATTGTGATATACCCGCGCACGAAATTTTGCCGGCAGGGCCCTTTGTCCGCCGGTTTCGGCCAAGTCCGATCGGACAAGGAGCTCCCTCCGGTGATCCGTTCCCGCAAGCTTTTGACTCTTCCACTCGTGATGTCGCTGGGCCTTCCGGCTGCGGCGATCGTGGCGGGTGCCGGTGTGATGCTGGCGCCACAGACGGCCGAGGCCGCCAACAACGGGACGATCAGTGGTGTCGTCACGGACTCGAAGACCAAGCAGCGTATCAAGGACGCGCTGGTCGTCCTGCAGTGCACTTGCCTGCAAGGACAGCGAGAGACCCAGACCAACGGCGACGGCCTTTACTCGTTCCGCGACCTTCCGCCGGGCACCTACACCGTTCAGGTGTTGTTCGGTAAGGCGAACGTCTCGAAGGTCACGACACTGCCGTCGGGCGCAAAGTTTCGCGCCAACTTCGGAATCGATCCGAAGAACGAGTTCGTGCGCGTCGTTCGGGTCAAGGCGAACCCCGTCGAGCAGAAGACCTCCGTGGGTCGGACGGTCTCGATGGAGGAGTTCCGCAACATCCCCGTCGGCAACTCGACCAGCCGCGACTTCACGCAGGTCGTCGAGTCGTCCGCGACCGCGTCGTACGACTCGGCCGGTATCTCGCTGGCCGGCACGACCGGCGCCGAGTCCAAGTACACGGTCGAAGGCGCCAACGTGAACAACCCGTCCTTCGGTACGGTCGGCTCGTCGATCGTTCAGGAGTTCGTGGAAGAGGTCGAGGTCCAGGAAGCCGGGTACGACGCCGAGTACGGTGGCGCGGCCGGCGGCCAGGTTGCCGCTCGCCGCGTGTCGGGTACCAACACCCTGCGTGGTGTCGCCCGGTTCACGTTCACCCCGCGCCTGGCCAAGCCGCGCTTCATCGTGGCGACCGACAACGCGGTCCGCGCGACCGAGACGCCGGACTACGCGATGCAGGGCGTGGTCGTCGCCAACGGCCCCATCATCAAAGACAAGCTGTTCTGGAGCGCCGGCATCACGGCCTCGGGCGGCCAGCAGTCGTTGGTGCAGACCTTCCATCACCGCGTCGACAAGGACAACTCCGGTGGCTACGAGGACTGCCCGTACGAAAACGGCGACAAGGACTGCGTCGACGGCGGCGACTACATCCAGACCGAGCAGTTCGCCGACCAGAAGTTCCGCACCGGCGGCGTGGGCATCGGCTACATCGCGGGCATCGACTGGGCGGTCAACACCAAGCACCGCTTGCGGTTTTCTGCCCTGGGTAGCCCCAGCTTCAACCGACGCAGCTTCCGGCGTCCGCGCAGCAACTTCGACCCCAGCTCGTTCGGTACCAACCAGAACACGGCGGCGCTCGGCGGCCAGGCCCTGACGGCCAACGGCGTCGTCAACGAGCACTTCGGGTGGGACAAGGCCAACTCGTTCACCCTCTCGGCCGGCTACCTCGGCCGCGTGGCCGACGACAAGCTCGAGATCGACGCGAACCTCGCCTACTCGCAGTTCGTCGGGCAGAGCGCGTGGCGCCTGGACAACCCGGAGTTCTACGACCTGCCGCTGACGCAGGAGCAGGACACCGAGGGCTCCAACCTCTTCGAGTTCCTCGACCGCGACGCTCGCCTGGACTTGGTCCCCGGCGTCAAAGATGCCTGCAACGACGCCGACCTCCCCGGCCTGACCTGCCCCGTGCGCCGCTGGCTGTCGGGCGGTATCGGCGAGTACGGTCGCACCGTCGACCGTCGCGTCGAGGGCAAGCTGGCCCTGACGCACTTCTTCAACGCGGCCGGCTCACACCAGCTCAAGTACGGCGCTCAGATCGAGCACCTCATCAACCGTAACCAGTCGCAGTACTCGGGCAAGAACCTCGATTCCTTCTACGACAACTGCGCGGAGATGGGCTTCGAGGGCGGCGGCGAGTACTGCTACGACCGCAGCACGGACAACTACGAGTTCGACAACGCCGTCCGCGTCAACAACCACCGGCAGATCTTCGTCGACACCGACAACCCGGACCAGCGCTCGGCGGTCGGCTACGGCCGCGTCCGCAAGGAGCAGGGCGAGCTGCGGGCGATCGCCACGCCGCTCGGCGCCGGTGTTCGCGTCGACGACTACAACGAGCGCCTCACCACCCAGAACTACGGGATCTTCCTGCAGGACAAGTGGGCCGTGCTGTCCAACCTCTTCCTGTCGGCCGGTGTCCGCTGGGAAATGCAGGACATGCGCGACATCCTGGGCGAGCGCCAGATCTTCATCTGGGACAACGTCGCCCCCCGCGTCGGCGTGGTCTACGACTGGACGGACGAGGGCAAGAGCCGCTTGTTCGCCAGCTACGGTTGGTTCTACCAGCCGCTGCCGCTCATCTTGAACAGCCGCGTCTTCGGCGGTCTGGTCACGGTGCAGCGCTCGTACCGCAACGCCGACTGCGTCGGTCAGCAGGTCAACATCGACGGCGACACGTTCGAGAAGTTCGAGCGCAACCAGCCGACCGAGTTCTGCACCGACTTCAACTCGTTCACGTCCGGTCTGACGGAAGGTACGAAGGTCCCCAAGCTCAAGGGCCAGTACAACCAGCAGTTCCAGATGGGCTACGAGCAGGAGATCATCGAAGACCTCACGCTCGGCGTGCGCTGGGTGCACACCGACCTCGGCCGCGCGGTCGAGGACGTGTCGACCGACGGTGGCCTCAACTTCATCATCGCCAACCCGGGTGTGGCCGTGTCGCAGGACGACATCGCGGCCCAGCAAAACGAGTGTGAGCAGCTGACCGCCGAGCTCGAAGGGCTCGAGGTCGACGACCCGCAGCGTGGTGTCATCGCCCGCGAGCTGCAGCGCTGCAGCTTCCTGTCGGACGCCTACGAGAAGGTCAACACGCTGTTCGACAAGCCGCGCCGCAACTTCGACGCCTTCACGTTCGAGGTCAAGAAGCGCTTCGCTCGCAACTGGCTGCTGGTCGGTAGCTACACGTTCAGCCGCCTGGTCGGTAACTACGACGGCTTCGTCGACCCGATCACCGGCTCGATCAACCTCGGCGCGTCGACGCAGTACGACATCCCCGAGCTGGTCCGAAACAGCTTCGGCCCGCTGTCCAACAACATCCCGCACCGCGTCAAGCTCGACGCGTTCTACTCGTTCGACCTTCAGGAAGCGGGACGGCTGACGCTGGGCACCAGCCTCCGGTACCAGTCGGGCTACCCGATCAACCTGCGCGGCGGCAACAACCGCTACCCCGGCACGTTCCCGGTCTACATCGTCCCGCGTGGCTCGGGTGGCCGCGTCGAGCCGAACTACCTGTGGAACCTGTCGCTGACCTACGCGTACCCGCTGCCGGGGAACCTCGAGCTCGAGGCCGGCGCTCGCCTCATCAACGTCACGAACGCCAAGGCGGTCCTGCGCGTCGACGAGGTCTACACCTTCCAGAACACGCGAGCGGTCGCCGGCGGTGACCTCAGCGACCTCAAGCACACGAAGGTGCAGAGCTCGACCAACCCCACGGAGTTCTTCCAGCGCGGCGTCATCGCCCCGCAGGGCAACTTCGGCGTCGAGTCGAACTTCCAGACCCCGCTCGCCGCGAGCTTCGAGCTGCAGCTGCGCTTCTAGCCGACACGGGCGCGATCGGAGGAGGGCTCGAGAGCGGCGCGCGACGCCGACCTCGGGCCCTTCGCCGTTTCGGGATCTCGTGAACCAAGCCGGCGCGTGCGGCAACCAACGCCGCCGGGGAGCATGCGCATGCGAAGGGGGCACGCTTGGGGGTTCGGGGTCGCGGTGGCGGCGATGATCGTGGCGACGCCCGCGTGGGCGTTGACGCCCCCGGCGGCCGGGGCCGTGGCGTCGCCGGTGCCGGTGCCGGCGCCATTTCCGTCGGGCAGCGTGATCCGGCTGCTTTCGGGCTACTCACGGGTCGGCGGCTCGAGCCTTCACGCGGACACCAACGACTGCTGCAAGGCCAACGACTACTACGCCCTCGACCTCGTCTACGACGACGAGCCCAACGCCGGGCTCGGCCTGCCGGTCGTCGCCCCGTTCGCGGGTGAGGTGATCCGGGCGGGTTGGTCGACGTCGGGCTGGGCCAACTACGGTCAGCGCGTCATCTTGCGCCACGACCTCGGCGACGGGCACGTCTATCACACGGTCTACGCCCACCTCAACGCCGTCGATCCCGCGGTCGTGGAGGGCGGCGTGGTGACGGCCGGGCAAGTGCTCGGTGAGCTCGGGCAGTCCTGCCAGGGGCAGCTCAGCTGCGCGTCGTTCTCGACGCCGCATCTGCACTGGGTGCTGCACCGCGACAGCATGGTCGGCGGATCCGGCACGGGAGGATCGTACGGGGGCAACGCCGTGGTGCCCGAGCCGATGTCCGGCTACGAGGACCTCGTGCCGGGGATGATCCTCGAGGTCGGCGAGCCGGTCTGCGGCGACGGGCTCTGTACGGGGGGCGAGGATGCCTCGAGCTGCCCCGAGGACTGCCCGACGTGCGCGCCGGTCGGACCGGGCGGGCGCACGATCGAAGAGGACGACCTGTGTTTTTCGCGGACCGGATCGCCGCAGTACTGGTACGACGCCGAGGTCGGCAGCGCGGGGGCACTGCTGTGGACCCACGCCGTCGATGCCGCGGTCGCCGACGACCAGGGACATTGGCACGTGAACCTGACGCAGCCGGGCGAGGCGCAGCTCGACGTGTGGATCGAGCCGGGCTTCGCGGGAAGTCAGCAGGCCCGCTATGCGATCCGCCACGGGGGCGTCACGGAGGATGTGGTCATCGACCAGTCGACCGCCGGTGGCTGGGTCTCCCTCGGCGCCTACGACTTCGCCGCCGATGGCGACGAATGGGTGCGCCTGGACGACAATACCGGCGAGCCCTTCGAGGCTCAGCGGGTGCTGGTATTCGATGGCCTGCGCGTCGTGCCGCTCGATGTCGCCGGTGGAAGCTCCGACGACGGCGGGGAGACGACCGGGGGCGACGGTGGAAGTGACGGCTCCGCCGACGCGGTCGACGACGATGGGGCCGGCGGAGGGGACGGCAGCTCGACCGCCGGCGCCGCGGATTGGCCTGGCCCTGGCCCCGGCGGTTCCGGAAGCGACGGGGGCTGCAGTTGCGCCGCCGATCCCCACGATGGCTCGGGACTTCGCTGGGGGTGGGTCGCGCTCGTGCTGCTGGCCGCGTGTCGCCGGCGCCGGGACGGAGTCTCCGAGGCTTCGATCCTCGGGCCGGCCGCGGGCAGCTGAGCCGGGAGCTACCGCTCGCCGCTACCCGTTGGCTTCGACGTACGCCTTGGCCTTGGCGTTTTCCGGGTCGGACTCGAGGACGCGGCGGTAGTGCTTGAGGGCCGTCGCCTTGTCGCCGGCGGCGACGGCGAGCTTGGCCATCAGCAGGTTGGCCTGCTTGTGATTGGGATTGGAGCGCAGCACCCGGTCGCACATGGCTCGCGCGGAAGCGTCGCGGCCGAGGCGTTCGTGGGCCTCCGCCATGCACAGCGTCACCTTGGCACCGCCGGGCTCCATGTCGTGGGCGTCGCGCAAGAGGGCGAGTCCCTTCTCGGCATCCCCGGTCCGCGCGAGCTTGCAGCCCTCGGCGAGGAGGCTCTCGAAATCCTTCTTGGGCTTGGCGGCCGGCTTGGGCTTCGGCTCGGCCTTGGTCGCCGGCTCGGGCTTGGCCACGGGCTGCGGCTTGGCCACCGGCTCGGGTTCCGGCTCGGGTTCCGGTTCCGGTTCCGGTTCCGGCTCCGGCTCCGGCTCGGCGACCGCCGGCTCGGGCTCGGGGGCCGGCTTGGCCACGGGTTCGGGGGCCGGCTTGGCCACGGGCTCGGGCGCCGGCTCGGGCTCGGGCTCGGGCTCGGGGGCATCGCCGTCGCTGCCACCGACCCCTTCCCCGCGATCGCCGAGGAGATCGTCGCCGCCGAGCGCCGCCACGGCGATCGGACCGCCGCCGGACAAGGCGCTGCGCAGCGCCGTCGCGGAGGGCTGCCCCGGCGACGACGCCAGCACCCGGTCGACGACGGCGAGTGCATCGTCGCTGTCTCCGCGCGCACGTAGCGAGATCGCGAGCAGCAGGTCGAGCAGCACCGTCGACGGTTCCGCGCGCAGCGACGCGATCAGATCGTCGAGCTCCGCCGCCGGCATCGGCTCGGTCGCGGGATCGGGCCGCCACAGCGGCTCGGCGATCACGGCGAACCGAAGCTCGGGGTCGCGGTAGGTCGGCAGCAGCACCATCGGCTCGTGGTCTGCCACGGGCTCGCCCGCCGCGAGATCGAGTCGGGCCGCGGCCGCGCGCAGGCGACTGGGATCGCCGTCGTGCGATCGCGCGGCGCGGATGAGCTCACGGCCGGTCTTCACGGATGCCTGCAGCACGCGGTCGGCCTCGGCTCGATCGGCGCTGGGGAGCCCGCGGCGAATCGCGGCCTCGAGCGCCAACGTGGCCAGCACGTCGATCCGCTCGAGCTGGGCGGCCATCGCCTTGGGCGCGACGGTCGTCGCATCGGCCGTCTCCGCGAGGGCCGAGTCGAGCTCCCGCAGGCTTCGCACGTCGGCCGCGGCGCGAGCCGCCTCGGCTTTCATCATGAGGTCGGCGACCGGCGTGACCTCGGCCGCGCGCACCGCCGGCTTGCGAGATGCCGACTCGGCCGCCGCCTCGGCGCGGTCCTTGGAGCGCGAAAGCCCGTAGCCCACGATCGCCACGAGCCCGATCACGCCGACCCCGATCACGATCCCACGCCCCGCGGTGGGGCTCGGCCGTTGCTGGGTGCGGGCGGCGCTCATCTTCCAGGCTCGCGACGGTGCCTACGAACGCACCGACATCGAGGAAGTTTCCCAGGTTGTCCAAAGCCGCGCAATGTCGGCCCGGTGGTGCGTTCGGACGGCGCTCAGCGCAAACCCAGGCTGCGGCACAGCCACTGTACATCCGGTCGGCTCAGCAACTGTCGTGGACGCAATGCGGTGGCGCCCCGCGCGAGGTGCTCGCGGGCGATCGCCCGAAGCGCACCGTCGAGACGGCCGGAAAGTCGGGCGCCGAACAGCCGTCGCGAGCGCGAGAGCTCGAGCCACCAGCGTTGCGGACCGTCGGGGGTCGACAGCCAGTGCGTGCACGCCTGCACCAGATCGGCGCGCTCTTCGAGGGTCGAGTCGCGCAGGGACGCCTCGCGTTCGGTGAACGCGTCGGCGAGGTGCTGCCCACCGGGTCGCGACGGCCGCAGCATGGGGTTGGCGATGTAGCGGATCGCCTCGAGCAGGTCGGCGGGGTCGAACGTGCCGGATGCCAGCACGCCCATCCCCATCACGATCGTCGCGGCCGCCTCGGCGAGTCGGAACGTCAGCTCGGCCGTATCGAGCTCGAGCGCCGCGGGCGTCAGCACGATCGCGGGCGGGATCGTGTTGCGCACGCCCACACCGAACAGGTCGGGCGCGTCGGCCCAGCCGACCTGCAGGTCCACCCGAAAGCGCGCACGCCACCGCGCGACGATCGCTTCGGCGCGCTCGATGAGCGGCGCCATCGTGCGCGGCGGCGCAGCGGCCTCGGGGCCCGGGCGCGCTTCGAGCCCGACCATGCGCGAGGCCAGCTGCATCAGCGCCAGTCGCAGCGGCTGCCGGCCCTCCATCGGTGCCGCGCCGGCCTGGTCGATGCGCTCGGCGAGCGGAGCCGGAGGCAGTCGGTTGACCAGCGAAGGGACCGGGCCGCGCGGGGACAGGAACGCCGCGAGCTGATAGTGGTGACGCGCCGCCGTGGCCGCGCCCCTGGACTCGTGCAGACGCGCGAGGGCGAGGTTGATGCCGGCGCGGGCGCGGCGTGATGCACCGTGCGCGGCCAGGGCATCGAGCAACGGACCACGGCCACCGGCGAGCGTGGCCGCGGCACCCAAGACATCGTCGAGGCGGGGGAGCGGGCCGGCCCGCGCGACCTGCTCGAGCACGTGATCGATGCCGCGGATGAGCCACTCGGCGGCGGTGCCTTCTTGGGCCCGAACCCCCAGCCGCGTGGCGAGGTCGCGTCGACCGAGCCGGTACGCCTGTCCGAGTGCCGCGAGGACGAGGACGTCGTGTTCTTCGCCGAGCGCGAGCAGCTCCGACGCCGTCTGCTCGAGCTCGTCGTAGCGGGCGGTGGTCAGCAGCAGCGGCATCAACGCCACGCGCGGGGCAGGGCGACGCGGCGCCAGCTCGCAGGCCTGGCGCAGCAGATCGGCCGCGCGCTGCGATCCGGCCGGACCGGCGACCTCGGGATGACGCACGAGGACGTCGGCGATCTTCGTCAGCCACATGGCGCGCTCGTCTTCGTCGCGCGCGACCTCGGCGAGCTGGTCGTAGGTCGTCAAGAGCGGCTCGTAGGCCTCGAGCGCATCCAGCAGCTGCGCCCGGACGCGCAGCAGGCCCCGGTGTCGGGGAGCGTGGTGCGCGGCCTCGTTCGCGGCCCTCAAGCCCGCGGTCGGCTGACCGACCGAGGACAGTAGCTGGGCGAGCTCCGTGGCGATGTCGCCGATCGACGGGTCCTCGCGGGCCAGCGCGAGGTCCAAGCGCGCCGACAGCCCTTCGATGCGGGCATGAGACTCGCCGCGGCGCGCGAGCACGGCGTCGATGACCCCCAGCGCGGTGAAGCGCAGCTGGGTGTCCTGGCCCAGAGCCGTCAGTGGGGTCGCCAGGGCGGCCGCGGCATCGTGCTCGCCGACCGCGAGGGCCAGCTGCGCGCGTGTCAGGCGGGCGCGCGGGTTCGTGTACGGAACGTCTCAGCTCTCGCGCCAGACCTCCGAGGACTGATCGTGCTCG
>CALBMM010000099.1 GCA_937896535.1 uncultured Pseudomonadota bacterium
CGCTGGGATGTGCGCGGGGTGCCGTGCGCGCGGGGGGTTGGGCGGGCGGGAGCGGGCGGGATGGAGCGCCGCGCAAAGGCCCGGTCGGTGGGGCCTCGGGGGGGGGTTGGTGTCACCGGGTGTGGGGACGAGACGAGCACGAACAGCACGCGCGAGTGCAGCGAGTCGGCGGACAACCAAAGCGCGGCCCGACCCGAGCGCATACCTGACCCGAGGGGAGCGCCGAGAATGAGGGGAGCAAGCACAGCTGCCGCGGTGGTGCCGGCCGTGGCGTCGGTGGAGAAGACTCGCGCGAGCAGTCGTGCCCACGACAGACGCCGTTGACGGGAGACGTCGTGGGCGACGGGGCCACCGACGTCGGACTCGCCGAGCGTCGCAGCGGTCCAGGCAGGACGGCCGTCGGGTGAAAGCAACGCGAGCTGCCGCGGCGTGGTGGGCATCGTGGGCGAAGGCGGCGAGGGAGCGACGGCACGACGCAGGTGATGGCGGTTGGCAAAGACGCCGGAGTACGTGACGAGGTGGACCTTGGGCGGGGGGACGAGGGACGTCGTAAGTCGCGCCCTGGAACGGAAACTGCGCGTTCGTGCCGTCGGTTACCCGGAGGTCGTCATCGGCCGTGAGGACGACCTCCGAGATCGTGTCGTAGACGCTGCCGTCCCAGACGGAGTCGCACACGGCGAGCTGCGTCGTGACTCCGAGGGGCGCGGCCAGGCCGACGGCCTGCTGCGTACCGGAATAGAACGCGACGAGGTCACCCGTCTCGTCGTGGATCGACCACGCCGCGGCCTCTGGCACTCGAGCCCGGCGGTACGCTGCTCGTCGGCGGCCGCGATGAGGTCGACCGGAACACCGCACAGGCGGAGCTGATTCGATTGGGCCCGATGAGCACGTTCGACGAGACTTTCGTGCCAGCGCTCGAAGGCACCGACATCGACGAGATCGACGTCGACGAAGACGGCTCCATGCTCCTCGTCGTCCGGTCTCCGTGGGACCCGGTTCTCTTCGAGGCATCGTCGAGGCCCGCGACGCAGATGGCATGCTGCTGTGGCGCAACGAGGAAGTCGGGCAGGTCGTGTGGACGTATCCCTCGCCCGGGCGGCTGGCGCTCGGCGAAGATGGACAGGCGTTGCGGGCCCCGACACAGGAGCGCGAGATCATCGCGCTCGATCTCACCGACGGCAGCGAGCGCCGGCGGACGCCCGTCTTCGACTGAGATAACCACCCCGCTACGCGGGACCCTGGGCGATGGAAACCGCTCGTGGTGCCGGAGAGATGTCGTCATCGCTGACGAATGTCGTGGGCGCGCTTGCTCGCGGGGGTCTTGTCCACCGATGTCACGAGCTGCGAGGGCTTTCGGCCCGCGGTTGATATCCTTCGCAAGCGGGCTACCATCGGGCCTTGGCGCACCCGCCCAAGTCTAGCGACGTCGCGCTCGGGTCGACCGAGTATCGGGACGTCTTCTACGCTTTCGACCAGGGCTTTTGCGTGTTGGAGGTCCTGCTCGACGGAGCTGGCACGCCTCGCGACTACCGCTTCCTCGAGGTCAACCAGGCCTTCGAGCAGTTCACCGGCCTGACGAATCCCACGGGGAGGACGGCGCTCGAGCTGGTGCCCGACCTGGAGGCGCACTGGATCGAGACCTACGGACGTGTTGCGCTGACGGGGGAGCCGACGCGCTTCGTTCAGGAGTCGCCAGCGATGGGCCGGTGGTTCGACGTGCACGCCTCGCGGATTGGGGCGCCGCAGCGACGCCTGGTCGCGCTGCTGTTCAACGACATCACGGCACACTGCGAGGAGCAGCACGGCCGGAAAGCCGCCGAAGAGGGGCTTCGATTGAGCGAGGATCGGTTTCGGGGGTTCGCCGACACCGCCCCCGCGATGCTGTGGGCGACCGATGCGGAAGGCTCGTGCACGTATCTGTCGCGTGGCTGGTACGAGTTCACCGGACAGACCGAGCGAGAGGGACTCGGCTACGGCTGGCTCGACGCCGTTCATCCCGAAGACCGAGGAGCTGCGGGCGAAGCGTTCCTCGCGGCCAACGCGAAACGTTCTCCGTTCGAGCTCGAGCATCGCCTTCGTTGCGCCGACGGCCTGAACCGGTGGGTCATCGACGCCGGCCGCCCTCGATGGGACGATGCTGGGCGCTTCCTCGGCTACGTCGGGTCCGTGACCGACATCCACGAGCGCAAGGTGGCGGAGGCGCGACTCGACCTCGCGGTCAACTCCGGGCGCGTGGGCATTTGGTACTGCGACCTACCCTTTGACGTCTTGGTCTGGAACCGGCACGTCAAGGCGCACTTCGGCTTGCCACCCGACGCGGTGGTCACCATCGATACCTTCTACGAGCGCATGCATCCCGAGGATCGCGAGCCCACCAAGCGCGCGATCGACGAGTCGATCGCGGCGCGCACGGTCTACGACACCGTCTACCGAACGATCGGTCTCGACGGTGAGGTCCGCTGGATCCGGGCACTCGGACGCACCGGCTACGCGGATGATCGGCCGATGCACTTCGATGGCGTCACCCTCGACATTACCGAGCTCGTCACGCTGCGAGAGGCCGCCGAGGCCGCGAACCGAGCCAAGGACGAGTTTCTCGCGATGCTCGGGCACGAGCTGCGCAACCCGCTGGCCCCGATCCTCACCGCCCTGCAGCTGCTGAAACAGTCTGGCGCGATCGGAGGCGAGCGCGAGCGCGCGATCATCGAACGGCAGGTGCAGCATTTGGTCGGTCTCGTCGACGACCTGCTCGACATCTCGCGCATTACCCGGGGGCGGGTCGAGCTGCGCAAGGAGCGACTGGAGACGGCGGACGTCGTGGCCCAAGCGGTCGAGATCGCGAGCCCACTGCTCGAGCAGCAGCACCATCGGCTGGAGGTGGATGTGCCGCGCGGCCTGATCCTGGACGGGGATGCCAGACGCATCGCGCAGGTGCTGGCCAATCTGCTCACCAACGCAGCCAAGTACACGAAAGCCGGCGGGCACATCGAGCTTCGCGCCCACGCCGACGAGGAGACGGTCGTGCTTCGCGTGCGCGACAGCGGGATCGGCATCGAGCCGGAGATGCTCCCCAAGATCTTCGACTTGTTCGTCCAGGAGAACCAGTCCCTGGAGCGATCGCAGGGCGGATTGGGACTCGGGCTGGCGATCGTGCGCGGCCTCGTCGAACTCCACGGCGGAACCGTGCAGGCAACGAGCCAGGGAAGGAACGCCGGCACCGAGTTCACCGTGCGATTGCCCCGATGCCTGCAAGCGCCCTCGGACGGAGCGGCCACGGAATCCTCCGAGCAGCCCGCAGCGGCGCACGCGGTGCAGGGCAAAGTGCTCATCGTCGACGACAACGAGGATGCCGCCGACCTTCTGGGCTACCTGCTTCGCGCGAAAGGCTATGAGACCGAGGTCGCCTACGATGGACCATCGGCGATCGAGGCGGCGAACCGGTTCGCGCCCGTGCTCGCGCTGGTCGACATCGGGTTGCCGGTGATGGATGGATACGAGGTCGCGCGGCGTCTCGGGGCACAGGACCGCGATCCGCCGATCAAGTTGGTTGCGGTCACCGGCTACGGGCAGCAGCGAGACCACGACGCGAGCATGGGCGCCGGCTTCGCGGCCCACCTGGTCAAGCCGGTCGATGCCACGCGACTTCTCGAGGTCGTCGCGCGCCTGATGCGTGGCGGACCGGCGCAGAGCGACTGACTCGTCGTCGCTCTCTTCTCCGGCCGAGAGCTCGGTCCAGATGACCCGGCGCCCGCCGATAATGTGTCCCGGATCGAGTGCGTGAAGGCGTGCCCCGAAAAGGCGATCAAGCTGCGGCGCCGGGGTCGCTGAGCGCGCGCGTCACCACCAGCCGCCGAGCCCGAGCTCGACCGCGTGCTCGATCTCGTCGAGCAGGCCTTCGCACGATAGCGGGAATCACGCACCGGGACCTCGAGATCGCGTTCTTTCATTTTTCTTGATCCATTGGTCGGGGCGCGAGGTCTGGCGAGGTGTGATGCAAGAATGTCCACGTTGCGGCGCCCAGGTGGAAAAGAGCCAGCTGATGTTCACCGAGGCGGGAGAGGTCTGCGACGCGTGTCACGCGGGCATGTCCGAGCCCAGTACGGGTGCACCCCCCATGGCGATCGCGGCCCTCGTCGCCGCCGTGATCCCTTTCTTCATGTCGGTGAACCGGCAATCGTCGGTCACCGTGAACGGACAGACCACCGGGTCCTACATGGACTACGTCGCGCTGACCGGAGGTAGCGCGGCTGTGATCCTGGGCGCGATCGCCCTCTTGCCTCTGGTTCGAGCCACGCCTCGCAACAACCGCGCGCTCGCGCTCGTCGTCGGCGCGGTGGTGCTGGGCCTCGTGCAGCTGCTGCGCGCGTTCGGCAAGCTCGGCTGACCAGACGCGACAGGCTCCTACTCGCCCTCCAGCGCGGCCTCGAGTGCGTGAAGGCGTGCCCCGAAAGGGCGATCAAGCTGCGCCGCCGTAGATCCGGCCGGAACTGGGGTGTAGGTAGATCCGGCCGGGAGATCCTGTAGATCCGGCCGGAACGTCTCCGCAACTGGATCGCTACGCGTTGGGAATCTCGAGATT
>CALBMM010000100.1 GCA_937896535.1 uncultured Pseudomonadota bacterium
GCGCACAGCAAGCAGGAGGTCGAGTGGGTCAAGGCCGACATGCGCGACTTCGTGAGGCCGGGCGTGTACGACCTGGTGCTCAACCTGTTCACTTCGTTCGGCTACTTCGCGCTGCCGTCGGACAACCTGCTGACGCTGCGCAACATGGCCGAGTGCCTGACCGAAGAGGGCTGCGTCGTCATCGACACACTCGGCAAAGAAGCGCTGGCCGAGCGACTGCCGCTCAACTCGCAGCCGACCGAGGAGCGCGACGGATCGCTGCTGATCCAGCGCATGGAAGTCGTCGAGGACTGGTGTCGCGTGCGCAGCGAGTGGCTGCTCGTGCGCGGCGACGAGGTGGAGCGCTTTCACTTCGAGCACTCGCTGTACTCCGGTCACGAGCTGCGCGAGCTGATGAACTGGTCGGGGCTGTCGCGCGTGCAGCTGTACGGCGGCCTCGACGGACGTCCCTACGGGCCCGGCGCCACCCGCCTGGTGGCCGTGGGCCGCAAGTAGGTATGGTGCGCCCGATGGCCTTCGACAACGCGTTCACGCGCCACGTGGGGATCGAGCTCCCGCTGATCTGCGGGGCGATGTACCCGTGCTCCAATCCCGAGCTCGTCGCCGCCGTCTCGGCGGCGGGCGGCATCGGGATCGTGCAGCCGATCTCGCTGACCTACGTGCACGGCCACGACTTCCGCGAGGGGCTGCGGCTGATCCGTCGCCTGACGGACAAGCCGATCGGCTTCAACGCGCTGGTCGAGCAGTCGTCGAAGGTCTACCTCGATCGCATGTACCGCTGGATCGACATCGCCCTCGAAGAGGGCGTTCGGTTCTTCATCACCGCGTTGGGCAACCCCGACAAAGTGGTCGAGCGCGTGCACGCCGTCGGTGGCGTCGTCTACCACGACGTCACCGAGCGCAAGTGGGCGACCAAGGCGCTCGACGCCGGGGTCGATGGGCTGATCTGCGTCAACGCGCGGGCGGGCGGGCACGCGGGCCGCAAGTCGCCGCAGGTGCTGTACGACGAGCTGTCGGATCTCGGCGTGCCGCTGGTGTGCGCCGGCGGGATCGGCGGGCCGGACCAGTTCGTGGCGGCGCTCGAGATGGGCTACGCCGCCGTGCAGCTGGGCACGCGCTTCATCGCCACGAAGGAGTGCAAGGCCCACGCCGACTACAAGAAGGCGATCGTCGACGCGAAGGCCGACGACATCGTGCTGACCGAACGGCTCTCCGGCGTGCCGGTCGCGGTGATCGAGACCGAGTTCATCAGGAAGACCGGCACCAAGGCCGGCTTCCTCGCCCGACGCCTGCTGCGCCACCCGAAGGCCAAGCACTGGGTACGTTCGTATTATTCGCTGCGCTCGCTGTGGCAGCTCAAGCGCGCCAACCTCGAGGGAATCGCGTATCGCGACTACTTTCAGGCGGGCAAGAGCGTGGACGCGATCGACTCGGTCGAGTCCGCCGGCGACGTGGTGCGAATGTTCGCCGAGGCCCTCGGGGCATCCGCGTCGACCGCCGCCGCGTCCTGATCGGCGGTGGCGTCGTCGTCCGGTTCGGAGCGGCGACGTTCGAACCGGACGTGGAAGTGATCGGCGTGTCCGGGCCAGTGGTAGAAGACCGAGTCGCGGTCGCTGCCGCGCGGGTACTCGAAGAGCGCATCGAGGCGCTCCTGCGGCACGCCGATCGACTGGGCGTACTCGTACAGGCGCTGCTGCAGCCGGTAGTCGATGAAGATCACGCCCACGTCGTCGTCCTCGGCGAAGGCGCGTAGCAGCGTCCACGTGCGCGCGAGGTCCATCGTGCGGGGCTCGCCGTCCTCGGCTTCGTTCCACACGTAGCCCACGTCGACGTCGCGCCCCTCCTGGTGCGAGACGTGCGAGCGCAGCGGTCCGCCGTTTTGCCGGCTGATGTCGCCGATCTGCACGTCGGGCGCGTCGGGCTCGAGGGACCGGTAGCGGGCGATGGCGCCGAGGATCGAGGCGATCGCCGACGGCGTGCCCCAGGCGTTGTCGGGCCGGCGCACGATGAAGCCGGCGGCCTGGGCGAGCTGGATCCCACCCCGAAACCAGCTGCGGTGGGTGTAGCGACGAAGGGTGGTGCACACCCGCAGCGTCTCGCCCACGCGGATCATGGAGTTGGCGCGCTTGCGTAGCGACTTGTTGGCCCGCTTGATCGAGTCACGGTTGACGGCGTAGCGCGCCGCGATGCCGCCGAGCGTCTCGCCCTTGCCGACGGTGTGCCGCACGATCTTGCCGCCCTTGCCGCAGCTCTGCGGCTTGGTGTCCTGCAGCCGCTTGGCCTTGCAGATCTGCAGGGTCTGGCCGACGCGCAGGCGGTTGGGGTTCTTCTTCAGGGCCGGGTTGGCCTTGACGAGGTGGTCTTCGCTGATGCCGTGCTTGCGGGCGATCCCCGAGACCGTGTCGCCTTTTTTGACCGTGTACTCGCACTTGGCGGCTGCGACGGCCTGGCGGGGAGCGGCCCACGAAAGCGCGACCCCGAGGGCGAGCGCGAGTCCGAATCGGGCGGCGATCATCAGGCCGAAGGGCATACCACGACCGTCGTGGCGCAGCCGCCGCGAACGGGGGCGGTCGCGAGAGGGTCGACAGACGCGTCAGTCGAGGCAGGCGATGCCGGTCCGCGGTGCCGTGAGGTTCGTGCACGTGCCGGTCAGGCTCATGCTCGCGACCTGCGTCATCTCGCCGCTGAAGCTGTCGACCTCGTACAGCGTCGTGCCGTTGCACGCGTAGAACGTACCGTCGGGATGGACGGCGAGGCCGGCGTTGGTCACGTCTTGGGACAGCGCGACGGTCAGCGTCGCGATTCCCGTCTCCTCGGCGATCGAGAAGATCTGATCGGTCGTGTCGTCGATCGCGTAGACGCCGGTGAGGTTGTCCGACCACGCCGCGCCCACGCCCCCGAAGTCGACGCCGAGACCGCCGACGACGTTGGCGAGCCCCGTCTGCAGATCGACGCGCACGAACGCATCGAGGGTCGGCTCGATCGCGTACATGCCGTCGTCGGCGTCGGTGGTGAGCACGAGAGGTCCGGTCGAGGTGGGGCCCACGACCTGAAAGCCGCAGTTGCACGGGTTGATCGTGTCGATGCGCGACTGCCCGGCGTTGTGGGCGTACAGCGTGCCGTCGCGCGTGAACGCGATCGAGTCGTAGACGGTGCCGTTGGGGAATGCGCACACCATCTCGGTGGTGCCCGTCATCAGGTCTTGGCGAACGAGCTCGGGGGGCGAGGCACCGTTGTCGACGGTGAGCAGCCACTGCCCCGGGTCGCCGCCGACGCCCGTGGTCGTGTCGTCGGCGGTCGTGTCGTCGGCGGTGTCGTTGGTGGTCGCCATCGGGCCGGTCATGGTTGCGGAGGCGTTGGACGTGGCCATCGGACCGTCGGTCGCATCCGTCGCATCGCCGCCCGTGGGCGAGTCGCCCGCCGTCGAGGTGGGACCCGTCGTGGGCCCGGAGGTCGGGCTCGTGTTGGCGTCGTCCGAATCGTCGCTGCCGCCGCCACATGCACCGACGAGCAACGCCAAGACGAGCGGGAATCGAGGCGCGCTCACGATTCGATCATCGACCACGGCCCGGGCCGTGGCAAGTCCGCCGGTTGTGGTAAGCCCCGTTTCGCGATGGCGACGCTGCACCTGCACCGGCTCGGCGCACGTTTGGCGCCGGTGGACGAGCCGGTGCCCGGCCTCAGCGATCTACGGCCCGCCGCCGTCGTGGCGTTGATCCTCGCCGAGGGTGGTGATCCGAGCGCGCACCGCCTCGTGCTGATCGAGCGCTCCAGCGAGCTGCGCGCCCACGCCGGGCAGGTGGCGTTTCCGGGGGGCAAGCCCGAGCCCGGGGACACGAGCCTGGTCGACACGGCCTGTCGAGAGGCCGCCGAGGAGGTGGGGCTCGTGGGCACGCCGCAGATCCTCGGGCGGCTCGACGCCGTGCCGACGCCGTCGGGATTTCTCATCCACCCGTTCGTGGGCTGGGCGCCCTCGGGGTGGACGCCGACGATCACCAGTCCCGAAGCGGTCGCCCTGGTCACGCCGACGCTCGGCGAGCTGCTCGACCCCGCCGTGCACTCGATCACCGGTCGCGGGGTGTGGCGAGGCTTTCGCTACGAGATGCACGAGTACGCGGTGCACGACCCACCGATCTGGGGGGCGACGGCGCGGGTGGTGTGGGACCTCTTGCGGCGGATCTCCGAGTGAGCGCGACGGGCCTGGGCGCCGACGAGCTGCAGGCGCTGACGCAGACCGCCGCGCGCGAGGGCCTGCTGCGGCTGTCGGCGGTGCGGCTCGATCATCCCGGCTTCGCGGCGGCCCACGTCGCGCTCGACGAGTACCTCGCGCACGGTCGCGCGGGCGAGATGGCGTTCATGCAGCGCGCCGCCGACGTGCGCAAGGACCCCTCCAAGATGCTGCCGGGGGCGCGGACGTATCTCGTGGCGCTCGTGCCGTATGGCGGGGAGTCCGGGCCGGTCGCCCGGTACGCGCGCTCGTCGGACTACCACACCGAGATCCACCATCGGCTCGAGCACGTGGTCGCCCACCTCGTGCGGCTTCGGCCGGAGGCGGCCACGATGATCTGCGTCGACACCAAGCCGGTGCTCGAGCGCTCGGCGGCTGCGCTCGCGGGTCTGGGGTTTCTCGGCAAGAACGGCATGCTGATCACGCCGGGGTTGGGCTCGTACGTGTTGCTCGGCGGCGTGCTGACCGACGTGGCGCTCGCCGTCGACGACGCGGTCGCCGATCTTTCGAAGGCCACCTGGGAGGCATGCGGCAGCTGCACGCGGTGTCTGGACGCATGCCCCACCGACGCGTTCGTGGGGCCGGGCCGACTCGACGCGCGTCGGTGCATCTCCTATCTGACGATCGAGCACCGCGGTGAGGTCGACGACGCGCTCGCGGACGCGACGGGCGAGCGCATCGCCGGCTGCGACGTCTGCCAGGAAGTGTGCCCGTACAATGCAGGCCGAAACCGTGAGGCCCGGGTCCCGGCGGCGGCGTGGTTGCCCGAGCCCGGGGGCAAGGCGGCCGATGCCTCGGACCTTGCCGCCCTGGTCAACGTGCGCTCGAGTCCCTACCGCGCGTTCGTGCGGCGCACGGCGCTGCGTCGCATTCCGCGGGTGCACATGCGCCGCAACGTGCTCATCGCCCTCGGCAATCGAGTGGGCCCACTGACTGCCGACGAGGGGGCGGCGGTCGACGAGGCGTGCGGCGACGACGACCCGCAGATCCGCCGGTGGGCCGAGCGCGTCCGCCGACGCCGCGGCTGAATCCCCGAGCGACGAGCCCTCGTCAGGCCGCCGCGCGCCACGCCGACGCGCCCGCGAAGCCGCGTGCCTGCAGACCCACGACGATCGCGTCGGTGACCACCCGTGCGAACAGCTGGCGCGCCTTCATGCCGTCGCACAGCCCGTAGCGACGACCCTGCGGCGGCGGCACCCAGTCCGTGGGCAAGTGCGACAGCTCGTGCTCGACCAGATGTGCGAACGCAGTGCGCAGGTATTCGTCGATGCCGCGACGCGCCGAGGCGTCGAGCTTGGGCGCCAGCTCGTCCAGCAGTCGCCAGCCGAAGCGCGCGTGCGCGACCTCGTCGGCGAGGATCCGCGTCAGCCGCTCGCGCAGCGGTCCTCTCGGCATCTCCTCGCGTTCGGCGGTGATCAACGCGACGGCCACGGTCTCGGACATGCAGCAGATCGAGATCACGTTGCGCACGATCGCCTCGAGCCGATCCGAGGCGTCGGCATGGGTGGGGTAGTCGGGCAGATCGTGGGCCTGGCCTCGCGCTTCGCCGCCCAGCGCGGCCACCACCGCGCCGCACTCGATCCCGTGGCGACGTTCCTGGTCGGCGAACGTTCGACATTGCGCCGCCGGACCATGCAGGCCTGCGTCGGCCAGCTGCGTCGCGAGGGCCTCGAAGACACGGGCGGACGTGTACTCGTTGACCATCCGGCCTCGCCAGGTCGCGATCGCGGCGTCGCGGACGAGCTCGAGCTCGGCATCGGCCGGGAGCGCCCAGCCCAGGGCGCGGACCGGCGCCCGGAGATCGACGACCGTGACCGCGGGTGTCGGCGCGCGCGCGAGCGTGGGGGCGCGGTGCACGGGCGGGGCAGGCGGGCCCCACGGCGTGCATACCTGGTTTTGTCGGGCGGCCTCGGTCAGCGCGGGGTCGATCATGATCGAGGGCGCGGGCTGGATCTCACAGCACAACCAGCGATGGTCGGAGCGCGTGCCTTCGGCCAGGCTGCGGGCGCAGCATTGCGCGACGATCGGATCGTCGACGGGGATCGGTTTACCCCACTCGTGGGGAGCCGTGCGATTGAAGAACGCCTCCATCGTGGCCGTGCATTCGGCTTCGGTCAGCTCGTCCGCGGCCGCCGGGTCGCGCGGTGTCGCCGTCGGATCGTTCGTGGCGACGGGCTGTGGTTGCGGGTCGTCCGAGGACGTGGTGTCGGGTTCGGCGGTGGGCGGGCACGGGTGGCTGCGGCAACCGGCGGCGAGCGAGGAGCCCAGCGCGAGGCCGATCGCCGCCCGCAGGGCGCGTTCGTGGGGGGAGGTCTTCACGCCTGTAGGCAAGCACGCGGCCGGGGCGCCGACCATCTCGTTCTCCGGAACACTCTAGTTCGGCCCCGACGAACGCTGTCCCTAGTTTCCTCCACCGTTGCTGCCGCCCGAGCCGTTGTCCGAGCCGTTGTCGGAGTCGTTGTCCGAATCGTTGCCCGAATCGTCGTTGTCGTCGCCACCATCGTTGGGATCGTTGGTGCCGGGGCTGTCGCTGCCGTCACTGGTCTCCTTGGCCTGGCACTCGGGCATGTTGGCCGTACCCGGGGACGAGCAGAGGATCGCGGTCTCGAGCGGGGCGTTCTGGAACTCGGTCTCCTGGAAGGCGGCCCACATGCCGAGTCCGGCGATGATGATGATGGCGCCCAAGATCGCGTCGTCGACCCCGATGACCTGGGTCTGCGCAGCACCGTCGACCTGGGGAGGCGTGTGAGGGACGAACAGGACGAGTCGATCGTTGCCGCACTTGTACGCGGAGGCGCGACCCTTGACGGTCTCGAGTTGCACCTTCAGCGAGGCGAGACACGCGCGCTCGGCCTTCGAGAACTGCGCGCCGTACTTCGCCAGGATTTGCTTGTTGGACCCGAGCTTGACCGGATCGCGGAACTCGATGCCCTTGATGCTCGTGGCCTTGTCGACGAACTTCAGGTGCTGGTAGGTCGCGAGCGAGTGCTTCTTGAACCCGCGGGCTCGGTCGAAGCGGCGCAGCGTCTGGGCGAGGGCCGCCTTCGTCTCGACCTTGTCGACCTTGCCGATCTTGCCGGCCTTGGGTTTGTCGCCGGCGAGCCCCACGTTGGGCAGCGACAGAACAGCACAGGCGGTGACGGCGGCGAGGGTTCGCGTGACGAGTGTGGGATGCATGGCGGTATCGGCTCCATCCCTGCAGACCTGCCGGGCCCTGCGGCGGATTGCGAAAAGATCGGGCGGTCGCGAAAAGGCTCGCAGACCCTCGAGAACGTCCATTGGGCCGGGCGGCGTCGAGCCCGAGCCGGGTAACGCCGGGCGACCGTCAGCGCCGCAGGATGTTGTACACGCCCTGGCCGGTCGCGATCGGCTCGGCATCCAGCTCCGGATCGCCCGAGAAGACCTCCATGCGCGCGACGCCGACGCGGTTGCCCACGCGCACGATCTTGGCCCGGCACACGACGTCCTCGGCGCGGCCCGGTCGCAGGTAGTCCACGCGCAGGTCGACCGTGGACACGCGGTCGGTCGGTCGCTCGAGCATCGTGAAGCAAGCGGCCCCGCCGGCCGTGTCGGCGATCATCGACGTGACGCCGCCGTGCAGGGCAGGGCGCGACACGTCGCCGATCAGCTCGTCGCGCCACGGAATGCGCAGCACGACTTCGCCACGCGTCACGCGATCGACCTTCAGGCCGAGCAGCTTGTTGTACGGGATGCCGTGTTCGAACCACCGCACGAGCTCGGAAAAGTCGATCTCGGACGGCGCATCGGTCGGCACGGGCGCAGGATGGGATGCGCGCCCCGTCGCGTCAACTCGGCTCGGACTGCGTGCGGCACCACGTCGCGGCGTCCGGATGGCCGGCGGCCTCGACCGCGCCCGCGAGCCGATCCCGGGAGTCGGATGTGCGCGGAGCCCGAGTGAGCGAAGTTGGTCGAGGCGTGAGAGGGTTTCGTCCCGGCCCGCGTGTGTCGCCTGCATATGATCGGCACCGCGATTCGCTCCCCCATCCTCTTGTGCGTTTCTCTGTTCGCAGGCTGCCCGGGCGGCGACGGTTCGAGCACGACAATTGCCGACCCCACCACCGGGTCCGCCAGTGATTCCGACGGCACTGGGGGCACCACCGGCACCGCGACCACCGAGGTCGAGGCGACGACCGCAGAGCCGACCGCAGGGAGCACCGGACAACCGCCCGGCACGTGCCTGGGCGAGGGGGAGGGCGAGGCCGCGGAAGGCGACGCCTGCGCGGCCAACGACGACTGCGCCTCGGGCGTGTGCGTGCTGTTCACCGACGCGCCGATCGACGACGACGCCGTGTGCGGGCCCGTGCCAGCCAACTGTGGCATGCGGGTGACCGGGACCATCTTCGACTTCTCCACGGGTGAGCCCGTCTCGGGCGCGACGCTCGTGGTGGCCGCGACCTCGGAGGTGGCCAGCAACGCAACGGGCGCCATGCCGATCATCGAAGCGACCAGCGACGCCAACGGCCGCGTGGACGAGACATCGATCATGGCCATCTCGGGGCCTGAGGGCCTCGTGGGTCTCGCCTCGGCGGCGGGCTACTCCCCGACGACCACGAGTCTGGCCTCACCGGGTCCCGACATGCAGACGTATCCCGTGGGAACCGGCAACCACGACATTTGGCTGGTGCCCGAGGCCGTCCTGACAAACTGGTCGGACCAGCTGGCCCTGGACCCCACGATCGACGTGGCCGATCTCCCGCTCGGTGATGCTGGTGGGGTTGTCGGCTTCGTGCGCGACGCCACGGGAGCTCCGGTCGCGGGCGCGGCGGTGGCTTCGGCCAGCGACGTCTCGTCGGCGGTGATCCGTTACCTCAACGACGACGGTACCTTCAACGACGCGATGACCACCGAGCTCGGGGTCTTCGTCATCCTAGACCCTGCGGTCCCCGAGGACTTCGAGGCCGCCGTTGGTGGCGTGCCCATCGGCCGCGGCACGGCCGAACCGGCCAACGGTGTCGTGTTCACCCTCGTCATCACCGCCGACTGATCGCACCGTCGATGCAACCGCGGCGGGGCGGCTCCTCCCAACCGGAGAGGACGCCTCGATGGCCTCGGCCCGCGACTGACGGCGATCGGTCGGCTGCCCGGGCGAGCAACAGGTTCGCGTCAACTCGGCTCGGACTGCGTGCGGCACCACGTCGCGGCGTCCGGATGGCCGGCGGCCTCGACCGCGCCCGCGAGCCGGCGCAGCGACAACGGCGGCAGATCGAGCGCATCCCGGTGCTCGAAGAACTCCACGAACAACCGCGCCGCCAACGGGTTGCTGCCGCCGTCGAGCGCCTGCGCGATCGCCTCGGCCATCGCCGCACGCGCGGCCTCTTCATCGCCCTTGATCAGCAGCTGACGCGCCAGCTCGGCACGGACCAGGCCGCTGCGAGGGAACTTGTCCACGTGCCGATACGCCAGTGCCAGTGCTTGCACCGGATCCGTGGTCGCCTGGATCTCCTCGACGGCTTCGCCTTGCGGGCTTTCGAGGTCCAGCGAGTGGGCGGCGTTGCCCTGCGCGACGGAGCCGAGCACCGCGAGCGCCTGCTTGGGCTCGAGGCCCCGCAGGTCCGGCGCCGGCCCGTCGAGCGCGGTCGCGGTCGCACGCGCGCGCGCGATCGCGATGCCCACCCCGACCACGCACACGCTCACGAGCCCGCCGATCGTGGCGGTCACGATGCTGCCGGCCGCGTAGCCGACGGTGCCGCCGATGCCGAACGCGGCGACCAGCCACAGCATCGACTGCGACGACTCTTCCGCCATCGTCGTCTACTCGTCGGCCTTGGTGTCCGCTGCTTTCGCGTCGGCCTTGGCGTCCGTCTTCGCGCGGGCCTTGGCGTCCGCTGCTTTCGTGCCGGCCTTGTCGGCCTTGCCCTCGGCGCTGCCGAGCCCACTCGTGCGCACGGTGACCTCGAAGTTGCCCGTCACCTTGATCGGCGGTCCGAGCGAGTCGTTGGCGAGCTTGAGCGTCGCCGCGAGCTCGCCGGTGATCTTGCCGTTGTCGAACCCGGTCAGCGTCAGCTTGGCGTCGCCGAAATCCTCGCCGAGGTAGGAGCGGTACACCCGCTTGTCGTTGACGCGCCAGGTCACCCGGAGGTCGGGCCCGACGCCCTCCTTCGCGGCCTTCGGGGTGAACACGGCGGGGAACTCGAGGTTGTCGAGCTTGGGTCCGAGCAGGACGACCGAGAGCATCGGCACGCTCTTTTCCGACTCGGCGGCGGCGAGCGTGAGCCGTCCCGTCTTCTTCGCGGGGATCCAGACCGCGGAGTTGCTGACGTACGGGATGTGCGAGAGTCGGATCGGCGAGGCGTCGATCTCGAACTCGAACTTGCCGGGCGCCACCTTGGACGCCATCTTCGGCGCTTCCATCGAAGCCACGTTGCCGTGGGGGTTGGCCGTCGCGGCCTGACCGTGGGGGTCGACGGTGGGCCCGGGTGCAACGTCGGCTCCTGCTTCGGGCGTCGTCGTGTCCTGCTTGGTCGCGTCGACCTTCTGGGGCGGCGGCGACGCGTTGCCGCCACACGCGGCCCCGAGGCCGGCCAACAGCACGGGGAGCGCACCGGTTCGCAGTAGGTTCCCGCCGATCACGACCGAAGGGTATCGACCCGCGCCGCAGCCCGCCAGCGGGCACCAGCCCCCGCAATCGGGGGCTGATACGCTGGTCGCGATGTACCGGTCGCAGGTGGCGGTGGCGGTGCTCGCTGCGCTCGCGGGTGCGACGGCGTGCGCGGTCGACTCGCCGCTGCCACCGGCGGACATCGACCTGGCGTTCGTCCCGGTGGACGCGGTCTGGCGACTGTCGGGGGTGGAGGGTGATGGCACCTTCGGTGTCCCGGTGGCCGGCGGCGTCGATGTCGACGGCGACGGCCGCGGCGACGTGGTGCACGCGGCGATGGTGGCCGGCGACGGTACGGGCGCGGTCTCGATCGTGCAGGGTCCGGCCGCGTTCGAGCCCGACGACGATCTCGCCTCTCCCCGCGCCGCGCTCGCACGGGTGGTGGGCACGCAGTCGGGGGAGACGGCCGGCAGCGAGGTCTGGGTCGACGACGTGACCGGCGACGGCCTCGGCGACGTGTTGATCGCACGGCAGGGCTTCGGACCCGAGCAAGCACGCGCCGGCGCCGGTGCGCTGACGATCGTGCCCGGCGGCAGCGACGTCTTCGCGCGCGGTGAGATGGCCGCGGGACAGCACGCGTCGCACGTGACGCTGCTGGGCTCCCAGCTCGGTGGTCGCTTCGCGATCTGGGTGCGTACGGGTGACGTCGATGGCGACGGCATCGCCGACCTCGTCGTGGGCGCGGATGGACAGTCGCACCGCGATCCCGACGAGCTTCACCCGGGGGCCGCCTACGTGATCGCCGGCGGGCCGCACCTGGCGGCGCCGGGCACCTACGATCTCGCCGACCCGGCGACGCTCGTGGGCCGCGTCGTCCGCATCGACGCCCCGGCCGACTGGGCCGAGGGCCACTTCGGCGCGACCGTGCAGGCCGCCGACCTCGACGGCAACGGTCGGGCCGAGGTGCTCGTCGCGTCCACGCTGCTGCGGGCCGGAGCGAGCCTGCGTCCGGCGGGGGTGCCACCGGAAACGGTGCACTCCAGCGGCGGGATCGACAGTGGCGTCGTCCACATCGTGTGGGACCGGGCACTGCCGACCACGCCCTGGCCGGCCACGCTCGACGTCACGGCGGTCTCCGCCACGGTCCTGCGCGGGGAGCCGGGCAGCGCCCGCTTCGGCGAAGAGCTCATCGGCGACGTCGACTTCGATGCGGACGGCCGACCCGACCTGTTCATCGGCGACATCGCCGGCGATGCGACCGGGGGACGACCCCGCGGCGGCACGGGTCACGTGCTCTTCGGCGCGGCCGGGCTCGACGGCCTCGACACCGACTTGCCGAGCTTGCCCGCGGCGGTTCGGTACACTCGCATCGTCGGCGAGCAGACCGAGGCGCTGAGCTCGGACACGGCGATGGCCGCGGACTTCGACGGCGACGGTGCGACGGACCTGGTCATCGGCTCACCGCACGCCAGTCCGCAGGGGCGCACCCGTGCAGGTCAGCTGCACGTGCTGTTCGGCGACCCCGACGGCTGGCCCGCCGAGATCGATCTCGCGGCACCGCCCGAGGAGGTCCGGATCACCACGATCGGCGGGGCCCGAGGCCGCGCGGGCAACGACGAAGGCGACACGCTGGGCTACAGCGGCGCCGCCGGCGACGTCGACGGCGACGGCTTCCCCGACATCATCGTCAACGAGATGCTCGGCAACGGACGTGCGCCGGGCTCGGTCGACGTGGGCAACCTGCTCGTCGTTTCGGGGCGCGTCGTGGGCGGCCGCTGACGGATCGACACGGAGCAATTGACGCACGTCACGACCGAAACGAGGTTGTTGCGAAGCCGGGTGCATCCATCCGGCACCTCGGGCGACTGACGCTCCCGATGAGAGCGGTGACCCTGGGCGTTTTGGCCCTGACCTGCGCGTGCGCCCCCGAGACAGGCTCCGACAGCCTGCGCGTCGCCAGCCACGCCCGCACCGACTACACGTGGACGGCGAGCAGCTGTCGCAGCGCGGGCGGCATCTTCGGTCACGAGTGCGAAGACGAGCTGGTCGAGATCGACTCGGTCGAGGTCGACGACGAGCGGGTGGTGCACGTCGGTGACGTGTTCGACACGAGCCTGGAGCTTCAAACCGAGCGGCCCGGGCAGACGCTGGTCATCCTCCTCGGCGGCGACGACGACGTGATGCACCTCGAGGTCGAAGTCGTCGCGCCGACCGTGCAGCTGGTGGATCCGTTCGCGCCGTTCATCGAGGCCGAGCAGGTGCTGTTGCTTCCCGGCGCGACCGCTCGGGTGGCGTATGTGCTCGCCGACGACGGCGGCACGCCGCTGCGGGGCATCGCCGACGCCATCGAGATCGAGGCGCAGGGCATGGCCGGCGTGGTGGTCGAGCCCGTTCTCGGCGACAACGCGGTGCTCCTGCACGTGCCGGACAAGGTGGGCGCCTTCGAGCTCGTGCCGATGGAGCGCGGCGAAGCGCTACCGGTCGAGGTCGTCGATGTCGCCGCGGTCGACGGCGTGGAGCTCGGCGGCTTCGACGTCGCCGCGCAGGTCCGTCAGGTCGTGCCCACCGTGGGGGGCGTCGCGCTGCGGGCGGGAGAGATGGCCTACACGATCGAGCCGGCCGATCCCGCGGCGACGTGCATCGTCCACGCGCCGGACTGGGGCCGCATGGATCCCGTCGAGGCGGCGACGGTGCGCTCGCCCATCCCCGTGTGGGGTGTCGAGGTCGAAGACGGGCCGTGTGATCTGCGGGTGCAGCTGCCCGACGCCGCCGGCGGTGAAGGCCTCGACGTCGTCGTCGCGTGGACGAGCTAGGCAACGCCGGTCGCATGCCGCTGTCGCGGTGGTGGCCGGGAGCCCCGACCGAAAACGCGCATCGACGGCGGCCTTGTTCAGGGCTTGTGCAGGTTTTCCGCAACATCGGACACCGGCTATTGATTTCCGGAATTTATCCTCCAGAATCAGCGCACGGGGGTTGTCGATGCTTCGTCAAATGTTCGTGATCTCGGATTCGATGCATCGCGGTGGCTCCGTGGTGGAGCGTGGTCGTGTCGCCATGCCATCGGCGGCGTGGCTTTTGTGGCTGGGTGTCGACGACGCCGCCGACGAGATCGCGCGCTGTCGGCCCGACGCCGTCATCGTCGCACTGGGCCGCTTCGGACCGATCCCCCACGCCGTCGACGATCTCGTCCGCGAGGGCTTTCCTCCGGTGATCGTCGTCTCTGCCCATGCCGGCCGTCCGTTTCGCGGCGCGAGGTCCGGCGCGCGTGGGCCGGTGGTCCTGCCCTCCGACTTCGGGTCCTGGCAGCTGGCACGGGCGTGCCAGGATGCTTGGCGACGCGCCGGCGACGAGCGGGTCGAGGTCGCGTCGCTCCGAAGCGTTCTGCGCGCGCTGGCGTCGTCGAGACACTCCGTGGCCGACCAGGGGCGGGATGTGGCGTAGCCGCCCGTTCCTTCCCGGGCCTCGCGGTCAGCGAGGGCGCAGCAGGCGGCGACCGCCGGTGCTGATGCGGTGCATGCCGTCGGGCATGCGGGGCAGACCCACGGTCGCGTAGAACACTTCCGTGGTTCGCTCCACCAGCGGCGGCGCGCTCAGTCGGCGTGACGTGGTCGCGTCCCAGTACCGGCCCTGGACGCGCCAGACGCCGGCGTCGGATCCGAGGTCGATGAGCCGCACGCCGAGCCAGTTGGTTTGCGCGGGCGCGAGGGCGGCGAGCACCTCGAGGGCCTCGTCGACCCCGTCCCCGGTGAGCGTCGAGGCGTTGATCCGGAAGGGCGCTCGTCGCAGGGCGAACGGCTCGTGGTTCTGATCGAACAGTCCCCGCGGACCCTCCAGCATGTGCAGGGTTCGCGACTCGGGCATCGTGATGGCGCGCGCGGGGATCATGGCCGTCAGATCTCGAACAGCTGAAGCTGGTTGATGCGTCGCCCCACGCGGAGGAGTCGGTCGCCGACGAGGTAGTACTCCGCGTGCATGTCGGAGGCTTCCGGCACGAAGCCGGACTGCATGTCCGCGATGAGCTTTTGATTGTCCGGTGTGGACAGGTCGTTGGCGACCTTGCGCTTGGACTTTCCCCGCTTCGAGAACGCGAGCATGAGCCCGTGCCGCTCGATCTTGATCTCGAAGCGCTCACACGGCCCGCCGACGCCACGAAACGCGCCCGAGGGACGCAGGATGTAGTCGTGGACCGGGTGGGCGTCGGCGCACAGGATCTCGTCCTTGGGCGCGCCCTCGACCATCGAGACCAGCGTGACGGTGTTGGGCTTGACCCACTCGCACGGCGGCTGCGCATCCGCGGCGCGCGACAGTCCCCAGACCGCCAGGTCCGGCCCGACGTACTCGTGATAGCCGCCGAATTCGTCCTGAAACGCCAGCCAAGGCGCCGGCACGGGATCGACACCGGCGGCGATGATCCGCTTTTCGACGATCGAGGTCGGCACCGGGATCTCACGGTGCAGCAGCGCCAACCATTTCGTCGCTCTCTTCGTCAGTGCCATCGGGTCGCTCGTGGGTCGTCGTCGGTCATGAGTCCGGTGGGCGCCGCGCCCAGTCACGTTCACCCGGCCCCGTCCGGACGAACGGATCGGCATCCTGCGGCAGGGGCTCGCCGGTCGAGCGATCCGTACCACGAGTGGTCGACGACCCTTTCGTCACGCCGTGGGTGATCGGGGCGCAGTGTCCACAGCACGGGGCCCAGTCGCCCGGTTGGCGCTCTCCGATCGGTCGGTTCCACTCGGGACGCTGGTAGAAATCTCCGAGCGTGTCGTGGGTCGGCGCGGGTGGAGGATTCGGATCTCCGCGGGCGATGGCGTCTGCACGCGCTTGGTCGCGCGCCTTGAGGGCGGCATCGAGGGCGCGAACCTCCGCGTGCGTGCCGGGCTCGGAGAAGTGGTCTCCTTGGCCCACCTGCTCCCGCCTCGATTGCTGACGCCGCACGCGGTCCTGCAGCAGCGGGTGGAAATCCTCGGGTACCGCCGCGACACCACGGGGCAGGTTCTCGGAGACCTCGACGTGTCCGGTGACGCGGTCGACCACGGCGCCCACGCACGCCGGGCGCTCGCCCTCGGCGTAGCCACGCGCGGCCCAGTCCGCGTCCGTGCGCGCCGCGAGCTCGGCCCGGTGCTTGGCCGCCGCGTCCGCGGCCATCTGATCCGCCTCCGCCCGCGACATTCGCGGTGGCCGGGCGTCGGCGCCCTCGTTCGGGTCGTCTCCCCGTGGACGACTCTCGCCGTCGCTGTCGTGCGGCGCGTCGCCGTCGCGCGGCTTGTGGGCCAGCCCGAGAATGTCGACCCCCACCACGGGATTGCTCGGGTACGCGTACAGGTTGACGCTGCCGCGGATCCCGAGCGGATCGAGCTGCAGATAGCGGCCCAGCCGTGGGTCGTAGTCGCGGAAGCGGTTGTAGTGCAGACGCGCCTCGGGGTCGGCGATCTGCCCGACGAACCTGGGCTCGTACTCGATCTCGTTGCCCGGGCGAACGAAGACCTCGCCGTAGGGCGTCGTGTAGTCCGCCCACCAGACGATCTTCCCCCGCTGGTCCTCGATGTGTTTGGGCAGACCGACCTGGTCGGAGAAGACCGTGTAGCGGCGCCCGGACTCCGGCGCGGCGGAGATGTCGTCGTAGTCGACGAAGCCGATCGGCACGAGCGAGTCGTTGTCGGCGAACTGGAAGATCCGAAGGCTCCCATCGGGTGCCTGACGGGCCGCGACGCGGTCGCCGTCCCACCAAAGCAGGGTCTTGGCCGGCCCGCGGCCGTACGTGATCCGACGGCCCAGCGCGTCGTAGGTCGCGGTCCAGGGCTCGCCCTCCGCGTCCTCGATGCGCACGAGTTGGTCCTCGTCGTCGTAGTGGTATCGAACCTCGGAGCCCGAGACGTCGACGCGTGCGCCGATCCGTCCTCGCTCGTCGTACTCGAACCGTTCCGCGGCCGCGCTGTGCAGTCGGTTGCCGCGGTCGATGCGGATCGTTCCGACGCTCGGGTTGTCGACGAGGTTGCTCGCAGCGTCGTACCGGTACTGCGCCTTGGCGCCGTCGGGTCTCGTGACGCCCACGAGACGATGCGCGGCGTCGACCTCGTAGCGGGTTTCCCCGCGGACGGTGTCCCTGGTCCCGAGCAGGTCCCCTTCGGCGGAGTACTCGTACCGGACCGCCCAGTGGACACGCTCGGCGTCGTTCGGTCGCGGACGCGAGCACGCCCGCGACAGCAGCCGGCCTTCGGCATCGTACGTCTGCGCTTCGATCGTCCCGTTGCCGTGGTCGATCTCGACGCTTCCGTCGCGCTCGCGCCGAATCTCCCGGACCGCACCCGTCGGATCGATCAGGCGAATGCGATCGCCCACGCGCTCGCGACGGCTGAGGAACTTGCCGGCAATGAGCGTGGCCTGCTCGCCGCGCCAGTCGTAGACGTGCTCGATCACCCGACCGTCGCAGTCCTCGAAGTGCAGCTCCTCGAAGGCGGTCCAGCCCCGCTCGACGACGTGATCGGCCGTGTCGGCTTTCGTGATCTTGCCGTGTCGGTCGTAGTCGAAGACGCAGCAGCCGCCGTCTCCCCGTATGATGCGCCCCGTGAGCCCGTTGTCGTGGGGCTCCAGACGCAGGAGCGACTGGCCCTCGCCGTCGAGCTTCTCGACGAGATGGTGGCCGTCGTCCCAGACGTAGCGTTCGTGCAGTCGTCCCGCCCGGTGAACCTCGATCACCCGATCGTGGCTGTCGTAGACGTAGCGAGACTCCGTGCCGCCACCGTCGATCACCCGCGTGATCTTCTGATGCGGGTTGTGCTCGAACTCCACGGTATTGCCCAGCGGATCGATCTCGGCGCCCTGCAGACCCCAGCTCGTGACGGGGGTGCGGTAGGTGCGACCGTCGCGGTCGGTTCGCGAGATCGGATTTCCCGCGGCGTCGAAGCTCCAACGCCGCTCGTGCCCACGGGCGTCGCGTTCGTAGACCACGTTGCCCCGCAGGTCTCGACGGACCTCGAGGGGCGGTGGCTGTGGCGTGCGCTCGTCGACGAGATGCCCGAGCAGGAACCCTCGTGCGTCGTCGGGCAGATGGCGGGCGAGCGTGTTGGGTACGCCGGGCGCGTCGATGCTCGGCGGATAGCGATGGCCGAAACGGTTGCGGCGCGCGACGAGGCCGCCGTCCTGGTCGTAGACGAAGCTCGTCGGCTCTCCGCCGGCCTCGACCTCGCCGACGATCTCGCCGGACTCCGGATCCCGAATGCGCTTCTTGACGCCGCCGCACGGGCCCTCGATCTCCGTGATGACGCCGTCTTCGTCGTACCGATACACGTAGCGAGCGCCGTCGTGGATCGTGACCGTGGTCTGTCCGGGCTCGTACGCGAGTCGGGCGGCCCACAATCCGTCGGCGCCCACTGTCTCGACGCACCGGCCCTCGTGGTCGTAGGACCAACGAAAGACGTAGCCCACGCGATCGGTCGCTTCGACGATGCGATGCAGTGCGTCGTAGGTGAAGGTCTCGGACGCTCCGCGGCCGTCCTCGACACGCAGCAGGTCGCCGCGATCGCCGAACTCGTACCGAACGAGCAGGGCGTCGGGCTCGGAGAAGCGCGAGCCCCAGATCTCGGCCAGGTGCCCTGCGGTGTCGTAGCGCAGGGTGTAGCTCGCGGTCGCTTCGCGTCCGCCGCCGAGTCGACGCTCGGTGACGCCTTCGACCCGTCGATGGCGATCGTAGCGCAGCTGGACCTCGATGCCGTCGCGCTGCACGGCGACCAGTCGCGCCACGCCGCTGCCCCGACCGTCGCGTCGAAAGTCCAGCCGACCGAGGCGACGGTGGCTGACGCTGAAGAGATCGTCGGACACGCGACGCAGGCGGTAGCCGTGCATGGCGACCTCGTTCTCGCCGCGCAGACGGGGAAACGCGATCTGCTCGCCCTCGAAGGCGTGCATGGTGACGCGGTGCAGGCGAATCTCGAGCCGCGTCTCGAACACGTGGCGCCACCCGTGTCCGAGCACGCCCGCACTCGATGCATCCGCGCTCGAGCAGTGTCGCTCGAACTCGAACCCACCGAGCAGCGACGCGAAGTCGAGGTAGGTGTTGTAGTTGGCGCCGGTGACGACGTGCACCGGCTCGCCGGCATCGCACGCGCGACCGTTGGCATCCGGCGGGGGCGTGCGACGACGCAGGCGACCGCGCATCGCCCTCAGCGCCCGCCCGAGCGCCTGGTAGATCTTGCCCTGCGCGAGCGCACCGATGTTGGGGATCGGCGGGCCGCCCGCGAGCACGTTGCCCATCGGTGGCCCGATGAGCATCCCGATGCCGGGCGGGCCGGCCGGGTCCTTGCCGCGCAGCATGCCGACCGCCATCGCGGCCGCGTCGAGTCCGGCCTGGATGCCCTGGGCGATCGCGGCCCCGGAGTTGCCGGCCGACGCTTGCGCCGCGGCTCCGGCCGCGCCCGCGACCACACCGGCGACGCCCATGCCGATCGCGAAGGCGCCCATCGGCGAGGCGGGGTTGCAGTGGAACGTGATGTCCATGCCGAACCGCGCCACGCGAGCACCGGCGAAGTACACCCCGCTGGCGCCCGTCATGATCTCGAACGGCGGCGCCATCGAGCCGCAGGTGAAGCCGATGCCGATGTCGCCGGCGCGCAGGGCCGGCACGCCTCCGACGAGCACCGAGGCCGACCCGGCCAAGAACGCCACGCCCATGCTCGGCAGCGGGATCGGAGGTGCGGGTGGCACGAGGCTCGGCGGGTGCACGTGGGTGTGCGGCGTGCCGATGTGCATGCTCAGGCCGATCGTCGCGACCGGCATCGGCGGAAACAGACCCGAGAGGCCGAGCGCATCGAGGATCGCCGAGACCCCCTGCGAGGCGGCCGCGTCGATGAACATCATCGGGGCGTTGATCACCCCGAGCGCGCCGCCGAGCCCCTGTGCGACCCAGCCCGCCGCGCCCTGCTCGGGCGGGGGCGCCGACATGAACGGGGCGATCGTGGCGTCGAGCGTCGCGAGCACCGAGTCGGCGCGGGCATTGCCGGTCGTGGCGAACACCGGCTGCGGCGGCGGTCCGGCGGGGCGCCCGGTCGGGGGCGCGATCATGGGTGGAGATCCGTTGCCTCCCACGTCACGCCGCCTTTCGCTTCTGCAGATGCTTGGCGACCTGCAGCTGGTGTTCCGCCTCTTCGGCGTCCTCGCGTCGTTGCGCCTGCTGGTACAGCGCCAAGACCCGCTCGCGCACGGTGACGAGGCGGTCGTAGTACTCGTACTTTTCGGCGATCGTGTCGCAGTCTTTCCAGCGCGCGAGGGCCTCGGCCGGCTTGCCCTGGGCGCGCCAGGCGTCACCTTCGCCCTGCAGCGCGTCGCAAGCGGCGTACGGGTTCATCGCCTTGGCGGCGAGCTTGGTCGCGCTCTCGTAGTAGCTCTGCGCGTCTTCGTATTGGCGCAGCTCCATGCAGGTCATCGCGGCCATCAGCAGCAGGTTGAGCATGATGGGCGGTGCGTTGGGGTGCAGCGGCTCGCCGGCGGGGTTGCCTTCGGCGTCGGCGGCCGGCGCCTGCACCGGCACGGGAGACTTGGCCGCCAGCGCGATCGCCAGGCCCTGCTGGTAGCGCTCGAGCGCCTGCGGGAGCTTGGCGACCGACCGCAGGCAGTCGCCGGCGCCCTGCAGGCACATCGCCTGCATCAGCGGGGCGTCGGCCTTGCCGTAGTAGTCGTAGAGGATCGCGAACTTCTTCGCCGCCTCGTCGTAGCGCTTGTACGACAGGTCGATCTGGGCGAGCTGCATGGTCGCCTGCATGCGCTGCGCCACGGCGACGCCGGGGTCGACCGCGTCCTCGGCCAGGTCGGCGGCCAGTGCGTCCGTGGACATGTCCACGTCGACGTTGAGCACGCCCTGTGCATCGCGCTGCACCAACGCGGCGCCCAGCTCGTGGTCACGGGTATCGCGAAAGAACAGTCGCGCGTAGGCCGGCCATGCTTCGTCGCGTTGCGGCGCGGGGGCCGGCAGCCGCGTGAACTCGGCCACGAACCGTGCGTAGCGCCCCCAGTCGTGCACGCGCATCGGCATCATTGCGAAGACCACGCGGTGGTCCTTGGCGTTGGGCAGCCGCTTGCCGAGGTGCTCGATCGCCATCACGATGCGCGCGCGCGCTGGCATGCGCGCCTGCGTGAGCGCCTCGGGAAACGGCTCCAACGGCGGCTCGCCGCGCTCGGCCCGCTCGGCGTTGGCGAGCTCGTAGTAGGCGACGCACCGTCCGGCGACCGTGCGCGCGAAGTCGTCGGCCTCGGCGAACTCGTCGGCGATCGTCACGTACAGCGACGACTCGTCGGTGCCCTGGTGCTGCTCGAGCACCTTGAGGACGTACGGCACGTCGCCGTCCGTGCCGCTGACGAGCAGCACGTGGTCGTCGGGTTGCCAGATGAACTCGTCGCAGTGGGCGGACAGCTCGGCGAGACGTCGCATCGGATCCTCGCCCTCAGTTGAGCTTGATGATGCCGCCCGTGATGTTGACCGCGCCTTGGCCGGCCACGTTCGCCTGCGGTCCCGACATCTCCGCCGCCGCGCCCGACGTCTTGACCGTGCTGCCCGAGGCCGTCAGCGTGGCCTCCGAGCCCGCCGACACGGTCGAGGACGTCTCGGCGTCCATCGTCGAGTTCTTGCCCTTGAGCTTGGCGTCGGCGTCGAGCTTGAGCTCGGCGGCCTTGGCCGACTTGACCAGCACGTCGCCGTCGAGCAGCACCTGGGCGTCCTTGCCGGTCAGCTGGGCGTTCGCGGTCAGCGTGAGGTCGCCGCCGGTGTTGGCTTGCACCTGCGCGTCGGCGGTGAGCTTGGCCTGCGAGTTCTCCTTGGACGCCATCAGTGCGTTCTCGGGCGAAAGCACCACGCGCGCGCCGTCCTTGGCCTGCAGTGTGATCTGGGTCGGCTCGATCTTGAGAAACGAGCTGCCGACGCGCAGCTCGATGTAGTCCGGCGCCTGCACGTCGATCGCTTCGGACGCGTCGACCTTGTACTTGCCCGTGATGTCGAGCTGGCCGCCCGTGACGACCTGGCCGTCTCCGGTGC
>CALBMM010000101.1 GCA_937896535.1 uncultured Pseudomonadota bacterium
CCTCGGGCGCGGCGGTGTCCTCGGCCGCGTCGTCGCCGCGGGCCGCCGGCGGCAGCTTGCCCAGCTTGCCCAGCTCGGCGTTCGGGTCCTCCCAGCCGCCGTCGTCCTCGTCACCATCGTCCGGGAACTCCGGCGCCAGCGGGGTCGTGGGCGCGTCGAACGGGGCCAGCTTGGTCGGGGTACTGCCGAGACGGTTCTGCTGGCCCTCGAACGAGCGCGAGCGTTTCTGCTCGGCCTTCTTGTCCTTGTCGAGGTGACGCAGCCGCCAGGGCGTCTCGTCTTCTTCGATGATGGCGAAGGGGTCGGGCTCGGGGATGTCCTCGGGGTGATCGAGGAACGAGAAGTCGCCGTCGCGGACCAGCTGCGGCAGGTTCGACACGGAGGTGTGCCGCTGCGGGATGATGCCCGCCAAGATCGCGCCCTGCCGGTTGAGCCCGGAGCGCACCATGATCTCGCCCTCGAGATACGGGCTGGCGCCGGCGACCTCGGGGGCCTCGGCGAGCGCGTCGGCGAGGGCCTCGTAGTTCTCGAAGGGTCTTCCGTCGGACCTCGAGATCCGAATGTGCGCCTTTTGGCTCAGGATCTTGTCGCGCAGGTCGCCCTCGAGCCCACTCATCAGACTCAACACGACCACCAGGGCCATGCAGCCCAGCAGCACCGACATCGTGATGATGGTCGGCAGCAGGTTGAAAAACCACGACAGTAGGCCGAACACGAGCGCCATGACGCCCAGCACCAGCGTCAGGCCCCCGAACGCGCCGTAGTAGCGCTGCAGCGGCGTGGGGCCCGGATCGGTGCCGGGCACCTCGAACGGGCCCACGATCTCCGGACCCACGCCCGCATCGAGCGTGGTCGCGTACCAGGCCATGCTGGCCCCCACCGCGATCAGATAGATCGCCCCGACGATCAGCGGACGCACCCACGGGGGCAGCTCGTCACCGGTTCGCAGGTGTCGCCAGGCGATCAGCCAGTCGAGCCGCGTGAAGAGCCACTCGTTCATGCGTCGTCCTCCACGGGCTCGGCGGCCGAGCCGTCCGACAGCAGGTACGCCTCGATGAACTTGTCGAGGTCACCGTCGAGCACGGCGTCGACGTTGGAGACCTTGATGCCGGTGCGATGGTCGTTGACCTGTCGGTACGGGTGCAGGACGTACGAGCGGATCTGCGAGCCCCACTCGATGCTCTTCTTTTCGCCCTGCAACGCTTCCATCTCCTTGTCCCGGCGCTCGCGCTCGAGCTGCCACAGCCGCGCCTTGAGCATGCGCATCGCGGTCGCGTAGTTCTTGTGCTGACTGCGCTCGGCCTGGCACGCGACCACGATCCCGGACGGGTTGTGCGTGAGGCGGACGGCGGAGTCGGTCTTGTTGACGTGCTGACCGCCCTTGCCCGACGCGCGGTACGTATCCACGCGCAGGTCCGACTCGTTGACCTCGACATCGATGTCGTCGGCGTCGGCGATGTCGGGCATGACCATGACCGACACGAAGCTGGTCTGGCGGCGCGCCTGGGCGTCGAACGGCGAGATGCGAACGAGGCGATGCACACCGATCTCCGAGCGCAGCCAGCCGTAGGCGTACTCGCCGTCGATCGACAGCTCCGCGCCGCGGATGCCCGCTTGCTCGGCCTCTTGCACGTCGAGCACGCTCACCTTGTAGCCCTGCCGCTCGCCCCAGCGGTAGAACATGCGCAGCAGCATGTCGGCCCAGTCCTGGCTGTCGACACCGCCGGCGCCGGCGTTGATCGACACGATCGCGGACTCTCGGTCATAGGGCCCAGAGAGCATGCGCGAAAGCTCGAGCCGGGCAAGCTGCGCGTCACAAGCTTCCAGCTGGGACCAGGCGTCGCGAATGCTGTCCTCGTCGCCTTCCTCGCGACCGAGCTCGTACAGCGTCCGCCCGTCGTCGAGCGCGGTGCCCGCCCCTTCGAGGTCGTCGACGACCTTCTTGAGCAGGGCCTGCTGCTTGCTCACCTTCTGGGCACGCTCGGCGTCGTCCCAGAACTCGGGCTCGGCCGCCTGGGCTTCGAGCTCCTCGAGCTTTTCCTTGCGACCTTCGTAGTCAAAGATGCCTCCGCAACTCGCCGAGCCGGTCGCGCAGGCGGTCGAGTCGATCGACGACCTTCGCGTGGTCGGGCAGCGCGTCTACGGGAGCGGTGGCGGTGGATTCGGACATCGGTCTCAGACCTCGATGAGGCGGAGTTGACGCGGGGCGTCGGGAACCCGAATGGTGATCGGGTAGTCCCCCGTAAAGCAAGCGTCGCAGTAGGACCTCTCCTCGGTCGCCTCTACGGCCGCACGTAGCCCATCGGCGCTCAAATAGCCGAGGGAGTCGGCCTCGATCATCCGACCGATCTCTTCGACGGTCTGGCTGGAGGCGACGAGCTCGGCGCGGGTGGGCGTGTCGATGCCGTAGTGGCAGGGACCGTTGACGGGCGGTGACGAGATGCGCACGTGGACTTCCTTGGCCCCCGCGTTGCGGATGAGGCGGACGATCTTGCGCGAGGTCGTGCCGCGCACGATCGAGTCGTCGACGACCACCACCCGCTTGCCGGCGAGCAGCTGCGGTACGGCGTTGAGCTTGAGCCGCACGCCGAAGTGGCGGATCGAGTCCATCGGCTCGATGAAGGTCCGTCCCACGTAGTGGTTGCGGATGAGACCCATCTCGAACTGGATCCCGCTCTCGCGCGCGAAGCCCATCGCGGCGACGACCCCGGAATCGGGCACCGGAATCACGGCGTCGGCGTCGACGGGGTGTTCCTTGGCGAGCTGGGCACCCATCCGGATCCGCGACTCGTAGACCGACACGCCGTCGAGGACGGAATCGGGCCGGGCGAAGTACACGTGCTCGAACACGCAAAAGCGCCGCGGTGCCGCCGGGATCGGGACGGACGTGAGCCCGTTGTCGTCGATGACGAGGATCTCGCCGGGCTCGATGTCGCGGACGCGCTCGGCTTCGATGAGGTCGAACGCGCACGTCTCGGAGGCGACGACCCAGGCGCCCCCCTCCCCTCGCATCTTGCCCAGGACGAGCGGGCGAAAGCCGTGCGGGTCGCGGACGGCGATGAGCTTGTCCTCGGTGGTCAGCACCATCGAGTAGGCGCCCTGCACCTGCGACATCGCGTCGCGCAGCTGGGCGACGAAGCCGGCGGCGCGGCTGCGGGCCATCAGCTGGAGGATGACCTCGGTGTCGGACATGCTCGTGAAGATCGAGCCTTCCGATTCCAGCATCGCCCGCAGCTGTCGCTCGTTGACGAGGTTGCCGTTGTGGGCCAGCGCGATCGAGCCGTCCTTGGTCTGGGCCCACAGCGGCTGGATGTTCTGGGTGATCGAGCCGCCGGCCGTCGTGTAGCGCACGTGGCCGATCGCGATCGTGCCGGTCAGCCGCGCCAGCACGTCACGGCTGAAGATCTTGCGGACCTGACCCATCTGACGCACGCCGTGCAGCGTGCCGTCGTCGTTGCTGACGACCCCGGCCGATTCCTGCCCCCGGTGCTGGAGCGCGTGCAGGCCCAGGTACGCGAGATTGGCCGCTTCGGGATGGTCGTAGATGCCGAAGACGCCGCACATGAGCGCCACGTCTATTAGCATGCCGTCCCGGGGCCAGATAGGCGCCGCGCGCACGGCCCCGTGAGTTGGGCGGGTCAGTGGAGCCGGCGTCGTCGTGGACGCGTGGCGCCGAGGCGATAGCCCCAGCCCACCGCGACGGCGATCCCCACCATGCCGCCGAGGTCGCCGGTCGCGACGAACCCGAGCACAGCGCCGCCGAGCTGCAGCGGGACGAACCAGCGGGCCGGTACGGGCAGGCCCCACAGCAGGGTCGTGTCGGACACGGTGGTCCAGCGCGCGTGCGCGGCGAAAGCGGACATCACGATCGCGAGGACGACCGCCTGTCCTTGCATGAGCCAAAACGGTGCGTAGTCACAGCCCGGCCCGCCGGCGAGATCCGACAGCCACTGCACCAACGACGCGCTCACGCCGCTGCCGACGATGCCACCGAGCACGAGCACTCGCGCGCGACGCAGCCCGATCCACGTGATCAACTCCATCGAAAACCAGTAGACCGCGACCAGCTGCAGCACCGTCAGCATGGACAGCCCGCCGGCGCCGACCAGGCCGTACGTGACGACGCGCCACGGCTCGGGGCCCGTCCACGCGCGCGTCGACAGTCGAAGGACCTCGAGCACGGGCAACGCCGACCCGATCGAATCGGCCACGGCGCCGCCGACGAGCAGCAGCATCACGATCGTCAACGTGCGCGGCGGTCGACCGCGGCCGCCGGAGATGAGCTCGTGCCACAGGTCGCGCTCGAACACGGCGGGGCAATCCTAGCGGATCGACCCGCGCCGACGCAGCGGCGACCCGACTACAGCAAGAGCTTGGCGACCGTCTGCAGGGCGGTCAGCGCGAAGGCCGCCCACAGCACCGTGCGGCTGGATTCGAACTCGAGGCCCGAGACGATCTTGGAGGTCAGCGAGAGCAGGATCGCGTTGACCAGTGCCTGCACCACGAACACGCCCAGCGGGCCGGTGAGCACGATCGGCAGGAACAAGATCAGCGACAAGATGATGAGCAGCACCTTGCCGAGCACGGCCGAGAGAATGCCGGTGACGATTCCGGCCTTGAGAGCGCCGCCCATGCCCCGGACGCGCACGCCACGGACCATGGTGGGCAACAGGAGCATGCCGACGGCGAAGGCGATGGCGGAGGCGAGGAGCTGTCCCATTGTGAGTTCTTTCGCGGAGGGGGTCGCGAGGCGTCGCGGGTTGCGCGGCCGCGGGGGGCCGGTCTATGCACTGTAGCGCATCATGACGACGCCGCACCGCACCCCGATGGCGCGCCTCTCCCTGCGATCTGCGCTCGTCGCGTTCGCCCTGTCGGCCCTCCCGACCGGCGGCTGCACGAAGATCAAAAAAGACGAGCCCGTCGAGCACGCGGCCCAGGCGTGCTGCACGGAGGCCGACGAACAGCTGCAGCACTTCAAGGGCTGCGCGGTCACCCGCGGCAACTGTCGTCGCGAAGAACGGTGGTGGATGCGGGGGTACGTCGTGTGCACGGCCGTCGACGAGGCCAACTGCGCCGGCGGCCGGTGCTGCGAGTACAGGCCGCAGCACGACGCCGCGGCCCAGCCTGCGGCGCAAGACGCCGCGGGCGTCGGCGAGGAGGCGGAGACGAAGGCGCCCGCGGAGGCGGTGTCACCGGACGAGGGGAAGGCCGACGAGGCGGCGATGTCCGAGGAGGATGCCGGCACGGCCGAGCAGGTCGCGCCTGCGCCTGACCCGGCGCCCGCCGAGGCGGACGGCGAGGACCCCGAGGCGCCGCTGCCGTAGCTCGGCGGCGGCACGGGCACGAGGCACGGCGGCCCCCGGGCGGGGCCGGCTACCCCACGCCCAAATGACCCGCGAGGCGGGGGACCGGGGCGCGGGTGTCGGGGACGAAGGCCTCGCCGGTCAGCGTCTCGTAGACCTCGATGTAGCGCTTGGCGGCCTCGAGGCGGACGTCGTCGGGGAGCGCCGGCGGTGCGCCCTCTCCCGAAAAGCCCTGCGCGACGAGCCAGCGACGCACGTACTCCTTGTCGATCGACTTGGGGTCCTCGCCCTTGGACATCGCGGCCTCGTACGTGTCGGCGTACCAGTAGCGGCTCGAGTCCGGCGTGTGGATTTCGTCGATGAGGACGATGCGTCCGTCGGGTGCGCGACCGAGCTCGTACTTGGTGTCGACGAGGATCATCCCGCGCTCCCCGGCGATCTTCTGCCCCATCGCGAACAGCTGCAGCGCGCGGGTCTCGAGCTCGTCGAACGTCGCGGGGTCGACGAGGCCACGGTCGAACAGCTGCTGCTTGGATACCGACTCGTCGTGCGCGCCCTTGGGCGCCTTCGTGGAGGGCGTGACGATGTTGGTGGGGAGCCGTTCGTGCTTGGCGAGGCCCTCGGGCAGCGCGTGGCCACAAAATGCCCGGTCACCACGCTCGTACGCGCGCCAGATGCTGGTGGAGCTGACGCCGGTCAGGTAGCCGCGCACGACCATCTCCACCGGGATCGGCTCGCACTCGATCGCGATCATCGCTTGCGCGTCCGGGACCTCGAGCATGTGGTTGTCGAACACGCCGCCCGTCGTCTGAAACCAGTACTTGGCCAGACCGTTGAGCACCTGCCCCTTGAACGGGATCGTGCCGAGCACCACGTCGAACGCGGACACGCGGTCGGTGACGATGATCGTGCGCCGACCGTCCTTGCTGTAGTTTTCCCGGACCTTGCCGCTGTAGTGCTTGCCGAGCACGTCGAAGGACGCGGGAACCTCGTCGAGGGTGCCTTCCGGAGACAGTGCAGCTTGCAGGATCGCGGCGTCGACGGGCATGCGCGCGAAGCCTACACGATCGCGTGTGCGCGTCCCCCGGCCGTCGCACCGGCCCCTTCAGTGGACGTCCACGCAGCAGCGCAGACCCACGTGGGTCTTGCCCTTCTTGGGGACCTTTTGCTGGGTGAAGCACGTGGGCTTGCGGGTCTCGACCGAGCCGCCCATCGCCACGCCCTCGGCCACCCACTCCGACACGTTGCCGACGAGGTCGACCACGCCCAGCGCATTGACGCACTGGCTGCGTTGGCCCGACCGCGCGGGCACCTTGTCACCGGAGTCGGCGGTCTTGCACCGACCGCGCACGTACTCGGCCCCGTACGGTTGATCGCGCTGGGCGAGTCCGCCGCACGCCCGACGCCACTCCTCGGTCGAGCACAGGCGACGCTGCTTGGCCGCGCATGCTTGCTCGGCGTCCTCGAACGCCATGCCGTGCTCGGGCGGCTCCATCCAACCGGGGAACTCGGCTTTGTCGATGCAGACGCGACCGAACGGATCGTCGGGGTCTCCCGACAGCGGCACCATGTCGGGCGGGCACGCCTTGACCGGGGTCACGTCGCCGCCGTCGGCCACCGGCACGACGCCCTCGGCAGCGTCGCCTCGGTCGCCGAACAGGCCCGAGAACGTGCCGTGCGCTTGGACCCCGCGCACGGTCGCGAACACGGCGAGCGTACCGGCCAGCAGCGCGAGGCCGATCGCCATGACGATCGCCGGCGGTCCGTGGGGCCCCGGCATGCGGGGTGGCCGGTAGTTGGCGGGGCGTACGTCGACCTCGGCGACGCGAGACGGCAGCACGGGCGCGGGCGCAGGCACGGGCGCGGGCGCAGGCACGGGCGCGGGCGCGGCGACGGCCACTGGCGCCGCCCGGGCAGGCGCGGGCGCGGCTGTCGTCGGGGCCGGCGCGACGGGCTCGGGACGATCGAGCTCGAGCGCGAGCTCCTGCTCGAACGCTGCCGCCTCGTCATCGATCGCGATCCCCTCGCGCGGCGTCGGGCCGGCATCGGCCTCGTCGGGGGCGCCGTCGTCGAACGTCCGCTTGCGCAGTCCGTCGCCGAGGTTGTGCGCCGTGGGCCACTTCGGGTGCAGCCCGCCCGTGATCGGCTCCGGCGGCGGCTGGCCCGGTTGCCGAGGCCGCAACCATCCTCCGGTCTCTTCGGGCTCGCGCGGATGCTCGCCGCCGGGGGTGATCGCATCGAGGCTCACCGGGGGCTTGGCGACGGGCGAGGGCACGGGGGCGCGCGCGCTCGTGTGCTCGCCGGGCGGCGCCGGTGCGACGACGGGCGGCGCCGGTGCGACGACGGGCGGCGCCGGTGCGACGACGGGCCGCGCCGGTGCGACGACGGGCGGCGCCGGTGCGACGACGGGCGGCGCCGGTGCAACGACGGGCGGTGCAACGACGGGCGCGCCGAACGGTGAGGGTGGCGGCGCCGCGCGTCGGTCGGCCTCCGCTTCGAGCGACTCGTCGGGCAGGTCCTCTTCGGAGGCGCCCACGACCGGGGCGGTGAGCAACGGCGCAACGGGGCGGCGGATCGGCGCCTGCGTCGAGGGAATGCGCGGCGGCTCCTGGCCCGGCAGGCGCGTCGGCGTCGGTGATCGAGGGTCGCGCCCCCCGGCGCCGCGCCGACGTTCGACCACCCCACCCCGCGTCGCCTCGACCTTCTTGAGCGCGACGCGTCCGATCGGCCCGCTCGTCTCGTCCGGCGCCTCCGAGCCGACCACGCCTCCCACCCGCGACGGTCGGGCCTCCATCGTGTGCATCTCGTGAAGGTACTGCTCGGCCAGCGCTTGCAGCCCCGACTCGTCGCCGCCGCCGCCACTGGGCTCCCACGGAGCGGTCTCCGCCTCGACCGAAGGGCCGGCCGCGAGCGCATCGGTGAGATCGCGAAGCAGCTCCACGCCGCTGGCGGGTCGCGCCTTGGGATCGTCTTGCAGCGCGCGCTTGATCAGATCGCGCAGGCCGAGCTTGGTCAGCGCGTCGATCTTGCCCGCGCGGGCGTGCGTGATCGCGAAGACCGGCGCGCGACCGCTGGCGATGCTGGCCACGACCGCGGCCCACCCGAACACGTCGCTGGACGGCGACGCCGGCTCGCCGTCGGTGACCTCCGGCGCCAGCGCTTCGGCACCCGCCGCCGAGGCCTGGGCCCCGAAGACGTCGGGCACGCACAGCGGCACGAGCCCGTACTGCCACAGCAGCGTGGCACCTTCCCACAGCAGCACCGTGCCCGGGGTCACCGCCCCGTGCACGAAGCCGTTGCGGTGCAGGAACGCCAACCCGCGCGCGAGCTCGACGGCGGCCTTGCCCAGCTGCAGGCCCGTGTCCTTGCGACCGATGAGCTCGGCCAGTGGCTCGGCACCATCGAGCTCCTCGTAACCGACCGCGCAGTAGTCCTGCTCGCGATCGACGATCACCGCGCGACACAGCGAAGGATGACGAAGCTCCAGCAGCGAGTTGGCGCCGGCCATGAAGCGCGACACGTCCATGCTCGTGGGCGTCAACGATCCGTCGATCAGCGTCAGCCACACCTGCAGGTCCATGCCCCGACGGGCATGAAACACCGGTCGCAACGCCTTGGCCCCCACGGACGCCGCGGCGACCTGTCCGAGCTGGACGTCTCCGCAGATCGTGTCGCCGGGCTCGGGCACGTGCCGCCGATTGTAGCGACAACTGCGCCGTCATGCGGCGGTTGGCGACGACGAGCTATCGAGCGCCCGTGCTGCCGTAGCCGCCCTCACCTCGCGAGGAGCCGGGTAAGTCCTCGACGAGCTCGGGATCGGCCATCACGACCGCCGCAACGACCATCTGAGCGATGCGATCGCCATGGGCGATCTGCACCGGTGCGGCACCGTGATTGACGAGCAGCACCGACACCTCGCCGCGATAGTCGGCGTCGATCGTGCCTGGCGCATTGAGGACTGTGACCCCCATCTTCAGGGCCAGGCCCGATCGCGGGCGCACCTGGGCCTCGAAGCCGGGGGGCAGCGCCATCGCCAACCCCGTGGGCACCAAGGCTCGCTCCCCGGGCGCGAGCACGAGCGGTCCGTCGGGCAGGCACGCGGTCAGGTCCAGGCCCGCCGAGTGCTCCGTCATCCGACGTGGCAACGCCGCCTCCGGATGGAGGCGGCGCACGCTCAGGACGATGGCCGAGTCGTCGGCCACCGGATCAGCCCCGCATGTTCTGGACTTCGGACGGGTCGACGCCGAAGGCCGCCTTGCGCGACAGACGAATCCGGCCGGTCTGGTCGATGTTGAGGACCTTGACCACGACCTCGTCGCCCTCGCTGAGCACGTCGGTCACCTTGTCGACGCGCTTGTTCTCGAGCTCGGAGATGTGACACAGCCCGTCGGTGCCCGGCAGGATTTCGACGAACGCGCCGAAGTCGGCGACGCGCGTCACGATGCCCTGGTAGACGGCTCCGATCTCGGCTTCGGCGGTCAGGCCTTCGATGAGGCGCTTGGCCTTTTCGATCGACGCCATGCTCGACGACGCGATGTTGACGCGGCCCGAGTCCTCCACGTTGATCTGCGCACCGGACTGCTCGACGATCGCGCGGATCGTCTTGCCTCCGGGGCCGATGATGTCGCGGATGCGGTCGACCTTGACCTGCATCGTGACCACGCGCGGGGCGTAGTCGGACACGTCGTCGCGGGGCGCCGGCATCACCTTGTGCATCTCTTCGAGGATGTACAGGCGGGCGTCGCGGGCCTGGGCGAGCGCGTCCTCGAGGATCTTGCGCGACAGGCCCTCGACCTTGATGTCCATCTGCAGGGCCGTGATGCCGTCCTTGGTGCCACAGACCTTGAAGTCCATGTCGCCCATGTGGTCCTCGTCGCCGAGGATGTCGGTCAGGACCGCGATCTTGCCGGCCTCTTGAATGAGGCCCATCGCGATGCCGGCCACCGGGGCCTTGACCGGCACGCCGGCGTCCATCATGGCCAGGCAGCCGCCACACACGGAGGCCATCGAGCTCGACCCGTTGGACTCCATGACGTCGGACACGATGCGGATCGTGTACGGGAAGGTCTCCTGGTCGGGGACGACGGCCTTGAGCGCGCGCTCGGCCAGGTTGCCGTGGCCGACCTCGCGACGCGACGTCCCGCGCATCGGGCGAGCTTCCCCCGTGCAAAACGGCGGGAAGTTGTAGTGGAGCATGAACGTGCGACGCACGTCGCCGCGGATCGTGTCCAGGCGCTGCGAGTCGTACTCGGTGCCCAGCGTGACCGAAGCCAGGGCCTGCGTCTCACCGCGCTGGAAGATCGCCGAGCCGTGCGGCCGCGGGAACGGGTGCGGGGCGATCCACAGCGGGCGGACGTCGGTCAGCCCGCGTCCGTCGATGCGCTTGTGCGTATCGACGACCTGCGTGCGCACCAGCTTCTTCTCGAGCTTGCCGAGCGCTTCTTTGATCTCTGCCTCGCTGTCGGGGTGCGACTCGAGGAACTTGGCGACGACCTCGTGCTTGGCCTCGCGCAGCGCGTCGTGCCGATCGTGCTTCTTCACGATCGCGAGGGCCTTGGTGTAGGCGGGGGTCGCCGCGTCCATCACGGCGGCGCGCAGCTTCTCGTCGACGGCAGGCGGCACGAACTCGCGCTTTGCCTTGCCGACGCGCTCGCGCAAGCGATCCTGAAGCTGGATCAGGGGCTGCGCGCTCTCCTGCGCGAACATCAGCGCGTCGATCATGTCCGACTCGGACACTTGATCGGCGCCGGCTTCGACCATCACGATCGCGTCGCGGCTGACGCCGACGGTCACGTTGATGTCGGCCTCCTGCTGCTGCGAAAAGGTCGGGAAAGCGATGAGCTTGCCGTCCACGCGGGCGACGCGAATGCCGACGATCGGACCGTCCCAGGGGATGTCCGAGATCGTCAGCGCCGCGGAAGCGCCGGTGATCGACAGGATGTCGGGCTCGTTTTCCTTGTCGTGGGAGATGACCCAGCTGATGACCTGCGTCTCGTTGCGCCACGCCTTGGGGAAGAGCGGGCGGATCGGACGGTCGGTCACGCGGCAGGTGAGGATCTCGGCTTCGGACGGCCGGCCCTCGCGCTTGAAGTAGCCGCCCGGAATCTTGCCGGCGGCCGAGCCCATCTCCTTGTACTCGACGGTCAGCGGCAAGAACGGCAGGTCCTTGGCGTCCGGGGCCGCCATGGCGCTGACGAGCACGGAGGTCTCGCCCACGGTGACGATGACGGCGTTGGTTTGCTTGGCGATCCGTCCGGTCTCGATCGAGACCTCGACGTCTCCGACCTTGCAGGTTTCGACGATGGCTTCCATTTGTTTTGACTCCTGAATCTTCTGCGAACGAACGGATGGCGTGCTGCGTCCCGCGTCCACGTGCCGACGACGGCACGACGCGCGGTCGTCGAACGGACGTGCGTCGCCCGTTCAACGACGAAGGCGCGAAGCGGGTCTCGCATTCGCGCCTTCGGAGGCCACCTACTTACGGATGTTGAGCTCGGCGATGACCGTTCGGTAGCGGTCGATGTCGCGAGCCTTGAGGTAGTCGAGCAGGCGTCGACGACGACCGACGAGCTTCAGCAGACCACGGCGCGAGTGGAAATCCTTGCGGTGGGTCCGGAAGTGGTCCGTCAGGTACGTGATCCGCTTCGACAACAGCGCGATCTGGACTTCGGGAGAACCCGTGTCGACGTCGCCGCGCTTGAACTGGCCGATGATCTCGGCCTTCCGATCGGTGGAGAGAGCCATTGTTCGTTTGCTTTGGCGAGGAGCATTCGTGGCGCTCCTCGGTAACTTGCTGTTCGTACTGGTGTTAGTTCGCGCGAGGATGTTGGGGGGGACGGGGTTTGTCAAGCGTCGGTCCCGCCGATGCGACGTCGGGGACAGAGCGCACCGACGTCGTCCAGCTCACATACGACGAGCGCCGGCCCCGCGGCCCGGACGCCCACCAGGCCGGCCGTGGGCGAGGCGCCACGCAGCTGCCCGGGACGCAGCGTGCAGCGCTGCCCGTGGCCCAGAGCGCGCCACAGCGCCGCTCCGTCGTCGGTGGGGCTGGTCTGCACGATCGGAAACGGCGCGCCGTGCCAGGCCGGGTGTAGCGCCGGCGTCAGATGGGCCGCCGTCTGCGCCCGGCGCTCGGCGTCGTCCGCCAAGCCCGCCAGCCCGATCCGCGCCCGCGGTGGCGTGCCCGTGACCTGCAGGCCCGCGATCGTGCCGGGATCGTCGACCGTCAGGGTTCCCACGGCGCGCCGACGCAGCGCGCTCAGATGCGCCGGGACGCCGAGACGTCGGCCGAGCTCGACCGCGAGCGAGCGGACATACGTGCCCTTGGAGACGCGCACGACCAGCTCGACCGCAGGGCCCGGCTGCGCGACGACCTCGGTGACCGCGTGCACGTGCATCGGTCGTGGGTCGAGGGTGACGTCCTCGCCCGCGCGCACGCGGGCGTGGGCTCGCTTGCCGTCGACGTGGATCGCCGAGACGGCCGGGGGCGGCAGCGACAACGCGCCGGTCAGGCCCGCCGCCGCGGCTTCGATCGCCTCGCCGGTCAGATGGGTGCAATCGGCCGCCGCGACGATCTCGCCCTCGGCGTCGTCGGTGCTCGTCGCCGTCCCGAACGTCACGGTCGCGGCGTAGGTCTTGTCCAGGCCCGTCAGAAACGGCCCGAGCCGCGTCGCGGCCCCCACCCCGAGCACGAGCAGCCCCGTCGCCCCGGGGTCGAGCGTGCCGAAGTGGCCCACGGATTTTTCCCGCAGCGCCCAGCGCACCCACTGCACCGCGTCGTGGGACGTGGCGCCCGGGGGTTTGTCCACGCACAGGATCGCAGGCTCGACGCTCATGGCGCGTCGTCGGTGACGGCCGCCGACTCGGCTTCGTCGTCGGCTTCGTCGTCGCCGTCGTCGTCGTCGCCATCGTCGTCGTCGTCGTCGTCGTCATCGGCGGGCACGTCTCGCTCGGCCGCGATCTCGGCCAGCACACGTTCGATGTTCGCCCCGTGGGCGATCGACGCGTCGTGAAAGAACCGTAGCGACGGCAATCGCTTCAGTCGTACGCGCTCGCGCAGCTGGCCGCGCAGCGCCCGAGCGCCGGCGTTGAGTCCCTCGAGGACGTCGTCGACCGACGCGCCGCCGAGCACGTCGATGAACACGCGCGCCGTCGACAGGTCGGGGCTGACGTCGACGCCGGTCACCGAGATCGACGCCGCGTTGTCGCGCACGCGCGGGTCCCGGAGCCCGCCCTCGACGAGCACCGACGCGATCTCGCGCTGCAGCATCTGCTGCACGCGCCGCAAGCGGGTGTTCATCGCGTCGGTACTCTCGCCGCTACAGGCTCGGCGGAATCGCCTCGACCTCGAACGCCTGAATGAGGTCGCCCTCTTGGATCGACGGGAAGTCGGCGACGACGATGCCGCACTCGTGCCCGTCCTTGACCTCGCGCACGTCTTCCTTGAAGACGCGCAGCGACTGGATCGTGCCGGTGTGCACGATGTCGTCGTCGCGCACGACCCGAACGTGGGAGCTGCGCTGGATGAGGCCCTTGAGCACGCGGCAACCGGCCACGACGCCCAGGCGCGGGATCGGGAACAGTGCGCGAACCTCGGCCTCGCCCTGCTCCTTTTCCCGGTACTCGGGCTCGAGCAGGCCGATCATCAGCTCCTTGCACTTGTCCTCGGCCTCGTAGATGACCGAGAAGGTGAAGATCTGAACGCCCTCGGCTTCGGCCACGGGCGCGGCCTTGCCGGCCGTCTTGACGTTGAAGCCGAAGATGACGGCATCGCCGCCGCGGGCGTACTTGACGTCGGTCTCGTTGATCTGACCGACCTCTGCCTTGATGACGTCGACCTTGACCTTCTCCGTCGACAGCTGCTCGAGCGTGTCCTTGACGGCCTGGGCCGAGCCCTGCACGTCGGCCCGCAGGACCACCTTGAGCACCGGGGTCTTGTTGCGGTTGAGCAGCTCGTGGATCGACGGACCCGTGCGCACGCTTTCCTTGCGCTTGCGCTGCTCACGACGGTGCGAGACGAGGGCCTTGGCATCGCGGTCGCTCTCGACCACGTTGACCGGGTCGCCGGCCGCGGGCACGCCCGACAGACCGAGGACCTCCACCGGCGTGGACGGACCCGCTTCCTTGAGGGCCTTGCCGCGGTCGTTGAACATGCGGCGGACCTTGCCCATGAACTCGTTGGCGACCACGATGTCGCCCTTCTTGAGCCGGCCGCTCTGCACGAGCACGGTGGCCACGGTGCCACGGCCCTTGTCGACGCGGGCTTCGAGGACCGTACCGGTCGCGCGACCCGTGTCGGCCGCCCGCAGCTCGAGGATCTCGGCCTGAAGGGCGAGCTGCTCGAGCAGCTCCTCGATGCCCTTGCCCGTCTTCGCCGACACCTCGAGGATCGCCGTGTCGCCGCCGAACTCTTCGCCGACGATGCCGTGCTCCATGAGCATCTGCTTGACGCGCCCGGGGTTGGCCTCCGGCTTGTCGATCTTGTTGAGCGCGACCATCACCGGCGTACCGGACTCGGTCGCGTGCTTGATCGCCTCGACCGTGGTCGGCATGACACCATCGTCGGCGGCGACCACGAGCACGACCAGGTCGGTGACCTGGGCGCCGCGCGAGCGCATCGCCGTGAAGGCCTCGTGGCCGGGCGTGTCGAGGAAGACCACCGGCCCGCGGGGCGTGCTGACCTTGTAGGCACCGATGTGCTGCGTGATGCCGCCGGCTTCGCCGGCGGCGACCCGCGCCTCCCGGATCTTGTCCAGCAGAGACGTCTTGCCGTGGTCGACGTGGCCCATGAAGGTCACGACCGGCGCGCGGGGCTTGCCCTCGATCTCGGTGCGCTCCCCGATCAGCTCGTCCTCCTGGAACGAGACGTTCTCGACCGTGTAGCCGAACTCGGCCGCGACCAGCTCCGCCGTTTCGTAGTCGATGGCGTTGTTGATCGTGATCCCGCGCATCCCCATCCCCCACAGGTGACGGAGGATGACGGAGGCCTTCTGGCTCATCTGGTGGGCGAGGTCGGAGACCTGAATGGCCTCGTCGACGCGAATGCGCTTCTTCTCCTCGCTCATCTCCACGGTGGAGATCTTCGGGGGCGCTCCGGGGCCGCGGCCTCGGCCGTTGCGCGTCATCTTGCGACGACGCCCCTGGGCCTGGGCTCGCTCTTCACGCTGCTTGCGCTGGGTGGCGCGGCCGCGCTTGTCCTCGTCGGCCGCGTCCGTGATGATGACCTGCTGCTTCTTGCGGGTCTGGGCCAGCGGGATGAAGCCGAGGATTCGGGGCTCGGAGCGCTGCGGGGCAGCGCCGACGATCACACCATCCTGGTTGCGAACGACGCGGCGCGCGGCCGTGGTGTCGCCCTCGTCCTTGGGCACCGCGTTCGGCGCGCCCGCCGCGGCGGGCGGCGTGGTCGGACTCGTGGACGACGCGGCAGCCTGCGTCGGGGCGGGCGGCGGCGTCTCGCGCGTGGAGACCTGCGTCGACGTACCGGCATGACCCGGCATGCCGGGACGCGACTCGATGCGATCGGCCATCCCGCCGGGGAGCCGTCGGGTGCCCTTGGGCAGCTGGATCCGCGTGCCGACGGCCGGCGACACGCGCGGCTCCTCCGGTGGTGGCGGCGCGGCTGCGACGGAAGCCGGCGTGGCCTCCCGTCCGGGCGACGAGGGGGCCGATCCCGACGGCGGAGCCGAGGCGGAAGTCGGCGACGACGAGGCGTGCGGGGCCGAGTTGGCCTCCGGCGAACGTCGCACCGGCGGCGGCGGGGCAGCCTGACGACGCACGGGGACCGGCGTTCGCGACGTCGGGCTCGGCGTCGGGCGCGGTGGTGGCGTCGCTGCCTCCTCGACCGCAGCCTGACGTGCCGCCTCTTCGGCGGCAGCGGCCTCGGCTTCGCGACGACGACGTGCGCCACCGCGACGACGGATCACCGTGTCGGCGCTGCGCCGCTTGGACGGGCCAGCCGGCTCATAGTGCCGTCGCACGCGATCGGCCTGATCGGGAGTCAGGGTACTCATCTGATTCTTGATCTCGATTCCGAGGGCCAAGATGGCCTCGACGAGAGCTTTGTTCTCTTTATCGAGCTCTTTGGCGAGCTCGTAGACGCGGATCTTCGCCATGATCAGTCGCTCCTCCCTGACTGGTGCAGCCGCCCTTGCAGGCGCTCGACCGCAGCGAGGCGGACACGGGGGTTGGGGGAGTTCCAAGTTCGTTGCAAAACCAACAGCCGGGCGTCGACGGCTTCGACCGTCGCGTTCCAAAGTGCCCCCGCGTCGGGGGCGATCACGGTGCGGGGCGGTCGCCCCGAACCGGTTCGTGACAGCGCGCGATGAAAGGCCCCCCGCTTGACCGCGAGGTGCAAGCACGACCGGCTCGGACACACGTACGCACGTCGTCCTTGCCGCGGTCCGGCGACGCGCGGATGCACGTCCACCGCGACGTGGCCGTCGGGCCTACGCCGGTAGCGAAGCAGGTCCGCCGCGGGTTCGCGGCGTCGGCACGCAATACACGTGCGCATGGAGGCCTTCGTCGATCTCAACCGCCGTCTCCTCGTTCCTCGCCCCGCGCCTGCGTCTCTTCCGGCGTCGGATAGCGAACTTCCAATTGGATGTTTCCGGAGGCGGCATCGTTGGCCACCTCGATGATCTGCTCGGCACGCTCGGCGCTGCCGACCTCGGGGACCTGGCCCAGCTCGTCGGCGTCGGCGACCGCGAGGTCTCGCAGGCCACGCCACCCCATCGAGAACAGGGTCTCGGCGAGCTCTTCGCCCACGCCGGGGATCGCGGCCATCTCGGCGAGGCTGCGCGCTTCCACCTCGCGGATCTTGGACTCGGAGTGGATGTCGATTCGCCAGCCGGTCAGGCGCGAGGCCAGGCGCACGTTTTGGCCCTTCTTGCCGATCGCGAGGCTGAGCTTGTCGTCGGGGACGATGAGCTCCATCGTGTGGCGCTCGGCGTCGATGAGCACGCGGGATACCACGGCGGGCTGGATCGCGTTGCACACGAAGCGGGCCGGGTCGTCGTTGAAGGGAACGATGTCGATCTTCTCGCCGCGAAGCTCCTGCACCACCGCCTGGACGCGGCTGCCTCGCATGCCGACGCAGGCACCGACGGGGTCGACGTCGCGATCGCGGCTGGATACGGCGATCTTGGAGCGGGCGCCGGGCTCGCGCGCGCATGCCTCGATGCGCACGATGCCCTCGAAGATCTCCGGCACTTCGTGCTCGAAGAGCTTCTCGACGAGGCCGCGGTGGGTCCGCGACAGGATGATCTGCGGGCCCCGGGCGGATTTGTCGACGTCCTTGACGTACGCGACGATCCGGTCGCCGGGACGCAGCGACTCGCGGGGCACCTGCTCGCGCACCGGCAAGATCGCCTCGGCGCGGCCGTTGTCGACCTCGACGATGATCGAGCCGCGCTCGAACCGGCGGACGATGCCGGTCATCAGCTCGCCCTTTTTGTCCTTGTAGGCGTCGTACAGGTTCTCGCGCTCGGCCTCGCGAACGCGCTGGATGATCACCTGCTTGGCGGTCTGCGCCGCGATCCGGCCGAATCCACCGCCGTGAACCTGCAGCGCCTCGATCTCGGGATAATCGCGCGCCTGCTGCTCGCCGCGCTTTTTGTCCGCGTCCAGATAGAAGATCTGGAACAGCAGCTCGTCACCGACCTCGGCCTCGAGGCCCGCACGCTGGGCCTGCTCGAGGCTGATCTCGCGGGCCGCCACTTCGACCTCGTCGACCACGTACAGCACCTGAAACAGGTTCACGTGTCCGGTCTCGGGATCGAAGGTCGCCTCGATCTCGCGATCCTCGAACACCTTCTTGGCGGCGGCGAGCACGGCCTGCTCGACGGTGTCGGTCAGCACCGCACGCGCGATGTTCTTCTCGCGACAGACCTGGTCGAGCACCGTGGAAAGATTGACTGCTTCTTCCATCTCAAATTACCTCGCGGATCCGCTCACCCCTCGTAGACCAGGTGGGCGCGGCGGATCAGGGAAAGTGGGATCCGGGCGGAGTTGCCACTTTCCGGTTCCGTGATGACGACCGTCCCCTGGCGATCGTCGTCGGGGTGCGCCGGGTCGGCTTCGACCGACTCGATGCGCCCATTGAAGTTGCGCTGCTCGGATCCGGCAACGGGCGGCACGTACGTGCGCACCCGCGCCTTGCCGCCGACGAAGCGAGCGAACTGACTGCGTCGCGACAAAGGGCGATCGAGCCCGGGCGAGGAAACCTCGAGCACGTAGGCGCCGCCGAGCAACCCCGCGAGCGTCGATGCCGGGTCGGCGGCCTCGGCGGCCTCGAGCGCGTTGCTGATGATGGGCGACAGGCGCGCGCAGTCTTCCAGCCCGATGCCTTCTTCGCCATCGAGGAACACTTGCAGCTTTCTGCGCGCGCCCGAGGAGCTCCACTCGACGTGGACGAGCGTGAACCCCATCGTCTCCACGACCGGCTCGATGACGTCGACCAACGCCTGCACGCGCACGCGCTGACCGTCGCCACGTGGGGCGTCGACCGTGCTCTCGGTGCTCGTTTGAATGGAGGTCATGGGAGGTCTGCTCGGGTGACGACTAGGGCTCGGCCCACAAAAAAGAGCGGGACCCGGCGGGTGCCCACTCCAGACGAAGTCGTCGGGTGTGAAGACGGATGCTCGGATAGCACAGCCACAATTGGGCTGCAAGCAACCGTGAGGGGGGTCGCAGGGGCGGTTTGGGGGACGGCGGGCCCCGACGACGGACCCGGCGATCGGCCGCGGGCACCCCTGCTACCCTACCGCCGCGATGCGCGATTTCCTGGCCGCCGCCGTTTCTTCGTGCGCGACGTCGGACCCCGGCGCAAGCATTTCGGCGGTCCTGGCTCAGGTCGACGCCGCGATCGCGGCGGGAGCCGACCTCGTGGCGCTGCCCGAGGGGTACGCCGGCGTCGGCGGTTTGCCGCTGCGGGAGGCGATCGCGTTCGACCCGGCCACGCCCGAAGTCGCCCCCGCGCTGATGCCGCTGTGCGCGCGCTCTCGCGATCACGGCGTGACGATCGTCGCGGGCGGGGTGCCGGAGGCGAACCCGGACGGCCCGCCCTTCAACACCCTGGTGCTGATCGACGGCGGCCGCGTCGTCGCGCGCTACCGCAAGGTCCACCTGTTCGACGCGAACGTCCCCGGCGTCCCGGCGGCGGGCGAGAGTGCGATGGCGGCGGCCGGCGACGAGGTGATCGTGTTCGACCATCGCCTCGCGCGCTTCGGACCGAGCATCTGCTACGACGTTCGCTTCCCGGAGCTGTACCGCGCTCAGGCGCGTGCGGGCGCCGAAGTGCTGCTCGTGCCGGCCGCGTTCACGCTGCGCACCGGGATGGCGCACTGGCAGACGCTGCTGCGCGCGCGGGCGATCGAAAACCAGGCGTACGTGATCGCCCCGGCCCAGTACGGCGTGCACGGACCGGGGCGCGAGAGCTACGGGCACGCGCTGATCGTCGACCCGTGGGGCACCGTGGTCGCCTGCGTGGCCAGCGGCGACGGCTTCGCGCTCGCGCCGATGCGCGACGCGACGCTGCAGGACGTACGCCGGCGATTGCCCGCCCTCTCCCATCGTCGCGTCGACGAATCGACGCAGGCGCGCGTCGTCTCGACCGGGACCTGAGACCACTCGTCCATGAGCCGCCGCCACGCACCGCCGCCCGGCCTGTACGGGCTCATGGAGGGCTACATCGACGGCAGCCCCGCGGCGTTCCGTCGGTTGCATCGCGCCCTGGCCCCGCGCCTGCGGGGTTTTTTGATCCGTCTGGTCCGCGACGAGCCGGTCGTCGACGATCTCGTGCAGCTGACCCTGCTCAAGGCCCACCTCGCCCGGGACCGTTTCGTGCTGTCCGGGGGCGATCCCGACGGCGCGGTCCAGGGCTGGTACTTCGCGATCGCGCGCAACGTGGCCATGGATCACCTGCGCGAACGCTATCGCGCGCAGCGACGCCAAGGCGGCGACGCGGACGACGGCGACGCGATGGCCGAGCTGCCCGACGACCAGCCCGACCCCGAAGCGGCCGGGCAGATCGCCGAGCAGGAGGCGGCGATCGTCGATCGGGTGCGCGATGCGATCGCCCAGCTGCCGCCGGGACAGCGCGAGGTCGTCGAGCTGCACAAGCTGCGTGGCATGTCGATGGCCGAGGTCGCGCAACGACTCGCGGTTCGTGAAGGCGCCGTGCGCGTCCGAGCGCACCGGGCCTACCGCGCTCTGGCCGCGTTGCTGGGCACGAGTCGGCTCGAGTCGCTACTGCTCGTGCTTTGGTGTGGCACGCACGCGGGGCGCCACGCGCCGGACGATCGAGGCGTACAGCCGGCCGGCGCCGGGCCAGCGCACGGGGCACAGGTCGTGCTCGCCGCCTTCGTGCATTCGCAGCACGAACATCTCGTGCACCGGTGAAGGCCGCAGGTCGACGACGACCGCCGCGACGTCCCGCACCTGGACGCGATGGCGCCGGCCTCGCTCGCGAAAGGTGATCGTCTTGCCCGACAAGAACGCCGCACCGGGCAGGCGGGTGTAGACGACGGTCGCGACGCCCTTGAGGACGATCATCGCGAAGAGCACGAGCCCCAGACGCAGCACGAGCGGATGCGGCAGCGGATCGGTCCACGCCCGGGGCAAGCGGACCAGCATCGCCACGACGGTGACGATGAGCAGGTTGACCCACACGGCGAGGTAGGCGAGCCGCCCGGTCCAGTCGGCGGGTCGCGCCACGCGGATCGGAGGTCGCAGCACGGTCGTGGCAGCGTAGCAGCCCGGGGCCGGGACGCGGAACGAACGGCGTTGGCGGCGGTGGGCGTCGGACGTAGACTGCCGCCATGCGCTGGCGCGCCCTGCCCTCGTTGTTGCTCCCCGTCTGGGTGGCGGCGTCCTGCGGATCCTCGGACTGCACCGAGCTCGACTGCGACCACGAAGCGGTCGTGACGTTTCCCGCCGGCACCGTCACCGGGCCCTACGATCTGACGCTGACGGCGGGCAACTCGTCCGAGAGCGCGCGCTGCAACGATCCCACCGCGCCGGAGACCAACGACAACCCGCCGGGCCTGCGATGCGACCTGTCGGGGTTCACGCTCGAAGGTCACTCGTTCGCCAACGAGCGCACGCTGCTGGTCACGATCACGACCGTCGACGACGGCACGGTCGTGGCCCAGGACGTGGAAGTCCGGCTCGAGGCGGTCGAAGAGCTGTACCCCAACGGCGAAGACTGCGACCCCGTCTGCTTCGTCCGCAACGGCCAGCTGCTGATGCCGTAGCGAGGCTGCCCGGCGCCGCGCCCCCCTCGCGGTTGCGGGGGCACTATTGGAAGTCGACGCGCAGCTCGTAGAAGCCGTCGCTGGGCACGATCTGGTCGACGACCACGTAGTACGTGCCCGGGTCGACGAACCAGCTGAACTCGGCGACGCCCGGGATGCCGGTGTCGCCCTCGCCCGCGCAGACGAGCTCGGTCGTGGCGCCGCAGCCGGTGCGCAGACTCAGCGAGGGGACGAATCCGCCGGTGCCCGAGACCTGCGCGAAGATGTTGCCCGAGTACGAGGCGTCGAGGCGGAACATGTTCTCGCGCCCGGCACCGCCGCAGAAGCTGGCGACCTGGCCGTAGCCCTCCGAGAACTGGTTGCTCCACAGGAACGCGGCGCCCGGCACCTGCTCCATCGCGGTGGGATGGACCGGGCACAGGTCCAGCGGCGGCGGCGCGAGCGAGACGTCCAGGGTGTAGTCCCCGCCCGCGTCGTCGACGCTTCGCGAGTCGACCGTCACGAAGTAGGTCGTGTTCGCGCGCGCCAGGAAGTAGATGCCGCGTCCGCTGAGGGCATCGGGGGCGCACACTTGCGTGAAGCCTTCGTCGCCGCAGCCGTCCTGCTGCACGCGCAGCGTCGGCGAGAACGTGGTGCCCGCGCCGAGCCGGATCGTCACGTCGGTGTCGAACGGGCTCGTGAACGTGTACACGTCCTCGGGACCGTCGCCACGACCACACGCCCCCTCGTAGAGGCTTCCGTGGCCGTCGGGCAGCGTGCCGTCGATCGTGCCGTCGGCCGCGGGGATCTCAAACGGCGCGGCGCAGGCCCCCATGCGGTTCGGATCGACGATCGGCTCGCCGTCGGTCGTGTCGTCGTCGGGGAACGGCTCGGTCTGCCCCTCGAGAAAGAGCGGATCGCTGCGAAGCCCGCAGCCGCCTGCCCCGGCGAGGACCAACACGAGGCCCGCCGCCCCACAAACACTCGGGTTGAGACGACAGACCATCGAGCTTTTCTTTAGCACCCCGCTCGTCGGTGCGTCAAAACCGCGCATCACACCCGCCACAGGCGTTCGATGCCCAGCCGCACGCGCTCTTCGCCACGGAAGCGGTCCACCTTGGGCTCGAAGATGCACGCGATGCGGTCGCCAGGGGCCAGATCGTGGAACGCCTGCCCGAACGCGATGCCGTCGCGCTCGCCGGTCTCGTCCCGCAGGGTGACCGAGACGTGCCGCTCCTTGAGCACGCGGGCCCGCACGACCTCCGCCGACAGGACCGAAAAGCGCGGCAGGGCAAAGCCGATGCCGTATGGGCCGAGCCGGCGTATCCCCTGCAGCAAGCCGAGGTCGATCCGTCCCAGGGGCAAGTGTGCGTCCACGACCTCGATGTCGTCGTGTGCCGCGGCATCGCGCACCTGGGATGCGACCGCCGCCGCGAACGCCTCGCGCAGCGCGTCGATGTTGGCGACCGGCACCGTCGCCCCCGCCGCTTCCCGGTGCCCGCCGAACCGGTCCAGCAAGTCGCCGCACTCGGCGAGCGCACCGCGAACGTCCACGCCACCCCACCCCCGCACCGAACCTCGGGCCACGCCGCGCGCGGTGTCGATCGCCAGCACGAGCGCGGGTCGCTTGTAGTGCTCGGCCAGCCGCGCCGCCGCGATCCCGACGATGCCCGACAGCCAACCGTCGTGCGCGACCACGAGGGCGGCTCGCGACTCGGCCTGCGGATCGGCGGCGAGGATCGCCATCGCTTCGGCCGCGGTGCGCTCGGAGTGACGCTTGCGGGTCGCGTTGAGCGTCTCGACGCGCTGCGCGAGCGGCTCGGCCTCCGCCGCGCTGCGTGCCCGCAGAAGCTCCAGCGACGGGTCGGCGGGACCGAGTCGTCCCGGCGCGTTCAGGCGCGGACCGAGCTTGAAGCCCAGGTGCCCTTCGTCGAGCGCCTCGCCCGCGCCGACGCCGGCGGCCGACAGCAGCGCCGCCAGCCCAGGACGCCGGCGACCGGCCATCACGCGCAGCCCGTGGTGGACGAGCACGCGGTTTTCGTCGACGAGCGGCATCATGTCGCAGACCGTCGCCAGCGCGACCAGATCCAGCCACGCGCGCGGATCGGGGACCGTGCGTCGCTGCGACGCCAGGCGAGTGCGCAGCGCGGCGCACAAGTAGAAGGCCACCCCCGCCGAGCACAGGCCCTTGAACGGAAACTCGCAGCCGGGCTGATGCGGATTGATCAGCGCGCGCGCCGGCGGCATCGACTCGGGCACCTGGTGGTGGTCGATGACGACGCACGGAATGTCGCGCTCGGCCAACCAGCTCAGCGCCGGAATGTCGGACGTGCCGCAATCGCCGGTGAGCACCAGCTGCGTGCCGGCCTCCGCGAACGCTTCGGCGTCGCCGATCCCGAAGCCGTAGCCCCGGTCGCGGTGCGCCACGCGGACCACGACCGATGCGCCGAGAGCCTCGAGGTACGTCGCGAGGATCGTCGCGGTCGTCACCCCGTCGACGTCGTAGTCGCCGAAGATGCCGATGCGCTTGTCGTTTTGCAGCGCCCAGATCAGCGCGTCGAGGGCCGGCTCGAAGCCCGCCATCGCGTCCGGACGGCGCAGGCTCGACAGCCGCGGATCGAGCACCTGCGCCTGCTCGGACGTCTCGCGCACGCCCCGGGCCCACATCAGGTGGGTGACGACGCGCGGGACGTCGTGGGTCGTCGCTTGCGCGGCGACCACGGTCGCGTCGATGTCGTCGGCGCGCAGGACCACCGCATCCGGACCGGCCGCCCGCACCGCCGCGCGGGACATCGCGGCGGACGTGGGCTCGGCCGGCTCCGCGGCCTGCTGCGTCACCCTACTCGTCCTTGTCCGACGACTCGTCCGACGTTCCGCCGTCGTCGGCACCGGGACGGCGTCGGCGACGACGCCGGGTGACCTTGCGGCCCGGTCCCTGCGCGGTGCTGGCCTTGGCGGGCTCGGCGTCGGTCATGTCGTCGTCGTCGGCCGCGGCCGCCCCACCCAGGAGCGTCCCCGTGCCTTCGCGCTCTTCGCCGTCGACCCACTTGAGGTGCCCCTCGCCGCCGTAGAACCGCTTGTTGACCCACAAGAAGACGGGCGTCGCGATGTACAGCGAAGAGTAGGTGCCGACGACCAAGCCGACCAGCAGCGCGAACGAGAAGTCCTTGATCGGGCCCGAGCCCATCACGTAGATGGCCGCGACGACCATGATCGTGGTCGTCGAGGTGAGCACCGTGCGCGACAGCGTGTCGTTGAGCGCGGCGTTGGTCGTCTCCTCGATCGGCTCGTCGCGGTGCAGGGCCACCCGCTCTCGAATGCGGTCGAACACGACGATCGTGTCGTTGATCGAGTAGCCGATGATCGTCAGCAGCGCCGCGATCGTCTGGAGGTTGAACTCCTTGCCGGTGATCGCGAACGCGCCGATGACGATGATCGCGTCGTGGGTCAGCGCCACGATGCCGCCCGGCGCAAAGCGCAGGTCGAACCGGATCATGACGAACAGGAAGATGAAGCCGATCGCGTACAGCATCGACTTGACGCCGTCCGTCTTGAGCTGGTCGCCGACCTTGGAGCCGACGGTCTCGGCCCGCACGATGTGGTCGACCGTGCCGGGCCCGAAGCGATCGTTGAACTGGTCGCGGATCTTGGCGCCGATGCCGATGAGCGCGAGGTCGACCGGGAACTCGCCTTCCTTGGCGATCGCACCCTTGTCGGCCGTGCCCACGCAGCCTGCCTCCCCGAGCACGCGCTCGATGTCGGCGAGGCTCGGCTGGGCGTCGTAGCTCAAAAACAGCTTGTTGCCGTCCTGCGGATGCGAGAACGACACGAGCTTGGCGCCGGCGATCGTGCCGGCCGCGGCCTCGCAGGCCTCCAGCGTCGACTCGTCGATCGACAGGGTCTCCTTGATCCGAACGAGGACCTCGTTGTCCTTGTCCGGCACGGTGACGGCCGAGCTGCCCTCGTAGCCGAGCTCGTCGAGCGCGGTACGGACGTCGTCGATCGAGACGTTGGACTCGGCCGACAGCGCCAGCTGCACCTGCGAGCCGCCGGCGAAGTCGATGCCGAAGTTGAGCGGGCTGCCCGTGGACGTCTGGCGATACACCATCGCCATCAGCGACCCGAGGACCATCACGATCGAGACCGCGATGAACCGCCAGCGGTTCTTGATGAACTGCAGGTTGGTTCCGGAAGGAATGAGCTCGAAGAACTTCATCGTCGTTCGTCCCGTTCCGTCCTAGATGGAGACCTTGTCGAACCCGCGACGGTTCGCTTGGAAGTCGAAGAACAGGCGGCTGCAGAAGACGCCGGTGAAGATCGAGGTCGCGATGCCGATGAGCAGCGTGACCGCGAAGCCGCGAATCGGGCCCGAGCCGTACTGCCACAGCACGAGGCCGGCGATGGCGGTCGTCAGCTGGCTGTCGAGGATCGTCGTGAAGGCGCGGTCGTAGCCCGACTCGATCGCCATGCGCGCCGAGTAGCCGTCGCGTAGGTACTCGCGTATGCGCTCGAAGACGATCACGTTGGCGTCGACCGCCATGCCGATCGTCAGCACGATGCCGGCGATGCCGGGCAGCGTCAGCGTCGCGCCGAACAGCGCCATGGCCCCGAGGATGAACACCATGTTCATCGCCAGCGCGATCACGGCGATGACGCCGGACCGACGGTAGTAGATGATCATGAACAAGATCACGGCCCCGAGGCCGTAGACGAAGGCCCAAAAGCCCGCCGTCACCGATTCCTCGCCGAGGTCGGCGCCCACCCGGATCTCGAACTCCTTTTGGAGGCGAGCCGGCAGCGAGCCGCTCTTGAGCACCTTGGTCAGGTCGTTGGCGGCCTCGCGCGGGCTCTGGCCCGGCGTGGCGCCCAACGTGATGCGGAAGCTGGCGCCGATGCGCTCGTTGAACACGGGGTCGGAGCGCACCGCGTCGTCGAGAATGATCGCCATGCGGCGACCGACGTTGGTCCCCGACAGCTCCTCCATCAGGTTGGCGCCGATGCGGTCGAGCTTGACGTTGACCTCGGGCGCGCCGGTCTGCTGGTCGAAGCCCACCGACGCCGACACGACGTGCTCACCGGTCACGCCCGCGCGCGACTTGATCACGTAGGTGCGCCACAGGATCTCGGGCTCGGCCGTGGGGCTGCGGCGGGTCCGCATCGTCACGGGGCCGTACGCGATCGTCATCTCCGGCGGCAGGCGCCACTGCGGCGGCAGGCCTCGGAAGAAGTTCTCGAGCGTCTCGCGCTCCTTGGCGTAGTAGACGAACGGGTCCTCGACCGACACGCCGTTGTCGCGGCCGTAGTCGTCTTCTTGGTTGACCGAGATGCCCATGCCCTTGCGGACCATGCCGCCCTCGTACAGGGCGCGCAGGTAGGGCTTGCCGTCCTTGAACTCCGTCTCGTCGTCGACGAGGTGCATCGACAGCACGGCCTGGCGCTCGATGATCCGCAGCAGGCGGCGGAAGTCGCCGGCGTCGGCGAGCGTGGCCTCCTTGGCCTGCTCGGTGATCTTGACGGTGAGGCGCGCCGGGTCGGCCTGTGTCGGGTCGTCGGGCGGGACGATTTCCAGCGCCAGCCAGGCCGCCATGGCCGCGGGCAGCTGCTCGTCGGTCAGAAACGTCTCCCAGTTGCCGCTGTCGAGCGCCGCCTTCGCGAACGCCGCGTCGTTGTCGTCGCCCGCGGCCATCGTCGCGGCCATCTGCACCTGCACGCCCTCGCGGTTGGACGGGTTGGTGACGTCGAGCGCCGCATCCAGCAGCGCCTTGCGTTCCTGCGCGCTGCGGCCCCGCGCCCGCTCGGCGAGGATCATCGACTCGAGCGCCGAACGGGTGCGCTCGCGCAGGTTCTCACCCGGCGCGATCAGACTGTAGCTGCCCGGCTCGCCGCGGACCTCTTCGATGAGCACCTGCGGCACGCCGAGGCCCTGAATCGTGTCGGAGAGCTTTTGCACCTCGAGCAGCGCGGCCGCCTTGACCTCCTTGGAGGTGTCCGACAGGCCGGGCAGCTCGACGACGAGCTGGCGGTTCTTCGGATAGATGTTGGGCTCGGCGATGCCCATCGCGTCGACGCGATTGCGGACCGTGTCGAGCGCGGTCCCGACCACGTCCTTGCGCAGCTCGGCGACCTTCTCCTCGGGCACCCGCAGCCGGATGACGCCCTTGTCGCGGCCCGGCGCACCGTCTTCGACTTCGACCTCGGCCATCAGGTCCGAGGCGACTCCCATGACGTCGGGCGTGGCCGCATTGACGTCCTCGGGAGTCGGGAACTGGATGTCGAGGGTGTCGATGCCCTCGCGCGTGATCGTGACCTTGAGGTCCTTCTTCTCGCGGAATCCGGCTTCGAGCTCGGCGGCGATCTGGTCGAGCTTGTGCTCGAGGGCCTCGTCGACGGCGACCGAGTACTCGAGGTGCAGGCCGCCCTGCAGGTCGAGACCCAGCTGGAACTTGCGGGTGAAGTTCGCGGTGATCCACTCGGGCAGCTTTTCGGCCGGCACGACCGACGGCAGCACCGCGAGGACCGAGAACACGAGAAGCGCCAGTAGACCCAGCGCCTTGAGCTTGAGAAATTTACGCATGGGACGTCCGTCGGCAAAAGCGGGAAAAACGGGGTACTAGGCCCCCTTCTTCGCCTGCTTGCCGTCCTTGTCTTCGGCGTCTTTGCCCTTGCCCTTGTCGCCGTCCTTCTTGTCTTTGTCCTTGTCGGTATTGGCGAGGGCTGCGGCTTTGGTGTCCGCGATGTCCTTTTTGAGGACGCGAATCTTGACCTTGTCGGCGATCTCGACGATGGCGACCGTGGGGTCGTCGGCGTTGGAGATGCGGCCGAGGATGCCGCCGCCGAGGACGACCTCGTCACCCTTCTTGATGCCCTCGACCCGCTTCTTGCGTTCCTTTTCCTGCTTGCTCATCGGGCGCAGGACGATGAAGTAGATCACCGCGAACATCAGAAGGATGGGCAATAGCCCACCGAGACCGCCGCCCCCACCGCCTTCGGCGAGCAGGGCGAAGTCGGCAGACGCGACGAGAGAAGACGACGTGGACATGGCGACCGTGGCGAAGTATCCGCGGGGAAAAGCTGGATCTGACGAGCGTGACGCCGTCAGCCCGCGGGCTTCGCGGAGCGGGACAGGTAGCAGGGCGTGGGAGAGCGGTCAAGCGCCCGCGGCGGCGCCCTTCGGTGCGTAATGCCCCGAGATCACTTCCGAAAGCTCGGCGGCGACGCGGGTGAAGTCACCCCGGCGCAGGGCCTGCCGCAAGGTCGCGACCCACTGGTGGAAGAAGAACAGGTTGTGGACCGTGGCCAGCCGCCCGTACAGCGGATCGCCCATGCGCTCCAGGTGCCGCAGATACGCGCGGCTGAAGCGCGAGCAGGTCGAGCAGGCACAGCTCGGGTCGGGCGGGGTCGCGTCCGTGGCGAACCGCTGGCCCCGAATGTTGAGCTTTCCCGCCCATGTAAACAGCTGGCCGTTGCGGGCGTGGCGGGTCGGCATCACGCAGTCGAACATGTCGACGCCACTTCGCACCGCCGCCAGAAGGTCATGGGGCGTACCGATTCCCATCACGTAGCGCGGTCGATCGGTCGGCATCTGCGGCGCGATTTCCGCCATCACGGCGTGCATCAGCGGGATCGGCTCCCCCACCGACAGCCCGCCGAGCGCGACCCCGTCGAACGGCAGGTCCGCGATCTCGGCCAGGTGTTGCCGGCGCAGCGCGAGGTCCGTGCCGCCCTGCACGATCGCAAAGCACAGCTGATCGTCGCGCAGGATCTCCGGACGCAGCGCCGCGGCCTCCTTGGCCCAGCGTGTGGTCCGCTCCATGGCCGCCCGCATCGTGGGCAGGTCGGCCTCGCCGGGCGGACAGTGATCGAGGATCATCGCGATGTCCGAGCCCAGCGCCCGTTCGACCTCCAGCACGCTGCGCGGCGTCATGCGATGGCGCGATCCATCGAAGTGCGTCTGGTAGTCGACCCCGGCGTCGTCGATCTTCTGCAAGCCGCGCAGACTGAAGACCTGATAGCCGCCGCTGTCGGTCAAGATGGCGCGGTCCCAGCTCGCGAAGCCGTGCAGCCCGCCCATCGCCGCCACCAGCTCCGGGCCCGGCCGATGACGCAGGTGGTACGAGTTGCCCAAGATGATCTGCGAGCCCACGGCCGTCAGATCGTCGGGCGTCAGTCCCTTGACCGCGCCATAGGTCCCGACCGGCATGAAGCACGGGGTATCGACGGGACCGTGCGCCGTCCACAGCCGGCCACTGCGGGCCGGGCCTTCGCGCGCGAGCACCTCGAACGTGCCGGCGGGCTGCGTGGGCAGCTCGGCATCGCACGCCAGATCGGCCGCCGGATCGACGCGCACGCTCGTCACGCGGCCTCCGAGGCGCGGTCGACCAGCATGCAGTCGCCGTAGCTGTAGAACCGATACCCGGCGGTCACGGCCTCGCGATAGCACGCCATCACGCGCGCGTGTCCCCCGAAGCTCGCCACGAGCATCAGCAGGCTCGAGCGCGGCAGGTGGAAATTGGTCACCAGGTGCGTGACCACGGCGAACGGGTAGCCGGGTGTGATCACCAGATCGGTCGTGCCCGAAAACGACCGCACGCCGCCGTCGCGCGCGATGCCCTCGAGCGCGCGCGTGCTCGTCGTGCCGATCGCGACGATCGGGCGGCCGTCGGCTTGCGCCGCGCGGATGCGGGCCGCCGACACCTCGCTCAGCTCCACGCGCTCGGACCCCACGCGGTGCGCGGCCACGTCGGTGGCCTCCATCGGCAGGAACGTGCCGGGGCCCACGTGCAGCGTCAGCGCGACGACGTCGAGATCCGCCAGCTGCGACTGCGTCCAGTGCAGTCCGGCGGTCGGCGCCGCGACCGAGCCGGGCGTGGCCGCGTAGACGGTTTGGTAGCGCTCGGCGTCGCGTTCGTCGGCGGCGCGCCGAATGTACGGCGGCAGCGGGACGGCGCCGGCGGCCACGAGCGCCGGCAGGACCTCGCCGGACACGACCTCGAAGCGACGTGCCCTCGGGTCGACGGCATCCGGGCCGACCAAGCGTAGCCGCAGCGAGCCGAGCGACAGCTCGTCACCTTCGCGCAGCTTCTTGGCGCCGCGTACCCAGGCCAGCACCACCGTCCCGGGCCCCTGCCCCGGTCCCGGCGCGCACAACAGCAGCTCGAACGAGCGCCCATCGTCGCGCGTCGCATCGATGCGCGCCGGGACGACGCGCGAGTCGTTGACGACCACGAGCGCATCGGCAGGCAGGTACGTCGCGAGCTCGGCCGCGCGTGCGTGCACCGCCGGCTGCCGCGTCGCCACCAACAAGCGCGACGCCCCGCGCGCATCGGCGGGAGTCTGGGCGATCTGCGCCGGCGGCAGCGCGTAGTCGAAGGCTTCCGGGCCCACGGCGCGCGTTATGTCCTCGCGCCGCGGCTGTGGCAAGGTGAGGCGATGCTCGTCGGTCTCCTCGTCGCCACCGCGCTCGCGCCGATC
>CALBMM010000102.1 GCA_937896535.1 uncultured Pseudomonadota bacterium
AAGACCCACCGCGGCAATAAGGCCGCTGCGGCCCGTGCATTGGCGCTGACCGAGCGCGTGATGGGCCTGCGGGTCGAAAAATACGGGATCGACCCGCGACGCTACCGCACGTAACGCCCCGAAACGGCAGGGCTTTTGCCGCGCGCTGGCGCGCACTGGGCTCGCCCCACCAAAAGGTGGTTTAGTGCGGCTCGCTCACCTCTCGTCTGCCCGGTCTGGACAGGCCGGACAGCCGCGAGTCGGTCTCTTTTCGACCGACGAATTTTCCACGCCAATCGCCGCCCGGAGGACCCGTGCCGCCATCCGACGCCCAACGCAAGACCCCGCTCGCATACCGACATGCCAAGAAACCCGAATGGGGTCTCGCCGTACAAGTGTGGGAGAACGAGGGCAAGCGCGGGTTCAAGTTCGAGGACGGCACCGAGCGCGCGTTCCCTCTCGACTTCTGCCACTTCATGGAAGTCGTCGAAGGTGCGGTCGTCATTCCGACCACCGCGGCTGCGGCGGCGGAGTCGAACATCCAGATCACGCTCGATGATCAGTTCGCGCTGTTCAAGGAAGAGTTCCCCGGCGGCTTCAACGACCCCACTTGGCTCGACGAGCAACGTGGCGCCGGTCGCAAGCGTCCGCTCAAGCGTCACCGCGAGGGCTCGATCGCCAAGGCCCGCAAGAAGCTGAGCAAGGAAGCCCTCGAGGCGCTGATGAACGCGCGCGACTGGGACGGAGTGTTGACCGCGGCCAGGGCCGTCGCCAACGGCACCGACCTCGTGAGCAAGTCGCACGCCAACTCCCTCGACGAAGCGCGTGCCACCGAGGTCTTTGCGACCGCGCTGTACGATCTGCTCCACTCCGAGACGCGCAGCGACATCCTCTTCGACAAGTTCTGCCGAGCGGTGGCGGCGATCGGGGCCAAGGCCTCGTCGTGGCCCCTGACCACGGTCTTCGCCGGCCTCGTCCACCCCACCGAGCACCTGTGCGTGCGCTCGCGGGTGCTCCAGAAACAGGCGGAGATGCTGCGCATGCCGGGCAAGGCCGGCAGCCCCACCGCTCGCGGCTACCGTTGGTCGCTGTCGATCGCCGAGCGCGTCCGTGACGAGCTCACCGAGCGCGGCTTTCCGCCCAAGGACTTCCTCGACGTCTACGATTTCTGCTGGGTCACGCTGCGGCCCGCTTCGGCGGCCGACCTCGTCCGTCTCGCCCACACCCGTCTCGGCGCGCTGCCGGCGGACGGCGACAACGGCGGAGAAGGCGGGGGCGGCGACGATGTCGACGACCACGACACCGACGACAGCAGCAGCAGCGACGACGACGACGACGACGACGACGACGACGACGACGGCGACTCCGCCGGGGGCGACGACGACGACGGATCCGCGGCGGCGTAGCCCCGGGTCATTGGCCGCGCTGGTCCTCGAGCCACGCGGCGACCTCGCCCCGTAGCGATGCACCGGCCGGGTCGTCCGCGAGCTCGTCGAGGATCGCGGCGCCCTTGTCGAGCGCCGCCGCGCGCGCGCCATCGGCCAGCAGCGCCCGCGCGAGCGCGAAACGGGTCTGGGCGTGCTCGAGGGTCGAGGCTTCGGGGCCGCGAAGCGCCTCGGCGCGCGTCAGCAGCGACCTCGCCCGCCCGACATCGCCCCGCGCCAGGGCGATGCGGCCCAGGCACGTCAGCGGGTAGGCCACGTAGCCGTGATCGGGGCCGAGGGCCGCCTCGAAGATCCGCTTGGCCCGATCGGCCTCCCGCTCGGCGTCGTCGAGGCGACCGGCCTTCTCGTCGGCGAGCGCGAGGTTGACCAGACTCGAGGCGACGTACGGGTGCTCGCGTCCCAGATTGCGCTCGCGGATTCGCAGGGCGCGCTCGCTCGACGCACGGCCCGACTCGATCTCGCCCATGCGCACGAGCAACGAGCCCAGGTTGTCCAACGAGACCGCGAGCGAGTCGTGGTCGGGTCCGAGGACCCGCTCCTTGATCGCCAGCGACTGCTCGTGGGTCTCGCGGGCCTTGGGCAGATCGCCGGCGACTTCGTACATCACCGCCAGCGAGTTGAGCGTCACCGCAAGGTGCGGGTGATCCGGTCCTCGGAGGCGCTGCCAGATCTCGATCGCGGCCCGCACGTGCTCGGCCGCCTCGGCGGCGCGACCCAGAGACAGCAGCGCGCCGCCGAGGTTGTTGTGCATCGACGCGGTTCGCTCGTCGTCGGCGCTGAGTTCCTCGACGCGAACCTGCAGGCCTTGCTCGAAGACCTCCGCCGCGCGGGCGAAGTCGCCGCGCCCCATCTCGATGGCCCCCACGGCCTCGAACAGGTCCGCCCGCAGCTCGGGATCGGAGCCGGCACGTTCTACCGCCGCCTCGGCGTAGCGCGCCCAGGTCAACGCGTCGTCGTAGCGCGCCTGCCGGTACCCGATCATGAATGCGGCACGCGTGGCGGCGTGCGCCGCCCCGTCGTCGTAGCCCGCGGCGATGGCGTCGTGGGCCGCCGTGGTCAGCTCCATCACCCCTTCGTCGAGGTCCCCGCCGTAGGCCAGTGCGACGCCGAGTCGCCAACGCGCGTCCACGGACAGCTGGGGAACCTGCATCTGCCGAGCGCGCGACAGAGCGCTGCGGGCGATCTCGGCAGCCTTGTCGAATCGCCCTGCGGCATGCGTGGCGTCGAAGGCTGCGAGCTCGCGTTGCACCTCCTCGACGCCGGACCGCTGGTCGGCCGGCACGTCCCAGGCGGCGGTCGTCGCCTCGGCCTCCAGGCACGTCTGCGGTGGATCGAGCGAGCCCACGGCCGTCGTCGCCCGCTCCACGACCGTGCGGTCGGCTTCGGCGAAGGTCGACGTCAGCGCCGCCAACTGAGCGCCCCGGCGGCGCAGACAGCTCATCTTGGCGTCGAACGCCGCCGGTTCGTCGCCCGCCCCGGCCACGCACACCGCGGCGTACGTGTCGACCCAGCCGTCGGTGTACTCGTCCAGACGCGCCGTCACGCGCGACAGCGTATCGGCGGCATACGACAGGTCGCTGCGGGAGAACGCTGCCCCCACCTCGCCGCGCCGCGCCTCGCTCCACGCCTCGCCCAGTCGCTCTCGAGGACTCGCGCACATCGAGTCGTCGTCGTGCAATCCGGCGTAGGCGACGTAGCCGACCAACGACAAGCCCGCGGCCGCGAGCAACGCGACGCGCGGTCCACGTTCGCGACACCGGTGCAGGGCATCGGCGAGTGCGGCCACGGAAGGAAAGCGACGGACCGGATCTCGCGACAGCCCTCGCAGCAACACGCGACGGACCGACCGGGGCACGTCGCTGGACGAAGGGCGGGGTCGGATTCGACCCGCAAGCACTTCCTGTCGCATCTGCCGCGCCGTGCGTCCGCCGAAGGGACGCTCCCCGTACAGGACGCGGTAGGCGGCGACGCAGAAGCTGAACTGGTCGGCGCGCTCGTCGGTCGGCTCACCGCGGTGCTGTTCCGGGGCCATGTACGCGGGCGTGCCCATCACCGCGCCCGTCTCGGTCAGGTTCGCGTCGGCCGGCAGGTGCCGCCCGTCCCCACCGTTGGTCTGCGTCAGCACGCTGTCTTCGGCGTCGCGCTTGACGATCGCGATCCCGAAATCGACGACCCGCACGCGACGGGTGCCGTCGTGATCCGTTCCGACGAGCACGTTGCTCGGCTTGAAGTCGCGATGGACGAGCCCCGCCGCATGCGCGGCCGCCAGCCCCCGCGCCGCCGCGAGCAGCACGTCGAGCGTCTCACGCCACGACCGGCGCCGAGCCTTCGCCCAGTCGTCGAGGGTGACGCCCTCGATGTGTTCCATCGCGATGTAGACGCGGCCGCGAAGTGTCCCCACGTCGAAGACCTCGACGACGTTGGGGTGCGACAGTCGGGCCAGCGCCTGAGCTTCCGCGAGCATCCGCTTGTGCCCGGTGCCGGCGGCATCGCGCCGTAGGATCTTCAGGGCCAGCTTGCGATCGAGCTTGCGATCGAAGGCCGAGTACACGACGCCCATCCCGCCGGCCCCGAGCTCGTCGAGGATCGAGTAACGGTCCAGAACGTCCTCGCCCTCTGCGAGCGGGGCGTCGCGCGCCACGCCGTCGCGACCGTCGGCCGTGTCGCCGACCCGTTGCGCGACGGTCTGCGTCTCGTCTTGCACGCTCGAGCTGGGTGTCGTCGGCGGGTCCCCTCCCCGCGCCCCTCAGCATGCCACGGCTGTGGGTCCGCCGGCCCGGTGACGTGCGTGGGCGGGCCCCGACGCGCGACTGCGCACGCGGTCGGGGTCGCCCCGGCGGCGGCCAAACGTCGCGACCGCTACGGGCAGCTCAAGCGGACCTTCTGCGGGGTCTTGGTGTGCTTGACGCTGATGGTCTTCTTCGCGCCCGCGGCCGTGCACTTGTACTCGATCGCGATGTCCTTGCTGCACATGCTCGGCGAGGGGTCGCCGCCCCACTTGGCCCAGGTGAACTCGTAGTCACACGTGGTCTTGCCGTCGCATTGGGTCTGCACGAAGCTTCTGATGTTGCCGTTGGCGGCCGACAACCCGCAGTTGCGACCGTACTCGGCTTTGACGATCGAGATGCCGTTGGTGTCGCCCTTGTCGGCGTACTGCTTGAGGCTCTCGGCGCGCTCCCACATCACGGCAAAGCCCTCCGCGCCGTTGAACAGGCCATCGACGATCGTGTCGCCCCCCGGCTGGGTTTCCACGTCGCGCAGCACGTCGGGGAACAACCCGACATGGGCCACGCCGTCGCGGTTGTAGTCCCACTGGTCCGGCTTGGGGAAGCTCGACGAATACGACACGCACGGCGAGGACGCGCTGCATCCCTGACGCGGCGCCGGCTGAACCACCATGCCGTTGATGTCCGATCCGAGGGCGAGCTGGATGCCCGTCGTGCCGGCGGCGTGCAGGCGCTTGCGCCACTCGTCGGCGCGCAGCGTTCCCCAGCCGATGCCGGCGATACCCTTGCGCTTGGCGAGCTCGATGTACTGCGCCTTCGTCCGCTGGTTCTCCGTGCCCTCGTGGCCCGGCTTGACGGGAAGGCCGTCGGTACCGGCGCGCAGCCCGTTGTGGCCGGACACGAGCGGGTAGCCACCGCCCGGCGTCTTGGTGTGGTCGAGGATGTCGCGGAACGTCTCGAGCGACGTGTGATCGACGTCGATGAGCATGCCCAGTCGCATCATCTCGGAGATCGCCGCCTCGCCCTCCTTGCTCAGGCCTTTCGTGTTCATGTGCCCCTCACCCGCCTTGCAGGTCTTGATCGGGGCCGAGCCGCCACAGTGGCCGAGCTTCATGTTCACGAAGACGTCCCAGCCGCCCGAGACCTTGTGCTTGATCCCGAACTCGTCGGGACCCTTGCCGTCGGTGCACTTGAGCTGCCACCAGTCACCGGCGTGGAAGCAGTTGGCGCGATTGACCTCGTCCTCGTAGACGGCGGTTCCGCCGAAGTAGTTGTCGACGAGGTGGATCGGGAACGCGTAGCGCACGCCCTTGCCGTGCAGACGCTGAATCTCCTTGCGAACCGCCGCCGGCGACGGCTTGGACTTGTTGACGAGGAAGTCGCCCATGTCGTCGAGCTCGACGCCGATGATCACGGCCATCTTGTCGCGCTCGCCCACAATGCGACGAACGTCCGCGGCCGAGTAGGCGATCTCCATCCAGGAGTGCTTGGCCACCATCTTCTTGAGCTCGTCGATCTGCAGGTCGCCCGATGCCTTGTCGCGGCGCGGGTTGGCCGAGCTGGCCTCGAGCCCGTGGGCCAACGTGTAGTTGTTGACCGCGAGCGCCACCATCACGCGCATGCCTCCTTCGTAGGAGCGCTTGGTCCAGTCCACCCACATCTGCTGGTGGAGGATGTCGTCGTGCTTGGGCCACTTGGTGAAGCTGGGAAAGCCCGGCGGGTGATCGACGTCGTGCGGCTTGTTGGTGTGGTTGCCGTCCTCGAAGCCGTTGAGCACGAGCCGACGGATGTCGTTGCCGCACTTGTTCTTGATCCAGTCCTTGCCGGCGTGCGCGGCATAGCAGCTACCGAGTGCTTGCTTCTTGTCCTTGGCGCGCTCGGGCGTCTGGTTGCAGTCGTTGTCGCGGTAGATCTGGCCGGCCGGCATCAGCACGCCGACGTCCGGTGCCCCGTGCAGCAGGTGCCCTCCGAAGGCCAGATGCGCCATGGGGTGGGTGTGCAGGTCCACGAACCCTCGCAGGGTGGTCTTGCCGTCGTTGAGCGACTTGGAAAACAGCGGCGAAGACTTGGCCAACTTGCTGACGTCGATCTTCGGCATCGGCTTGCTCGTCGTCGGCCCGGGCAGGGGTGCCTTGGCCTTGGGTTTGGCGACGGGCACGGGCGTCGCCGTGGGCATGGTGGTCGTCGTGGGCAGCTTGGTCGTCGGGCTGGACTTGCCCTGCACCTTGGGCGCCATGGCGTGGCCGCTGACGGCGACCAGACCCAGGCCGCAGAAGACGAGAGAGGAGACGAGGGTGGATTTGGACATGCGTGCACGGGGGCGGCCCAGACAGACCGCACTTCACCCCGGCTGTGCCCGCAACGTCCCAAAGCGTTCCCGGAAATCGCCCGGGACGGACGCGCCCGACCCCGCGAGGTCAGCCGGCCGCGTCTTCGACGCGCGCGTCGACCCAGTAGCCGACCGCACCGCCGGCCACCTCGTCGACCGCGTAGATCGTCACCGAGGGGTTCGCGCCACCGACGACGGCGCTCAGGTCGAGCTCGACCGGCACCAAAGTCGCGGCCGAGGTCGCATTGTTCTGCATCTCCACGACCGGACCGCCCTGCCCCGCATCCCCGCGGGCTTCGACGCCGAAGCTCACCGTGCAGTCGCTGGCGCAGGCGAAGAATCCACGGAAGACCGGCTGCACGTAGCCGTCCAGGCCCAACATGGTGAACTCGCCGCGGACGCCCCCCCCGGCCGTCGGGGTCTGGATCCGAATCACGTTGAGGTAGTTGTCCCCGCCCACACGCTGCGAGAGCAGCACGTCGACCGTCGCCCCGGACACGTCCTCGGTACCGCACTGGAGCGCGACGCCGGCCAGCGGCATGACGCTCCAGGACACGTCGAGACCACACGCGAGCCCCCCGAAGTAGACCGTCTCCCCCGGATCGACTCCGGTCGTCCTCCCGGGTGGTCCTGACGAGGAGCCGGGGCCGTCGTCGGTGACCGACCCCGTCGTCGTCGACGAGTCTGAACCGGGGCCGGTGCTGCTCCCCGGTCCCGGTCCGGTCGTGTCACCTGCCGTCGACGTTTCGCTCGCCGCGGAGGTCGTCTCGCTCCCGAGTTCGTCGGTGTCGGACGGCGACGGGTCACCGAAACAACCGACGACGACGAGCGCACACCACCCCACGAGCGACCGACGAACCACGCCTCGAGCCTATCACGGGCTCTGGGGTCAGGTGCCCAGGACCGTCGCCCACAGGTTGATCTGGAAGCTCGGGAAGGTGTTGGTGGCCGGCAACGCGACCGGCAGCGGTGCGTCGAAGTCGATGAAGATCGACGTGAGTGGAAACGACGGCGGCACGTTCGGGTCGAAGTCCAGACCGATCTGGCTCGGCGTCGTATTGCGTGCCATCACCCAGTACGTGCCGGCGCCGATCGGCGTGGGCACCACGTCGAGGTCGTGATCACCCGGGCCGTAGTTTTCCAGAACGTCGGACGCCGCGACGAGCTGATCGGGCACGCCTCCGCCGTCGGCGTACAAGGCCAGCTGCACGTCGCCACCGTTGCCGACGGCGTGAAAGTGCAGCTGCGTCAGCCACCCGTCGTTGGGCACGTCGATCGCGAAGCCGTACAGGCGTCCGGGGTAGCCACCTACCCCCGCGAACGGCTGGTCGAAGCCGAAGGTCGAGGGCGTCAGGCACCCGTCGGGTGTGCACTGGTCCGACGCGGCGCACGCGTCGTCGCACGCCAGACAGGCTTCGTTGGTCCCCAGCGGGTACTCGCACACCTCGCCGGTATCCGTCCCGGCCGTGTCGTCGGTGGCGGGCTCACCGGTGTCGGTGCCGGGCGCCACGCCGTCATCGGTGGAACCGGCGCCGGTCGAGCCGCCCGCGTCCGCCTCGCCCGCCTCGGAGTCGTGACCCCCTGTCGATCCTTCGGCGCCCTCGGACCCGGTGGCCGCCGTGTCGGAGGTCGCACCGGTATCTGCGTCGGGGTCGGCGTCTTCGACCTCGGAGGGGTCGAAGCAACCGCCGAGGATCGTGGACAAGATCAGGCCGAGACTGCGGGGAACGAACGAATGTGTCATGCCCGGTCGGTTGCGCGACGGTCCGTTCCGCTCCCCGACAATGGACTGGCGGCCTGCGCGCAGGATCGCCGTCCGGCCCCGCACCCGCCCGCAAACATGTCCGGCACGTGGGGCAATGGCCGTGACCGACAGCTGGTACGGTGCGGTCCATGGCCAAGGGTGCAAAGAAACTGCTCGCCGTCGCCCTCGCGGGAGCCGGCCTCTACGGTGCGTGGACGATCGGAAAGTCGCTTTTGTCGGATGACGACGGCGCCTCCGAGTCCACGCGTCACGTCGTCAATCAAGTTTGGATCGAGCGCATGCCCACGTCGGGGCGCGACATGATCGGTCACCTCGTCGTCGTCGATCACCCGCAAGGTCACTTCGGTGCCGCGGGCAAGTCGTCGCAGTGGCGGCACATCATCGAAGGCTTCGTCTGGAAGCTCGAGGGGCATCGCCTCAACGTCTACTTCCCGCAGGACGAAGTCCACGCCGCCGTCGCGGTCAAGACCTACGAGTGCGAAGGCGAAGCGCCCTCGCCGTTCGAGCTGTGCCTGGAGATCTCCAACGGTCGCCGCTCGATGACCTACTACTCGCGTCGCGACTGGAAGATCGAGCCCCAGGACGTCGCCGATTCGCTCGCCGACATCGTCGAGGAGACGCCCGAGCTCGGCGTGCTCACCGACCACCTCGTGGAGACCACGGCCGACATCGACGCACTCGACGTCGAGTCGTTCGAGACCGTCGATCGCCTGCCGCTGTAGGCCGGCGTTTCCGGATCGTCGGCACGCACGCGGCGGTTCCCTGCTCGGGGGCCGCCGCGTCGTCGATTGCACCGCGGGTCAGGGGACGTACTCGTCGGCGCCGTGGTCGGGACTGCCGTCCCTGGCGTCACCGTCGAAGTCGTCGACCACCGCGTCGTTGGGCAAGATGAGCCCGAGGTCGATCGCCTCGGACGCCGTGTCACGCAGGTGAAGGTCGAGGTCGGGCGCGGGCTGCAGCGCGTTGACGAAGTCGTTGAGGTCGGCGAGCTCGACGTTGTCGGTCACCAGCAGCGCGGTCGCGCCATCGCGCTGCGAGATGACATCGGTGGCGAGATTGTTGGCGATCGTGACCACCGTGCGCGCGAACCGGTACTCGATCGAGTTGAACACGAAGTCCAGATTGACCAACGTGTTGTGGAAGACCTCGGTCTGACACGCGCACCACAGCGACAGGGCCGAGTCGGTCTCGATGGGCGCAATCTCCACCCCGCCGACCCAGAACGTGTTGTTGACCACCCGGCCGCCGATGTGCCCCCAGTACTGCCCGCCGTCACAGCCGCTGGGCGCGTCCGCGTAGGTTCGGACCGGTGGCTCGGTGTCTTCGCACGCCACCCCGACGATTCCTCCCGAGCCGAGCACGAGTGCGCGGAAATTGTCGATGAATCGATTCCGCTCGATCCGAGTGTCGCGGGCATCGTCGCTGAAGCGCAACGCCGGAATCGGGACGGTCGCGTCGGGACACCAAAAGCCCACGAAGTCGTTGTCGCGGACCCGCCAATCGGCCGTCGAGTGGCCCTGCAGCGCACCGGCCCGACAATCGGCACCGAGGCCGGTGCGAAACGCCGACTCGAGCGAAAACGACGAGCACGCGACCTCACCCTCGTCGACATAAGCCGCGTTCTCACGATCGGCCTGCACGAACATCGCGAAGCCGCCGGCGTTGACGAAGGCCACGCGGTAGATCTGCGGGCCGAGCATCGAGCCCTCCGGGGCCTGCACGGTCAGCAGGTTGTCCGTGGCGTTGCGCAGGCCGAGCTCGGCCACGAGCACGCCCGGTGCCCGGATACGCATCAGCTCGGTGGTCGTACCTCCGCCGTCGATCCACACGTCGGACGCGACGCCGGTGGTCGAGCGCAGCTGCGTGCCGCGAACGACGACCTCCAGCGGCGGCATCCCGGCCCGGTCGTAGACGCCGGGCTCGAACGCCACGAGCGCCCCATCGGGCAGGGCCGCGAGGATGGCGTCGAGGTCGCCCGCCTGCTCGGGCGTGACGGTCACGTAAGGGGGATCGGCCGGCGGGTCCAGGGCTTCGCAGGTCCGCGGCAAGTCGACGCGCGGCGGTTCCTCGCCGGTCGATCCTTCGGTCTCCGTCGCGGCGGTGCTCGCCTCGCTCGTCGCCCCCGTCGAGGTGACGCCATCATCGAGGCTCGTTCCCGCCGTCGGCATCGCGTCCGAGGTCGTGGATTGGCCGATCCACGCGGGGTTGTCGACCAGACACGCCGTCGCCAGGCCCGCCCAGGATGCCGCGGCCAGCCAGAGCCCCCTTCTCACCGACGACGAAGGTACCACGCAGACGACGTGCTAACGTGCCTGCGGCGTGGCGGCGACCGCGGCGATTCTCAGCGCCCAGTTGTTGGCGGCGACGCCCGCCGACGTGGACGTCGTGGTGACACCGCTGTCGGTGCAAGGAGACCTTCCTCCGCAGTGGGTGCAGACGGCATCCGCGGCCCTGGACGAAGGACTGTCACGCGCCGGGCTCACGGTGGCCGTGCGCGACGGCGAGCCGTGCGGCGACGCGACGTGCCGACAGCAGCGGGCCGAAGGCGCGCGCTACCTGGTGTCGGGCACGTTGCGCGTGCTCGAGGGCGGCAGCGACTACGCCCTCGACGTGGTCGTGTACTCCGCGACCACCGGCGACGAGCTGTCGTCGCTGACCGGCGAGTGCAGCTTGTGTGGCTACGAGGAAGTCGTCGAGCTCGTCACCGCGAAGGCGGCCGCGGCCGGCGGCACCATCTCGTCGCGCGAGGGCAACGCGTCACGCTTCACCTTCACCAGCTCGCCCGAAGGTGCCCTCGTGCGGATCGACGGCGAGGCGGCGGGCCTGACCCCGTTGACGGTGCAGCTGCCGCCGGGATCGCACGACGTGCGCGCGTCCAAGGAGGGCTACTCGCCGCAAACGTTCACGGTGGATGCGGTCGAGGGCGTCGACAAGCAGCTGCAGTTTCAGCTCCTGCCGGCGCCGAAGGCCGAGCCCGTCGCGCCGAAGTCCTCACCCGGTCGTCCGTTCGTGATCGCCGGTGCCGTGGTCTCGGCGGCATCGCTCGCGGGCTTCGCCGCCGGGGGCGTGCTGCTGGCGATCGACGGGCGCGAGTACCAGGGCGATTGCCAGGAGGATCCGCTGGGCAACTGCCGCCACCTGTACGGGACGCAGACCGGCGGCATCGTCTCGCTCGCCGTCGGAGGTGTCGCCCTCGCGACCGGGGTCACGTTGCTGGCCGTGGGGCTGCGGCGCCAGCGTGCCGCGAAGCGCTCGACGCTGCGTGCATCGCTGCGCGGTGGCGTGCTGCGGTTTTGAGCGGCGTCACGGACCGCCTCAGCCGCCGAGCTTGGCCTCGACGCGGGCGAGGCCCTTCTTGGCCGACGCATCGCCGAGGCTGACCGCCTTCGCGTACGCCCGCTTGGCGTCGTCGTAGCGCAGTAGCTTGAAGTAGGCGTCACCGAGCAGGGTCTGTGCCGCACCCGAGCGCGGGGCGGCCTTGGTGGCACGCTGTGCGTAGTCGGCCATCTTGTCGAAGTCGCGCCGGTGAAAGTGCACCCGCGACAGGCCCAGCAGCGCCGTCACGAGCCGACGATCGTGGCGCAGCGCCTGGTGGAACTTGGCTTCGGCCCCGGCAAGGTCGCCTTTGGCCAGCAGCGCCTTGCCGACCGTCGCGGCTTCCTTGGCGGCCTTCGGGTCGCGCGGGGTCGCGTCGGGGTCCGCGCCCAACGGCGCCGGCGTGGACGGCACGGCGATCTCTTCGTCGTCGGGCACCTCCGGCGCGACGACGTCGTCGTCCGCGTACGGCAGCGGCGTGTCCTCGAGCGGCGCCGTGCCCAGCCGCGGCACCGCGGGCGCCCCTGCGGGCGTCTTTCCGAGGGCGGCCACCACGTCCTCGCGCCGCTTGCCCAGCAGCGCCTCCAGTCGCGCCGTGGTCGACGTCGCACGACGGGCCTTCGTGGCGACACCGACGACTTTCTCGTCGCGCGCGTCCTCGTCCGGCTCCGCCAGCGCCGAAAGAGCCTCGGCGGCGACGAGCTCGGCCTCGGAGAAGTCGCGCGTCTGCGCCCGATCGCGCAGCGCCGCGAGCTCGCCCGGGGTCAGCGTGACCCGCTCGCGCGCGCGGGTGCGTTGCGGATCGAACACCAGCGCCGCCGCGTAGAAGTCCACCGCGAACGGCTCGCCCCCTTCTCGCTCGTAGTACTCGTCGCCGAGTCGAACGAGCGTCGAGGCCATCTCCTCCCGCAGCTGCCCGGCCGCGTCCTGGGCGGGTCCGGCGATCGCCCCTTCCATGCCCTCGAGCTCGAGCACCTTCGAGTACGCGGTGTCGTGGGCGGGGTCGTCGGAGGGCGGATACACGTAGTAGCCCTTCGCCGCGGCGGCCCGGGCCTGCGCGACGATCTCCTTGGTCTCGTCGATCTCGGCCGCGGTCGCCTCCGGCCGCAGCGCGAACGCGGCTCCCACCGCCCCCAAGCTCAGCAGCGGCACGCCGATCACCGCGGCGAGAAACCACCGCTTGCGCCGACGACGATCGGTCTGCATGGCGGCCAAGAGCGCGGTCATCGACGGGAAGCGCCGCGCCGGGTCTCGGTCCACCCCCCGGAGCGCGGCGCGGTGCAGCCACACCGGCACGGCCTTGTTGCGCCGCTCGACGATGGGCTCGCCCCTCTGCACCGCATCGATGTGCTCGTCGACCGTCTGCGCCGGGTACGGTCGGATGCCGTGCAGAGCCTTGTACAGCGACACGCAAAACGCGAACTGATCGCTCTGCGCCGAGCCCGGTGCGCCCTCGAACAGCTCCGGCGCCATGAACGGGGGCGTGCCCAACACCAGGCCGACGTCGGTGACCGCGTGGTCGAGCAGGGACATGGGCTTGGGAACGCCACGCACCGGCGCCTGCATGCTCCGCTCGTCGGACATCGGCGCCTCGGCGTCCACGATCCGCGCGAGCCCGAAGTCGAGCACCGTCACTTCGCCCTTGTCGGACACGAGCACGTTGGCCGGCTTGAAGTCGCGGTGCACGAGCCCGACCGCATGCGCGGCTGCCAGGCCCTCGCCGGCCGCGACGAACACGTCCCGGATCTCCGACCACGTGCGAGCCTTCGCCGCGCCCCACCGCGTCAGCGTGTCGCCGCGGATGAACTCCATCGCGATGAACACCTGCCCCGCGAACGTGCCCACGTCGTAGACCGTGACCACGTTTTCGTGGTTGAGCTTGGCCATCGCTTGCGCCTCGCGCAGCAGACGGGTGGTCGGATCGCCCATGCCCTCCACGCCGGCTTCCGTCGCCTCGGGCTTGAGCAGCTTGATCGCGATCTTGCGGTCGAGCTCCGGGTCGTAGGCCGCGTAGACGTCGCCGAGCCCGCCGGTGCCGATGCGCTCGACGAGGATGTAGCGACCGAGCACCGTGCCGGCCGCCAGCGTGCCGTCGGCGCGCTTGGCCGCGCCGTACACGTCCGTCTTCGCTTCGTCGAGCAGGCGTGCGCCGGTCATGGTGTCAGTGGCGGGACGTGACGAGCTTGGCGAGGGCGGCGCGCGAGTGGATGTCGAGCCGCTGGTAGACGTTGGACAGGTGACGGCCGACGGTGGCCGGACTGATGTGGAGCTTCTTGCCGATCTCGGCATTGGTCAGCCCCTCGGCCACCAGACACGCGACCTCGTACTCGCGCTCGGACAGCTCGGGAGGACGCGAGGGCATCGGCACCGACGACGCGCGCGCGGGACCGACCCGACCGACCCACACGATGGCGACCACGGCCTCGCCGAAGCGCAGCTCGTCGCCGTCGCGGAGCGATACCCGGTCGATCCGCTGGCCGTTGACGAACGTGCCGTTGCGCGAGCCCAGATCGACGAGCTCCACGTCCGCATCGATGCCCACCGTGAGCCGGGCGTGCTTGCGCGAGACCCCGCTGGCCCGCAGGGTCACGTCGGCATCGTCGTCGCGCCCGACCACGTGACGTCCGGGCACGAGGTCGACGGGCTCGACCCCCTCCAGCCCACGCACCGCCACGATACGGGGCCGACCGGGCTCGGTGACCTCGTCCTCCCGATACTCGACGGTTCGTGAAGGATCCCGCGTCACGGACCGCACGACGATACCACCGAGACGGCCCGCCGATCCGCGAGCGCGGCCACGCCCGGCTGCGCCACGCAGCGTCACGCTGCGTGACGCTGCGTCACGCTATAGCGGTGGATCCGTCCGGAGCTCCAGGACGTCGGGGTGCAGCGCGACCAGCTGCGCGAACGCGTCGCCGATCGGCGAGCACTGCAACGTCTCTTCGAGGGTCGCGGCCGTCGCGAAGTTGACGATGGCGCGCGTCTCGGCGGCATCCAAGAAATCCTCGGAGCACTGAAACAGGAAGCTCGCAAAGTTGGCTCCGCACACGCCGTTGTTCTGCGCGACCGTCAGCAGGTCCTCGCCCGCCTCGTTGCGGAGGTCGCACAGCTCCGAGAACGCCAAGTGCCCTTGGTTGCCGATGCCGACGAGTCGCTTCGGCGCCGGACTGCTGTCGTAGCCGTCGGTCTGCGACGAGTAGGCGACCACCGAGTCCATCATCGCGCCCATCACCAACGTGGAGGCCAGGGCCGATCCGTCCATGACGCCGCCAGCCGCCAGCGGCATCAACACCTGCGCTTCGTCACCGAAGCTGGCCGTCGCGCTGCCACCGGCGGAGTGTCCGGTCACGGCAATGCGCGTGCCGTCGATCTGAGCCGACAGCGCCTCGAGGCCGGGCGCCTCGCCGCGTGCCGCGGCGATCATCTTCGCCACGTCGCCCTCGATGTCCTGCGCGACCATGGGTCCGCCGCACAGCATGCCGAGCAGGTCGCCGAGCCGCAGCCCCGGGTGGTCGGCGGCGAGCACCACGAAGCCTCGGCTGGCCCAGTGGACCATCTGGGCCACACTCTGCGTTCGGAAGCTCGCGGTGCCGTGGATGAAGAACACCGCGGGGTACGGGCCGTGCTCGGTGTCGATCTCCAGGCCGCGAGTGCAGTCGCACGGCTGCCATGGGTTGTCCTCGTCGGAGATCTTCATCGCCTCTTCGGGCGGGAGCTGATCGCGAATGTCGTACCGCTCGCCGGGCCCGCCCGGCTCGGGGTCAGGCACGGCCGGGTACCAGACCTCGACCTGCAGCCCGTCGAGGTCCACCGTGGTCACTCCTACCGGCCAAGGCCCGCGTGCGGCGGGGTCACCGGGGTTGCCCATCAGTGGCACACCATCGCAGCCTTCCGTCGGCGGCATCGGCAGTCCCGTCGTGGTGCCGTCGTCGTCACCGGTCGTGTCGGCGCCGTCGGTGCCCGTGGTCGACAACGAGTCGGTCGACGTCGCCGACCCGGTCGAGCCGTCCGTCGCGGCGGACGTCGAGCTGCCCGCGGTCGACGTCTCGGCCGAATACCCACCGTCGTCTCCCGGACAGCCGCCCAACGCCACTGCGGCCACCCACGCCAAACACCACGCGCCACGTCGATCCCACATGCCGATCATCTTCGGCAGTGGACGTACGGTGGCGCAATGGGGCGACGGCGCCCCGCCCTCACGCACCCGTTCAATGGCGGCGTGAATGGAACCCGCGCCAACTCACGAAACCCTCGAGAACGGGCGCCCGTGGCCGATGCAGGGGGATCCCGCGGGGGGATGTCCGGGATTGCGCCTTGGCCGAACGCAGTGCGAGCATCGGCGCTCGGCTGGTCGCCGACCCGCACGCCGCGGAGCCGCGACCGCCGCCCGTGACCGAAGTGGCCGACGATAACGAAACGTCCTCCGAAATGGACGCCGCGGACGACGCTCCCGCGTCCGGGGTCAAGCGCGGGCATCCCCGTGGGCTGTACGTCCTGTTCTCCGCGGAGATGTGGGAGCGCTTTTGCTACTACACGATGCGCGGGCTGCTGACCCTGTATCTCATCAAGGCCCTCGGCCAAGGTGACGTCCAGGCGTTCGCGATCTATGGCGCCTACACCGCGCTGGTGTACGCGGCCCCGGTGCTCGGCGGTCAGATCGCCGACAAGCTGCTGGGCTACCGCCGCGCCGTGATCCTCGGCGGCGTGATGATGGCCGTGGGCGAGTTCATGATCTGCCTCGGCTTCGAGGACGCCATGTACATGGGCATGGGCGTCATCATCGTCGGCAACGGCTACTTCAAGGCCAACATCTCGTCGATCGTCGGCAAGCTGTACGACGAAGGCGACCCCCGCCGCGACTCGGGCTTCACGATCTTCTATATGGGCATCAACCTCGGCGCGGTCGGGGCGACGCTCATCGGGGCCCCCGTCGGCGAGGGCCTGGCCCGCGGTCCGATGGGCGACACCGGCTGGCTCGTCGGCTTCGGCCTCGCCGGCGTCGGCATGATCGCCGGCCTCGTCGTGTTCATCGCCGGTCGCAGCCGGCTGCAGGGCAAGGGCGAGGCGCCCGATCTCGCGAAGCTGACCGAGAGCTGGATCGCCGGCCTCTCGCGGCAGACGTGGACGATCATCGCTTCGTTCGCGGTCGTCCCGCTGCTGTACTGGCTGCTCAAGCACAAGGGCATCGTCGACCTGCTGCTGGTGGCCGCCCTCGCGTTCGTGCTGTTTCAGCTCATTCGCGCGGCGCTGGCCGACGGCGGACGACAGCAGCGCGACCGGATGATCGTCCTGGTCATCCTGATGGTCTTCAACGTCGTGTTCTGGGCGTGCTTCGAGCAGGCCGGCTCGTCGCTGACCCTGTTCGCCGAGCGCAACGTCGACCGGATGATCTTCGGGTTCGAGATGCCCGCGTCGCAGACGCAGTTCTTCAACCCGGCGTTCATCATCCTCTTCGGCTCGGTCTTCTCCGTGATGTGGATCAAGCTGTCGGAGAAGAACCTCAACCCGAACATCCCGATGAAGTTCGGGCTCGGGATCCTGCAGCTGGGGATCGGCTACCTCGTGCTCAACGTGGGCGCGGGCATGGCCGGCGTCGACGCCCGCGTGCCGCTGTTCATCCTCGCGTTGATGTACATGCTGCACACGACCGGCGAGCTGTTCCTGTCGCCGATCGGCCTGTCGATGGTGACCAAGCTGGCGCCGGCGAACATGACCGGTCAGGTCATGGGCGCCTGGTTCCTGTCGTTCGCGTTCGCCAACTCCGCCGCCGCCGCGCTCGCGCAGCTGACGGGGGCCGAAGGCGAAGGCGGCGGCGGCCCGATCACGGCGATGGCCGACGCTGCCGTCGGGATGGTCAAGCCGTCGACCCCGCTGACGGACCTGATCACCGCCGGCCAGGAGATGCTCACGCCCGAGTTCTGGGCCAAGGCGCAGGCCACTGCCCAGGAGAGCCTGACCACCTACGTGGACATCTACACCACCATGGGTCTGGTGACCGTGGGCATCGGCGTGTTCTTGATGCTCCTGTCCGGCCCCCTCAACAAGATGATGCACGGCGTGCGCTAGTGCTCCGACAACGCAAGGAACTCGCTATGAACCAGCGCAACCTGTTCGTCTCGGCCCTGACCGCTCTCGTCCTCGTGCTGCCCGCCTGCGGCGGCGGCGAAGGCTGCGAAGACTTCGCCAACCACCTCGCCGACGTCGCCAGCAAGGAGTCGCCCACGCCGGTCGACGACGAGACGCGGACGAAGATGATCAAGAAGACCCTCGACTCCTGCAACGCCGCGGCCCCCAAGAAGGAGGCCCTCGACTGCGCCATGAAGGCCCAGACGATCAAGGACATGAAGGCTTGCGAGGGCGGCGAAGAAGAGAAGAAGGAAGAGGGCAAAGCCGACGCCAAGGGCGACGGCAAGGCCGACGCAAGCGGCGAGCAAGACGCGGCGGGCTGACGCCCCGGCAGGCCACGCGCCGCTGTCACATCCCGTGACCGGTGCGTCGGCCAATGCATGACAACTCGTCGTTGGGCCCTTTCGTTCGCCCCTCTCGTGGCTGCTGCGATCGGTGCAGTCCCTCTGCCGGCGCACGCCGCGTGGGACGCGCTGCAGTACGTCACGATCGAGCCCTTCGGCGATCTCGCAAGCGGACCAGATCTCGAGTCCATGTTTGCGGCGGCGCACCCGGAGGGGTTCGCCGAGGACACCAAGGTCCAGGGGATTGCCTACGTCGACGAGTTCGCCGTCGTGAAGTTTGCGACCCGGTCGGCGCACTTCGACTCGTCGATTGCAGACGCCCCATGGTCGGTCCATCGGGCCAGCGATCTCCATCAAGCCGGACGCGGAGCCGACCTCGCCTTCGATACGGTCACGGGTCGTCCCTACATCGGCTTCGTCGACCCCCTCGATGAGCCGTGGCTGACCACGTACGCGGGCCCCTTTGGGGGCAACTGCGGGACGGACCAGTCGTGGTCCTGCGTCAACCTGGCCACGGTCTGCAACCTCGCGCCCGACGTCGATCCCGCGAGCATGCCACGCGTGGCCCTGGGCGGCATACATGGGGAACCAGCCGATACGATCCACGCGATGTTCTCGGCCGGCGAAGGTTTCTACGAGGCGTGGTGGTCCGTCGAATCCCAAACCTGGACCTGCAGTGTGCACCCCGCGGAGTGGTTCGGAAGGCCTCGCTCCGAAGCACCGGTCATTCGGCACGAGTACGACGACCGTCTCAAGCCTCAGTTGCTGTTGGCCACGGGCGAAGCGCAGAACAGACGGACACAAATGCGGTCCATGCTCGACTACGTTGACACCCCGCTGCCGCGGTGGGGCACGGCGAATGACGTATTCTGGGACTTCGAGTTGCTGATCGATCCCGACCTCGCGCTACTGGACGACGGCATCTTCGACAACCCACCCGCACTGGAGGGCTTCGGCCGGCCGGCGATCGCAGTGGCACACATCGCCACCGGCGGTGACTTCTACATCGCCCCCGATTGCTCCTCGCAGTACCAAGCGAGAGTGTTCTATCGCGAAGCCGAGGATCCTCAGTTTCAGGCCGCGAAAGACGCGGAGCTCGTCGCCTGGGGCCAGGTCTGCAAGCCCGATCTCGCCTTTTCGGCGGGAGGCGTGCCGTGGATCGCATACCAAAACGACCTCGACGATGTGTACATGGCCGCACGGGACAACGGGGAAGAGTGGACCCGGGATCTGGTGATCGCCGGTGCCTCGGAGCCGGAAATCGTCTACGACCACATCGACAAGACCGCGACCGTCGTCGGACGCTCTTCGCTCGGCGGCCTCGTCGTCGCCGACGGCTTCTGGGATCCGTAGCCGCCCGCGAGAAGGCGCGGCGCAGGCTGTGCGGTGGCGATGGGATCTCCGCCGCGCTAGCCTGACCGCATGCGTTGGCTTGCGTGTGTCCTTGGAGCTTGTCTCACCGTCGGGTGTACCGATCGCTCCACGGACGACGGCACCGGCGACTCCGCCGCGGACGGCAGCGGGACCGCGACCGGCGGTGGCTCGGGCGACAGCACCGGGTCGACCGGCGGCGCAGAGACGACCGGCGGTCCCGACGAGTGCCTGCCGCCCGCGCCCGAGATCGGGCCGGCGGTCACCCTTCGCATCGTCAACGCGCAGACCTTCCCGGTCTACATTCCGGACACGTTCGGGTGCGCCGTCCTCGGGCCGTTCGAGATCCTGCGCGAGGACGCGCCCGTGTCGTGGCAGTACGAGGCATGCACGAGCTGCGAAGCCGCGGTCGACGGCGCCTGTGGCTGCCCGGCCGCCTGCCCGATCGACAGCGTGATTCGCCTCGATCCGGGCGGCATCTGGGAAGGCAGCTGGCCCGGCTCCGAAGCCATGCAGGTCACGCTCGCGCCCGGCTGCACCGACGAGTTCTGCGGACCGCAGTGCACCACCTCCATCGCGGCGGCGGCCGGCGAGTACACCGTGCAGGTGCAGACCGCGATCGAGGTCGACTGTGGCGGAGGACCCTGCGACTGCCTCGGCGACCCCGACCCGGGCGGGTGGTGTCGCGTCACCGGAAGCCTGGGTTCCGAGCAGGCGGCGCAGGTCCGGACCCTGGTCTATCCCGACGAAACCTCGGTCGACGTCGAGATCTGAATCGCCGGCCCCCCTGGCCGGGGCCCCGCCACTGCCAGCCGCGCATCCCCGTCCCCCCGCGCCGGCTCTAACGGCGATGACCCCTACCCGCGGTTCGCTCTCCGATCGCGGTCCCGCGCCGGGGAACCTCGAGGTTCCCCCGTCCGACCGGTCGCCGCACCGCCGCCTCGTCCGTGACGTCCTGTCTTGGGCACGACGTGAAGCCGGCTTGCGCACCTCCCAGCTGCCCGAGCATGAAATCGCCGCCGAGCACGGCGCCAGTCGGATCGTCGGCCATCGGCTGGCGTCTTCCGCTTGGTCGAACTGGGCGTACGCCTCCTTCCTCGCCGTCGTCGTCGCGACCATCGCCCTGTTGGCCCTCGACGCCCGGACCGCCGGGGGGCTGATCGCGGTCGTTCGCATCGGCGGCTTCGGGTCCGCGTTCGCGCTGGGCCTCGTCGCGTGGAGCATCTGGCGCAAGGCCCGGCTGCCCCTGGACATCTTGGTGCTCCGCGGGCCCCGGATCATCAGTCGCAAGCGACTGGCCGCGCAGTTTCTCACCCGGCCCCGCGAGCACCAGGCCGCCGAGCTGTGGGTCGTGTCGCGCATGGGCTTTTCCAAGGGCGCCCTCGAGTTGGCGCGCACCGCCTCGGTGCGGTGCCTCGTGCCGGGACCGCGCGGCGCCTTCGTCGACGCCGTGGCCGAGCCGGGCACCGCCACACCGGTCAAAGCAGCGTAGTCGAGACGCTGGACCGGCGCCTTGACGGGCCGGGCTCGTTGCCTAGACCGAAAGACGTGCAGGTCGCGGCGTGTGCACGAGGCATGCGCCCCGCCGACCGCGGAAAGGATCTTCGATGAAACTGCCGATCTACGTCGTCTACGACGACGCCGCCAACGCTCTGTTTGCCGCCCGTGCCCTCCGCGAGTCGGAGCTGCCACTGCAAGACTCTCCCACGGTCGTGCACTCGGTCGACCAGGGGCACATCCTGTATCGCGACAGTCGTGCCCGAGCCGGCGCGGCGCTCGGCGGCATCGTGACGGGCCTGCTCGTCGCCCTCGTCATGGGAATCGCCGCGGCGGCCGGAGGTATCGCGCTGCCCGTGTCGCTCGCTGCCCTGATCGGACTGACCGCCGGCGGCGCGTACGGTGTGCTGCTCGGCGCCCTCGCGGGGTCCACCGAGCCCTCCCCCCGCATGCGAACGCTGCGAGCATGTCTGGAAGGCAACCGCCGCGCCGCCGTGTCGGCCACGGTCGACAGCCCCGCCGAGGCGGAGCGAGCGCGCGAAATCCTCATGCGCTCGCCGGGTGCGACCGTCGCGGTCTGAACCGACGAACCGACTCGAGGGGGAACCGGCTCCAAGCCGGCGTAGGGAGGTAACGCGGCAGATCGCGGGTCGACACGCCCGCAGCCGCCCCCCTCCGGAACGCCATCATGTCCAAAGACCGTGGGTCCATCGCCGATTTCTTCGCCGGCCGCGTCGAGGCCGAGCGCCTCCCTTCCGATAGTTCCGTCACGCGCCGCTTCGTTCGCGACGTGGTGACGTGGGCGCGTCGCTTCGCCGGCGTCCACACCCGAGCCCTCCCCGAGCACGACCTGCCGCCCACGGACGGAGTCAGTCGTTTCTCCGGCCATCGGCTCGGTCCGAGTCGGTTCGGCGAGTGGGGATACGTCGCGTTCCTCGTCTGCACCGCCTCGACGTTGGCGATGCAGTTCGACGGGCTGTTGGGCGGCTGGCGCTGGCGAGCGATCGGACTCGCCGGCTTCGTCGTCGCGACGCTTCTGACCGGCTTCGCATTCGTCCTGTGGCAACGCGCCAAGCAGCCGCTGGACGTCTTCATCGTGCGAGGGCACAACGCCGTGACCCGTCGGCGACTTCACGCGATCGTGCAGGCGCACCCGGGCGGCGCGCCCGCGGGTGACCTGTGGATCTTCGCGAGGGCGGGATTCAGCCCGGGGGCGCTGCAGCTGGGACGTGATCGGTCGATCCGATGTCTGGTCCAGGACGGAACCGGCTTCGCCGACGCGATCACCACGGCGCGGCCGACGACGCGGCCGAGCCCCGCGCAGACCAGTCCGGCTCCCAGCCGCGCCGCGGCGTGACGACCGAGCGCGACGGAACCGCGCCGTCGCCGCTACGGCGCGGGGATCCACAGCTCGACGTTGCGGTCGGTCGCCTCGCCGTACCCGTCGCCGACCCATCCCCCGATGTGGTCGGCGATCCCGAGCGCCCGCCCCTCTGCTCCGAACGCGTCGCCGTCGGTGGCGTAGTCCACCGACACCAGCCGCATCGACAACCAGCCGTTGTCGTGATCGAACACCTCGACCATCCGCATCTGATGAGGCCAGTCGATGATGGCCGAGGTCGTGATCTCCCAGTACAGATTGCCGCCCATCGGCTCGACGAGCTGCACGCGATTGACGTGCGAGTGGCCGCACAGGTGCGCGATCACGTTGGGGTACTCGCCCAGGAAGGCCTGCCAGTCGTCCTCGCTGAGCGCGTCGGCGTAGGGCTCGACCCCCGGCAGGCCGCCGTTGTCGGTCAGGCTCCCCGAAGCATGGTGGGTCGCCACCATGACCAGCATGCCGTCGGTCTCGGCCTGGTCGAGCATCGGCCGGATCTCGTCGTCGACCTGTGACTGACGGATCACGCCGTCGGAGCCGCCGATGTCGTTGGTCGAGTCGACCACGATGATGCGCAGCCCGCCGACCGGGGCGTCCCAGGCGTACGTCGCCCGGCCGCCGTCGACCAACGAGGCATCGATGCCGTGGCCGTCCCCCGCGGCGGAGACGGTCGTCATCAGGGACGGTCCGTCGAGGAGCTCCCGGCGCGCGTCGGCGACGACGGGGCCGTTGAACACGGGCCCGCCCGGCTGCGACCAGTCACGCGTGGCGCTGCCGACGTTCGTGCCCACGGCGGCGTCGGCCATCGAGGTCACCGAAAAGTTGCCCTGGACGTGGACGTCGTGGTTGCCCGACACCCAGATCCACGGCACGTCGAGGCCCACCGGCGCGAACGGATCCTTGACGTCGTTGTCGGGGCCGGGCTCGGGATCATCGTCGTCGCCGGAGTCGCAGTGCACGAACGTGGCCCCGTCCATGATGGAGAGGAACCACTCGACCTCGTTGCGCTGCGCGCTGTCGGCGTTGTCGCCTCCGAGCACCACGAAGTCCAGCGGCATCGCGGCGTTGACCGCGTTGAGCGTTCGCACCGCGGCGTTGAGCACGTGGCAGCTGTGCGATTCCTGGGCTCGGAAAGCGCCGTCGACGACGGGGTTGTCGAGCACGACCACGCGGGTGGGCGACTCGTCGTCGGCCAGCTGCGAGTCGGCGAGGTGGGCGAAGCGTGCGAGCAGCACGGCGCCGGGACCCGGCGCCGGCGCGGGGGACCCGTCCGGCGTCATCTCCATCACCGCTTCGCCGGGACCGAGGTCGAAGTCGCCATAGCCCTCGTCGAGCAGCTGCTGGCGCTGATCGACCTGCCGCGGATCGAGGACCGGCGGATCGTCGATGGCGTGGGTGGGCACGATGACCTGCTCGGTCGTCAGCGGGACCGCGTCCAGCGGAGGCAGCGGCTCGGGCATCGGTCCGGTCGACGTCCCACCGCTGTCGTCGGTGCCACCGCTGGAGTCGTCGACGGCGCTCGTCGTGCCGGGCGTACCGGTGCTGTCGCCCTCCGTACCGCCGACCATGCCCGTGGACTCGTCGTCGGCCGGCGCTCCGTCGTCGCCACCGCATGCGCCCACGAGCCCCGCCAACACCAAGCCATATGTCACGCGAAACACACGGGAATGCTACGTGAAGGCAACAGCGCCGTCACCGCAAAACGCGGCCGTGCGTCCGTCCAGCGGTCGCTCAGGCGAACAGGTCGGCCTCGCCGTTGGAGCGCACGAGCAACGTGGTCGGCAGCCGCGCCAGCATCGGCTCCATCGCGTCGAGGTACGCCTTGAACTCGTCCATGTCGAGCGTGGACAGCCCGAGCATCACGAGGTCGGCGGTCCCGGACGAGTACTGCGGGATGAAGTCGTGCGGGTGCGTCGTCGCGACGAACACGTGCACCTCGGCGTCGATGCGCGCGTTGTCGAGCAGCTCCTGCAGATGCTTGCGCGCGGTCTGCTCCGAGCCCGTGTCGGCGACGGCGCGGAAGATCCGGATCTTGGCGTCCCGCCAGACGCGATCGGTGGTCATCAGATACGCCAGCAACGCCATCAGGCTGCCGTTGCGATCGCCCCGCCACCACAGGTCGATCACGCGCTGGGGCTTTTCGAGCAGCATGTTCCCCGGCTTGAGGAGCACGAGGTTGTAGTCGAAGGCGCGCAGGATCGCCTCGGTGTTCACGAAGCGACGGCGGGCATCGGCGTCGTGCGCCGGCGGAATCGTCACCAGCAGCGTGTTGGGGCGCAGGCCGCCGACCGAGTAGCTCTGCAGGAAGGTCGTGAGCCCTTCGGCGTACTCGTCGACCGACACGACCTCCGAAAACCCCACCACGTCGAGCGACGCGAGGTGGCCGCGCAGCTCCTCGCGTCGCTGGTCGCGATAGTGCAGGCGAGCCTCCAGATGCGGCTCCGGTGTCTCGTGGATCTGCGCGACCGTGTACAGCCCGCGCCGGCTCTCGAGCCATGCGCCCATCTGGATGAGCCGCGGGTCCGCCAGCGGATCGCGGCTGATCGCGGCCAGGATCGGACGCCAGTTCTTGGGATGGAACTTGCTGCCCTCGAGGTACAGCAGGTTGTCACGCGTGCGCTGGAAGATGTAGCCGCGCTTGGCGTCTCCCCAGCTCGTCTGGATGTCGCGCTTCTTGAGATAGAAGTACACGAGCGCGGTGATGGCGAAGGCTACGAGCGCGTACGTCTCGTTGATCTTGACCATCGCGACCAGGCAGCCGATCGCGCCCGCGCCGGCGAGGGTCCAGTGGAACAGACGGAAGCGCGGCCGGAAGCTCGGGTTGGCGCTGCGGCTCTCGACGAACGCCGACAGGTTGATCATCCCGTAGGCGATGAGGAAGAACATCGAGATGATCTCCGCGACCGCGTTGAGGTCGCCGGCCCAGATCACCGCGACCGCGATGAGAAAGGTCAGCACCGTCGCGCGACGCGGCTCGTTGGCAGGCCCGGCTCCCTTGCCGAAGTACTCCAGCGGCTGCATGAGCCGGTCCTGCCCCATGGCCTGCAGGATCCGCGGCGCACCGAGGAAGCTCCCGAGCGCCGAGCTCAGGGTGGCCGCGAACACGCCCATGACGATGAGCGGGCCGGCCACAGCCATCTGCTGCAGCGCCAGGAACGGCTTGTCGATGAGGTCTTGGCGCTCGATGCCGCCGCTGAGCAGCACGATCTCCACCAGGTAGATCGTGGCGGTGAAGATGATCGCGAGAATCGTGCCCCAGGGGATCGACTTGGCCGGATCCTTGAGGTCGCCGGACATGTTCGCGCCGGCGGAGATCCCGGTCGCGGCCGGGAAGAAGATCGCGAACGCGGCCCAAAAACCGATCTCGGGAGTGAACGCGGAGCTGCTGTTGGCCTGGAGCGTGTCCGAATCGAAGGCCCCGATGCCGCCGATCACGAACGCCACGACCGACGCCAGCAGCACGACCAGCACGACGTACTGGGCCTTGAGCGCGACGTCGGCCCCCTTGAACGTCAAGAAGAACAGGCCCGCCACGACCACGGTCGACAGCAGCTGCGGCACGCTCGCGTCGATGAGCGACTGGGCCGTCCCCGACGACAGCGACGCGATCACGTCGAACGTCGCCTCCGTGAAGCCGATCGTATAGAAGGCGACCGACACCGCCTGCGCGATGAACAGCGTGATGCCGATGCTCCCGCCGAAGTCGGGGCCGAGCACCCGCGAGATCATGAAGTAGACGCCCCCGACGCGGACGTCGAGGTTGGTCGCGATCGCCGACAGGCTCAGCGTGGTCAGGCTCGTGATGAGCTTGGAGATGAGCAGGATGAGCAGCGTCATCCACAGCCCCGCGTGTCCGGCCACGAAGCCCACGCGCATGAACATGATGACGCCGAGGATCGTGAGCACCACCGGCGTGAAGACGCCGGCGAACGTGCCGAAGCGTCCTTGCGCGCTGCCTTCGGCGACCACCTCCGCGACCACGGCCGCGGGCCGATGCGCCGGGGGCTCGTCCGGGCCGGCCGGTCCGCCCGCCGGGGGCGGCACGGGTGCACCGCCCTGCACCGGCGGTGGGGGTGCACCGGCCGGCATGGGCGCGGTGGCGCTGGGGGGCACGGCGACGGGCGCCGCGGGGGCGTGCGGCACCTGTCCCGGCGCCAAGCGACCCGACACGGGACCCCCGCCGCCCGGGCCGGGCGCGCCTCCGGATCGGGGCTGCGGAGGTTGATTCATCGGTACGCGAGGCGCCGCTGGTACGGCGCACGCATGATACCCGTCGCGAGATCGGGCGCAAACCGGCGCCCTGGGGCTCGAATCAGCGAACGGCGGCCACGATCACGGCCGCGAAGATCGCCGCCGCGATCAGTGCCCACGCGAGGACGGGGAGCCCACGCGCGGGTGGATCGTCGACGACGGTCACGGTGACGAACAGATCTCCGGGCCGCCCGCCCTCGATCACGCCGCCGGCCCCGCGCAAGCGCAGGCGTGCCTTCGCCGGCATCGCGGCCGAAAGATGCAAGCGCAGGCGATCGCTCGCGTCGCCGGGCGCAATGTGCCGCGGGACGAGCACGCCGTCGGCAAGCAATTGCGGCGGGACCTCTACCTCCCAGCCGTCGTCGCGCCCGAGCGCGGAGCGAGGCGCTTGCACGTCGAGCTCGAGGTCGGGCCCGCGAGGCACGTCCTCGTCGACCTCCGCCGCGTCGAACACGTTGCCGAGACCGGTCACGCCGTGTCCGTCTTCGCGCGCGAAAGCTCCCGACGCAGCGTGTCCGAGACCTCGTCGAGCGCCGCCGCGGCCGCCGGCACGATGCCCGTCATCTGCACGAAGGTGTGCGCGAGCTCGTGGAACTCCAGGTGTCGCGTGGGAACACCCGCCTGCGACAGCGCCGCTGCGTAGGCGTCACCCTCGTCGCGGAACGGGTCGTAGCCCGCCGTCGCGACGATCGCCGGGGCGAGCCCACCGAGGTCCTTGGCCAACGCCGGCGACACCCGCGGGTGCAACGGGTCGGTACCGCCGAGGTAGGAGTCGCGGAAGAACTCGATGAGTGTCGCGTCCAGGCCGTATCCCCGCGCGAGCTTGCGCCGCGATCCGGTCCGGGCGCGTCCATCGGTCGCGGGGTAGATCAGCAGCTGCACCGCAGGCGGCCGTCGCCCCTCGTCGCGGCAGACCTGCGCGAGCACGGCCGAGAGGTTGCCGCCCATGCTGTCGCCGCCGACCGCCACGCGCGTCGGATCGGCCCCGAGGCGCTCGGCCACGGCACACACCCCTTCGAACGCCGCGAGTGCATCTTCGAGCGCGGCGGGAAACGGTGCCTCCGGCGCCAGGCGATAGTCCACGGCGACGACCAGGCATCCGGCTCGCGCGGCGATCCGCCGGCAGACGCCGTCGTGCGACCGAAGGCTGCCGAAGACGCCACCGCCGCCGTGCAGGTACAGCAACACCGGCGGGCGCTCGACGAGCCCCGCGGGTCGGTACACGCGCGCGACGAGGCCGCCCGCGGGGCCCGCGAGCACCAACGGCGACGTGGTCACCCCGGGGGGAGGTCGGTCCTCGAACAGCTCCGGCAAGTTGTCGTACAGCTGACGTGCGCGCCACAGAGGCAGCTGCTCGATGGGCTTGCTGCCGCGCCGCATCACGAAGAGCACGTGCTGCAAGTGCTCGTCGAGGCGACGGTCGTCGATCTCGATGGGACGACGCGCGGTCACGAAGCGACGGACGGGACTCGGCGCCCGCAACAGGGGCCTTCCGAGACGAAGGGTCAAGGCGTCGAGCAGGCGCGCCACGGCCCGACCATAGCAATCGGTTGCGGCGACCGGGGCGATCGCCCGATGATCGGCGGTGTGAACTGGATCCGGCCGCGTCGATGGACGCGCGGGGCCGCCCTCGCGACGCTCGCCGCTGCGTGCACGCCGTCGTCGGCGCCGGTGTGGGTGCTGTCGCAGCCCCGCGAGCTCGGCTTGCGGCTCGACCTGCGTGCCCCCGGGCCGTACAGCGACGACCTCGACCCGAACGACCCCGCGTCGCCCAGCGAGTTCCTCCCCGGCGACACCGTGGAGGTGACCCCACTGGTCGCCGGTCCCGACGGACCGATCGCGCCCGGCGACCTGCAGGCGCTGTGGTTTCTGTGCGACGACGCCGCGTCGTGCCTACTGCGCGGCGATCGCCTCGAGGACGCACCGGCGTGCGACGACGAGCCGCTCGCCGGTCCGCAGCGCCCGTGTCTGCTGGGTGGACAACCCACCGCGAGCTGGATCGTCGGCGAGCCGCCGCCGCCGATGATGATCGCCCCGGGCGACGACGTCGCCGACGCCGCGATCGACGTGGCCACGTCCTGGCCGTTCGTGGGGATGATCGCCAGCCCGCCCGACGGCCCGGGCGCCGAGGCGTGCCGGCAAGCGCTCGATCGACGGACATCGCTGGAGGATTGCCTGCTCGCCGAGCGCTCGATCCCGCTCGGACCGTTGTCGGCGGTCGCGGACGTTCTGGGCCCGCTCGGCTACGACGTCGATTTCTCCGAGAGTCTCGGACCGCTCCTGCAGCGACCGCGCAACCACAATCCCGAGGTCGAGGTCTTCAACGTCACGATCGCCGGTGAGTCGACCACCGTCCGGTCCGCCGAGACGATCGCCGTGCCGCCGGGGTCCGAGGTCCGCGTGTCGTGGATCCCCAGCGCCGACGACGTGGAGTCGTTCGACATCATGCTGCCCGAGGCACCAATGCCGTCGACGGTGACCGAGTCGCTGGGCGGGCGCTGGTACGTGAGCGAGGAAGTCGAGGGCTACACGGCGCTCGACGACGGCTGGACGCTCGAGCTCGTCGCGCCACGCCGCGGTCAGACCCACCTTCACCTGTTGCTTCGTGACGACCGCGGCAGCGAAACGTCCGGATGGCTGATCCTCGAATCGTCGGCCTCCTGATCGCCCTCGGTCTCGCCGGACCGGCCCGTGCCGTGGCCGCCGCCGAGCCGGCCGCGTGTACGCCGACGACCTGCGCACCGGTGAAGGGCTCGCTGCGCGCTGCCGGCGACCGTCGTCCGCTCGCCGGCGCGACCATCGTGTTGATCCCGGCCCCGCCGGACGCCGAGCCGGGGCGCATGAAGGACCCACCCCCTCCGCCGGACGATCCCGCGTGGCTGGTGGCGACCCGCACCGACGACGACGGCGTCTTCGAGACCGAGCCGGTGCGTCATGGCCTCGCCCGCGTGGTCGTCGTGGCCGAGGGCATGCTGCGCGAGGACGTGATCGTCGAGGTCGGCCCGGCCGCGACCAAGCCGCTGCGACTGTTCGCGCGCCCGGACCCGGACGAGCCGTACCGCACCGAGGTCGCCGGCCCCGCGCTCCCCTCGGCCCAACGCGAGCCCACGCGCCGGGTGCTCGAGCGCGAGGAGATTCAGACCCTGCCGGGCAGCCAGGGCGATCCCCTGCGCGCCATCCAGAACCTGCCGGGTGCCGTGCGGGCCCCGGGCGGGCTCGGGGTGTTGATCTTGCGCGGCGCGTCTCCGGCCCAGTCCCGCGTCTTCATCGGCGGACTGGCGGTGCCGCGGGCGTTCCACGTGCTTTCGCTGTCGTCGGTGATCCCGGCCGATCTCATCGAGCGTCTCGACTTCATCCCGGGCAACTTCGATGCGCGCTACGGCGGCGCGACCGGCGGGATCGTCGAGCTCGAGCCACGGACCGGACGTCGCGACGGCGTGCACGGCTTCGCCGAGCTCGATCTGGCCGCGGCCTCCGCCATGGTCGAGGGGCCACTACTGAAAAAGAAGGGCAGCTTCGTGGTCGCGGCGCAACGCGGATACTTCGACGCGGTCATCGCAGGCGCCTCGAAGGTCGCCGAGCGGACGACCGGCGACCCCAACGACCTGCTGCTGCCCGGCTACTACGACTACCAGGCCCTGTTTTCGTACCCGGTCGGTCCGGGAGAGCTCGGCGTGCGGGTCTTCGGGGCCGGCGATCGCCTCCGAGCACAGCGGCGCGAGATCGCGGGGTTCGAGCAGGACTTCGGCGGCTCCAACAGCTTCGACTTTCGCAGCGGCTTCCACCGGCTCGACGTGCCGTTCGAGGTCGCGCGACGACGATCGACCACACGCCTCGTCCCTTCGGTGCGGCTGCAGACGGCGCGACGGATCGTCTCGGGGCAGGCGCTCATGCGACGGCGCACCGACGTCGTCCCCGCGGCCCGTCTGGAGACCGAGCAGCGCCTGTCGCCGCACGCCACCCTGCTCGTCGGTACGGACTTCGAGGTCGCGCGCTACTTCGCCGTCGACGAGCAACGACCGCTCGACGTGGTCACCGCCGCCGACGCGGAGCGTCGCGAGGACGACGGCGTCGAGTCGCAGACGGGGGTCTACGCCACCACCGAGCTGCACTGGGGCCCCGTGACACTACGCCCGGGCGCGCGCGCGACCGCGTTCACGGTCGACGACCAGGCGCGGTTCTCCGTCGACCCGCGGGCGCTCGGGCACGTCGACGTGGGCGAGTCGTGGCGACTGTCGGCCGGCCTGGGCCGATACTCGCAGATGCGCCCGATCTCGGACCGCGACTCGATCGATCTGTTCGAGCAGGGGGCGGCGCTGTCGGGGTCGAGCCTGACCCTGCCGTCCGTGTTCGGCACGTTCGACCCGGAGATCCGGTTCGCGCCCGACGATACCGATCTCAGCCTCGTGCAGGCGCTGCAGGCCTCGGCCGGTGCCGAGGCGCGCTTCGCCGCCGACTGGACGGCGAGCGCCACCGGCTTCTTTCGCGAGCAGCAAAACGGCGAGCCGTTGCGTTTTCAGTCGGATCCGATCGCGGCGACCTCGTCGACGCGCACCGGTGGCGCCGAGCTGCTGTTGCGCCGACGCCTCGGCCCGAAGCTGTACGGCTGGGTGGCGTACACCCTGATGTTCTCCGAGTTGCGCTTCACCTCGGTCGACCGCGACGCCGTGCCCGACAACCGGCCCTCGGACTTCGACCAGCGCCACAACTTCGTGGCGGTCGCCAGCTACCGTCTGCGCAAGGGTTGGCGGATCGGCGGCCGCTTTCGCGTGACGACGGGGTTTCCCTACCGCCCCGTCATCGGCTCGGTCAGCGTGCGCGGCGGATATCTGCCCGTGCTCGGTGGTCGCAACACGGCACGACTGGGCACGTTTCACCAGCTCGACCTGCGCGTCGACAAGACGTGGGTCGTGCCGCGGGCGAGCGTGTCGGCGTACCTGGACATCCAGAACGTCTACAACCGCGTCAACCCGGAGGCGCTGCTGTACAGCACCGACTTCCGGTCCGAGGTGGGCGTGATCGGCCTGCCCATCTTCCCCACGCTGGGCGTGCGCGTGGACTACTAGTCCTCCGACCGGGTAATTCTGAGCGGCTAAACACCGCCCCCGTCGCCCCCACCGTTGTTGCGAGACCTCGCAGTATCCCGATACAGCTTCGGCCTCGCGCCGCGGTGGAGGGCGACGCTGACGGCGTTTATCCACTCAGAATTACCCGGTCGGAGGACTAGCCGGCCTCGGATCGGCAAGCGCGGTCGAACGGGGCTCGGACGGGGCGCTCACGGCCCGCTCCTCCTACATTGGCGCGCGGCCTCCGGCGCGACTGGACCGACGATCAACGTTCGACGTCGGCGAGGAACGTGTCGATCCGCGACACGACGTCCGGCGCGATCTTCTCGTCGACCAACGTCGCGCGGGCCTTGCCGGCCAGCTCGCGCGCCCGGGCGCGATGCTCGGGTCCCGCCGCGCGAAGCGTCTGCGCCAACGACCAGCGCGCCAGCGCCAGCTCACCCGCCGTCCCTTCTCTCTCGGCCAGCGACACCGCGGCCTCACCACTGGTGATCGCGTCCTCGTGCCGGCCCAATCCGGACTGCGCCTCGCTGCGCACGAGCATGGGCGCGAGCAGGCGCGAGCCGAGCTCCTCTCCCTGGGCGTCGTAGACCTTCAGACTGCGCTCGGCCGAGTCGAGCGCGCCGGCGAAGTCCTCGGCCCCGACCTGCACCTGGCCCAGGGCCTCGTAGCTCGACGCGGTCTCCGGATGCTCCTCCCCGAGCCGGGCCACCACCATGTCCAGCGCGCCTTTGGCCAGCTCGAGCGCCTCCTGCTCGCGCCCGCGCTCCATGATCGTGAACGCGAGGTTGCGCTGCACCTCCGCCACCGACGGGTGCCCCTGGCCGAGCTTGGCTCGAATAAGCGCAACGCCTCCGTCTGCAGTCGCTCGGCCTCTTCGAGGTCGCCCAGATGCCGCGTGACCACCCCGAGGATCCCGAGCGTGCGGGCGAGGTCCGGATGCTCGGGGCCGAGCACGCGCGTCTGGATCTGCAGCGTGCGCTCGAGCCAGTCCTTGGCCGGTTCGTACTGCTGTCGCAGAAAATGCAGGATCCCGAGGTTCTGGTACAGCTCGCGGTGCGAGGAGTGATCGGGTCCGTACAGCTCCTCGGCCAGCGCGAGCGCACGCTCGTGCAGCTGCAGCGCGAGGGCCAGACGACGTCGCTCGGCGTAGAAGCCCCCGAGATTCTGCAGCGCGACCACGGTGTTGGGACCGCGCGGGTCGTCGGCCTCCTGGTACGCCAGCGCCTGGCGAAACAGCTCACCGGCCTCGGTGTAGCGCCCTTGCCGGACGTAGATCACCGCACGAGCGGTGGCCGCTCCCACTCGCATCGACCCGTCGCGCGGCTGCGCTCGGCGGATCACCGCATCGACGACGTCGAGCACGCGCAACGCCTCGCCCGGTCGGCGCTCGTCGTCGCCGAGAAAGGTCGCGGTGTCGATCCCCGCCATCATCACGATGCGATCGTCTCCGGCCTCGAGCCCGTCGACGAACGCTTGCTCCACCATCTGGACACCCTCGGGATGGTGCAGCGACGCGTGGGCGCGTCCGAGCCGGTGCCGGAGCCTCGCGACCAGCGGCAAGTAACCGAGTCGTTCGGCCTCGGCGAGCCACGGCGTGAGCCGGTCGATCACGTCCTGAATCCGGCCCGCCGAGGCTCGCGCCTCCGCCCATGCCAGCGCCTCGTCCGCTTCATCGACCTTCGCCTGGATCTCCTGGGTCGCCGGTGGCGCGACCCCGGTCGCGACGCCCTGCTCGGCGCAGTCGGCTAGGTCCGGCAACGCGTGCGCGAGCCCGAGCGCCTGCTCGACCAGTCGGGGCGTCGGATCGCCGAAGCTCTCCAAGAGCGCGTCCAGATGCGTGGCTCGGTTGGACAGGCACACGGTGCGCCGATCGAGCATGTGCTCGGACTGCGTGCCGCCGATCCGCGTCGCCGCGCAAGCGTCGTACTGCTGCGCCTTCCACCGCTGCACGTACGCATCCACCACCGGCTCGGCGCGCGACCAGCTCTCGGACCCGGGCTCGCCCGCCGCGGCACTGAAGGCCGCCGCGATCGCCTGACGTCGCGGCGCGGTCCAGACCGACGCGATCGTCTCGTCGGTGTTCTGACACGGCGTGGGCTCGCGCCGCGTGCCGCCAACGTACGACAGCCCGGCGGTGACCCCCACGACCGCGACCAAGCCCAACCCCGCGACCCAACGTCGCGTCGAGGTCCGGCGGTCCCGCGCCAGCTCCCGCAGCAGCGCCGCCATCGTCGGATAGCGCTCGCTCGGCTTGGGCGACAACCCCCGTACGATCACCGCGTGCAGGTCCGCCGGTACCTTCGTGCCCGAGGGTGGAGCCTTGACCTTGCCGCGCAACGTGGCCTTGGCCAGGTCGCGGACCGAGTTGCCGTCGAACGGGCGGTACCCGTACAGGCCCTGATACAGCACGATGCAGAACGCGAACTGATCCGACGCCGGCGTCGCGAGCTGGCCGAGGTGCTGCTCCGGTGACATGTACGCCGGCGTCCCCATCACCGCGCCCTCGCGGGTCAGGTCGTTGTCCAGCTGCGACCAAGACGCGAGGCTGCCGCTGCCACTGGCGCTGACGGCTTCTCCGTCGACCATCGACTCCGCGGTCGGCTGACCTCGCGCGAGGCCGAAGTCGAGCACCCGGGCCCGACCGTCCCGACCCACCAGCACGTTGTCGGGTTTGAAATCGCGATGGACGATGCCGGCACCGTGCGCCGCCGCGAGTCCTCGTCCGGCCTGGATCAACATCTCCAGCAGCTGCGCGGGATCGGGCTTGACCCGGGCCAGCCACGCCGTGAGCGTCTCGCCGTCGACGAACTCCATGGCGACGAAGACCGACTCCCCTTCGGCCCCCACGTCGTGGACCGCGACGACGTTGGGGTGCGAGATCCGGGCGATCGCCTGGGCCTCTCGCAGCAGCCGTGCCTTGCCCCGCTCACCCGAGGCCCGCGACGGTCGTAGCAGCTTGATCGCGATGCGCCGGTCGAGCTGCGGGTCGTAGGCGGCGTAGACGACCCCCATCCCACCTTGCCCGAGGATCTCGAGCACCACGTAGCGCCCGATCTGGGCGCCCCGGGGCAGTCGCCGCGGCGCATCGGTGGCCGACGGCTGGGTCTGCTGCGAGAGCAGCGTCGGCGCCTCGCCCAGCTCGGTCTGCTCCGCGTGCAGCGTCGGCTGCTCCGCCTCGTCGTCCAGCGACACTGCAAGGCAGGGTACTACCGCCGGACGTACTTTCTCTTAAACCGGGCGGGTCGACGCGGAACGACCCAGGCGTGCGTTCCTCGATTCTCCCGGCCTGTGCACTCGCCGTCGCGGCGTGCTCGAGCGCGAACCCCAGCAACGAAGTCGACCTTCCGCCGATCGAAGGTGCCCCCGTACGGATCGTGCACGCCAAGACGTCCGAGAGCGTCGCCGCCGGGTTGGGCGCGGCCCCCGTTCGGATGTCGAGCACGTCCGCGCACAACGCGATCAGCATCGACTACGAGGCTCGCGTCGTCGGCCGTGTCGACGACCACGGCGGCGTCTCGACACGGCTCGCGTGCCGGGTGGACGACTACACGATCGTCACCGGACCGACCCACGATGCGATGAACCGCCTCGCCTCGATCCCGAGCGGACAGTCGCTGCCAAAGCGCGACACGTTCATGCCCACGGCGTTCTCCGCGGGCGTGCCCGAGACCTGCGAGTTCTCGTTTCTGTACCAGGTCAGCCCGCCGCTGCGCGACGTCCCCGAAATCGGGAGCACCGCGACGCCGCCCCAACGACGACACACCGCGCTGGGCGAGCTCTGCTTCGCCCGCGGCGTGCTCACCGAGGGCGCCTGCGGCGACGACGTGCTGCCGCGCCGACCCGCCGATGCCCCGCTCGTTGCCTCGGAGCTCGTCGGTCGGATCGCCGCCGAGGCCGACGGGACGCATCGCCTCGGCGTATCGGTGTTGGTGACCGCCGGAGAGGGCGTGCCGGCACAGATCCACGTCACCGCGAACGCGACCTGCGACCTCGACGGCACTCCGCGAGACGTGCGGCCCTGGCTGCACATGTTCGAACGCGATCTGCGTCCGGGCGAGTCCGCCGTGGGCTCCGGCAGCACGTCGCCCGCCGACCCCCTCCCCTCGGCGCCGACGTGGTGCCACGTCGACGTCTCGATGGCCGAAGCCGGGACGGTCACCTCGATCGGCGATTTTTGTGTGCGGGGCGAGACCACGACCCGCGGCGCCTGCACGTGAACGTGCGCGCCGCGGGCGAGGGCCTCAGATGCCGTCTTTGCGGGCGATCATCTCGAGCATGTCCACGCAACGGCTCGAGTAGCCCCACTCGTTGTCGTACCAGGACACGACCTTGAAGAAGCGATCGTTGAGCTCGATCCCGGCGCCGGCGTCGTAGATGCTGCTGTGGGGATCGGAGATGAAGTCGCTGGAGACGACATCGTCCTCGGTGTAGCCGAGCACGCCCGACATCGGGCCCTCGGCGGCGGCCTTCATCGCAGCGTGGATCGCCGACAGCGACGTCGCCTTGTCGGTCCGGAACGTCAGGTCGACCACGGACACGTCGGCGGTCGGAACGCGGAAGGCCATGCCGGTGAGCTTGCCCTTGAGCTCGGGGATGCACAGCGCGACGGCCTTCGCCGCACCGGTCGAGGCCGGGATGATGTTCGTGTATCCGTTGCGACCGCCGCGAGGGTCCTTCTTGGAGGGACCGTCCTGCGTCGGCTGCGTCGCGGTCACCGCGTGGACCGTGGTCATCAGTCCCTCGGTGAGGCCGAACGAGTCGTTGATCACCTTGGCGATCGGGGCCAGACAGTTGGTCGTGCACGACGCGTTCGAGATGATCTTGTCGGTCTCCGGGTCGTACTTTTCGTGGTTGACCTTGAACGCGTAGGTCGGAACCTTGTCCGGGGTCTTCGTGGGCGCCGAAAGGAGCACCCGCTTCGCGCCGCCGGCGAGGTGCTTGGCCGCCTCGTCGTACCCGTTGAACAGGCCGGTCGACTCGAGCACGTAGTCGACGCCCAGGTCGCCCCAGGGCAACTTGGCGGGATCGCGCTCGGCGAAGCACTTGGTGCGCTCGCCGTCGACCACGAAACCGTCGTCGTCGACCTCGACCTTCTTGCCGAAGCGGCCGTGGGTCGAGTCGTACTTGAGCAAGTACGCGAGGTTGGACGCCGGCACGAGGTCGTTGATCGCCACGACCTCGAAGTCCTCGCGCTCGGCGGCGATTCGGTAGACCAAGCGGCCGATGCGGCCGAACCCGTTGATTCCGATCTTGATGGTCATCGCGGCTTCCTCAGTGGGCCCGTCCGGGCCTGCGCGGCGAACGTAATCGCGTGGGCTGGGGGAATCAATTCGAGATCGAACCGTGGCTGTCCCCACCGATCGCGTGAACCGAGAAGCGGCGGTGGCAACGAAAGCCGGCGAGAGGGCGACGGCGATCGAAAACGCGGCGTTTGGGTCCGCAGGCAGGTGCGGAAGTTCACGAAGACGCCCCGATCCTGGATCGAGGTGGTAGGGTGCGTTGATCGCACGCAAGCCGCCCGCGCGCCGGCGAGCTGGACCATGATGGCAACGACGCAGACGAGCCGAGCCGAGGGCACGTCGACCCGGCCTCCCCGCCGCACGCTGCGTCGTGGCCACGCCATCAACCTGTGCTGCGCCGCGAGCGTCGCGCCCATGGTCGAGGAGATTGCTCGCAATCTTCGCGGTCTCGGCTTCGCGGTCACGGTCTCGTGCGGCGGCGAAGCGCGCGCGGCCTTGCTGGGCAAGGCACCCGTGACGGGACCGACGATCCACGTGGTGTGCGTGCAGGGCAGCCTGCAGGAGCGCGTGCTCGGGCCGCTGCGGCAGGCGCTGACCCAGCGCGACCAACACCAGCATCTGTTCGTCGCCGTGCTCGACCTGTCGGTACCGCTGACGATGGTCGGACACATTCGGCGCTTCGCCGAAGCGCTCGAGCGCTCGCCCGCGGCCAAGATCCGCGTGCGCAACGAGGTCGGCGATCGCCGTCGGTGGCGCGAGGTGTTCGGCCATCGCGAGTTCTCCGAGCGTCCGAGTCGCAGCTACCCGGCCGTGACCGCGCGGCGCACCACGGGCGCGCACGCACCGATCCCGGTCCCGACCCGGCGACCGCGCACGATCTCGGCGCGTCACCGCGCGGGCCGGCTCGTGCCCACCGGCCGCAACCAGGCGATCACGGCGTCGCAGACGCTGATCACGGCGTCGCGCACGGCGGCGACGGCGACGCGAGTCAGCCCGGTCCTGCCCTCGCGCCCGGGCGCGGCCGCGCGTCGGCGCGCGATCACCCCGCAGCCCGCCAACATCGGTGCGGTGGCCGATGCGATCGTCGCCGCCCACGAGGCGGTCAAGGCGAAGGTGGCCGAGACCAAGAAGCGGGTCGAGGCGGCCGTCGCCGAAGACGACCGACGCGACGCGGGTGCGCCGATCACCTCGGCCCACGGCACCGTCTCCGGACAGGTCGACGTGGTCGCCGACGTCGATGCCGACGCGACGGTCGACGCCGCCACGGACGCGACGCCCGAGCACGGCGACGACCTCGTACGCGCCAAGAAGGCACCGACGCCCGAGCCGGCCCCGGCCGTGTCCGCCCCCTTTGCCGCGGCCGGCCTGAAGATCGACGCCACCGTCGCCCCGGTGGGCACGTTCGCCGATGCGATCGCGCCTCGTCGTCGCGTGACGCAGCTCGATACCGCCGCCGCGATCGCGGCGGTGCAGCCCCGGCCCAAGTGGCCCTGGCTGGTCGGCGTGGCCGCGATCGCGGCGGGGCTCGCGGTGTGGCAGCCGTGGCAGACACAGGGCACCGAGGCCGCTGCCGGCCACGCCGCCGCACGGGCCGATGCCGCCGGGAGCGACCTCGACGACCCGCCCGCGGCGAGCAACGCCGACGAGTCGCCGTCGCGCGCGAGCGCAAGCGACTCCCCCACCCCGGCCGCGGTCGCGCCGACCGACGACGACGTCGCGACCGACGATCCTGCCCCCGCGGACGACGACGTCGATCCCGAGGAGAACACGCCGGAGCCGGAGAACACGGGCGCCTCGGACCTGACCGCGGCGTTGGCCCGTCGCGAGGTGGTGCGGGTCGACAAGTACCTCGTCACGCGTCAGCGAGGGAACGAAACCTCGTGGGGCGACGCCCGCACGCGCTGCGCGATGCTCGAGATCGACGGCGTGTCCGGCTGGCGCCTGCCCTGGCGTCGCGAGCTCAAGCTCCTCGGCGTGGCCGGCCACCTGCACGATGGCGTGTTCTGGTCCGGCTCCAAGGTCGACGGCGACCCGGACTCGGCCTACGCCTGGTCCACCAGCGCGCGCAACCTCGTCGTCTTCCTCAAGCAGGAAGTCACCGGCGAGGTCGTCTGCCTCAAGCGCGACGCGTAGCCCCTCGCGCTACTCGGACGCTTCGACGCTGCCGGCTTCGGCCGCCTTCGCGGCCTCGGCCGCTTCGGCTTCCGCCCGGGCGGCCTCGCGCGCGGCCTTGCGCCGGCGTCCCCACGGCGTGCGGTGCCAGGCGGCTGCGACGAGCGGGGTGAGCAGGAACGTCGCCCCGATGCGCAGCGGCTGGGTGACCTTGGTCGCCAGCCAGGCCGCTCCCCACACCCCGGTGGTTCCCGCGACGCTGTCGACCTCGACGCCGGCTTTGATCGCCATCGCGAAGCCGGTGATCGTCAGGCCAAAGATCGAAAAGTACACGATGATCGCGATCGTGCCGTACTCGGCCAACAGCGACTCGAGCTTCTTCTTCACGCCGGCCTCGCTCCATCCACCACGCTGCGCAGCTTGGCCACGAGCAGGTCGAGGGCGACTTCGTTGCGGCCGCCTTCGGGGATGATGATGTCGGCCCAGCGCTTGGAGGGCTCGACGAACTGCAGGTGCATCGGTCGCACCGTGGCGTAGTACTGCTTGCGGATCGAATCGAACTCGCGCCCGCGCTTTTCGATGTCGCGGCGGATCCGACGAAACACGCGGATGTCCGCGTCGGTATCGACGAAGACCTTGATGTCGAGCAGTCGGCGCAACCGTTCCTCGGCCAGCACCAAGATGCCCTCCACGATCACCACCGGCGCCGGCTTGACCAGATGGGTCTGCTCGGCACGCCGGTGCTCGGTGAAGTCGTAGATCGGCACGCCGACCTCCCGCCCCGCACGCAGCTCCTGCAGCTGCTCGACGAGCAGGCTGGTCTCGAGCGAGTCCGGGTGGTCGAAGTTGAGCTCGCAGCGCTGCTCGTAGGTCAGCTCGGGGCGATCGCGGTAGTAGCTGTCGTACTGCAGCAGTGCGACGTGCTCGGCGAGCGCCTCGGTCAGCCGTCGCGCGACGGTCGTCTTTCCCGAGCCGGTCGCACCGGCAATCCCCACGACGAGGCCCGACATCCCCGCTCCCATATCACACCTGGCCCGCTGGTACGCTCGCGTCGTGCGCACGACCTCGACGCGGAATTGGACCCTGGCCGCCTGCGCTGCGCTCGCCGCCTGCGGAGACGACGGTGGCGGCGGCGAGACCGACGGATCGCCCACCACTTCCGCCACGTCCTCGCCCACGTCGGGCCCCGGCACGGACGACGGCCCCGCGACCTCGAGCGGATCCGCCACCGACACCGGCACCCCGGGGTCGAGCACCGGCATGGCCGACTCGTCCGGCGACGGCGTCGTCGACGGCTCCGACTCCGGCACGACGGGAGGCTTTCCGGGCGTCGTCGAGCTGTCCAACGACGGGTGGGTCAACAACGCCGAGGTCTTCTTCCAGATGGGCTTCGTCCTCGACGAGTGTTGGGCCTCCACGTACGTGCCCGAGCCCGAGCACTACCCGTTCACGGTCACCGGCGCCACGATGATCGTGGGCGGCGAGGACATGGGCTCGGCGGACTTGTACGTGGGCGTGTGGAGCGTGCTGCCGAGCGGAGAGCCCGACGCCGAGCTCGCCGCGGGCATGGCCAACGTCAGCGGCAACAACAACACCCCCGACGTCGTCCCCCTCGAGGTCATCGGCGCGAGCCCGGGCCCGATCACCGAGGGCAACTTCGCGATCGTGGTGTGCATGCCCAATCACGCCGGATTTCCCTCGATCGCGCGCGATCACGACGGCCTGGCCTTCGCCGATCGCAACTGGATCGGCCTGGCCGACGGCACGTGGATCACGAGCGAGACCGCGGGCGTGGCCGGAGACTGGATCATGCGCGCCACGATCAGCCTCATGTGAATTGATCGGCCGTCGGGGTAGTCTTCCGTGCCCCGATGTTTCGGTTCCACGCAGTGCTGCTGCGCCTGCGGGACGTTCGATTGGCCCTGCGCGCGCGGCAAGAGCTCAAAGTGCTCTTGTTCGTGCTCGCGTTCGTCGCGTTCGCGACGGTCGGGTTCTGGCTCGTCGAGTCCGCCAACCATCCCGAGTACGACCTCGTCGACGGATTGTGGTGGGCCGTGGTCACGATGACGACGGTCGGCTACGGCGACATCTCCCCGGAGACGTCCGCCGGTCGCTTCCTCGTCGCCTTTCCCGCGATGCTCGTCGGGGGCGGCGTCATCGCGTACGGGCTCTCGGTCATCACCACCTGGCTGATCGAAGAACGCACCAAGGAGGTGCGCGGTATGAACGCGCTGAAGCTGCAAGACCACGTCGTCCTGATCAACTACCCCGGCCACGCCAAGGTGCTCGACGTGCTCGCCGAGCTGCGCAGCGAAGAGGAGTACGCAAGCCGCGAGATCGTCCTGCTCACCGACCGGCTCGAGGAGCTGCCCGGCGAGCTGTCGCGCGAGCGCGTTCGGTTCGTGCGCGGCTCGCCGATCAACGAGGACGTGCTCGCGCGCGCCTGCATCACGGCGGCCTCCCGCATCATGGTGTTCGCGCCGGGCGAGCGCGACGAAAACAGCGACTCGACCAACCTCGGAGTCATCGTCGGTCTGCGTGCCACGGGGACGAAGGGGCACATCGTCGTGGAGGTGGTCTCGCCTTCGCACAAGCAGCTCATGCTCAAAGCGGGAGCGGACCTCGCTGTCTGTGTCACGGAGCTGTCGACCCTGCTGCTGGTGCAGGCGAGCCAGGGCGAAGGGATGCAGGAGCTGTTCGCCGACCTCGCGTCCAACCGCACGCCCCAGCAGGTCGACGCCGTGGAGCTCGACCTCGCGGCGGGAACCCACGTCAAGTTCGGCGAGCTGTCCGACACGCTGTCGAAGAACGACATGATCCTCATCGGCATTCGTCGCGCCGGCGACCACATCGTCAATCCCGGTCGCGCGTTCGACCTCGCCCGAAGCGACGAGCTGCTGCTGATCTCCTCCTCACGGCCGAAGTCGATCTCGTACCCATGAACCTGCGCCACGCCCGCAACCGCAATGCCGCCGTGCTCCTCGGTCTCGCCGTCGCGACCGGGGCCTGCACGAAGTCCTCGCCCCCGGCCACGCCTCCGCCGGCGCAGACGCCACAGACCGATTCCGCCGGTCCCGATCCCGCACCCGAGATCGCCGACGTCGAGCCGGCGAAGCCCGAGGCCGAGCCGCCCCCTCCGCCTCCGAAAGGCTGCTGGGAGACGAACTACGGCAGCGCACCGGAAGGAACCGGGGTGTCGCTGGCCGCTCCGATCGACGGCTGCGAGGGCTGCGAGACCCTGCGCGCGGGACCGGCGGCGTCCGATCTGCACCCCGCGGTGCTCGAGAAGCTGCTGAAGATCCAAACCTCGCGCCCTGCCCCGCCGATCGACGAGCCCGTGCTGTGGGTCAACTCGGGCAAGCGCGACGGCAAGCCCTCGCAGAGCATGCACAACCAAGGGTTGGCCATCGACATGGTCGTGTGCGGGCTCGACTCGCCCGGCACCGCGAAGCTGCTGCGCGAGGCGGGCTTTTCCTGCGTGATCGAGTACTACGACGCCGACGGAAACGCCTGCAACATGGCCCACGCCGATCTCCGCGGCACCGAGCACGCGAAGGCGGCGTACGCCCCGGGCGCGTGGAAGTCCAAGTCTTGTCCGGGACGCGCCGTGTCCAAGGGCGAGGACTGCCAGAACCAAGCGAAGACCGACTGGTCGTACGCGCCGACCTCCGGCTGAAGCCCCACGACTACGCGGGCTCGAGCTCGGGCCGCAGCCGACGCAGCGTGTTGGCCAGCGTTCGGTACGCGCGGTGGGCTCGCACGCGCAACGCTCCGGGTCGCACCCCGAGACGGTCGCCGATGTCGGCCATGCTCATGCCGCGCAGCTTGTGCATCTGCACGACCTCGCGCTGCGTCGGAGGCAACGCGTCGATCGCCTCGCGAACCGCCGCGGCGACCTCGGCCGACTCCTCGCGCGCGACGGTGACGTCCTCGGCGGTCGGCAGAGCCGTCGGCACGCCAATGCCCGAGGTGTCACCACGGGCGACGAGCGTGTCGTGTCGGCGATCGCGACGGTACGTCTGACGCATGTGATCGAGCGCGACGTTGCGGGCGATCGCGGCGTACCAGGCCTCGACCGCTCGGTCGGCGCGCTCGGGCAGCGGCTCGAAGCGATCGCGAGCCGCGTGCGCGCGCAGGAAGGTCAGCTGCAGCAGGTCGTCGACGACGACGGGCCGACCCACCATCTTCGACAACCGGCTCCGCAGCTTGGGCTCCAGACGATGGTGCAGCTCCGTGAAGGCGCGCTGGTCGCCATCGACGTAGGCCTCCATCAAGCCGTGGAGATCGTGGGTTTCGGTTTGGGCGGTGAGCATGGCGTTTGCCTCCATTCGGGAGATCCGGTCGGTGTCGGCGAGACGCGGGCAGAGGCCGGTGGGTCTAGGTGTTGTACGACGCGGGGCCGAAGGGTCTGCTTAAGATAGTTGACCGGTCGGTAAAGTTTCGTGAACGAAAAAAGGGCGGCATGCGCCCGATCACGCGGGATCCTCGATCGCCGCGAGGGCGCGCTCGGCAATGCGTTGCACGACCTCGGGGTCGGACTGGGCCTTCGCGAGCAGAAAGGCACCCTGCGTCAGCGCGACCAGAAACTCGGCCGCAGCCCTCGGGTCCGACACGCGCATCGTCCCCTGGTCTACCGCGCGCTTGATGATGTCTGACAATCGGTGGGTCCACCCCGAGAAGATCGTCCCGAGATGGGCCCGGATATCGGGGTCTTGTTCGGCCATCTCCTGCGCGAGGTTGCCGACGGGGCACCCGAGCAGGCAGCCCTCCGATTCCTTGCGCTCCGCCAGACCTTCATAAAGGCCCCGCAGCCACGCTTCGAGCTGCGTCCGCGCATCGCCATCGTGGCGAAGGTGGAGCTCGAACAGGTCCGAGAGTCGAGTGGCGTGGGCCTCGAGTGTGGCCAGCACCAGCGCCTGCTTGGACTTGAAGAAGTGGTAGAAGCTGCCTTTTTGCAGCCCCGCGTCCTCGCAGATGTCGGCGACGGACACCGAGTTGTAGCCACGTCGGTGCACGAGATCGGCCGCCGCCGCGACCAGCCGGTCGCGTGCATCGGAACGGCGGCCCATCAGGCGACCCTCCGAAGCGAGGCGGTGCGCGTGTGGCGCGATTTCTGCCGTCCGGTCATACTGTACCGACTGGTCAACTATATGTGCCCCCACCTGCGGGGTGTCAACCGGCCGAACGAACTTCTCGCGCGTTCGACGCGGTCGGAACATCGACGCCCCCTGCTACGGTTGGACGTCAGATGCTCGGGCGCCTCTTCCTGCTGTTCACCGTCGTGCCGGTACTGGAGCTGTACCTGCTGATTTCGATCGGCCAGCACCTGGGCGCGATGGCAACGGTGGCGATCGTGCTGGTGACCGGGATCCTCGGCGCTTCGCTGGCGCGACGCGAGGGCAGCCGGGTGATGGCGGCCTGGCAGGCGGCGGCCCAGCGCGGCGAAAAACCCAAGGACGGAATCGTGTCGTCCGCCCTCGTGCTCGTCGGCGGCGTCCTGCTGATCACACCGGGCGTCGTCACCGACCTCGCAGGCCTGTTGCTGCTCGTGCCGTGGTCGCGTCGGCTCGTGGCCAAGTACGTCGGCCGCTGGATCGAACGCCGCTTCGAGATCCGCACCGTGTCCCCCGACGTCGGCATGTTCTTCGGCTTCGGCGGTCACGCCCCGCCGTCGGGGACCGGCGACGTCATCGACGGCGAAGTCGTCGAGCGCGACGATCGAAGCGCCTGACGCGGGCCCGGAGCGCGGCACGACGACTTCGTGCCGTCGAACCGGTCACAACCGCGCTCGTGTTCCGACCATCGAGCATGAGTGACAACGACTCTCCCTTCGTGGCTCTCCGACCTCGCCGACGCGGCTTCTTGCAGCTGTGCGCGGGAGCCTCCGCCTTCGCCGTCTCCATCGGGGGTGCACGCAGCGCGCTCGCCGGCCCGCGGGGCGGCGAAGCGACACCGTTTCCCTCGCTGGAGCCCGTCGTCCTCGACGCCGAGAGCAAAGCCGCCGCCGCCGCTCTCGCCGACGAGATCAAGTACGACATCGCGCTGTCGTTGGCGGGCAAAGCCGACGCCGCCACCCAGGCCCGGGGCTTCGGCCAGGTCGTCGACGCCTACGCGCGTGCCCAGGGACGCGGTGCCGAGGCGGCCATCCGCAAGTCCGCGGCCAAGCTGCTCGGCGCGTCGGCCTCGGTCAAGAAGGCCCATTTCGGTCCGCTCGCCGTGGCGGCGCCGGCCGACCGGCATGTGTTGTCCAAGAAGACCCGAGACAAAGTCGCCCTGATCGCCAAGCGGGTGGCCAAGCAAGAGGCCGTCGAACAAGAGGACAAGCTCCCCAACTTGCTGGAGAAAGCAAAGTCCTACAGCAAGCTCGACTTCCGGCTCGTGCAGGTCAAGTGCGTGGAAGAGACGGACGAAGTGGGATCGGACCACATCCTGCTCGGCGGCGCGGCGATCAGCTCGATGGGCGAGAAGAAGAAGATCGACTCCTTCACGGTGGGCAACAAGTTCGACAAGGGCGACACGCGGCCCTTCCCGCACCCCTTGTCGGGGAACTTCGATCCCAACGACATGACCAAGGGCAAGGTCCTGGCGACCTTCGATCTCAAGAGCAAGGGGGCCAAGGGCTACGGCAGTCCCGGCCGCTCCTACGCGCTGTCGCTGGTGATGGCCGAGCACGACTCCGGCGGCGGCTTCGACAAGCTCGTCAACGGGATCTGGGACAAGGTGGGCAAGGAAGTCACCGGGGCCGTGAGCACCGCCATCGCCGAGGCGATCGGCGGATGGTTCGGCGCCGTGGTGGGCGAGGTGGTCGGAGCCGTCATCGACTTCCTCGTGGACACGATCTTCAACAACAAGGACGACCTCATCGGGTACGCCACCTACGAGGTCAAGATCATGTACCCGTTCCACGGCAGCTTCACCACGGCTGCGGCGAAGGCCAAGCAAGCCAAGGCACCGGCGGGTCTGTATGCCGCCAAGCCCAAGTCGCTGGTGTTCAAGGGCGACGGCGGCAAGTATGTCGCCGACGTCTCCTGGCGTGTCCGCGACTGAGCGGCCGGAGCCGTGGCGCCCCTCGCCCGCGTCGTCAGGGCGTGCGAGCCGGTGGCGTGACGTAGTCGGCCGGGTCGACTTCTCGGCCCGGCCCGAACGGCTCGTCGACCCGCGACACGCGGGGGCGCTCGATCGCGACGGGTCCCTCGGCCTGGCGCACGGCGGGATCGGTGGACTCGCGCACGATCTGCCACAGACCGTTGGCGAACGGGATGTCGGGCGCGGCCGATACCAACTCCACCCGCTCGCGTAGCCCCTGCTCGGCCAGGGTCAGCGCGCGATGATGGCAGTACGGGTTGTTCCCCGGACGTCCCATCAGAGGCTCGGAGGTCGCCGTGCACCCGGCACGACACACGTCCGCGTAGTAGCAGGTGCGGCAAAAGCCCCACAGATCGTCGAGCGTGCGGCGTCGGATGTACGTGATCTCCTCCGAGCGCTCCCACAGCTTCTTCAGACCGTGCTCGCGCCAGGAGCCACCTTGGTTGGTGGGTCCGCCCAGACTCGGACAGCCCTTGATCTCGCCGTTGCTCTCGATGCCCAGCGTGACCACGCCCGACGTGCAGCCCGAGTAGTGGCCGCCGATCTTCTGGGCCCAGCGCAGCTTCTGCTCGTTGGGCCCGAAGTAGCCGATGTTGTTGCCCGGCAAGAACCGGATCCCGCGTTCGCGACACACGTCGCACAGGCGGTCGAGGTGCTCGAACAGCTCCGGCACCATGTGCGGCTGCAAGATGATCTCCGGGTGGTCGGCTCCGCCGCCGTGCACCATCGTGAACTGCAGCTGCCACGCCATGATCCCGGCATCGGTCAACAGGTCCAACAGCGGCGGCAGATCCGGAATCGTCAGTGCGTTGATCTGCGTGTTCGCTCCGACCTTCATCCCGGCCGCGCGCGCGTGTCCGATCGCCTCGAAGGCGCGCCGGAAGCTGCCCTTCTTGGCACGCACCCGATCGTGGTGCGCCTCGAGGCCGTCGATCGACACCGACAGCACCATCAGACCCGCTTCGTACGCCGCCTCGCAGCGCTGCGGCGTCAGGCCCCAGCCGCCGGTGACCATGCTCGCCGTCATGCCGTGCTCGCGGATCGCCCGCAGCACGAGCAGGAAGTCGTCGCGCAGGTAGGCCTCGCCGCCGATCAGCGCGACCTCGCCGACGCCGAGCGCCGCGAGCTCCTCGACGAGTCGAAGCGCCTCGTCGGTCGTCAGCTCGTCCGGACGCGCCTTGCCGGCCCGGGGCCCGCAGTGCAGACACCGGTGGTCGCACATGAGCGTGAACTCCCAGACCGCGATCGCCGGACGCGGCGCCGGGCCCATGTCGGCCTGCGAAAAGCGCCGGTCCTTGGGCTTGGGCAGCTGGTCGACGACCGGCAGCCGCTTGCGTACGTCCTCGAGGGCCATCCGCGCCGCGACTCAGTTGCCCGTCGTGACGACCGGGCCGTACAGCGGCTGGATGCCGTCGCTGGCCAGCCCGGTGTCTCCGATGTCGCCCTGGTCGCTGCCGGCTCCGCCGGTGGATCCCGTGACCAGGCCCTGGCTGGTCCCGCCGGTGTCGGTGCTCCCGGAGTCGGTGCCGCTGTCGGTGCCGCCGGTGGTGCCGTCGAGCGACTCGCCCGTCGTGATCGGACCGTACAGCGGTCCGGTCGTCGCCGAGTCGGTGGTGTTCGTGCCGGTCGCGCCCGTGGAATCGGCGTTGCTCGTGCCACTGCTGGTCATCGACGCCGAGCCCTCGGTGGGCGACGAGGTCGCGCTGCCGCTGGCCGTGGACCCCGAGCCCGTGTCGCTCATCGAGCCGCCGTCGTCACCGCACGCGGCCACGCACACCCCGAGCAAGATGCCGAAGACCGTCGCCACGGGCGCGCGGGTCGAGCCCACCTTCGCCTCGCAGAACGGGCAGTGCCCGGCATCCTCGCGAACGAAACGACCACACGACGCACAAGCCAGCATGCGCCGATGCTACCCCATTCCCGGCCGCGCGCGGCGCGAAGACCCTGCGTCAGTCGCTCGTGGTCATGACGGCGCCGTACAACGGTTCGGCGCCTTCGCTGCCCAGCGTCGCATCGCCCGTGTCGGTCCCGGTCGCCTGGCCACCGGTCCCGCCGGTGGAGTCCATGTCGCCGGTCGTGGCCGGCGGGGTGCCCGTGGACGAGCCGGTGCCGCCCGGGTCCGTGGTGCCGTCGTTGGAGTCGGTGTCGATCACCGGGCCGTACAGCGGCTGGGCGCTCGTCGCATCGTCGATCGAGTCGTTGCCGCTGTCGGTCATCGTGGCCGTCGGGCCGTCGCCCGCGGTGGTGTCCTCCCCGTCGTCCTTGCCGCCACAGGCCGCCAGGCACACGCCGAGCAGCACACCGAACACGGACGCCACCGGCGCCCGCGTCGAGCCGACCTTGGCGTCGCAAAACGGACAGCGACGCGACTCTTCCCGAACGAAGCGACCACACGACGAGCAAGGCAGCATGTGGCGATCGTACCTCATGCCGCGGCCGCGAGCCCTCGACCTTTGCGGGGCGCCCGGCTCGCGGTGCGAGGCCAGCCCGCAATTATGGCGCGACCGAGGCGAGCGCGAAGCCGGTCATGTCGCTGTACGTGTACGCTTGGACGAACCCCGACACCGTGTCGAAGAGCCCCGTCGCGGGATCGACGCGGTACGCGTTCGCACCGAGGCTGATGCCCCAGACGTTGCCATCGAATGCAACGCCGATCCCGTGCACGTACTCGGGCAGGTCGATCGTGCCCGCGACCGTGAACGAGGCGGTGTCGACCGCGACCATGGGGTCGTTGGCCAACCACAGCATGCCCTGGCCATCGACCGCACAGCCTCCGCCGCCGGCCGCGGCGAGCGTGGTCCACGACTCCATGACGGGATCGAACCGCCCGACCACGTTCGAGCACGTGTACACGTAGCCGTTCGTGTCGACCGTCATGCCGTACCCGCTGGTCACCATCGGCCAGATCTCGTAGGCCATCGTCTCGCGGTCGACGTGCACGAGCTGGCCCACACCGAGCTGGCTGGCCCAGAAGTCGCCTTCGGCATCGACGGCCCCGCCGTAGAGCCCGTAGAAGTTCGGCGCGATCTCGGGGATCAGCACCGAGTCCGCGATGACGCCAGCGTCACCGTCGACGAGCACGACCTCGATCGTCGTGTCGTTGATGACACCGGCGGTCCACACGAACTCGCCGTCCTGCTCGCAGGTGCTCTCGTTGAGGGTTCCGGTCGTCCACGCCACGGGACGCTGCGACGTGTAGAGCATGGGGATGTGCCACGCCCGGCACTCTTCGACGTCCCACGCCAGCACGTCCAGCGGGCCCGACGACGTGTCGGTGACCCCGTTGCCGTTGAGATCCGGACAGTCCGCCGTGTCGCCGAAGTACTTGGTGAGGCCGCCGTTGCGGTTGGCCACCGCCACGTCGCCGTCGAGACTCACCGACGTGCGCGACGGGCTGCCGGCGTTGTCCATTCGTGTGATGTAGCGACCGACCTCGGTCAGCGTGGTCGTGTCGACCTTCGAGATCGTGCTCTGGGCCGAGTTGGCGATCCAGATGACGCCCGGGTTTTCGCCGGGCAGGCCCGCCGGTCCGATCGGGTCGCACGCGGGGACGCCCGTCGAACCACTGTCGGAGTCGCCCGGCCCCGTGTCGGTCGCGCTCGCCGTGCCGGGTCCGGTGTCGGTCGCCGACGAGGGCCCTTGCGTGGTGTCGCCTTCCGATCCGCTCTGTGAACCCAGGCTGGTCCCCGATCCTTCGCCGGTCTGCGACAACGAGCCCGGCGACGTGCCGCTGGACCCGGAGGCATCACTTGCCGATTCCGTTCCGCTGTCGGAAGGCTCGGGGGAAAAACAGCCGCCGGCGGCAAGCGCCGAGAGGGCGACGCCAAGGCTCGAACCACACCATCGACAATCCATCGATGCAGTGTGCCATCGCGATGGTGCGCCTGCCAACGCCGGCCGCGCCAAGGCGTTCAGCGCTTGCGCGTTCGCCCGCCGGGCCGCTTGCCGTCGGGTCCGGGAGGCAATCCGGTGTGCTGCGTCGTCGCCTGTCCGCCGCGCTTGAACCGACGCCCTTCCGGCGCGTCCCCGGTACCTGCGGGCTGGTAGCGCGGCACGAGGTGACGCTTGCCGTTGCCGATGAGATCGGCGCGCCCCATGCGGGTCAGCGCCTCGCGCAGCTGCGGCCAGTTGTTCGGATCGTGGTAGCGCAGAAACGCCTTGTGCAGCCGACGGACCTTCAGACCCTTGGGGATCGGGACGTCCTCGGAATCGCGGCGGACTCGGCCGAGCGGGTTCTTGCCCGAGTAGTACATGGCCGTCGCACTCGCCATCGGCGAGGGCAGAAACGCCTGGACCTGGTCGGCCCGAAATCCGTTCTTCTTCAGCCACAGCGCCAGCTGCAGCATGTCCTCGTCGGTCGTACCGGGATGGGCGGCGATGAAGTACGGGATGAGGTACTGCTCCTTGCCCGCCTGCTGCGAGTAGCGGTCGAACAGCTCCTTGAATCGGTCATAGGTCCCGATCCCCGGCTTCATCATCTTCGACAGCGGCCCCTCGGCCACGTGCTCGGGCGCGATCTTGAGGTAGCCGCCCACGTGGTGCGTCACGAGCTCCTTGACGTAGCGGGGCGAGCGGACCGCGAGGTCGTAGCGCAGCCCCGACGCGATGAGCACCTTCTTGATCCCGGGCAGCTGCCGCGCCCGGCGGTACAGCGAGATCAGCGGATCGTGGTTGGTGTCGAGGTTGTCGCACACGTCCGGGTACACGCACGACGGCTTGCGACACGCGGCCTCGATCTCGCGGCTTCGGCACGCGAGCCGGTACATGTTCGCCGTGGGTCCGCCGAGGTCGGAGATCACCCCGGTGAAACCCGGCGTCGTGTCCCGCACCCGCTCGACCTCCCGGATGATCGAGTCCTCGGATCGGTTCTGGATGATGCGGCCCTCGTGCTCGGTGATCGAGCAGAAGGAGCAACCGCCGAAACACCCGCGCGTGATCGTCACCGAGAATCGGATCATCTCGTACGCGGGGATGCGCGCGTCGCCGTAGGCGGGATGGGGACGCCGCGCGTAGGGCAGCTCGTAGATCCGGTCCATCTCCGGCGTGGTCAACGGGATGGGCGGCGGGTTGATCCACACGTCGCGATCGCCGTGGGCCTGCACGAGACAGCGCGCGTTGTGGGGGTTGGACTCGGTGTGGAGAATCCGGGACGTGTGGGCGTACAGCACGGGGTCGTCGCGGACCTGCTCGTGGCTGGGCAGGCGGATCACCGTGCGGTCCCGGGGGTGGCGCAGCGCGTCGCGGCGACGCAGCGTCACCAGCGGCGCCCCTCCATGGCGTGCCGGGTCGTTGGCCGCGTCGTTGGCCGCGTCGTTGGCTGCCGCCTCCTCGGGCGCGCAGGCCGGGCCGGTCTCCATCGCGTATGGATCCGGATGCGCCGTGATCGGCCCGGGTCGGTCGACGTCGCGCGAGTCGATCTGCACGAAGCCCGGTGGCAGACCCCGGCACGCGAACGCGGTGCCCCGTAGATCGCGAATCGACCCGATCGCCTCGCCGTCGGCGAGGCGGTGGGTCAGCTCGACGATCGCACGCTCGGCGTTGCCGAACAGCAGCAGGTCGGCGCGGCTGTCGAAGAGGACCGACCGGCGCACCTTGTCCTGCCAGTAGTCGTAGTGCGCGATGCGGCGCAGGCTCGCCTCGATGCCCCCGACCACGATCGGCACGTCGGCGAACGCCTCGCGACAACGCTGGGCGTAGACGACCACCGAGCGATCCGGCCGGCGTCCGCCCTCGGCGTCGGGCGAGTACGCATCGTCGCGTCGGATCTTCCGGTCGCTCGTGTACCGGTTGACCATCGAGTCCATGTTCCCGGCCGTGACCCCGAAGTAGAGGTTGGGCCGGCCCAGGGCGGAAAACGGTGCAGCGTCGCGCCAGTCGGGCTGCGCCAGGATCCCCACGCGAAACCCGTGGGCCTCCAGCAGCCGGCCGACCAGCGCCATGCCGAAGCTGGGATGGTCGACGTACGCGTCGCCCGTCACGAGGATCACGTCGCAGCTGTCCCAGCCCAGCTCGTCCATCTCCGCGCGCGACATCGGCAGGAACGGGGCGACCCCGAACCGCTGCGCCCAGTAGGGGCGATGGGAAAACAGACCGACCGCGGCCGACATGACCGATCACGTGTACTGCACGGCGGGCCGGACGCACAAGCGAACGACGATCGGGCGCAAGAGGGGTTCCCCGGGGGGGGTGTCACGGCGCGACTGCCGCCCGTCGGGAAGTCCCCCCGATCCTGCCCGGTGCGCCACCACGTCATGCCCACCCGATGCGAACGAAGCGACGATCGCAGCGCGGTTGGGGTTTGAATCCGGCACGCCACTTGCGACGATGGACGGGTCGATGGATCGACTCGCGATCGGGCTCGCGGCATTGTCCGTGGCCACCGTTCCCGCCGTGGCGTCGGCGCATCCCGACGACGTCGAGGCCGGCTTCGAGTCCGGCGACGTCAGCGATTCGGGCTCGGACGTCGACCGCTGGCGCGCGCATCTGTCGTTGGACCTCGGCTCGTGGCTGCGTCAGGCCCCGTGGCCGCGGGTCGACCCCGGCGAAGTCGGCACGCGCGACGACATCGGCTTCGTCGGCTTTCAGCGCTTCGGCTTCGGCTTCGGTCTGGGCCGTGGCTTCCGCGACACCTTCGTGGTGGGTCTGCACTTCGAGTACGGGATCAGCCGCGGAATCCAGCGCACCCCGGTCGCCGTCGACAACCCGCGGGCCGTCGAGTTCTCGGCGATGCCGTACGCGGAGGTGCTGCTGGTTCGCAAGCACATCGTGCGCCCGTTCCTGCTGGCGCGCGCCGGCGTCGGCGGAGCGCTCGTCGCCCTCGACGGCTCGAGCCCGATCGACCGACCGGACGCCGCCGCGTCCCTGCTGATGCCGACGCTGGGCCTGGGACTGGGCGCGCACGCGTTCGTCAGCGAGGACGTGTCGATCGACGGCCTGTTCACGGTCGACCACCGTTGGGAGTACGCCCGGCTCAAAGGCGGGCTGTCCGGCGTCACCGAGCTGGCGATCGATCCCACCACCGACCCCGAGCTCGTCTCGATGCAGGCCGGCCATCGTCCGTTCGGGCGCCGCTTCACGATCGCCCTCGGGATCGCCGTCTCTCGCTGGTTCTGATCGGGTCGAAACACCACGGTCGCGCGTGCCGTACGATGGCCGCGATGCGAGTCTTCCTCACCGGTGCGTCCGGTTTCGTCGGCGGTGCCACGGTGCCGCATCTTGTCGCGGCCGGGCACGAGGTCCGCGCGATGTCCCGTCGCGCCGCGTCCGACGCGGCGATCGAGTCCGCCGGTGGACAACCCGTGCGCTGCTCGCTGCAGGACGTGACCGCCGAGCATCTCGGCGATGTCGACGTGGTCGTCCACGGCGCGGCGTACGTCGAGGACTGGGGGCCGCCGCAGGCGTGGCACGACATCAACGTGGAGGGCACGCGGCGATTGCTGAACGCAGCGCGCGAGGCCGGGGCGACGCGCTTCATCCACATCGGCACCGAGGCCGCCCTCGTCCACGGCCAGGATCTCGACGGCGTCGACGAGACGTACCCGCTGGCGCCGGACTCACCCTATCCGTACTGCGCGACCAAGGCCCAGGCCGAGACGCTCGTGCGCGAGGCCAACGGCGACGGTCTCGAGACCATCGTGCTGCGCCCGCGCTTCATCTGGGGCCCCGGCGACACCACCCTGCTGCCGCAGATCGAGCGCATGGCCAAGACCGGTCAGTGGCGGTGGATCGACGGCGGCCGCGCGCGCACGTCGACGACCCACGTCGACAATCTGGTGCACGCGATCGAGCTCGCGCTCACGGCGGGCCACCCCGGCGAGGCGTACTTCATCCTCGACGACGGCGAGACCACGATGCGCGAGATGATCACGCGCCTGGCTGCCTCCCGCGACGTCACCCTGCCCGACCGCAGCATCCCTGGCTGGGTCGCATCGGCATTCGCGTGGACGACCGAGACGGTGTGGCGCGTGCTCGGCCGCACGTCGCGTCCGCCGGTCACCCGTCACGGCGCCATGGTCATGGCGCGCACGTGCGTGCTCACCGATGCCAAGGCGCGCGACGAGCTCGGGTACGCGCCGGTCGTGTCTCGCGACGAGGGACTGCGCGCGCTGTAGTCAAAAGCGCATCGTGGCCGTCACCGCCGCCATCGACGGCGACACGGCCGGCGAGACGCGGACGCGCCGGTCGCTGCGCTTGCCGCTCTTGCCCCGATACAGCAGCACCAACGACGTGATCACCGCCGTCGCACCGGCGGCCGCGGTGATCGACGACAGCACGAGTAGTCCAAGACGACGGTTGACACGCTCGCACTCGATCGCGACGGCGCCGTTGCGGATTCCCGGCGTCGCAGCCAAGCCCTCGGGCGCGACCTCCTCGCGGGCGCCGCCCGAGCCCGGCGCATCGCTGCACAGGTCGTCGACGGTGCGCGGGTCGATGTCGTTGACCGGGTTGTCGTCGATCAGGCTTCGTTCGGCCGCCGCAGCGACCGGCTCGTGCAGGGGGCCCTTGCCGTGGCGAAACTCGCCGAGGGTGATGCCGGTCCACAGCGTGCCGACCGTGCCGAACGTCAGCGCCGCCACGCCTCCGCCGAACAAGGCCCACTTCCAGTCGTTGGCGTGGTCGTCGATGGGCGCAGGGGCCGGCGCTGCGGTGGAGGCCGCCGGACGAGGCTCGACCCCGGAGGCGTACGGCGTCTCGACGACCGGGGCCCGGGCCGGGGCCGGTTTCGGCACGGCGGCGTCAACCGGCGCCGACCAGACCGCGACCGCGACGCCCGTGGCGACCACCGCACGTCGCACGTACCCCGTCGCTCGCCACGGCCTCGTCATCGAGGCCATGGTTTCATACTTCGTCGGCGTTGGGCGAATCCGTCGTCGAACCTGCGCGGCGGAACGTCACCGGGTCCTCCGCCCAGGCAAGCCGCGCGCGCTCGGCCTCGATCACCTCGTCCCAGACGCCGAGCACCGCTTCGTGCAGCGACGCCCCCCGCTCCCCGAACAGCCGCACCTGCGCCGGATCGTGGTCCTCGCCGAAGGCGATCCAGGCCAAGCCGGTGTCCGACGACGAAGGCGCGCCGATCAGCAGGCGGTAGGTCGGACCCGATCCTGGCGCCTCGAGCTCGACCTCGAGGCGATCGAGACGCACGCGGGCGAACTCGCTGGTCTGAGCGCCGGCCCGACGCGGATGGAAGGTGACCGGTCGGGCATCGCACAGCGTCGTGCCGTCCGGTCGCGAGAAGATCGCCGTCCATGCGCCGGCGCCATCGCAGGCGAGCTCGACGACGAGGGGGCCGTCGATGCCCTCCCACCGACCTGCCAGCCACTGCGGGGCCTGCTGCACGTCGCCAGTGTCGCAGGGTCCGCCCGCGTCTACGAGCCGGTCACGGCGCCGGGGATGTCCGCGGCCGACACCACCTCCAGCAGCAACCCGTGGCCGACGGCGTTGGGATGCACGCCATCGGTCAGCATCTTCGCGGGATCCCACATGTCGCCGGGCGTGGCCAGCGGAGCCCAGAAGTCCAGGGCGTGATCGCCCCAGGTCGCCAGCACGTCGTCGCGCAGCTGCAGCTTGTTGGCCAGGGCCGCGGGCGGCATGTCCTCGACGGGTTGCGGCGTGCTGATCCAGACCGGCACGTCGGCGGCGGCGGCCGTGTCGGCGATCGTCTGCAGGTTGCCGACGATCTCCGGGATGTTCGACGTCTCGTCGGACGCGGGGAACGCCACGATCACCGCGTCGGGCGACAGGGCCAGCGCGGCGGTGACGTTCTTTGCCGGATCCACCATCGGCATCCCCGGCGGGTTCGTCGTGCCCGTGGGCATCGCGTGGTACGTGTTGTAGCCGGCCTGGCACAGATTGGTGACCATCGATCCCGGGCGCGCCGTGAGCAGCTCGTCCGCGTAGCGATTGACCCACGACGACGCGAGGCCACCGGCCATCCCGCCGTGCTGCGGTTGGTCGAGGTTCTTGCCGCACGCCGTCGATGCCCCGAGCACGACGATGTGGACGGGCGCATCGTCGTTGGTCGCACCCGTGCTGTCGGCCGGTGCGTCGGTCGTGCCGGCGTCGGTCCCGGCGCCCGTGTCGTCCGCCGTCGTGCCGATCCCGCCGGTCGTGCCTCCCGGCGCGGTGGTCGGGTCGTCGCTCGTGGACGGCTGGCCCGTCGTCGGGCCGTCGCCCGCGGTGTCGCCGGACTCACCCGCCCCGCCATCGTCGGGCGTTTCCGACGATGGATCGCCACAACCGCCGAGTCCCACCGTCGCCGCAAACACCACCCGAGCCAGCCGTCGTTGCATGCTCGCCTCGCGGTGCAAGTTCGGGTCCAGCCCGAAACCGACACCACGGCCGCGCAGCCGCTCCGGGGCAACCCGCAAAAAGGTGCAAGGGTGCAACCCGGTTGCCGGTCGCAGTACGCCACGAGGCGCGGCGGTCAGTACATCGCCACGCGATCGCAGCCGGCGTAGGTCTTCTCGTCACGCGTGCCCACGAACGCCTCCTCGAGCACGACCGACGGCTCGCCATCGACCTCGACCGTGGCCCGCACCACGACCTTCGAGTCCACGGAGAACGCGAGGTCCGGCAGCGGCACGTAGGCCACGATGGCCGGCCGCGCGGGATCGGTCCCCTCGCGCGGGGCCCCCTCGACCACGGTCTGCCCCGCCGCGCGGTCCAGGATCGTCACGCCATCCTGCTCGACCGCCAAGGCCGTCACGCGAAACACCGGACGTGCCCCATCGTCGTATTGCTCGCCGAACCCGACCTGGTACGGGGCCGCGGTGGTCACCGTCTCGCTGAACACGCCCGTAGTCTCGCGCGTGCGCGTGCCGGAGATCGTCAGTCGCGGCCCGGCGTCCTGCTTCGCGCCGACATGCTCGAACGTCTCGTCGACGACGACCGTCTCGCCACAGCCCGCGACGAGGACCGCCACGACCAGACCGCACCGCGACGCGAGGCTCGGCATCCCCCCGAGTCTATCTCGTCAGCGGGCCGTGCCCTGAACCAACGGCACGAACGCGACGGGGGTGACCTTGCGGGTGGTGATCGTCGCCTCGGTCCGGCTCACGACCGTGAGCATCTGCGTGCGACCAAACGTCCCGACCGGGATCACCATGCGTCCGCCGACGGCGAGCTGGTCCACGAGCGCCGGGGGAATCGTGGGGGTCGCGGCCGCGACGAGGATGACGTCGAAGGGAGCGTGCTCCGGCCAACCATCGTGCCCGTCGCCGGTGCGAACCGCGATCGCGTACCCCAGTGTCTGCAGCCGTTCGCGCGCCGCCGCGGCGAGCCCCTCGTCGATCTCCACGCCGAAGACCACGCCGCCGAGCTCCGCGGCGATCGCCGCCTGGTAGCCCGAGCCCGTGCCCACGTCGAGCACACGCGCGCCCGGCCGAATGTCGGCGAGCTGGCTCATCAGGGCCACGATGTACGGCTGGCTGATCGTCGCGCCGGCCCCCAGCGCCAGCGGACGATCGTCGTAGGCGTGCTCGATCTGGTCCGGGGCGACGAAGCGCTCTCGCGGCACCCGCCCCATCGCGCCGAGCACTCGCGGGTCGACGATGTCGCGCCCCGCCAGCTGTGTCGACACCATGTGCTCGCGCGCCCGCCGCACGACGCGATGCTACCGCACGACCAGCACCGGGGCCGGGCTGGCTCGCACCAACCGCTCCGCCGTGCTGCCCAGCATCCACGCACCCGGTCGCTCGGGGCCGTGGGTGCCGATGACGACCAGGGCGGTGGTCGGCCGCGCACACTCTTGGAGCAGCCGCTGCCGGACGTCACCGCGCACGGCCGCGACCGACGCGACCGGCCCGCCGGCCCACTGCTGAAGGTGCTCTTCCACGCGTCGGCGGACCTCGGGATCGAAGTCGTGCGGCGCCGTGCCGAGCAGGTGGTGGATGTCGTCGCGCGGCGGTGCGTCGACCACGTGCACGAGTGCGATCGGCGACTCCTCCGCGAGCGTACGCGCCAGCTCCAGCGCGCGACGGGAGTTGTCGGAGAAGTCGACCGGCACGAGGATTCGCCCCGGCGTGCGCGGCCACTTGCCCTGCGCCCCACGCCGGCACGTCATGACGTGGACCGGGCTGTGCCGCACGATGTGCTCGGCGACGCTGCCCATCAACAGTCCCCCGCCGTGCGTGGCCATGACGACCACGTCCGGCGTGTAGTCGTCGATCTCGGCGAGGATCGCCTCGCGCACCGCGGCCGCCGGCCGGACGACGAACTCCAGCCGTAGCGTCCCGTGTCCGCCCGGCAGTCTGGCCGCGATCGTCTCCCCTCGTTCGCGCATCGCCTGCTCGTGCTGTGGCGTGGCCGGCACCCGATCGTCGGGTACCGCGGCATGGAAGACGCGCAACGTCGCACCGCCGAGGATCGCGAGGGCCGCGGCGCGGTCGAACGTCTCGGCGGCCGCGTCCGAGAAGTCGGTGGGAAACAGCAGACGGGTCAGCGACAGGGACATCCGGTAGGGTCGTCGTAGCGCGTCCCCCGGCGGCCGTGCCGGCAAAAGCTGCGAATCACCGGTCCTCACCGCCGCGCGCGCGGACGGGCGTTTGGGCGTCGCTGGGCCACGTCATCTGCAGCCGAAACGCGGGCCCGTCGAGGGTGGCGGTGGCCGTGCGACGGACCTTGCGGAACACGTGCAGCAGCGAGGCGTCCGCGACCGGAACCTGGGCCGTGAACCCCCCGATGCCGTTGAGCTCGGCGATCTCGGCGAGGCGCTCCAGCAGCGCGGTGCCCAAGCCGATCCGACGCCAGCCGTCGCGGACCACGATCGCGACGTCCGCCATGCCGGTCGCCGGAACCACGCAGTAGCGCGCCGCCCCGACGAGCTCGGCGCCCGACGCACCGGGAGCTTCGGCCACGATCGCGACGTGCTCCACGTCGTCGACCTCGAGGAAGCGCGCGAGCTCGCGTCGCTGCGTCGAGCCGGCGACCGTCATCCACCGCTCGTACGCGGCCTTCGTCGACAGTCCGTACAGCAGCGTCTGCATGTCGTCGTCGTCGGTCTCCCGGATCGGACGCACCCGCACGTCGCCGCGAGGCGTCGACACCGTGGTCTCGCTCAGACGCGTGTCGATCACTCGTGGCCGCCGCTGGTCGGCGAAGACGTACCGGCGGTGCTTGGCCTGCGCCAGCAGCTCGGCCCGGTGGTCCGGATGGGCGATCGAGATCAGCGCAAGCGCGCGCTGCCGCACCGACCGCCCCAGTAGGTCCGCCACCCCGTACTCCGTGACGACGTAGTGCACGTCGCCGCGGGAGGTCACCACGCCCGCCCCTTCGTCGAGTACCGGCACGATGCGGCTGACCTGCCCGTGCCGCGCCGTCGAGCGCACCGCGATCACCGGCTTGCCCCCGGGGGCCATGCTCGCGCCGCGGATGAAGTCGACCTGCCCGCCGATGCCCGAGTAGAACTTCGTGCCGATCGAGTCGGCGCAAACCTGACCCGTCAGGTCGATCTGCAGCGCGGCGTTGATCGCCACCATCTTGTGCTGACGCGCCACGTTGCGCGGGTCGTTGACGACGTCGGACGGATGAAAGACCACCGCAGGGTTGTGGTCGAGCCAGCGATACGTCTGCGTCGACCCCATCGCGAACGTCGCCGACGCCACGCGCGGCTCGATCGTCTTGTAGCGCCCCGTCACGTTGCCCGCCCGGATCAGCTCGACCAGTCCGTCGGTGAGCAGCTCGGTCCACACCCCGAGATCGGAGCGGTCGCGCAGCTGGTCGAGCACGGCGTCCGGTATCTGGCCGATGCCGACCTGCAGCGTCGATCCGTCCTCGACGAGCGTCGCCACGTGCTGGCCGATCTCGCGGGCGACGTCGTCGGCCGGCTCGCGGGGCAGCGTGGGCAGGTCCGAGGCGCGCTCGAACCACCCGTCGATGTCTTGCATCGAGACGTAGCCTTCACCGTGCACGGTGGGCATGCGGGGATTGATCTCGGCGAACACGAGCTTGGCGGACTGGACCGCCGCCAGCACGATGTCGACGGACACGCCGAGGTTGACGTAGCCGTGTCGGTCCGGCGGGGTCGTCTGCACCAACGCCACGTCGACCCCCGTGCGGCGCGACCGGATGAGATCGGGAATCCGCGACAGGAACACCGGCATGTAGTCGGCCCGACCGTCACGCACCGCGTCGCGCACGTTGGCGCCGATGAAGAAGGCATGGTGGCGAAACGACTGCTCGTACGCCGGCTCGACGTAGGGTGCCGGCCCCATCGTCAGGATGTGCAGGACCGGGTTGTCGGCAAAGCGATCCGCCTGCGCGACGAGCTCCTGGACCAACCCGACCGGCTCGGCCGCGCCCGAGCCGATGAAGATCCGTGCGCCCGCGGGGATCCGACCCACCGCCTGTGCCGCCGTCATGCGCGTCGCCGCGAAGCGCTCACGCCAATAGTTCGCGCCGCCGGTCGAGGGGTCCGGCGACAGGCGTCCAGGGCGATCGTTCATCGGCGCCATTGAGCCATGAAGGGACCGCCCGCGACAAAGGCGGTCCCGTTCGGGGATCTACGTGGGTTTATGCGGCGTTACGCGGGCCGCAACGCTTGCGCCCCTCGCGAGCGTGGCGCCGTTGGATATCGTTGTCGAGGAGCCCCCGCCATGAACATCGACGACTACGGAGAAGAAGTCACGCGCGTGCAGAAGGCCCTGCTGCGCCGAGGTTACGTCCTGCCGCGCTTCGGCCCCGACGGCCACCTCGGCAGCGAGACCTGGCAGACGCTGTACAACTACGCGGTCGACCACGGCCTGTACTGGAACGAGGACGACTTCGAGTCGGAGTCCGGCGCCGTCCCGCACGACGTGATCGAGCACCTGCTGTCGGATTCACACGTCGAGCCCACGGAGGTCGACTCGACCAAGAAGGACAAGCTCTTCTTCGACGTCACCGGCGACCACGCCCTGCTCAAGGGGCGCAAGACGCCGCGCAACCCGGAGAGCGTGCACACGATCGTGCTCCACCAGACCGCGATCACGTTCGGCGCGACCAAGAAGCTGATCGAGCGCTACGGCAGCAAGGAGGCCGCCCGACGGACGCGCTTTCACAACGTCGCCTGTCACGTCGCGGCTCTGACGACCGGCGAGGTCCTGTACGTCAATCGCCTGCCCGCCTACGTGTGGCACGCCAACGTGGCCAACCGCTTCTCGGTCGGCATCGAAGTGGAAGGCCTGTACGCCGGTGTCGAAGGGCGCGCGAGCACGATCTGGCGCGGTCGCGCACCGACCAAGCGGTCCGAGGCGACGATCGACGCCGCCCGACGCGCGGTGCAGTTCACGCTCGAGGAGGGCCTGCGCCTGGGCATGCCACTGCGCTGGATCATGCCCCACCGCTGCTACGCCAAGGGCCGCCGCGCCGACCCCGGCGAGATGCTGTGGAAGGAAGTCGCGTTGTGGGCGGTCGACAACCTCGGCCTGCGCGCGCGCTACGACGTCGCGCAAAACGGTGGGCGCCCGATCCCGCTGGAGTGGGATCCGAGCGCCCTGTACGACTACGCGGGCAAGCCGCTGGCCTGACGCGCCTCAGTTGTAGGTCGGCAGCAGCGAGTAGGTCTCGCCGTACTCGAGCATCTGGACGACGAAGTTGTCCGGATACTCGACCTTCACGTCGACGATCTTGCCGTCCTTTTCGACCGGCACCAGCCGTGGGTTGATGAACCCGGCGTAGGGCGCGATCTGGAGGGCCGCGTAGCGACGCAGCACCTCGTCGTGCAGCTTGCGGTCGACCTTGACGCCGTACGTCTCCACCAACGCCCGCCCCGCCGCGTAGTCGCCTTGCGACTTGATGCGCTGGACCTCGCGCAGCAGCTGCCCGAACAGCTCGCGCAGCTTGCCGTAGTCGTTGATCTTGAAGGTGGTCTTGCCGTCCTTTTCGACGCGCTCGATCACGTTGTCGGCCTTGCCCTTCTCGTACACCCAGGCGGCCACCATCTGGCGATTGCGCATGTGGGCTTCTTCGAGGTCTTCGCCGGGCTCGAGGCGCGCGAGCTGCACGAGGATGCCGTTGCGGATGTAGTCGTCGTACGCGACCCGGCCCACGTCGAGCGACGGCATCACGCCCATCTGCACGAGCTTGTCGTCGTACAGGTAGTACAGCGCCACGAGATCGGCGCGCCCCTCTTCGAGGGTGGACGCGTAGCTCTTGAGCGTCTCCTTGGGCGTGCCCACCCCGGCCTCGAGGGCCCCCGAGGCATGCCCGATCACCTCGTGCATGTCCGTGTGCAGCTTGTCGGCGAGCGCCCCGTGCTCCTTGGTCAGCGTGATCTCTTCCTCGCTCGCGGCGAACTCCTCGAGCACGCCGCTCTGCTTGGACGACTCGTCGTAGGCGTCCACGATGTTGCCGAGGTTGACCGACTTCGACCCGTGGTTGGCCCGAATCCAGTTGGAGTTGGGCAGGTTGATCCCGATGGGCGTGGACGGCGAAGCGTCACCCGCCTCGACGATCACGGTGATGACCTTGGCCGAGATGCCCGTGACGTTCTTCTTCTTGTACTCGTCGGGGATCGAGGAGTTGTCCTCGAACCACTGCGCTTCCTTGGAGATCGCGGCGATGCGCTTGGTCGCCTCCTGGTCGCGGAACGACACGACCGACTCGTAGGCCCCGCGGTAGCCGAGCGGGTCGCCGTAGACCTCGATGAACCCGTTGACCACGTCGATGCGCGACTTGGTGTCTTCGACCCACGCGATGGAGTACTCGTCGAACTTCTTCAGGTCGCCCGTCTCGTAGAACTCGACCAGCTTCTGCAGCGCCAGCTTCTGCTCCGGCGTCTCGGCCACGCCGATCGCGAGCTCGAGCCACTTGACGATCTCGCCGATCGCCGCGCCGTACATCCCGTCGACCTTCCACACGCGCTCGACGACCTTGCCTTTGTTCTTGGCCAGCTGCGAGTTGAGGCCGTGCGAGATCGGCGTCGCGTCGCTCTTGTCGATGACCTTGGCGTAGAAGCGCTCGGCCTCCTTCTGACTGACGCCGGCGTAGTAGTTGGTCGCCGAGGTCTCGAGCAGATCGGCCTTGGGGTCGAGGTTGACCTTCTTGGCGTCCACCTTCGGGTCGAACAGGATCGACCCGAGTTTCTTCAGCATGCCGTCGATCTTCTCGCCCTCGCCCAGCGGCAGGGCCTTGATGTCCGAGCCCCGGACCAGGCCGGCGAAGTAGTCCTTCGAAAACCCCGGCTCGATCTTCTTGTTGGAGTAGTGGTGGTGGATGCCGTTGGAAAACCACACGCGCTTGGCGTAGGTCATGAACGCGTCCCAGTCGGCCCCTTCACGCTCGCCCGAGTACGTCTTGACGATCGCTTCCAGCGTGCGGCGCACGTACAGGTTGTGGGCGTAGTTCTGGTCCCAGATCATGTCGCGGCCCGAGAGCGCGGCCTGGTACAAGTAGTAGGCCAGCTGCTTCTGCTGCAGGCTCAGGGTGTCGAAGCCGGGGATCTGGTAGCGCAGCACCCGGATGTCGGCGAACTGGTCGGCGACCACCTTGAACTCGCCGGGCAGCTTGCCCACGGCACCTTCACCGCCCGTTTCGTCGGTCGCCGCCACCGGTGTGGCCCCGCCGTCGGCCGGGGGCGTGGTCGCCGGTTTCGGCCCGCAGGCGAGCGTGGTCAGTCCGATCAGGGCGGCAAGGCAGATCCGCGTACGCATGCGCAACGAATACGCGGCCCTCGACGCGCTGCCAATGCGACGGCTGCGCCGAGCGGCCACCGCCACGAGAGTCGCCTCACCCGCCGAGGTACAGATGCTCGACCGGCTTGCGCTTGTCCTCGATCGGACGATTGCCCCGACGCACGCGCAGGCTCGTGCCCAAGCGTGCTTCGTGCTCGTACGCCTCGACCCAGCCCGGACGCAGCTGCGGCCCGGTTTGCTCGAACACGTACTTGGCGTCGGCCGGCGACAGGTTCACACAGCCGTGGCTGATCGGCCGCCCGAACCGGTTGTGCCAATACGCCGTGTGCAGCGCGTAACCGCCGACGAAGTACTGCACGAAGGGAACGCCCTCCACCGCGTACGGATCGTCGTCGCCGGGATTGGAACGCATCTCGCCGATCGCCTGCTTGTGGTGGATCCGGAAGATGCCCTTGGGCGTAGGCCCCTTGTGACCCGACGAGATCAGCGTGGCGAACACCGCTGTCTCGCCGTGCATCACCGTGAGCACCTGCTCGTCGAGCTCCACGTCGATCCAGACCTCCTGCGGGCCCGCCCCTTCGAGGGGTGACGGCGGCACGAAGCGTCCGATGACGGAGTCGGGCACGTAGCCGCTGCCGTCGGCGAGCCGATACCAATCGGGCGCGGCCGGCTCGGCGTCGATGTAGATGACGTCCTGGTAGCCGATCGTGGCCGCCGGCGTCTCCGTACGCTTGGGCCCGGCGAACACCGGCGTCTCTGGCCACGTCACGGCCCACGCCATGATCTGCCCCTCGGGCACCGGCGCGGCGACGAGGTCCTGCCCCGCGAAGCGTGACGGCTGGTACTTGTGCATCATGCTCTGCGGGACGACGCGGCCCTTGTCGTCGATGAGCATCAGCTCGCTGCCCGAGCGCTTGCGGTACTTGAACGCGTAGTCGTGCCCGGCCTCGAGGGTCTCGACGGGATCCTTGCCCGCCCGGTAGTCCGCCTCGGACTTCCACTTGTAGGCGGTCTGACCGGTGGGCACCTTCGCGTAGAAGAAGGGCAGTCCGCGGTCGCGATCTTCGGGCAGCATCTGCGCCTTGGCCTTCTTGCCCGGGCGCGACTGCTCGAGGCAGGCGTAGCCACCGCTGCCGATGTCGGCCCAGCCCTTGCCGTCGCAGCCCTTGCCTTCCACGTACGCGAAGACCTCGAAGCCTTCGAAGATCGGAATGCGTCCGCGGACGGGCGCCGTCACCTCGGGCGCGGCGTAGATCGTCAGCATCTGCTTGGAGATCCGGTACTCGATCGGATCGGGCTCCTTGATCACGATCGGCGCCGGGTCGGTCTCGGGAATCGGACGCTGCAGTTGCTTGGGCTCGACCGGGGCCTTGGCCTCGGCGACGCGAGGCGCATCGGTGCCCTCGGAGGTCACCGACATCGACTGGTCGGGCACCGGCTTGCCGACCTCCGACAGCGGCGCGGCCTCGACGTCGGCGGTGGGCTCGGACGCCGAGCATCCGAGCGCGAGCAGGGCCAACCAGTACGGACGAACGCGACCCCGGGAGCGGGAGGGGACGAGCATGACGGGGGAATGGTGAGGGGATGAGGGGGACATCACCAAGAAAACAGGAGGATCTGGCCCGTGGTGGGCTCCGTCGCCGCATACGGACGAAGCACCACGGGTCGCAAAGCCGCCGGAGTTTGACGCAGAACGGCCTCGCGTATTCGCTGGATCCAAACCTGGCACGCCTGCGTCGCCAGCGCACCCGTCATGCGGAAGTCGACGGCGTGGCCGGGTCCCCGGGCCCGTCCGCGCGCAGCGAGGTCAGTCCGGGGTCGGTTTCGGGGCGGGATCCGCAGGATCCGCACCAGGGATCTCTTCGACCGCCGGATCGCCGGCCGGGTCCGGATCGAGCGGCGTTTCGGGCGGCAACGCGCCGGGGTCGTCCGACGAAGGCTCGGCCGGATCGGCCGCCGCATCGTCGCCGACGGCGGCCTCGTCCGCATCCACGGGCTCGGTCGGCGGGTCGACCTCGTCTCGGGGCGGGGCGACCGGCTCGGGCGTCTCGTCCTCGGGCAGCGGCTGGAACATCGGATTGGGCGGCGGCGCCCGACGACGACGGCGCTGGTCTTCCTTGCGCTCACGTCGAGTCTTGGCCCGTGGCGCGAACACGATGCCGATCTGCGGAGTCCAGTTGAAGCCGCACAGTGAGCCGATGCCGTCGCCGTTGAGCTCGAACTGCACCCGCGTGCCCGGCGTCATCGGGTCGACGTAGTCGAACGCAGCATTGCAGTTGGAGCGGGGGAACATCCCCGAGAACATCACGCCCAACGACAGATAGACCGGGCCCGCGAGCCCGATGTACGCGCCGGGTCCGGCCACCCACTGCCCTGCCGTGCCTCCGCCGTGGTTGAAGAACACCGGTCCGATCCCCGCGAGGGCCCACGGCGAGAAGCGATAGCTGCGGTAGAACACGTACCGCGTGCGGGGAATGATGTAGAAGGCGTTGGTCGCCAGCTGGTCTTGCAGGCCGGGAAACTCGGCCCGGAGCCGACTCGAATAGATGAAGATCTCGTCGCTGAGCTCGGCCCCGAACGACCATCCGTGCAGCACGTAGTACTCGCCGCTGACCCCGAACTCGAGGTTGGTGACGTCGGAGCCGAAGCCGAAGCCGAGCACCGGGCCGACCCCCCACGTGCCCTTGGCCCACGGGCGACCGTCGTCGTCGTTGCCGGCGCGAGCGGTGCCTGCGGTCAGACACAGCATTGCGCCGACGATCCATGCGAGCGCGCGCGGGCCAGCCACCTACCCATGGTCGACGCCCTCCCCCGATCGCGCAAGGAACCCGCGTCGATCGCGGGCCGCGCCGCTCGACGGCCGCACGAACGTCCGCTGGCTCACGCCGCCTGCGGTGCGCGCCGTGCCGACGTCGCCCTATAGTGCGCGCATCACTTCGTAAGGGAGAACGAGGATGCGACAGGGGTTTTGTTTTGCTTTGGGTACGTGTCTGACGGCTGCGCTCGCGTTGGCCGGATGCGGAGATGATGGCGGCGGCGAGCAGACGACGCTCAGCGGCACGTCCGCGGGCGACGGCAGCGGGACGAATCCTACCTCCGGCGGGCCCGGTGGCAGCGACGACGCCACGACGGCCAACCCCACCGATCCCACCGCCGACACCGGCAGTGGCACCGACCCCACCGATCCCACCGCCGACACCGGCATGGGCGGCTGCGCGATGCCGCCGGGTGCCAACGGTGCCGACTGCGTCGAGGACTGCGACTGCGAGTCGGACTCGTGCTTCTTCGTCGCCGGCATCGGCGGCCGCTGCGGCGAGTGCAAGGCCGACGCCGACTGCGACATGGGTGGCTGCACCCCGCCCAACCCGCTGGCGGATCCGCCGGTCGGCGCCGTGTGCAACATGGGTGCGGCCGGCGAGGGTTGCGAGACCTCCGACGTCTGCCAAGAAGGCCTGATCTGCGGCACGATCATCGACGCGGCGCCGCTGCTGGTCGTGTCGACGTGTGGCCAGTGCGACACGGATGCCGACTGCATGGGCGGCCAGCTGTGTTCGCCGGTCGTCGACGTCGCCAACGTCACCGGCGAAAAGCAGTGCGTCGACCCGGGCAGCGTGCCCAACGGTCAGGGCTGCGACCACCTCGGCACCGGCGCCATGGCCTGCGAGTCGGGCATCTGCTTCGTGGTCAACGTCAAGAACATCCTGCAGCTGGGCGTGTGTGGCGAGTGTGGCGTCGATGCCGACTGCGACACGGCCGCCGGCGAGACCTGCATGGATCCCGAGTTCGACCTCGACACCGGCACGGTCACCCCGCCGATGTGCGGCGTGATGTAGTCGCTCCGCGCGAGCGACCACGCATGATCGACGCGCCGCACGGGCGCGTCGGCATCACTCGCACGGGCAGCTCGGTGCGTCGTACCCGGTGCAGTGCGGGGCGTCGACGTCCACGTCGAAGTTCCAACCATCGCCGACGACGGTGATCCGGGCGACGAGGCGCGCCTCCGAATCCATGGATCCGGGGTTGGAGCGGATGCCGAGCGGGGTCAGGACCTCGACCTGCCCGGTGGCAGTCCATGCGTCCTCCCCAGCGATGGAGGCGTACACGTTCGCCGGATACGCGCCCTCGTAAACGATGCCCTCGACCTCCGCGTAGACCTCGACCGCGACGTAATCGGGAGGACGCGGGAACAGCCCGCCCGGCGGTGCGGGTTCGACAGTCAGCGCGACGACCGGGTTCGGGACGCAGCAGTAGTCCCAGCCGAACACGGCGTGCGCGACTGCAAGCGTGCCGACCGGCGTCTGCCCGGCGGTCACGTTCACCGACGAGCGGCCCACTTCGTCACATGGCATCACCTGCGGTGTCGGCTCGCTCGGGACGTCCATCCTCGGCTCGTCGACGGCGGTGGTCTCGGGCTCGCCGGCCATGGTCGCAGACTCGCTGCCGCCCTCCCCGGTCGCGGAAGCCGGCAGCCCTGCGTTCGACGTCACGGAATCGGTCTGCTCGGGTGTCGGCTCCGACGAGTTCGACGGGCAGCCGAGCGCGAGCACGACGACGATCCCGAGCGTTCGCACGAGGCGCGACGACATCGGTTCGACAATACCCGACATGCGGCGTTACGTGTGCCGCGACTACATGGCCGTTCCATCCCACGGCGAGTCCGCCACGATCGTCAGGTGATATCCTCTGACAACAGAACTTCGAGCGAACACAAAAGACGACTGGCCGTAAGCTCGAAGATGCTTGGCTGGATCGGCTAGCCAATCGAATCGCGAGAGCTGTCATGGTCGAGAGAACGTCGTGTCTCGCCCCGAGTCTTGCGGCGTTCTGCGTATCGCTGCTTTCCGCGTGTTCGCAGGACGCCGTCGTCAACGCGCCGCGACCCATGGCGGCATGGTTTGGCGAGCATCTCGCGATCGGAACTGATGGCGTCACCGCATGCGGTGGTTCGTTCGAGGCGATGGACCGCCACGCGGACCTCGTCGGCAAGGAATTGATGGCCGAGGAAGGGTTCGAGCTCGATGTTTACGTGCTGCCCCCGAACTTCGACTTCGCAGATGGTCCGTGTGAAGACAGCGCATGCTCGTACGAATCCGAGATCTGGACGACGTACCTCCCAGCGAGCCACGAGATCGTCCATGGTGTGCGTTCGAACGCGGTGGGATGGAGTGCGGTTCGCGAGGCGCCGTCCGTCCTGGAGGAGGGGCTGGCCGAAGTGTACGGCGATGACGTGTCCACGGTAGCTCCAACCGCGATGCTCGCCCCGGTAGAGGACGTGCTGGACGGCGACGTGGTTGGGCTCGCCGAGTACCAGCGGGCGGGACACTTCGTACGGTACTTGCTCGAGCGATACTCACTCGATGAGGTCATGGACCTCGCGAGTGCCGGACGGTCGGTGACGCTCGAGGCCGCATTCGAAGAAGTTCTCGGTGAGTCGCTGACGAGAGTCCTTGCCGACTACGCGCAGTATCCGATCTGCAGTCGCAACGACTGGCGGATTCCCATCCTCGAGTGCGCCGGCGAACGTACGCCGTGGATCGCAGAGGCACCACGTCGCGTCTCTTGGACCTTCCTCGTCAGCTGCGACGACGACGACGTAATCGGCCCGCGTTTCGGGCGAGTCTACACGACCGAAGTCCTCAATCTCGCGACACCGGGACGATTTCGATTCGAGACCGACTTCTTCGACCTGTCGAGGGCGATCAACCTGTTCGAGATCAAGCTCGTGCGGTGTGATACGGCGTGCGATCGGCCATCAGAGATCGTCCTTCGCAACGACCAGTGGGCGTCGACCCAGATCGACCTCGAGGCCGGCACGTACTACGTCGAGTTCGACCGCTTGGCCGACGCAAACGATCTTCCGGCGATCACCGTGGAGCTCGCCGAGCTGTCGCAATAGAGCACCGCACTCAATCGCAGGCGGCGCGGAGATCCGCGACCGCCTTCGCGTAGCGCCCCTTCTCTCCGAAGCGGCGCTCGTGGGCGCGCCAGTGGGCGCAGGCGGCATCGCTGTCGCCGAGGTGGCGGGCGAGGATCGTGCCGAGCTCGAAGCTGAACACTTCGGCGACGCGCCGCGACCAGGACTGGCGCAGGGCGTCGCGCAGTCGCTTGGCGGCCTCGGCGTAGCGACCCTGACGGCGCAGCGACTCGACTTCGTCGACGATGGCGGCCGCATCCTCGTCCGTGCGGGGTGATGCGTGCCCCGGCGCGGGGGCACGTGCGGGACGTTCGCTGCGGGGTTCTTGGGCCGGCGCCGGCTCGTCCGCGAGGTCCGACTCGGTCGCGGGGGGCTCGGGCGGCGGCGGATCTCGGCGCACGGGCTCGGTCGCCCGATCGCCCCACCCCAGTCGCTGCCCCGGGGCGATGTCTCTTCTTTGGCCGTCGTCGCCGACGAACCGGATCCGGCCCTCGAACAGATCGACGTGACCGCCGGTGGCATCCTGCTCGATCGCGAAGCGAGTCCCGAGAACCTCGATCGTGCCGTGCGAGACGCGAACCGCGACCGGTGGTGCACCGGCCGGCACGTGCTCGACCTCGAAGACCACGGTGCCGTCGTCGACCTGCAACGTGTCGCGCCACGGACGGACGCGCGCTTCGTCCCACGTCTGCGCCACCACGGTCGCGCTCGACAGCCGGCACGCGCCGCGCGTCGTCGTGGTGTCGGCGTCTTGGGCCAGGCGGCAATCGTCGCCTGCGACCACGAACGCCCCGAGCGAGCGCACGACCACGCCCGACGACGAAGGCGTCGGACGCAGCCCCAGGCCGACCACGAGCAGCACCAGCGCCGCACCGGCCACGAAGGTCAGCGCGGGGATCCACCGCCGCGGGGTCGATGCCGCCTCGCGATGTTCGGCCTCCTGCGCGATGCGATCGGCCACGCGGTACCGCGCCCCCGCGGGAACGCCGGAGAGCATCGCGTCGTGGTCGAGCTGCCGCAGCTGCGGCACGAGAGCCGGCTTGGTCTGGCTGGGCTCAGACATGGTCCTCGACCTCCCAGCCCGCCGCGCGCACGCGGTTCTCGGCCCGCTTGATGAGCTTGCAGACGTAGCCCTTGGTGTGGCCGAGCACGTCGCCGATGTCCGACTGGCGTTTGCCGTCGAGGTAGTACATGCAAAACGCGACGCGCTCCTTGGGCGGCAGCCGCTCGAGCACGTCCCAGCACTGCGTCAGTCCCTGGCGTGCCGCCGTGAGCCGCTCGGGATCGACGGGCTGCGTCACCTTCTGCCCGAGCAGCCAGCGTACCGGCACGGCCTGGCGCACGCGCTGACGACGAAGGCGATTGAGGCAGCGATTGGTGGTCACCCGGTAAAACCAAGGCTCGAGTCCCTCGCGCTCGTCGAGGCGATCGAGCACGTCGAAGACGCCGATGAACACCTCCTGCATCACGTCCTCGGCCCACGCCGCGTCACCTCGGCCGTAGCGCAGCGCGAGTCGGTACACGAGCGGGTGGTAGCGCCGGTACAGCGCGTCGACGCGTGCGGCCGCGGACGCGCGCGTGTTCCCGCGCACCCCCACGATCTCCGCCACCAGACTGGAGTCGCTCACTCGATCCTCCATCCGTACGAAAAGCCCACCGCGGCGCCGATCCGCCACGCACTTCGACGCCAAACCTCGCCGTCGTTGACGGCGTGCGAGGTCGCCACGCCGGACACCTCCGGCAGCACCGAGAGGTGCATGCGGGTCTCGCCCCGCAGCTCGACCGAGGCAGCCACCGGCAGTCCACACACCCACGAAACGTCGGCCGCGCTCCACGAGTCGACGGCGTACGTGTGGATGTCCGCACCGAGGGTCGCGGCCACGTGCACGCCGCCGCGCTTGCCGATGCGGTGCTGCCAATCGGGCCCGACGGCGAGCACCGTGTCGACGACCTGAATCTTCTCGTTCGACGAGGGGATCACGCCGAGCTCGAGGCGCCCTCCCATGCCGTCGTACGCCCCGGCCCGCACGCGGGCGCGGAACGACGCATCCACCGTCGGGGCCCGCGCCACGATGCCGCCTTCCATGCCCAGCCGCAGTCCCGCGCGCGCCGGTCCCTGCAGAGGAACCTCTTCGTCACGCCGCAACGTCGCCTCGACCGGGACCACCGCCGGCGCCTCGGGCGGGGGCTCGGGCTGCGCCTCGAAGGACTCCTTCCCCTCGGGCGGCTCCGGCAAGATCCACGACGACGCCTGCGTCTGCTGCATCACGTCGCGGGCCGACGCGTCGACGTCGTCCTGCAGCGAGACGACCGCGGTCGCCGGGGCGCACCCGTCCACGGCGGGCCCGACCGCGACCTCGGCCAGATCGCCCCGCGGGGTGATGCACACGAGGGTGTCGTCGGGATGGGCGTCGGTGGTGACGCGTCGGCCGTCGGCGAGCGCCGCCGCGACCACGGCCGCCATCAACGACTCGGCGCGATCGCTGGGCTCGGACAACGACAGCGACACGCCGGGATCGCGTTCGGCATCTGGTTCCACCCGTGCGACCGCCTCGATCCCGATCAGCGCCCGATGCAGCACCTCGAGTCGCTGCAGTGCCGCGGGTCCGGGCTCGACCGCGAAGCTGCGGGTCGCCGCGGCCCCCTGGACCTGGATCTCGGTGCCTTCGTCGCGCACGCGCACGAGGACGCGGGCATCGGCGCGCTCGCGGTCGGCGGTGAGATCGTAGCCCTCTTGGAGCACGCGCAGCGCCACGAAGCGCCGGAGCTCGTCGTGCGCCGCATCGGCCGGCTCCGTGTCCACGGAGACGCTCGGACCGAGCATCAGTGTCAGAAGGCAAGCGAGCACGGCAGGGGGTCGGCCGGCGCAGCGGCACCGTCCACGACTGTGTCACTCCCGGGCCCCTCGTTTGTTTCCTCGTGGCGCAGGAAACCCTCGTAATGGCCGCGGGTGGGCGTTTGCATGGCCCGCCCCTTCCTGCTTCCGCCGCCGAGCATCGCGGCTTTGGCGCTCCTGGCCGCGACTGGCTGCCCCACCTCGGACGTCGGGGCCCCGTGCAATCACGGCCACCTCGACGCCCCCCAGGTGCCCACCGTGACGTTCCCGGCCCTCGCCTGCGATCAGCTGATGTGTATGTACCCGGCCCGGGACGAGCCCCCCGTGGCCCCGTGCGAGACCGCCGCGGACTGCAACGCATCGGGCACGTCGAGCACGTTCGAGTGCGTCGCCGGCCGGTGCGAGGTCGCGAGCACGCACGTGCTGTCGCGATCGATGTGCACGATGCGTTGCGACTCCGACGCCGACTGCGACGACGGAGATCCGGGCACGACGTGCCGCACGGGGTTTTCGTGCGCCCGCGTGCAGTCCCTCGGTGACTTCTGCTGCGAGAAGCTGTGCGTGTGCCGTGACGACCTCGACGAGGCGGCCGCGGCGATGCGCGAGGAGGCCTGCTCGGCGGGCAACCTGGTCGGATGTTGCGATCGCGACCCCGTTCCGGACGCCTGCGGCCCCTGAGGTCGACGGGTGCGCGGGCGCCCACGCGGTATCCTGTCGATCGCGTGTCCGCCCCCCACCTGTCTTCCGTTTCCAGCGACAGCCGAACGTGGCTGCGCCGGCTGCGGGCCGACGTGCGGGCGCGTCTGTTCGGGGGCAAGGGCGCCGCTTCGGCCGGCGCCGACGAGGCCGAGCGCTTCGCCCCACCGGCAGACCCGGTGCGCATCGGCCGTTTCGTCGTCATCAAGCGGATCGGTCAAGGTGGCATGGGAGTCATCTACGCCGCGTACGACGACCTGCTCGACCGCAAGGTCGCCGTCAAGCTGCTGCGTCCGGACGGCCATGGCACCGGCACCGACGGCCGCGCGCGATTGATGCGAGAGGCACAAGCCCTCGCCCGCCTCTCGCACGAGTCCGTGATCCAGGTCTACGAGGTCGGCGAGTTCGAGGACAAGGTCTACGTCGCGATGGAGTTCGTCGACGGTGCCACGCTCAAGACGTGGCAATCGTCCAACGCCCGCGGCTGGCGCGAGGTCCTCGACGCCTACCTCGCTGCCGGAAGGGGACTCGCCGCGGCCCACGCCGCCGGCATCGTCCACCGCGACTTCAAGCCCGACAACGTGCTCGTCGGGCGGGACGGGTCGGTGCGAGTCATCGACTTCGGGCTCGCTCGCAAGGAGGTTGCGCGCTCGGATCCATCGGGCAAGTACGAGCGGCCCGAGATCGCATCGCTCGTCCGGCAAGCCACGGACGGGCTCGGCCTGGAAACGGTCAAGACCGGCGACGGCGCGCTCACGCGAACGGGCGCGATCATGGGTACGCCGGCGTACATGGCTCCCGAGCAGCACATGGGCCAGCACACCGACGCGCGCACCGACCAGTTTTCGTACTGCGTCGCGTTGTACGAAGCGCTGTACGGCTTTCGTCCGTTCGGGGGCGACAGCCTCTTCGTGCTCCGTGAAAACGTGCTCGCCGGCAACCTGCACGCGCCACCCAAATTCACCGAGTCGCCGCCGCACGTCCTGCGCGTGCTCGAGCGCGGGCTGCAGATGCACCCCAACGAGCGCTACGGCGACATGCAGCAGCTGCTGTCGGATCTCATCCACGATCCCCGCCGTCGCGTCCGCCGGGCGCTCGCGTTGCTCGCCGTGGCGCTCGTCTTCCTCGTCGCCGGCGGCTTTTGGTGGTCGGCACGCAGCGAGCGGGCGGCACGAGCCGAAGGTCAGCGACTGCGCGCGGAGTTCGAGCGCGCGCGGGTCGTCAACGCCGAGGCGGAGCTGCGGCGCGCCCAGTCGCGCACCGTGTCACAGAAATGGGACGATCTCGTGCTCTCGTACGCCCGCGAGGTCATCGACGAAGATCCGACCCGAGCACTGGCCGTGCTCAAGCACTTGTCGGACGAAAACGACGAGTGGCTACCGGCCGCGCGCTCGATCGCCAGTGACGCGCTCCACCGCGGCGTGATCGCCCGGCGCGTGCGCCCCCAGATCGGTCAGGTGTCGCGGCTGCGCTGGACCGCAGACGGTACGCAGCTGCTGATGTCGGGCCACGGTGGCCAGCTCGTGGTCTGGGACGAGACCGAGGGCCTGCGCGAGGTGCTCGCGACCGGTGTGCCGCTGGAGGACTTCGCGGTCGCAGGCGACGACGATCGGGTGGCCGCGGTCGGTCGCGACGGTCGGCTGCACCTGCTGCGACTGCGCGCCGGACCCGACGAAGTGCCGCGAGCGTTGGCCCCTCAAGACGGGCCGCTGACCGCGGTCGCGATCCACCCCGATGGCGACATCGTGGTCACCGGGGCGCGCGACGGCACCGTGCGGCTGTGGTCGTGGGAGGGACAGACCAAGCGCGCCTTGTCCAACCACGACGAAGCCATCTCGCGGGTCGTGATCGCACCACACGGCGAACACATGGCCTCGGCGAGCGCCGACGGCACGATCCGGTTGTGGTTTCTCGACCGCAAGACGCACTGGGTGCTCGAGGGGCACGAAGGTGCGGTCGCCGACGTCGCCTTCACGGCCGCCGGCGAGTTGCTGTCGTTGGGCGCCGAAGGAGCGGTTCGCACCTGGTCGACCTCGAGCGGCAAGTCGTATCGCGTCGGGCACGACGGCATCGTCGACGGCATCGCCTTCAACGACCTCGGACACTCGCTCGCGAGCTTTCGCGCCGGTCGCCAAGTGATGCTGACCCGGGACGAGGACGAGCGGACCCTGCTCGGACTCCCGGGCTCGGTGGTCACGATGGCGCTGACGCCCAAGGGCGACCGGGCCGCACTCGCCACGGCCGACGGCACGGTGCAGGTCTTTCGCTTCGGCGACCCGCGCAGCGGCGCGACGCGACCGGATGGGACGCGCATCACCCAGCTCGCCGCCCCCATCGTCGCCCTGGCGAGCTCGCCCAAGGGCGAGCTGTTCGCGACCGCGACCTCGCAGGGCAACGTGCAGCTGTGGTCGGAGACCGGGGGCGCGAAAGCCAAGCTCGGCACGCACACGCGACAGATTTCGCGACTGAAGTTCTCGCCCCAGGGCTTCGACCTCGCGGGCATCGACGAGCTGGGCGGGCTCGTCGTCTGGTCGATCACCGATCGCGACGTTCGGCCCCGGTTGCTGCGCGGCGAGGGTTCCAAGCGCTCGCGCGCCTTCACGTGGACGCCCGACGGTACGGCAGTGGCCGCGGCCAGCTGCGCCGGCGCGCAAGAGTGCACGATCGTGCGCTACCCGGTCCACGGTGGCGAGCCGACGAGCCTTCCGGCGACCGAGTCCCCGGCGGTGCTCTTGCAGTTCTCCCCCGACGGCGGCGCGCTCGTCTCCGACCACCAAGATGGCCCACGGCTGTGGGACCTGCAGACCGAAGCGGAGACGCGGCCGATCTGGGAGGAGGGCGAAGAGCCCGGCAAGCGACTGGCGTACGTCTTTCACGGCGACGGCAAGAGCCTGCGGCTCGCGAGCGCCGACGAGCTCGTCGACGAGCAAGGCCGTCCCGTCTCCCGCACGCTGCGGGTGTGGCACATCGATCGCGACGACCCCAATCCTCACCTGCTGTTCGAGGAGCCCGAGCTGACGCGCCTGCTGGTCGACCAGAGCATGACGACGTTGCTGCTGCGCACCCACGACGATCGTTCGCTGCTGTGGAGCCTCGACGACGACCGCATGCGCCTGTTGCCCACCGTTCGTGGCGTCTTCGACCGCCTCGTGGTGTCGCCGACGCGTGACGCCCTGCTGCTGCGGCCCGATGCCGAGCTCGGCGGCGAGGACGCGACCAGTCGGCTGGTCCAGATCGACACCGGCGAGGCGCGATCGTTTCCCCGAGTCTACGACCCGATGGCCTGGACGCCCGAGGGCACCATCGCGGACGTTCGCCACCTGTCCTGGCTGCGGACGTGGCGAGATCCGACGCCCGACGACGCCGGTACGTTCCGACAGTGGCTGCACGAGACGACCGACGTCGCCGCCGACGCCTCGACGATCCGCTGACGGACCGCGACCTCGCCGGTGTGAGGCGGCTCAAGCGTGTTCCGGCCGCGCCGGCGCAACCCACGGAGGGACCGGCCGTCTGCGTCTGTCAGGGGATGGCCGCCGACTACATCGAGTTGATCCGGCGCATCGCCGGAGGTTTTCGCCCTCACGAGCGAAACCTGACGCTGTACTTCCCCGACCTGGAGACGGCCCCTCCCGACGACAATCTCAACCGCGTCTTCGGCCCACCGGTCGGGCTGACCGCCGACGACTGGCCCCGCTACGCCCGCCTCGGCGAATTGCTGCACGAAGCCAACTGCCTCGAGCAGTGGGATCCATGCGACGAGCGGATGGAGCACGTCTTCACGATCGACCTGCGGGGGATCGACCTGATCGGTGCGCCCAAGGACGCGCGCGCCATGATGCTGTTCATCTCCAACGCCAGCTATCACCACGCCGACGACGTGCCCGCCCGCGAGACCGCGATCGTGTTTCTCGGCGAGGACGAGGCGCGGCGCGGCTTGTTCCGCGGTCCCCTTCCGCGACGGTCGGTCGGGCAGTGGAGCCGACGCTTCTCGCTGTCGCGCGTGGACGTGCCCGGCGACGTCTTCGACTGCGCCCGCGAGCCATCGCAGGCCGACCCCGAGCTGCTTCCGCTGTACGAGGCGATCTGCGCGGCACCGGCCCGCCTCGGCGGTTGCGCCGTCTGGGTCGACCCCGCGGCTCGCGCGACGCGACCTCCCGAAGTCGCGCCCGCCGCCGGCCTGCGCGGCTCCAACGCCTTCGTCATGCAGTTCGGCCCACGCTTTGCCCCGATCAACCTCGGCCACGAGGGCGTCATGTACGTCCACGGCCGGGGCGCCTACTCCCAATCTCGCTGACCACGTCGTCCGAGTCTTCCAACGTCATTTTGACGCGGTCTGCTCTGCCGGCCCCGGATGGTCCGGGGTCGGCTTTTTTTTGCACCGAAGTCCAGGTGCGCCGATGCTCCCGGTCGATGAGCCGCTTCGACCGCTACCACGACCACGGCCTGTTGCTCTTGCGTGTCGGTATCGGCGCGATGTTCGTGCTGCACGGCTGGCCGAAGGTGGCCGGGGGCGCACAAAGCTGGGCCAAGCTCGGCAAGGCGATGGCCCATCTCGGCCTGGACTTCTGGCCCACCGCGTGGGGCTTCATGGCCGCGATGTCGGAGTTCGGCGGCGGGATCCTGCTGGCCGCGGGCTTGTTGTTTCGACCCGCCTGCGTCGCCCTCGCCGGCACGATGGCCGTCGCCGCCTACATGCACATGGCCAAGGGCGACGGCTTCGTCAAAGCCAGCCACGCGATCGAGGCAGGGATCCTCTTCGTCTCGCTGATCTTCGTGGGCCCCGGCAAGTACTCGATCGACGCGCGCCGATCGTAGGACGGTTCGCGAGCCTATTGCCCCCGCGTGCGGGGGGAACCCGCCGCTTGCTGCCGATGCCGAGCTCGCGAGCCGGTGGCGGGGGGCAACGCTACAGATCCGACCACATGCCGCCGTTGGCGGGCGGATCGTCGAGCGTGTACAGGCGCTCGGGCGTCAGCAACGGTGACGCCGTGGTTCCCGGGCGTGGCTGCAGGCCCCAGCCGATGAGATTCGTGCGGACCTCGCCGGTGGTGACGTCGAAGTCGAGCTCGCCGCTGACCCCCTTGAGATCGACCGTGCCGCCGTTTTGCAGCACGTCGACCGCCTGCGAGATGAAGCCCAACCCTGCCCCGCCGAACGAGATCGGCGTGCCGCCCTTGTCGACGAGCTTGGGCATCGCCTCGGCCATCCCGGCCCCGGTGATCGGCCCCTCGCCCAGCGACGCCGCGGCGAGGATCTCCACCAACGCCGCGTCGTACGGCAGCGACGACAGCGTGAGCGCGTCCTTGTCGTCGAAGCGGATCTTGTAGCGGATGTTGAAGGCGTCGAAGTTGTCGGGGTCCTGGACGATCGGCGAGATCCCCTCGACGTTGTCCATCAAGGTCGGTGCGAAGCTCTCCGAGACGCTCTCGACGACCTCCTCCATGACCGGCACTGCGCCGTGTGTCACGAGGAAACGTGGCAGCGGCGGCCGCGGCGACGCGTCGGCCCAGACCTCGAGGTAAAAGAGGATCAAGTCGCGTGCTTCGGACGTCCCGATCACGACGATCGTGTCCGGGGCTTCACCGAACGCGATGGCGATGCGGGCCCCGTACTCGGACAGCAACTGCTCGTTGCTCTCGAACGCGCCGGGATCGGAGTACTTGAGCGTGATGAGGCTGCCCGCGGAGAGGCGCTGGGCGAGGATCGGCGACACCTGCTCGAGGATCCCGTTGCCGTACGCGTCGTTCTTGGTCAGCATCACGACCTTGCTCGGCGTCGGATCGAGCAACGAGACGCGATCGGCGAGGGCGAAGGCCTGGTGCACGTCGCTGCCGATGTTGCGCCAGACCAGCCCTTGGTCCTGGATCCCGGTGATCACCGCGGCCGTGGCCGTGGGGCTCATCATGAACGTGCCGCCACCGACGGTGACGTCGTTGGCGACGCCGAGCAGCTCCTCGGAGGTCGTGGGTCCGACGATCCCGATCACGCCGAGATTTTGCAGGTGGGCCGCGGCCGCGGTGGCCGTGTCGACGCGCCCGCCGGAGTCACACGCGATCCAGCCGACGCGCCGGTTGCCAGGCAGCCGCGCGCTGGCGTTGAAGTCCTCCACCGCCAGCTGCACCGCATTCTGCAGCGGCACCCCCACCACATCGTACGGCGGCGACACGGCCGTGATCGAGCCGAGCAGGCGCACGGAGTCCACCGTCGCCTCGGCCGGCATCACCACCGTGGGGCACTCCTCGGACGCGAGGAACGAGCACGTCCCGTTGAGCCCGCACGCCGACTCCAGGCCGAAGCGATCGGTGCAGTCCGAGGTCGCCGTGCACGGGATCGTGGCGGGATCGACCGGCGGCTGGCACTCGTTTTCGATGCACATCAGCTCCTCGCCGGCCTCGTTGGCGCAGTCGGAGTCGTCGCGGCACTGCTGAAAGTCGAGGACGAAAGAGCAAGCGCCCGTGCCCACGCCGAGCCCCGCCGCCAACGAAAGGCGCAGCCAGCGGCCGCGCGTCGTACACCGAAGGTCGTCGTTCATGGTCAAAACCGAATCACCGCCGAAGCGCCGCCCCCGTGGGGCCCGAGCGCAGGCGCGATCGTGGCGCGGGCGCTGGCCTTGGGCTTCTTCTTGAGGGAGACCAACACCAGGGTCAGGCCGGTCAGTGCGATGACCGTGCCGGACAGAAACAGCACATCGGCGATCAACGCGTTGCGCTTGCCCCGGCTGATGGCGTCGTCGCGAGCGCCGAGGGTATTGAGGTCATCGAGCTCGTTCTTGTTGCTCGAGGCCACGCCCGCGAACACGGCCCCGCCGATCAGGGCGGCCCCGCCGACGCCGAGCAACGAGTAGCCCGCGATCCGCAGCTTGTTCGGCTTCTTCGGCTCGGGGGGTGGCTCGTCGGCCGGTGGCGTCTCTTTCGGAGGCGGCTCGTCCTGAGCGCCACCGTCGTCCTCGGGCGGCTCGTCCTCGGGTGGCTCGTCCTCTTCGGTCTTGTTCCAGCCGGGCTCGGTCTCGTCGAGCACGGCCGTCAGGACTCGACGTCGCTCCAGCGCCACTTCGCGCGCCTTCAGATCCACTTCGGGCTGGCGCAGGAATCGCGTGTAGAACTCGACGGCATTCTTCATGTCGCCCGCCTGCTCGTATACGCGGCCGATGTTGAAGAGGTAGTTCGGCTCCGGCTTGAGCTCGTACGCCTGCTTGAACAGCTCGGCGGCCTTCTCGTACTCCTTGTTCTTGAACGCCTCGACCGCTTGGTCGTTGATCGCCGCGACTTCCTCTTCGGGCGCGGCGGCGGCGGTGGCGGGCGTGGAGACGCCGAGAAAGCAGACGGCGACCGCGGTCGCGAGGAGCCGACGGCCGGAGGGGACGATCGATAGAGGCGAGGGCACGATCACTTGCCGACGGGCAGGAAGATACCCCCGCCGTCGTCTCCTTTCGCCGGGTTCATGAAGACGTCGTCCTTCTTGTCCGGCTTGGGTTTGGGCTCCGGCTTGGGGGTCGGATCGTCGGTGGCGGGCGTGACCGCCGGGGTCGTCTTGCCGGGCTTGGGCTTCTTGGACCCAGGCTTGGGCTTGGTCGAACCGACCGCCGCCTTCTTGGGCTTGGCCTCGACCTGCGCGCCCTTGTCCGGCTCGACGGTGACCTCGGTCTCCCAGGCGTCGTAGCCCTCGGCCTCCACGCGCAGCGTGTGCTTGCCGTGGGGCACTTGGCCTTCGAAGGGCAGCTTGCCGATCTCGACACCATCCGACAGCAGGGTGGCGCCCGTCGGGCCCTTGACCTTCAGCGGTGCCGCCTCGGGCTCGCCGGAGATCTCGATCACCTCGTCGTCGCCGTCGTCGGCCGCGACCGGCTCCGGCTCGTTGGCCCCGCCACCGTCGACGACCTCGGGCTCGGGGGGCGGCGTGGGCTTGGCCTTCTCGTCGGCGTCGGTCGGCGCGTCGTCACCCTTGGCCACGGCGGGTGTCGGCTCGTCGGGGCCGGCCAGGGCGAAGTACGCCGTGACCCCTCCGAGCGCGAGCGCACCGAGGCCGGCGGCGACGAGGACCCACAGCAGCTTGTTGGACCCGCGATCGAGGTCGGGTGCGTTGCCCACCGAGGTGATCGGCCCGGTGCCGACCGCAGTGATGTCGTTGGGCGTGCCCAGCGGCAGCGGCTCGTCGTCGATCGCGATCGGTAGGGAGTCGTTGTCGGGACCTTCGACGATCGCGGGGATGCCGGCCATCGCCGCGGCCTGCCGGCTCGACACCTGTCCGGTCGGCGCGTGCTCGCGCAAGGCCGCCGCACGGGCATCGTCGGCGTCGAACTGCACCGTCAGCCCCTGATCGACCCGCGCCGCGACGGCAGCGGCCGGCGCTTCGATCCCGATCCGCCGCGGCGGGGGCGTGGGCGCCGACGACGGCTTGGGCTTGGGCAGCGACGACGACGACTCGGCCGCGGGGTCGTCGAGCACGTGCGCGGTCGGTCGCGAGCCGGTGATCGCCGCCGACGCGCCGGGCGGCGGCGTGCTCGAGCGCAGGCGCTTGGGCACCGGAAGCCCGAGGGTGGTCGAGCTCGGCTTGGGCAGCGGGGGCGGCTTGGCCTTCTCCGCCGCCTTCGGCATCCCGAACTGCGTCTGGCTCAGCTCCGCGTTGCGCTCGCCCGTGCGCAGCGGCGGCTTCTTCGGCGTCGTGCGCTTGGGCGGTGCCTTGGCCGTGCTGGGGAGCGGCGGCTTGGCGGGCGCCGCCTTGCGCGGGCCGGACTTCCTGGGCGCGAGCGACTGCGGGCCGGAGTGCAGCGCTGCCGCGTTGCGAGCCTCTTCGAGGGTCCGCTTGACCACCGGGCGCGTGTGCTCGCCGCTGGATGCTTCGAGATCCTCGTCGAAGCTCGCCCCCTTCTTGAGCCGCTTGGCCCAGTACTCCTGCGCGGGCCGGCGGGTCACGTCGCTGGCGGTGGGCAGCAAGAACATCGACGGATGCACCGACTCGAACAGCACCTCGGCCATCTCGTTGGCGTCGGCGGGCCGCTCGTCGGCGATCTTGGACAGGCACTGGTGCAGCAGCTCGATGACCTCCGGCGGGACGCGATGCCCCTCCGGCAACAGATCCTCGAGCCGCTTGCGGTCGCCGTGGACGTGATTGAAGAGGACGGCCGCGTCGTTGTCGCCGTCGATCGGCGATTCGCCCGTCAGCATCAGGAAGAACATGATGCCGAGCGCGTACACGTCGACGCGCACGTCGATCTTCTCGCCGCGAATCTGCTCGGGCGACAGGTAGCCCGCCGTGCCGATGACGTGGGCCTTCGTCAGCTCGTCGTCCTCGCCCATGAGCTTGGCGAGACCGAAGTCGAGCAGCTTGACGTGGTTGGCCTTGCCGTCGCGCTCGCACAACATGATGTTGGGCGGCTTGATGTCGCGCAGCATGATGTTGCGCGCGTGCACGTAGCCCACGCCCGCGAGGACCTGCGACGCGATCGGGACGAACTCCTCGAAGCTCAGCGTCTTCTTGCGATTGAGATAGTTGCGCAGCGGTTCACCGTCGAGGAACTCCATGACGATGAACGCCTGGTCCCCGTGGTGGCCGTGGTCGTACATGCGGACCACGTTGGGATGGTCGAGCTTGGCCATCCGCAGCGCCTCGCGGTCGAACCGCGCGACGGCGTCGTCGTCGTCGGTCCAGTGCGGGGCGAGAACCTTCACGACCACCTTGCGCCCCTCGACCTGATCGAGGGCGAGGTAGACGAGCCCGATTCCACCGCGACCGATGAGGCGATCGATCTTGTATCGACCCCCCAGCGTCTCCCCCACGAGCGGATCGTGGTTGAGTGAGTTTTCGGCAGCGGTGGACATTTGGTTTCAGTGCAGCGTCACGACGGTGGCAGCGAAGGCCGGACATGGGCGAAGACGCCCAGCCCGGCGCATTCTCCAACATTTTCGCGTCATTTCTGCGTTCTGGTGAATCTCGCGTCAGCCCTGTCACACATTCTGACACATCCGTGCCGTGAATTGCAGGAGAACGATGTTCATTGCTTGCGGTTTTCGCGCAGAGCCGCTGAATCCGAACGTGAGGCAGTCCCGCCTGGCGGGCGCCGCCCGACAGCGCAGGATACGCCCGGCCCGACCGGTAGGATCTGCCCCGTGGTCAAGACCCAGCCCTTCGGCGCCGCGCCGCCACCCGCCGGTCGAGCGTGGGGGGAAGAACTGTGGCGACTCGAGGAAATCAGCCACGCGTACGGCGACGTGGTGTTGTTCAAGGACGCAACGCTCAGCGTTCATCGCGGCGAGACGCTCGCGATCATCGGCGAGAGCGGCTGCGGCAAGAGCGTGTGGCTCAAGATCATGCTCGGGATCATCGAGCCCGACGAAGGTCGCGTGTTGTTCAAGGGCACCGACCTGCAAAAGATGTCCGACGTCGAGCTCGAGCAGGTGCGGCAATCGGTCGGCTACCTGTTTCAGGCCGGCGCGCTGTTCGACTCGATGACCGTGCACGACAACGTCGCGTACGCCCTGTACGAGCACACGGACATGCCGCTCGATCGGATCCGCGAGCGCGTGGTGCACTGCCTGGAGATGGTCGGCCTCGAGTCGCGCATCGTCGATCTGTATCCCGCCAGCCTCTCCGGCGGCATGCGCAAGCGCGTCGCGCTCGCCCGCGCGATCGCGGTGGAGCCCGAGGTCGTGCTGTACGACGAGCCCACCCAGGGTCTGGACCCGCAGAACATCACGCGCATCTCGAACATGATCGAGTCGCTGCGTGATCGACTGGCGATCACGAGCGTGCTCGTCACCCACGACATGCGCTGCGCGTTCGGAGTGTGCGACCGCATCGCGCTGGTCCACGACCACAAGTTCCCCTACGTCGCCTCGCCGCGCTGGTTTCTCGAGAGCGAGGATCCGCCGGTCAAGGAGTTCATCGACGACGCCCGCGAAGACCTCGAAGAGGTCGGCATCGTCGCCAAGCTCAGCGCCCGCTGACGAGGTCGGCGAGCTCGTCGAGATAGCGGTCGGCCAGACCATCGCGGGAAAAGTGCGTCTCGACGTAGCGACGTCCGGCCTCGGCGCGCCGGCGTCTGCCCTCCGGGTCGTCGGCCGCGGCCACGATCGCGGACGCCATCGCCTCGACGTCCTCGGGCGTGACGGCCCAGCCGGCCCCGGCGTCCTCGAGGATCTGCGCCGCTTCCCCTTCGACGCCCAGCAGGATCGGCCGCGCGCACCCCATGATCTCGAACATCTTGGACGGGATGACGTGGCGAAACAGCTCCGCGCGCTTGAGCACGACCGCCACGAGGTCGGACGTCGCGAGCAAGCCCGGGATCTCGTCGCGGGGTCGCGCGCCGCAAAACTGCACGTGCCGCAGGCCGCGGACCTTCGCATCCGCTTCCAGATCCGCCCGCCGTGCGCCCTCGCCCACGAACAGGAAGTGAATGTCCGGACGTTCGCGCAGGCGCTCGGCGACGTCGAGCAGCACCTCGAGCTTGTGCGCCATGCCGTGCGTGCCGATGTACGAGACCACGAACGCGTCGGGGTCGATGCCCAACGCCGCCCGGACCGCCGGGTCGGACGGACGTGGGGCGAAGCGCTGCAGGTCGACCCCGTTCTTGACGACGCGAATCTTGGCCGGGTCGACGCCCTGCGCGCGCCAGACCTCGGCGAACGAATCGGTGACGCCCACGAGCAAGTCGGCTTGCCGGTACAGGAACTGTTCGACCCACCGCAGCGCGGTCACGACCGGATGCGAGGCCGGCAGCGCCCCGACCTCGACGATGCTCTGCGGCCACAGGTCGCGGATCTCGAGCACGAAGGGCGTGCGGGTCAGCCGACTCAGCGCCCACCCGGCCACGGCGACGAGAAACTGGGGGCTGGTCGCGACGATGACGTCCGCGCCGCGCACTCGCCGATCGAGACCACCGAGCGCGACCGAGGACGCGGCGAACGACAGGAACGCGAGCCCTCGTCGGAACACGCCCTTGTTGGGCGTCGCATAGATGAAGGTGCGAAGGACGTCGACGTCGTCGACGGTCTCGCGCATGCGCAGATGGCCGCGGTAGCGCGGGGGCACCACGCCCGTGGGGTGGTTGGGAAACCCGGTCACGACCTGGACGTCGTGACCGCGCTCGGCCCACCGACGCGACAGCTCCGACACGCGTGCTGCGGGAGCGCCGACCTCCGGCGGGAAGTACTGCGACAGGTAGACGATCTTCACGCGCCGGGCTGCAGGGTAGCAGTCCCGGCGCGGCGCTCGCTCAGGCGACGTGCGCGGCGGCCTGGCGATCGAAGCGCCGGGTCAGCTGCCGGGCCAGACGATGCGCGGCCTGGTCCACGGCGGCGCCGACGGTTTCGGTGTCGGCGTGGGCGCGCAGCTGGGCCCCGCGACGCAGCGTCACCGAGATCGTGCAGCGCTTGTCGACGCCACCGCGTGGTCCGTTGACGTCCTCGAGGCGGACGTCGACGGATCGAATCCGCGACGAGAACCGACCGACGGACAGGTCGAGCCGGTGCCGGACGCGCTCGGCGAGGGCAGGCGGGACGGGCAGGTTGTGCAGGCCTCGGACGTTCAGCTCCATGGGATGACTCCTTGGTGCTCCTAGTGTGGAGTACGCCATGGGCCCATCTGACATTTCCGGACCACGCGAGGACGGCAACGTCTGCGGGGGGCCAATCTCTCAGGCGCGACGGGCTTTCGAGATCGGGGTGATCTTGCCGTCGTCACCCCAGTACAGCTGGCGCAACAGCTTGTGGTTGCGGATGAGCGGCTTGTCGAACTTGCCCAGGCGCATGCCGGTCATGTCCTCCGGCGTGTCGGCGACCGTGGGAATGAAGCGCGCATCGTCGAAGATTTCCCACCAAGCCAGCGCCACCGCCGCCCGATCGACGAGCGGTCGAATGAGCCGCAGCCGGCGGCTGACCACCTTCGTCGTGATGAACACGTGAAAACGCGTGGTCCGCTCGGTCTCCGGCACCATGAAGATCGTCGAGCGCGTCGTCGCCCCGCGGACGTTGCCGGTCTTCGGATCCGACCACGAGATCGAGTAGACCGTGCGCACCGGATCGAAGTAGGTGACCCACGAGTTGTTGAAGGTGTCGCCCTTGCGGATCCCGATGAGAAAACGGAACGCGGTGTCGCGCTGACGCGCGCGATAGGACACCTCGGTGCGGTCGTCGAAGTTGTCGGCCTCGAACTCGATCGTCTGCAGGTCGCGGTCGGACCAGCCGAGCCGCGTGTGCACCCACGGCGTGTGCTCGTCCTCGGAGAAGTTGTCGAGCGCCACGTGCAGCGGCGCACGAAAGAGCATCGAGAACGCGCCGGCGTACTCGTAGCCGTCGTCGACCAAGCGTGGCATCGACGAGATCGACGCTCCCTGCTCGGCCAGCCACAGATACCCGTGTCGCTCCACGAGCTGCATGGTCCGGGCGTCGCACTTGTTGAGCCCGGGCTGCGAGGGCGAGCGGCCTTGGCCGTCGGCGGCGAAGTTCCAGCCGTGGTACGGGCACTCGAGGCGGCCGTCGGGCCGGACCCGACCCGCCGACAGCGGGGCCATGCGGTGAGGGCAGGCGTCGACGAACGCCGCCGCCGTGCCCTGGCCGTCACGCCACAGCACGTAGGGCTGCCCGGCGATCTGCACCCGCTGGGGTTTGCGACCGAGCCGGCGCGCCGCCATGACCGGGTGGAAGAACCGCGTCACCGGGGCCATCCCCGAAGGGTAGCAGTCGCCCGAGGTGCGGTAGACTGGGCCGCGTGAAGGAAACGGACGGCCTCGGCCATTCACCGAGGCGCGACGCTCGTCCGAGACCGCGCGATGGGGTTTGACATGGCTACGAAAACGCAGATTTTGGCCGCCGTTGTGCTCCTGGCCGGCTGTTCCGGCTCCGGCTCCAACGCCGACGGCAGCGGCGAAACGACCGACCCCTCGGCCGACGGCGGACCCGACGGCGGGCCCGGCGCGGACTCGCTCGGCGGTACCTCGGCCGTGACCGCCAGCGGTACGACCGACCCCGACGACGACGGGCCGATCCCCCCTTCCCCGGTCAACCTCGACCTCGGGGGGATCCCCGATGCCGGCGAGCCGCTGTGCGGCAACGGCGGTAGTGGAAAGGTCGAGTACTCGTACATCTGGATCGCCAACTCGAGCCAGGACACGGTCTCCAAGATCAACACCGTGACCCTCGTCGAGGAGGGCCGGTACATGACCCGCGACACGCCCTTCGGCAACCCGTCGCGAACCTCGGTCAGCCTCAACGGCGACGTCGCGGTGGCCAATCGCGAGGGCGGTCTGACGAAGTTCTACGCCAACCCGGAAAACTGCGAGGACCAAAACGGCAACGGTGTCATCGAGACCTCCAGCGGGGCCAACGACATCTTGCAGTGGGACGACGAGGAGTGCCGCGCCTGGTACGTCCCGTTCAACTACACCTCGCAGCGTCCCGTCGCGTGGACGTCCGGCGAGTGGAGCGCGCAGAGCTGCAGCTTCGAAAACGAGAAGGTGTGGACGACCGGCGTCATCGCGGACACCACGATCGAGGTCAACCTCGTCGACGGTGCGAGCGGTGTGATCGAGGACTCGGTGCAGGTGCCCGAGGTCAACCCGGGATACTTCGGCTTCTACGGCGGCGCCGTCGATACCGAGGGCAACCTGTGGGCCAGCCAGCTCGGGGGCGGTCAGCTCATTCGCGTCGACATCGACACGCTCGACTACGACCTGTGGACGGCGCCGTACGGCGGCTACGGCATGACCGTGGGCGCCTCGGGCTACGTGTTCACGTGCGATTGGCAGGTCGGACGCTTCGACCCGGCCACCGAGACGTGGGACGGGGCGCAGGTCAACGGTGGCGGCGGCTGCATGGAAGACGCCAACGGCATCCTGTGGATGGCCAACAGCCCGCTGGTCGGCGTGGACGTCGAGACGCTCACGCCCGTGTACAGCTACCCGCTGCCCCAGTACGTGCACGGCGTCTCGATCGACTTCCAGGGCAACATCTGGGGCGTGTCGATGAGCTCGGAGGCCTACCGCGTCGATCCGTCGACGGGCACCTTCGACACCGTCACCGGCTTGGTCAACCCGTACACGTACTCGGACATGACGGGCTTCGCCCTCGACGCGGTCGGTGGCGGCGGCGCCCCGTCCGGCTGATCGATCGGATTCGCCTCGCTACACGTTGCGGGCGAGGCGGATCAGCTCGCGATTGAAGTGCGGCCGGATCTGGATCAGGCTCGAGTGCTTGATCCCGATGCGGGCCGGCACGATCTGCCCTTCGGGCGTGAGCACGTCGCCGGTCAGGGAGTCGCCGGTCTCGAAGATGTACTCGCGTCCCTGCGCGTCGCCGCCGACGAGCGCGGCGTCGTCGGCGTCCTGGTCGGAGACGTCGGGCGCCTGGGCGGGGGCAACGGCGAAGAGCGAGGCGAGCAGTAGCGTCAGCATGGGTCTGGCCTTTCGGTGACGAGGCGACCGTCGTGGTCGCGGCGTTCAACCATGTCCTTGGCCGGACGACGGCCGACCCGTTACAGGGAGTCGGCCAGATCGCCGAGCTTGCCGACGAAATCCGGGCGCGGGGCGACCAGCGGCGCGACGGTTCGCGACGGTGCGCGCGCGACGATGCGATCGCCCCACGGCTGCATCGGCGGCACCGCGAGCGGAACGTTCGAGGCAGGCGCGACGACGGGCGGTCGATCGACCACCGGCACGTCACCGGCCGCCGTGTCCAACGAGCGACGCCCGCGACGGCGTGGTGCATCCTCGATCACGATCGACGACTCGGCGTCCAACGCCTCCATCTCCGCGATCTCCTCGATCACGATCGTGTCCTCGTCGACGCTCGCCGGTCGGGGACGCGACGTCGTGCGCCGCGCGGGCACCACGACGGTGGGCGGCGGGGGCACGTCGAGCGCGACCTGGTCGGGGATCACCACGCGCGCGAGCGTGGGCTCGGTCGCCTCGGGCAGCGGCTCGGAGACGGCCGGCAGGCTCAGCGCGGTGACCATCGCCCCGACACCGGCCGCGACCATCGCCGCGCGGGGCATCCACGCCGCGGGCAACCAGGCGGCGAACAAGGGACGACCCGTGGGCTCGCCGTGCTCGGCGACGGCGTCGGCGAAGTGGCGACGGGCCGCGCGCAGCCGAGCGTAGACGGTGTTGACGTTGACCTCGAGCATCCGCGAGATCTCGGCGCCGCTGCGCCCTTCGACTTCCGAGAGCACGAACACGGCGCACTTGTCGGCGTCGAGCGTGGCGAGGAAGCGGTCGAGAATGTCGGTGGCTTCGCCGCGGGCGACCTCGCGCTCGAGCGGCGGCGAGTGAGCGTCGCGCGGCAGCGCGCCGACGAGGCGGTGACGTCGGCGATCGGTGCGGCGGTAGGTCGACGCGACGCCACGGGCGATCCCCCACAGCCAATTCTTGAGGTTGCGCTCGGCGTCGTAGTCGGCGGCGCGCCGGTACAGGACCACGAACACGTCCTGCGTGGCGTCCTCGAGGCTGGCCGGGGCGACCCCGAGCTGCCGCAACGCGGCGCGCACCATCGGCGCGTGGTCGGCGTAGACCCGGCGAAAGGGGGCGCCGAGATCGTCCAGAGCGAGAGCGTGGGACATCGCGTGGGAGTCCTTGGCCGGCTCGGAACGGATCCGTGAACGGGGAGGCGCCGGCGTGGGGTGACCTTGGGTTTGGACGCACGGCGAGCCCCGCAGGTTCCCAAAAACCCGCTTGCGCGAAGAAATGAATCGTGATTCAGTCCTTTCGGACACCATGCCCTATCGCCCGACCGCACGCACGCAGGCTCGGCAGGCCGACAACGCGCGTCGGCTGCTGGAGCAAGCGCAGCGACTGGTCGCCGCGCAGGGCTTCGGCGCGGTGTCGATCGCGTCGGTGGCCGAAGCCGCCGAGCTCGCGACCGGGACCGTGTATCGCTACTTCCCCTCGAAAGCCGAGCTGCTCGCCAAGGTGTTCGAGCGCGCCGCCGCCCGCGAGGTCGAGGTGATGGCGACGCAGGCCGCGGCCGAAGGCACGGCCACCCAGCGGATCCGCGCGGCGTTGTACGAGTTCTCCGCCCGCGCCCTGCGATCGGGACGACTGGCGTGGGCGTTGCTCGCCGAGCCGATCGACCCGGCGATCGAACACGAGCGTCTGCGCTTTCGTCGAGCCTACTCGGCAATCCTGCAAGGCCTCATCGAAGAAGGCATCGCCGCCGGCGAGCTTCCCCCTCAAGCCACGGCCACGGTGGCCGCGTGCATCGTCGGCGCCCTCGGCCAGGCCCTGCTCGGACCGCTCGCCGACGACACCGAAGACCAAGACACCGCCGTACGCACGGCAGTCGACTTTTGCATCCGCGGTCTGTACCGCGAAGGACCAATCCATGCCGACGCATGATCCGATCGAGAAGCTTCGCACCCACGAGGTCAGCAACCAGGCCCGCCCCCTCGTCGACTACGACGCGTGGCAGACCGATACCGCCCTGCGGGAGGCCCTGGTGCGGGAAGGGGGCGGCTGGGCGCAGGACCGGCTCGCGCAGGCCGGCCGCGACGTCGGCAGCGAAGAGATGATCGCGCTGGGGTTCGCGGCCAACGAGAACCCACCGAAGCTCGAGACGTTCGACCGCTACGGTCGACGCATCGACGAGGTGAAGTTCCACCCGGCCTACCACGAGCTGATGCGGCGCGCGGTCGCGTCGGGCTTTCCGAGTCTTCCGTGGAAGGAGCCCAAGCCGGGCGCACACGTGGCCCACGCTGCCCTCGGCAACCTGCTGACGCAGGCCGAGGCCGGGGTGATGTGCCCGATGGTGATGACGTACGCGGTCGTCCCTGCCCTGCACGACCAACCCGACGTCGCAAAGACTTGGCTGCCCAAGCTGCTCGACAACGTCTACGACGGCCGCTGCATCCCCGCGCAAGACAAGACCGGCGTGACCTTCGGGATGGCGATGACCGAGAAGCAGGGTGGCTCGGACGTGCGCGCCAACACCACGCGCGCGGTGCCGGAGGGGCAACCCGGTCCAGGTCGACCGTATCGGATCACCGGGCACAAGTTCTTCTTCTCCGCGCCGATGTCGGACGCGTTTCTCATGCTCGCCCACACCGAGGGCGGGCTGACGTGTTTCCTCGTCCCCCGCTTTCTGCCCGACGGCTCGCGCAACCGCATCTTCTTGCAGCGGCTCAAGGACAAGCTGGGCAACAAATCCAACGCGTCGTCGGAGGTCGAGTTCGAGGACACGTGGGGCGTGATGGTCGGCGAGCCCGGCCGCGGCGTGCCGACCATCATCGAGATGGTGCACCACACGCGCCTCGACGCCGCGATGGCGCCCGTGGCGATGATGCGCCAGGGGCTGTCGCAGGCGCTCAACCACGTCCGGCACCGGTCCGCGTTCGGCAAGGTGCTGATCGAGCAGCCGCTGATGCGGGCGGTGCTCGCCGACCTCGCGCTCGAAGTCGAGGCGGGCATGGCGTTGATCATGCGCGTGGCCCGAAGCTTCGACGAAGGCCCGACGAACGAGCAAGCCGCCGCCTTCGGCCGGATCGCCACCGCGGTGGCCAAGTACTGGCTCAACAAACGCGCGCCACAGCACGTGGTCGAGTCGCTCGAGTGCCACGGCGGCGGCGGCTACGTCGAGGAGTCGCCGATGCCGCGGCTGTACCGCGAAGCGCCGCTCAACGGGATCTGGGAAGGCTCGGGCAACGTGATCTGCCTCGACGTGCTCCGGGCGATGCACCGCGAGCCCGGCTGCATCGAGGCGCTGCTGGCCGAGGTCGCACCCGCCGCCGAGGACGACCGGCACATCGCGGCGCAGCTGGATGCGATCAAGACCCAGCTGTCGCAGCCCGACAGCCTCGAGCCGCGCGCGCGTCGGCTCGTCGAGACGATGGCGCTGACGCTGCAGGCGGCACTGCTGCGCATGCACGGCCCCACCCCGGTCGCGGACGCCTTCGTCGCGGCCCGCCTCGGACCGCAGCGCAGCCCGATCTACGGCGCCCTGCCCGACGGGGTGGACGTCGACGTGCTCATCGAGCGCGCCATGCCGGTGATGGCGTCGTAGATCGCGGTATCGTCGGGGCATGCAGTGCGGCGGGTGGTTGGTGGCGGCCCTGGGTTGCGTCGCCGTGGGTTGCGGGCCGCAGGTCTCGCTCGAGGACGGCTCGAGCTCCGGTGCGGAAGGCTCGACCGCCGACGGGACCGCCGAGGGCCCCGCGTCCGGACTCGACGCCGGCGACGCGGTCACGGTCACCAACGACACCGTGGCCGATTCGTCGGGCGGGGTGACCGGCACGTGCGGTGACGGCAGCGTCGATCACGGAGAAGACTGCGACGACGGCAACGTCGAAGACGCCGACGGGTGCAGCGCGAGCTGTCGGGTGAGCGGGACGTCGGCCTGGCGCGTCCGACTGGGCGGCGAGGGCGGGGGCTACGCCGTGGCGCTCGACGTCCGCGACGGGGTCGCGCACGTCGCGACGCAGCAGTTCGCGCGCGGAGCGATGGACCCGAACGTGGAGCTCGACGCGGTCGACCGCGAGGGCACGATCCTCGCCGCCTGGCTCGACGTGGGCGCGCTCGCCGATCGCGACGGCGTGCGGCAGCCGCTCGCCGCCGCCCACGACGGGACCGTGTACGCCGGCTACTTCGCGTTCTCGCCCACCGGCACGCCGTCGGCCACGCGCGTGCTGGCGCGGATCGAGCCCGGGGTCGGGCCGATCTGGACGTACGAGACCGACGAGCCGTGGACGTCGATCTACGGCACGGCCCTGACGCCGGTCGGCGTCCTCCTCGGCCACACGCTGCAAGCCGACGACGGACGGCAGATCGTCATCGACTGGTTCGACGAGGACGGCACGCTGCTCGAGCGACTGCCCCTGGGCGCGACGACCAAGGAGTTGGCGCCCATCGCCGAGGGGGCGATCCCTCCACGGGCGCTGCCCGTCGTCGATGCGCTGACGATCGCCGGCGAGACGCTGCAGCTGCACTCGCAGACCCTTCCGCCCATGGGCGCCGCCACGCTCACCCCGTACCCGGTGACGAACGTCGAGCCATTTGCCCCGACGCGCGCCTTCTTCGACGGCCTGTGGTTGCGCGTGGTGACCTCGCAACAGCTCGTGGTGATCGACGAGCTCGACCATGTGCAGTCGGTGACCGCACGACCGGTCACCGGCGACGTGCTGTGGGCCGACGCGCTGGGCTGGATCGTCGTCGACGGCGACACGCTGCGGTCGTTCGATCCCGACGGAGCGCCGGCGTGGAGCCTCGCGCTCGCGAGTGTCCCGCGGTTCGTGCGCGCGGACGGCCGGGCCGGACTGTTCCTGTTCGGCGACGACGGCGTCCCGCTGCTGGACCTGTCGGGGACGTGGTTGGAGTACGTGGTGCGATGAGGCCAGCGGGCGTGGACCTTCGGGCTCGCCTGCTCGCCCTGGTCGCCCCCGCCGCGCTCGGTGATGCCCTCACCGAGGGAATCGTGCTCGAGGATGCGTCGACGGAGCTGGGACTGCGGCTGACGCTGACGTGCGAGGGCCAGCGCGTGCACGTCGAGGTGCTGCCGCCCACCCCCGACCGACGGTACGCGTGCCGAACGGATCTGTGGGCGCTGGCGTACCGGGCGAGCTCGGGCCTGGATCCGGCGGTGGCGATGCGCGTGACCCGGACCGTCGCCGATCGCGTCGCGGCCAACGAGCACGCCGTGCGGCTGGGCAGCACGGCGCAATCCGAGGCTCGGATCCGGGAGGTCACCGTCGACCGGATCCTCGAGCCCAACGACGGGTTTGCCACGCTGAGTCCGTACGTCGGCTGCCTCATCGGTTGTCGCTTCTGCTACGCGCAGTCGCGGCTGATGCCGCTGCGCGAGCTGCTCGGTCACGCGCAGGCGCCCTGGGGCTCGTGGGTCGACGCGCGGGTCAATGCCGCGGAGGTGCTCGCCCGACAGCTGCGTGCCCGCGAGCCCACGCCGATCAAGCTGTGTCCGATCGTGTCCGACCCGTACCACGCGATCGAGCGCAAGCTGCGGCTGACGCGGGCCTGCCTGCAGACGATCGCCGACGTCGCCCCGCACACGCCGGTGCTGCTGCTGACGCGATCGGACGCGATCCTCGACGACCTGCCGCTGCTGCGTCGGCTGCCCAACCTGTACGCCGGCATGTCCGTGCCCAGTGCCGACCCCGAGGTGCTCGCGCACTTCGAGCCGCGGGCCGCCCCGCCGCAGCGCCGCGCGGAGGTCCTCGCCGCGCTCGCCGACGCCGGCGTGCGCACCATCGCCGTGGCGCAGCCGCAGCTGCCCGGCTCGCTCGACGACCACGTCGCTCTGCTCGCCGCTTCGGTGCAGTCGGTCAGTCTCGACGTGCTGCGCGGGGTGGAGAACGCCGCCGCGCAGTTTGCCGACCCTCGGTGGTCGTACGCTGCCACCGACGACTGGCAGCGCACGCGTCTGCAGCGCCTGCGCGAGCGCCTGCGCGCCGCCGGCGTCGCCGTCTGGTCCGGCGAGCTCCCGCCCGGCCTCGCCTGAGGAGCCGTCAGCCCTGGGCGGTGGCGAGCCGGGCGCGCATGCGGGGCGCACCGCCTTCGTCGGTGTCGAGGACGACCTTGAAGGCGCGCTTTTTGAGCCAGCTGCGGGCGAAGTCGGCGTCGCGGCTCCCCCCGAAGGCGGACACGAGATCCCACAGGTCGCCGATCTCGAAGTAGGCGGCCGGGCCCGCATCGGGCTCGGTCGGCAGCTTGCGCAGCCACTCGTAGCGCGACTGCTTGTCGACCATCGCGATCCAGCCCGGCGCCGTCTCGTCCTTGTCGTCGCCGCCGGGGCCCTGGTAGACGAACATGCCGCGAGGCGACTCGTTGCGCGTGTCGTAGACCTGCGCCTTGCCGAGCTCACCGAGGTCGACGTCGCTGAGGGTCTCTCCCGCCAGCGTCAGCAGGCCGGCCGCACCGTTGACGTCGTCGCGGTGCACGAGTCCGTACAGCGCATAGTCGATCTCGAAGCGGAAGAAGCCCCCGGCGTCGTGGAAGTCGAGCATCGCACCACCGAAGCCTTCGGCCCGCATCACCGCGTTGACGACCGTGCGGAGGGCCGACGCCTTTGCGACGGGCAGCCCCTCGCGCTCGGGCAGGTTCATCATCGTCGCCATCACGTTGGCCCACGCGCCCCCGAAGATCAGCGGGATCGTGTACTCCTCTTCCCTGTCGAGATGATCGAGGACCTCCTCGGCGTCGCCCTCGAAACCGTCGGTGAGCAGTCGCTTGCGCAGCGGACGAGCGTCGGGCATCCGCTGCGTTCGCATGCACATCAGCGCGTCCTTGCACAGCGCCTCGGCCGTCGGCACGGCGCGGCCCGTGGGCTTGGGCGCCATCAGGGACGCGGCGATCCGGCCCATCATGCCCGACTCCGCCAGCGGCCACACCGCGCGCGCCTGCAGCGTCTCGCCGTCCGCGACCGCTTCCAGCCGCACGCCCGTGAACATCCGCGGCGCGGCGACGAGCGACTCGATCCACGCAAGCCGCGCGAGGTTGCGCGCGCCTTCGTCGGCCATGTTGTCGCCCCACTCGACCGATTGCACCGCGGAACCGATCTTCTCCAGCGCCGCGACGCGCGACAGCTGCGACGGGTCGAGCCACATCGCCGCATCGCCGGCGAGCGCCTCCACGTTCGGCATCTTGGTCGGACGCGCCCCGATCGCCGTCCGGATCGTGCTCGCCCACTCCGCGCGCTCGGCCTTCGCCGCGAACGCGATGAAGTCGATCTCGACCGCGTCGGTGCTCTTGCGCAGCACGATGACCGCGCGAGACTCCGCCACGCACTCGACCCCGGACACGGTCGCACACGCTTCGCGACCACGCTCGCGATCGTTGTCGCGGAACATGCCCACGAACGCCGCGACCGACTTGTCGGGGTCCTTGCTCGGCACGTGCGCGTGGGTCTGCCACCCCATCGTCCGCACCTTCGCCAGCTCCGGGGCGACGGACAGCGGCGGCGGCGTGGGGATCGGCGGCTCGATCGGCACCTCGGCCCGGGGCGTGGGCTCGATCAACGCCCGCTCCTCGTCCGCCTTCTTCTCGTCCTCCTTCTTCTCCGCCTTCTTCTCGTCCTCCTCGACCTTCGGGGGAACGTACGCGATGGGAGCGGCCTTCTCCTCCGCCTTCAGCTCCGGTTTTCCGGGCTCGATCCCCTTGCGCTCGGTGAAGTCGTAGGGACCTCCGAACTCTTCGACTTTCGAGTCGTAGTCGCGTCCACCGAACCGGTCGTAGCCGTCGGCGAAGTCCTTGGAGACGTCGGCGAGAGTGATCCGCGCCGCGCCGATCCCGTCGTCGAGCGGCCGAAGGATCGTCATCGAGATGATCGCGTCGTCGGGCACGCCGAAGACCTCGAGCCAGTCGTCCTCGAGGGGGTTGAACCCGATCTCGCGCTTGGCTTGCTCGGCGTCGCGCTCGAGGTCCGGTGGAAACGGCAGCGTCTTGAGCCAGGCGTGCGTCGCCTTCGCCCGAAAACCGACGTAGAGCAGGCCATCGCCGAGGTAGCCGGGCTGGGGCCCCAACGGTGCGTAGGCCACCGGTGGGAGTAGCTTGGCGCCACCCTCGGCGGCGGGGGGCTCGGGCGTCGGCGGCGTGCGGCCGTCCTCGCCACCACCATCGCCGCCCGATTCCTTGGCCCTGATCTCGATCGGCCCGCCGTCGTCTTTGGGCGGATCCTCTTTCTTGCAGGAAGGCACGCCGACGACGGCGATGGCGGCAACGACGGCGATGGGGCGCACGAGCATGCGCGCCAAGGTAGCGTGCCGCCGGCTGCGCCACCGCAGGCCCAAGCGCATGCTCGCCAAACCTCGTTCGCAACCGCGCGTGTGAGAAAGCCTCGTGTCCTGGCCGAGGTGAACATCCGTAGGGCTCGACGGCCGCGCCGCAGACGCATCGGGCGCCGGGCGGGCAGTTGCAACCGGCACATTCGGTGCCATACCGACGGTCTGAAGCCGGGTTCGTGTCTTCTTTCCCGACTTGGGGCTGGGTCACACCACGGCCACACAAAAACCGAAAACAGTCGCTGCCATTCCCGCCTCGGATGCTATAGACGCCGTCTTGGCGTCGAGCCCCCCGCGGAGGCACGGCGCCAAAATTTTCCTCTACCGCCTTTTATAGGACGGCGAGATGGCAGCCAAGAATCGAATCGACGTCGACAAGCTCAAGCGTCAGCTCATCGCCTTCGGCAAGCAGAAGGGTCACATCACGCAGGCGGAGCTCACGGAGCTCCTGCCGCCGGACCTGGTCGACCCCGCCGAGATGGGCAAGTGGCAAAAGACCCTCGAAGCTGAAGGCGTGCAGGTCGTGACCGCCACCGAGGCAAAAGACGTCGCCACCACGACCGACAAGCCCTCGAGCCGCAAGCCGCTTCCCAAGCGCTTCGAGGCCACCAAAGAGGAAGCCACGACCTCCAACGACCCGATCCGCATGTACCTGCGGAAGATGGGGTCGATCGCCCTGCTCACCCGCGAAGGGGAGATCGAGATCGCCAAGCGCATCGAGGCCGGCGAGCGCGCCGTGACCAACATCGTGCTGCACAGCCCGATTTCCGCCTGGTACGTGCAAGAGCTGCACGACCGGATCAAGCGCGGTCAGGTCCGCGTCCGTGACGCCCTCAAGATCGCCTCGGGCAACGAGGAAGTCGACGGCCACGCCGACGACACGCCCGCCAACACCCAGGCCGCCATCGAGAACATGCAAAAGCAGCTCGAGAAGATCCGCCGTCATCAGACGGCGATCGCTCGAGTCGCGACGACCTTCGACGACAGCGAAGAGTCCGACGAGTCGAAGGCCAAGCGCGCGCGCAAGCAGCTCAACAGCCACCGCGACGGCATCGTCGAGGCGATCCGCGGGATGAACCTCGCCCGCAAGGCGATCGACGGCATGGTCAAGGAGCTGACCGAGATCGTCGACCGCGTGCGTCGGGCCAAGCGTGAGCTGCTGCAGTGCGAGCGTCGCGCCGGGATCGACCTCGAAGAGCTGCGCACGCGCTTCATGGGCGTGCGCCTGACCGAAGAAGAAGAGTTCCGGCTCTGCCGCCAGCTCGGCCTGTATCCGTCGGAGCTGCAGGAGCTCGCGGCCCGCATGAAGGTCGCCACCAAGCGCATCCGCGCGGTCGAGCAGGAGATGGAGCTTCCGGCGTCCGACCTGCTCGAGCTGCACGACGCGCTGCTCAAGGCGCGCGCCGAAGCCGAGGCCGCCCGCGCCGAGCTCGTGGAGGCGAACCTTCGCCTCGTCGTCTCGATCGCGAAGAAGTACACCAACCGCGGTCTGCAGTTCCTCGACCTGATCCAGGAAGGCAACATCGGCCTGATGAAGGCCGTCGAGAAGTTCGAGTACCAGCGCGGCTACAAGTTCTCCACGTACGCCACGTGGTGGATCCGGCAGGCGATCACCCGCGCCATCGCGGACCAGGCCCGCACGATCCGCGTGCCGGTGCACATGATCGAGAGCATCAACAAGCTCATCCGCGCCAATCGGTCGCTCGTGCAGGAGCTCGGTCGCGAGCCCACGCCCGAGGAAATCGCCGAGAAGATGCAGGTGCCGCTCGAGAAGGTCCGCAAGGTCCTCAAGATCGCCAAGGAGCCCCTGTCGCTGGAGACGCCGGTGGGCGACGACGGCGATTCGCATCTGGGCGACTTCATCGAGGACAAGAACGCCGAGAACCCGGCCAGCGCGGTCATCTCCGGCAACCTCGCCGAGCAGACCCGCCGCGTGCTCGCCACGCTCACGCCGCGCGAAGAGAAGATCGTGCGCATGCGCTTCGGCATCGGCGAAGCCTCCGACCACACCCTCGAAGAGGTGGGTCAGGACTTCTGCGTCACCCGCGAGCGCATCCGCCAGATCGAGGCCAAGGCGCTCGCCAAGCTGCGGCACCCCAGCCGCACGGCGCACCTCAAGGCCTTCGTCGAGAGCTAGCCCCCAAAGGGGACTAGCAGACTGCGGAAAAACGCGGAGCGTTTTGGAGCGGGCTGCTCGGTGCCCGCGCCCGCGCCCGCGCCCGAACGGGCGGCGCGGTGCCTCAGCCCGCGCCGAACACGTGCAGCAGGACGGCCTTTTGGGCGTGGAGGCGGTTTTCGGCTTGGTCGAACACGACCGAGGCCGGGCCGTCCATCACGTCGGCGCTGACTTCCTCGCCGCGGTGCGCCGGCAGGCAGTGCATGAAGATCGTGTCGCCCTTGCCGGTCGCGTCCATGAGGGCGCGGTCGATGGTGTAGCCGGCGAGCTTGGCGTGCAGCGCCTTGGCTTCGGCCTCTTCACCCATGCTCACCCAGGTGTCGGTGTACAGGATGTCGGCGCCGCGCACGGCTTCCTTGACGTTGTGCTCCACGGCGCAGCGCGTCCCGGCGGCCGAGGCGTCGGCGCGGGCGCGGTCGAGGACGATCGGGCTCGGGCGCAGCGACTCCGGGCACGCGACGACGATGTCCATCCCCGCCCGCGGACCGGCGAGCATCAGCGAGTGCGCGACGTTGTTGCCCGCTCCGACGTACACGAGCTTGCGCCCCTGCGTCTGTCCGAGCTTCTCGCGGATCGTCAGCAGGTCCGCCAACGCCTGGCACGGGTGGTAGTCGTCGGTCAGCGCGTTGACCACCGGCACGGTGCCGTGCTCGGCGAGGCCGTCGACCTGCGCCTGCTCGAACGTGCGGATCACGATGCCGTCGACGAAGCGCGACAGGACCTTGGCCGTGTCGTGGATCGTCTCGCCGCGGCCGATCTGCATCCCGGAGACGCCGCCGGTCGACAACGCCAGCGGCTGCGCGCCCAGCTGGTGGATGCCCACCTCGAACGAGATCCGGGTGCGCGTGGACTGCTTGGCGAAGATCATCGCGATCGACTTGCCCGCCAGACGGGTGGCGTAGGCGCCGCGATCGGCCTTCACCTTGGCTGCGAGATCGAGAACGGTCGCGACGCCGTCGGCGTCGAGGTCGAGCAGGCTCGTCAGATGCTGGGCCATGAGGGGCCCAGCAAATCGAAAAAGGACGCCGATGAAAAGGGGCGCGGGCTCACCCGGCCAAAGGCGCGTCCTCGGCGGCCGCGGGCCCGACTTCGGGCTCCGGCGAGGACGCTTCGGTCGTGGGCTCGGGGCTCGCTGGCGAGGGCGCCGCATCGTCGTCGGCGGACTCGTCCGTCGGCGCATCCGCCTGGGTCGTGTCGAGATCGGCCTCGTCGTCGGGGGACGGCGCGGCGGTAGCCTCGCCCGCGTTCGCCTCGCCTGCGTCGCGGGGCGGCGCCGGCAGGTGGTCCAGACGTGGCTCTGGCTCGGCGTCGGCTGCGGCGTCGGCGTCGGCGTCGGCGTCGGCTGCGGTTTCGGCCGCGACCGTGGGCGACGTCGGGGCGCTCGCGGTCCGCGGGTGCGACGGCACGATCGCGGCCACGACCGGCGCGTCGCGCAGCGGCGTCGTCGCGGGATCCGGCTCCGGCATGCCGAGCGGTTCTTCGGCGGCGAGCGGCTCGTCGGTCGGCACCGAACCCAGCGACAAACCCGAGCCGGGGGCGAACGCCGCGGTCGGCGTCGGGGTCGGCGGGATCGGCGAGTCGTCGATCCCGGGCGCGTCGGTCGAGCCCGGCTCGTCCATCGACGGGGTCGACGCGGCCGCCGGCGCGATCGGGCGGGCCATCACGACGACCGCCCCCACGACGATCGCCACCGCCGCCGACACCCCCAGCCACCACCGCCGGTTCACGCCGCCGTCGTCGCGCAAGATCGACGACGGCCGGGCGTGGCCCATGTCGATCTCACGGTCGAGGGATCGGTCGTCGGTGACCGTATGCGCGAGGGCCAGAAGGGTTGGCGAGGGGAGGCTCACGGAGGAGGCCACCATAGTCGCGCCTTCGCGCGGCACCAAAGGAACGGCGAAAGCGACGATCAGGCGCCCGACCGCACCCCGGCCAGGGTCGCGGCCAGCTCCGCGCCGCTGACGCTCGAGGTCACGCGTGCGTCCGGTTGGACGGGCTTGGGTGCCGCGAGCTGCTCGGCCAGCGCCGCCCCGGACCGAAAGACGAGAACGTTGGGCAGGCTCTGCGCCCCGAGTCGCTCGATGATCGTCTCGTTGGCCGGTCCCGGCTCGGTCACGTCGATCTTGACCCGCTCGAACACGGCGAGCTCTGCCGCCGCCGCGGGATCGGCGAAGGCGACGCGCTCGAGCTCCTTGCACGGCATGCACCACTGCGCGGCCACGTCGATCACGACCCCCTGCTCGGCCCCGGCCTTGGCCGCCACCTCCGCCAGGTCGTCGAGGGTCTGCAGTACCCGCCACGGTGGCGCCGACGCGTCGTCCGAGGGCGGCGCCGCGGCGTCGTCGAGCGCGGCGAGCTGCTTTTCGATCCGAGCCTTGTCCTGCGGCGGGGCGAGCTCGGCCACCCGCTCCATGACCGCACGCACCTCCCCCTGTCGCTTGGCGAGGCGAGCCTCCATCGCCTGCGCCAGCTCGTCGGCTTCGGCACGGTGTGCCTGCATCCAATCGACGACCTGCTGCGAGCTCAAGCCCTTGGCGGTCAGCGTGTCCGAGATCCGCCCCATGTGCGCGCCCGGGGTGATCTGGCGCAGCACCGCGACTCCTTGCTCGTAGTCGGCGATCTCGGCCGGGCGCGTGGTGTCGAGCGAGCGCTCCACCGACGCGGCGACCGCTTCGAGGGCCTCGGCGTACGCGCCCCGCACCGCGGCGTCGTCGGCCGGGGGTGCGGGCGTGGCCGCCTTCGCTTCCAAGGTCGGACGCGCCGCCCGAGGCGCCGGCCCGGGAGGAGCCGCCGTGGGCTCGCCCGAACAGGCCACGAGGCTCACCAGCCAGATCGAGCACCTGCGCATGCCGGACCGTCCCGCGCACCGGCGCGCGCGTCAAGCTCGTCGACCGTCCGCTCCGCTCGCATCCACGACGGGTCGCTTGCGCCCCGCGGACTTGGGACACTCCCGGACGTGGACGGCCTCACCGGCGAGCTCGCGGCCCTCGGGACCGCCGCGTGCTGGGCCGGGACCGCGATGTTCTTCGCCGCCGCCGGCGAGCGCATCGGGTCGATGGCCGTCAACGTGATCCGGCTCGCCATGGCACTGGTGATGCTGACGATCTTCGAAGCCGTCGTTCGCGGTCACGCGCTGCCGACCGACGCGACCCCCTTCGCGTGGGGCTGGCTGTCCGTGTCGGGGTTGGTGGGCTTTACGATCGGCGACCTTTGCCTGTTTCGCGCCCTGGTCGTCATCGGCCCTCGATTGTCGTCGCTGATCATGTCGCTCGCGCCGCCGGCCACCGCGCTCATCGGCTGGCTCGTGCTCGGCGAGACGCTGACGCTGCGCGACTGGGCCGGCATGACGCTGACGATCGCCGGCATCGGGTGGGCGATCGCCGAGCGCGCGCCGGTGCAGACCACGGCCACCACCCCGACCCCGCGGCACTTCGGCGACACGATGGTGGCCGGCGTCGCCCTGGCGTGCGTGGGTGCGCTGGGCCAGGCCGGCGGCCTGGTGCTCTCCAAGCTCGGGATGGGCCGCTACGACCCGTTCGCCGCGACGCAAATTCGGATCGTCGCCGGCACCCTCGGCTTCGTCGTCGTGTTCACCATCCTGGGGTGGTGGCCGCGCGTCGCCGTCGCCGTCCGCAACCGTCGCGCGATGACGCTGACCTGGCTCGGTGCGGTCTTCGGTCCGTTCATCGGCGTCTCGCTGTCGCTGTTGGCCGTGCAGCACACCAAGGCCGGCATCGCGGCGAGCTTGATGGCGACCTCGCCCATTCTCGTGATCCCCCTCGTCATCGTCTTCCGCGGCGAGCGCGTCGGCTGGGGCGGCATCGGTGGGGCGGTCGTGGCCGTCGCCGGTGTGATCTTGTTGATGACGTGAGTTCGCCGGGCGCACCGTCGCTGGCCTACGCCGAGCCCGCTGGGTACCTTCGCGACATGGCTTGCACGACCCGCGCGTGGCTCGTCGGTGTGATCCCGCTCGTGGTGGCCTGCGGCGACGACGTGACCGACGCCGACGACGCGGCCGGTTCGACGGGCGCGACGGGAAGCGGGGTCACGGGAGCCTCCGCGGTCGCGACCACGGCACCACCGCCCACGTCGACCTCGGCCGGTACCGAGGACGACGCGACCGCCGACGGGGAGAGCGACGCGAGCGCCGGCACGGACGGCGACACCGGCGCGACGACGGGCGCAGCGAGCTTCGCCGATCCGCGCGGGTACACGCTGATCTCGCCGCTCAACTCGCGCTTTACGTACCTGTTCGACGCCGACGGGATGGAGATCAACCACTGGGAAGCGTCGACCACCCCGGCCAACATCGCCTACCTGCTGCCCAACGGACACCTGCTGCGGGTCAGTCGCGACCCGAAGCCGGTGGTCGAGCTCGTCAGCGGGGCCGGCGGCGCGGTCCAGGAGTTCGACTGGGACGGCAACCTCGTCTGGGAGTACGACTACGTCGCCCCCGACATCGTGGCCCACCACGACATCGAGCCGATGCCCAACGGCCACGTCCTCATCGTCGCCTACGAGATGCACGACTTCGACGAAGCCGTTGCGATGGGCGCCGACCCGTCCGAGCTCTCGGCCGACGGCCGGTGGGCCGACCACGTCGTCGAGGTCGATCCGGCCACCGATCAGATCGTGTGGGAGTGGCACGTGTGGGACCACCTCGTGCAGGACTTCGATCCCCTCGCCGCCAACTACGGCGACGTCGCCTCGTCGCAGGGACGCATCGACCTCAACTGGGACCGTCCCGGCGTCTCGCCGCGACCGGACTGGACGCACACGAACGCGATCGACTATCGCGAGTCGCTGGACCAGATCGTGCTGAGCCCGCGCACCTTCTCCGAGATCTGGATCATCGACCACTCCACGACGACGGCGGAAGCGGCCACCAGCGCCGGTGGCAACGCCGGCCACGGCGGGGACCTGCTATATCGCTTCGGCAACCCGCAAGCGTCGCAGGCCGGCGACGCCCTGGACCGCCAGCTCTACTTCCAGCACCACCCCCACTGGCTCGACGACGACCGCATCTTGATCTTCGACAACGGCGACGACGAGCTTCGGCCATGGTCGCGCGTGGTCGAGATCGAGACGCCGCTGCTCGGCGACGGCAACTACGAGCTGACCGGCCCCTTCTACGGGCCGGCGATGCCGACGTGGTCCTACGAGAGTCCCGAAGACTTCTACGCGGCGTTCATCTCCGGCGCCGACCGCATCTCCGACGGCCATACGCTCGTCACCGATGGTCCGGCCGGGCGGCTGTTCGAGATCGACCCCGCGGGCAACGTGGCATGGGAGTACCGACTCGAGACGCCGGTGTTTCGCGCCGAGCGCCACGAAGCGGACGATCCGGCGTTCGAAGGGCTGTCGGAGCAAGACCTCGCGCCGAAGGGCCCGCTCGTCATCGACTTGTCGCCGTAGGAAACGTCGATTGTCTCGCCACGTGGCAGTGCCACCGCCGGGTTGCGTGATCGCACGCGTCGCACGGCGGCGCGACGGCGAATCGATCCTATCCTGCGAGCGGCGCGGCCCCAAGGACTTCACCGCGCGGAAGAAGGAACGAACGATGGCAATCCGACTCGGCGACACCGCCCCCGACTTCGAAGCCCCCTCGACCCAAGGCACGATCAAGTTCCACGAGTGGCTCGGCGACAGCTGGGGAATCCTCTTCTCGCACCCCAAGGACTTCACCCCCGTGTGCACCACCGAGCTGGGCGCCGTCGCGAAGCTCAAGGGCGAGTTCGACAAGCGCAACGTCAAGGTGGCGGGCCTGTCGGTCGACTCGGTCGAGGACCACAACAAGTGGGCCAGCGACATCGAAGAGACCCAGGGCGCGGCGATCAACTACCCGCTCATCGGCGACCCCGACCGCAAGGTCGCGGACCTGTACGACATGATCCACGAGAACGCCAACGACACGCTGACCGTGCGCTCGGTGTTCGTGATCGGCCCGGACAAGAAGGTCAAGCTCACGCTGACCTACCCGGCGTCGACCGGCCGCAACTTCGACGAGATCCTGCGGGTCATCGACTCGCTGCAGCTGACGTCCACGCACAGCCTCGCCACCCCGGTGAACTGGAAGAAGGGCGACGACGTGATCATCGCCCCCTCCGTGTCCAATGAAGTCGCCAACGAGCGATTCCCGGGCTACACGACGATCAAGCCGTACCTGCGCATCACCAAAGACCCGACCGCGTAGCGCGCCGCGTCCGCGGGCGCATCGCATCGAAGGGCCGTTTCCCCCCGTGGGAGCGGCCCTTCTTCGTGGGCTATGATCGACCTCGGTTGGCGAACATCGGCTACATCCAGGTGGTCCGTCACTGCAACCACCTGTGCGGGTTCTGCTCGAACCCCACCACGCCGTACACCCACGACTTCGCGTCGATGAAGGTTCTGGTCGACGACTTCGTCGCCCGCGGCTACTTCGGCGTGATCCTGACCGGCGGCGAGCCCACGCTGCACCCCGAGCTGCCGCGCATCGCCGCCTACGCCCACGAGCAGGGTCTGCACGTCCGCATGATCACCAACGGCACGCGTCTGGGCGACGAGTCTTTCGTTCGCGAGATGGCGCAGGCTGGCCTGCAGCTGGTGCACGTGTCGATCTACTCGGTGCGTCCGGAGATCGAGGCGAAGCTGCGGGGCGTGGAGGGGTCGCTCGACCGTGCGTTCGCCGGCATCGACCACGCCCACGCCCACGGCGTGGAGGTCAACATCAACTGTGTGATCAACCGATTCAACGCCGGTCACCTCGACGAGAACATCCGCCATTTCCTGCGGCACCATCCGCACATCCGGCACTTCGTCTGGAACAACCTCGATCCGTCGATGGGCCGCGCCGAGGTCAACCAGGACCAGTTCACCCCGCGCCTGGCCGACTTCGAGCTGTCGCTGTATCGCGCGCTGCGACTGCTGCATCGCAGCGGCCGTACGTTCCGGGTGGAGAAGGTGCCCCTGTGCTACATGACCGATTTCGCGTGGGCGAGCACCGAGACGCGCAAGATCGTCAAGGGCGAGGAGCGCATCGTCCACTTCCTCGACGACAAGCAGTCGGTTCGCCAGACCGACTGGGAGCACATCTACGCCGACGGCTGTCGGGTGTGCTCGCTGCGGACGATCTGCGGTGGTCTGTTCGATCGGGGCAACGGCTACGATCCGGCGGAGCTGTCCCCCGTCTTCGTGGACCGGGACGCCATCGTGGCGCACATTCTCGGCGACGGATCCGACCCTAGCTACGGCGTGCACACGCTGGCGCAGTGGCGCGAACGCTTCGACGCCCCCCGCCCCGCCGACCCGCACGGCGCCCCGAACGTGGCGGTCGGCCGACTGACCGAGCAAGGCCGCAAGCGCTACGAGGCCAAGCGCAAGGCCGAGACTCGCCGCGCCCAACGACTCGGCATCGAGATGGAACGCGAAGCCGGGGAAGACTGAGGCGCGCGCCTCATTCGGCCGCGGGCGCGCCGCGAACGTAGCTTTCGATCTCCGACAGCACCGCGGCCCCGGCCTCGGTCGTCTCGGCGTGCGCGCGCAGGACGTCGGCGGCCTCCCGGTTGCCGGCCAAGATGGCCTCGTGGCGACGCACGAAGTCGGGCCGTCGCGACCACGGGTGGTCGGCCGCACGCATGCGGGCGTAGAGCTGGGCGACGGGGACGAACGCGTGCACCGCCAGCAGGACGCCGTGCAGCGGTCGCGGATCGGGTCGCACGGGCGAGGTGAACAACGGCGAGAACGCGTTGTGCAGCAGCGGGTCGAGCCGCATCAGCGCGTTGAGCTTGTTGTGCGAGACCTCGTGAATGATCGCCTCGGCCATCGTCATCGGGTCGTCGTGCAGCGACACGTAGATCGTGCCGAGGTTCTCGGCGTACGAGGCCGACAGGTGGCGCTCGGCGTCGTAGCCGACCGGCACCACTTGCTGCAGGACCAGCGCGATGTCGGCCGCCATCTCCGGAAACTGGGTCTCGATGAGCGCCAGCGCGTCGTCGAGGGCGGCGGTCCACTGCCCGAGCGGGCGGTCGCCGAGGTCCACGGCGTTGCCGGACTTGTCCGGGTGTGCCTCCACGTCCGACAGCGGACTGTCGTCGGCGCGGCACAGCCACGCGCCCCCCCGCAGCGGCACGAACAACGGACCGTCGGCGTCCTCGGTCTGCCGGGGTAGCGGCGCGTCGCGCAGGCGCGGGCCATCGGGGGCGATCGTCAGCGGGCCGTCGGCGTGGGTGGTCACGAATCGACCGCGACGGACCCAGCTCGTCCAGCCGCGCGGCGGCGCGGACACGCGCACCGACTCGGGCAGGCAACCCATGGCGGCGAGCTCGCCGTAGCTGGCGGCGACGAGCTGGCGCATGCACGCCGGCCGATCGACATCGGGCCGCGACGGCTCGCGCAGCACCTGCACCAGCGTGCCCAGGTTCGGGCGCCGCACCAGACTCGCGAGCGCCCCGGGCTGGGTCTTGGCCAGGCCGCCGAGCGTGCGCACGAGTCCACGGTAGTCGGCGACCACCTCGGGGCCGAGGCCGGCCAGCGGCAGTCGCACGTACGCCTGCAGCATGTCGCGCAGCGCCGCCGACAGCACCTGCCGCAGCGTGGCCGAGCCCGCGCGTGGAACCGTGATGTCGCGCGGGATCATCTACTGCGCCGCGTCGGCGGCGAGCACGGGCTCCAGCGCCGCGAACCCGTGCGCGCGGATGTGGTTGACGTGCAGGCCGCGGCAGCTCGCCGCGTGCACGCACGCCTTGCAGCGCAGCGACTTGACCCAATACTCCGCCCGCACGTAGCGACGGGCGTACCGGAAGATCTCCAGTCGCCCTTCGGGGGTGAGCATCGCGGTGTCGAGCGTCTTGACGCGCGGGCGTACGCGGTCGCCGGCGATGCAGCGCGGGACGTCTTCGACGGGGACGTCGGCGGTGAACGCCGCGAAGAATGCCCGCAGGTCGACGTCGTGGTCGGCCGACTCGGTCAGGCGCTCCCACGTGGGCTGTCGCAGCGCGAGGCGAGGCGAGACCTCGGGGAGATCGAGCAGCCAGTTCGCCGTGGCCCGCGTCAGCAGCACGACCACCTCGAAGTCGGCGGGCAGCGCCAGCAGCCGCTGCGCCTGCATCGGATCCGCCGCGACGGCGCGAACGAGTCGGCGGCCGTCGATGCGGCCTCCGGCGTCCAGGCGCGTGGCCAGGTCGCGGTACTCGTGCAGCTCGAGCTCGAGCTCGGTCAGCGCGGGCAGCACCTTCGTCGCCGCGTCGACGGCCCCGAGATCTTCGCCCACGACCCACAGCCGCGTCGCACCGGCCCGCGCGGCCTGCTCGGGCAGCGGGGGGTACGGCACCGGCTTGCCGTGCCCGACCACGGGCAGCCGACGACGCGCCTCGACGTTGCCGGCCTCGGCTTCGGCCACGATCTGCGCGTAGGCCTCCGAGCGCTTCGCCGACGCCGGGTCGCCGCCGTACACCGCCGGCATGGCCGCCTCGGCCGCCGTGTCGACCCGTACCACCTCGAAGTCGCTGGTCGCCACGAGCTCGCGCACCTCGTCGAGTCGATCGCACAGCGGCTCGAGATAGCAGTGCCGGCAGCGATCGGGCGCGCGGCAGTCGAGCGCGATCCCCTTGTCGAGCAGCTGCGCGTACTCCTCCTTGCGGCCCCGCACCTCGTCGCCGAGCTTGTAGGGATCCTGGATCAGGTGCTCGAACCCCTCGAGGTGCTGGACCGGAAACCGGTTGAGCCAGATGTGCATGTCGGGGCGCTCCGAGTACGCGAACGCCTCCAGCAGGTACGGCCGCATCTCCTCGAGGTCGTAAAAGAGCGTCTCCTTGCCCTCGGTGTACGCGCGCCCGAACGGGATCACGTGCAGCAGGTCGTACTCCTTGACCCCCATCGCCGTGAACTTCGCCAAGATCTCGGGCAGCACCTTGACGTTGCCCTTGTTGACGCAGACGTCGATGTTGACGATGACCCGTCCGTCGTCGAGCGCGTGCTGCAGGCCGCGGACCTCCTGCTCGAACGCGCCTTTGGTGCCGACGAGCGCGTCGTGGATTCTCGCGTTGGGACCGTGGATCGAAAACGTGATCTCGCCCAGCCCCGCGTCGATGCACTTGGTCAGGAAGTCGCGGTACGCGAACATCCGGCCGTTGGTGACGGTCTGGATCTTGCCGTAGCCCGCGAGACGACCGAGCTTGATGAACTGCACGTAGTCGGGGTGGATCGTCGGCTCGCCGCCGGACAGGATGAGCCGCTGCGCGCCCTTGCGACGACCGTCGAGGATCTGGGCCTTGATCTCGTCGCGCGCGCGGTTGGTCCCGTCGTGCGTGTGGGCGTCCAGGCAGAACACGCAGCGATCGTTGCAATCGAAGGTCAGCCGCACCCAGTTGCGCTTTTCGTGCGCGGCGGCCTCGTGCTCGACGATCTTGCGGACGTTGGCGTTGGCCGCGCCCGTGTCCGTACTCGTCGCGCTCGCGGTGCCCATCGCGTCCGAGTATAGCCGGACCACTTCGGGCACACCGCGCGTGGTATCGTCGGCGCATGTCCGGGGGCGGGGTCGTCGTCGTCGCCGCGCCCGTCTCGGTCGCCCGCGACTTCATCGACTACCCGTATTTCGCCGATCTCGGCGCGGTCCAGCTCGCGGCCGTGCTGCGGCAGGACAACCTCGGGCCGGTGCGACTGGTCGACGCCTTCGCGCTGCCGGGCGCCGGCCTGACCTGGCGCGACGACGGGCGGGCCCGGCTGGGGGCGGCGCCGGAGGCGGTCGTGGCCGCATCGGTGTTCGACGACGGGACGGCGGTCGAGGTGGTCGTCGTCGCCTACACCCCGTTTCACCGTCCACCCCACCGCGACGACGTGCTCGCCGCGACGCTGGTCGGGCTCGCGTCGGCCCACCCGAACGCGGCGATCGTGCTCGCCGACTGCTACCAGTCCGGTCAGCACTACGTGCAGGCTCCGGCCGAGGCCGTGCTCGCCGCCTACCCCGAGGTCGACGCGTGGGTGCAGTACGAAGCCGAAGTCACCGTGCCCGCGCTCGTCCGGGCGTGGCGCGAACGCGGCGAGCGACCAAGGGGACATCACCGCGGTGTCCAGGCCGACCTGACCACCCTGCCCTTGCCCGCGTGGGACGAGGTCGACCTGTCGGCCCTTGCCGCGTTCCGAGCCGACATCGTCGCCAACCTCGGCCGCGGCGACTGGGCGTTTCCGATCGAGGGGCCGATGGTGCCGGTGGTCACCAGCCGCGGCTGCCCGTTCGACTGCGTGCACTGCTCGTCGAACCCCGATCGCCTCGCGGGCGAGCCGAAGACGCAGCGCCGCCTGCCGACCGAGCGCTTGGCGACCTACGCGGCGTGGCTACGGCAGCTGGGCGTGGACCGTCTGGCCGTGCTCGACGAGCTCATCAACGTCAACGAGCGTCACTTCGACGCGTTCCTCGACGCGATGGCGACCCACGACCTGCGCTTCGAGATCCCCAACGGGATGCGGGCCGACTATCTGCACCGCGAGCACTTGGAGCGCATGAAGGGGCGCGTGACCACCGTGTCGGTCAGCGCCGAGAGCGGCAGCAAGCGCGTGGTCACCGAGGTCGTGGGCAAGAAGCTCGACCTCGCCCAGATCGTGGCGGCGGCCGAGGCTGCGCACGAGGTGGGCGTGCCGTTGCTCGTGCACTTCATGATCGGGCTGCCCGGCGAGACGGCGCAGGAGATCAACGAGACGCTGACCTTCGCGCTGATGCTCTGGGACGAGTACCGGGCCTACCCGGCGGTGCAGTACGCCACGCCGCTGCCCGGCACGCGGCTGGCCCAGGGGCGACACCTTCCGGTCGTCGAGGACTGGGGTCCGCGCTTTCAGACCGCGCCGACCGACGGCCCGGGCGTCGACGCCACGCACCTGCAGCGGGCGATGGACACGTTCCAGCGGCGCCTATCGGCCTCGCAGGGTCCGCGCAAGCTCATCATGAACGTCACCTACGCGTGCAACAACCACTGCACGTTCTGTGCGGTCGGCACCCGCACGCAGATCGACGGTCACCCGCCACGGCAGCGCGAGCAGCTCGATCGCTACCGCGCCACCGGCGTGGAGATGGTCGACTTCGACGGCGGCGAGCCCACGCTCAACCCCGAGCTCATCGGGCTGATCCGATACGCGCGTCGGATCGGGTTTTCGCGGGTCAACGTGACGACCAACGGCCGCATGTGCGCCTACGAGGCGTTCGCGGGCAAGCTCGTCAACTCCGGGCTGACGACGTTGCTGTTTTCCGTGCACGGCCCCGACGCGCGCACGCACGCGCAGCAGGTGGGCGTGGCCGAAGCGTTCGAGCAGACCGTGGAAGGCATTCGCAACTGCGTGCGGCTCGCCCCCGCGCACGTCGAGCTCGGGATGAACGTCACGGTCACCAAGGGCAACCACGACAAGCTCGAGGCGATCGCCGAGCTGGCGCTGTCGCTGCGCCTGGCGTGGCTCAACATCCAGTTCCTCACGCCGTTCGGCCGCGCGACCCACCACGTCGCACCGGACACGACCAAGGCCGCCGAGCGGGCGATGCGGCTCATCGATCGCTTCGGCGACCGCATGAAGATCCAGATCATCAACCTGCCCTACTGCTTCATGCCCGGCTACGAAGCGCACATGGAGGGCGACCTACTCAAGCTCGAGCGCCACATGGTCTTCGTCAACAACGAGACCGTGAACCTCGCCGCGTACCTGGCCGAGCGCCGCGTCCGCAAGCCGGTCTGCGCCACGTGCCCCCACGCCTGCTTTTGCAGCGGCTTCTACGAGCTCGACGACGTCCCCGAGCCCCCGTGGCTCATCGCGGTCGAAGACCTGGTGCGGCCCCTCGACGATCCGCGCCGCCACGAGTCGGTGCCGGCCGGGTTTCACCGTCGCGTCGCCAAGCGCCTCGGCGACGACGCCTGACGGCGCCCTCCAGCAAGACGTGCTCGGTGACGCGGCGGTGCGTGTCCTCGACGACTTGCACGGGTCGGGCCAACAACGTCGCGGACGGTGATCGCCTTCCAACGAGCGACGCGTAGACCGGCTCGGCGCGATCCGAAGGCGGCGGCTCTAGCCCGGCCCCGCGGCAATGTTGATGCCGTATCTCGTGCAGCTACGTCACGACCGACCGCCATCCCAAGCGCTCGCGGTCGCGGCCTTCGATGCAGGTGGGCAATGGTCTGGGGTCCCGACACGCACCGCTCGACCGACGCGGTGCCGCACGCCACCTTGGCCACCGAGGCTCATGGTGCCAACCCGGCGACACGCCACGAGCACGTCCTGTGAACCGGCGGGGCCGAGCCTCGCAGCGACGGGCGTCTCTTGCTCCAGCGGGCTGCCGACCCCCATTGCCCCGGCTCGCGGCTGCCCGGCGGACTCCCCGGGTGCCCCGGTTCGGCGATAGGCTCTTGCCATGAGCTCTCGTCCCCTGCTCGCATTGATTCCGATCGCGACGTTGCTCGTCGCCGCGCTTGCGAGCGCGGCACCGACCGTGAAGAAGACGGCCACCTCCGCGCCCAAGGTCTCGCCGACGGCCACGTCGACCTTCGACCCGCCAGCCAAGGCACCGCCGTCCGCGCTGAACACGACCCAGCGCAGCGCGGGGATCAAAAAGACGCTCGACGGCATCCCGTCGCTGTCGATCGACAAGCGGACCGCGCTCGAGGACGCCGTCGCGAGCGCGCCCGCGAAGCTCGAGATGCGACTGACAGCATTGACCCCGAAGCTGGACAACGGAGCGGTGCTCCGGTCGGTGGAGGGAACGAACTTCTCCAGCACCGGCGACGAGGGACTCCACTATCTTCACGGCGCCAGCGCGGGCGGGTCGTGGGTGAAGATGAAGTTCCCGACCGAGGTAAACGAGGTGTACGTCGTCGATTGCCGCGCGCTCGAGTACGACTGGATGTGGCAGAGCCCGCTCTTCCGCGACGGGGAGATGCGATTGAAGGTGGACGGTGGTGAATTCCAGGCGATCACGACGGTCGATGGGCACCTTCTGTGGGCTTTCAAAGCCAAGCAGACAACCAGCAAGGTCGAGCTGTTCTACTGGGGCAGCGGGGGCGACAGCCGCTTCATGGCGTGGTGGGGCTGCGACTTCGGCAAGGCGAGCTGAGCACGAGGCTCGGTGCAGCCGGGGCTACATCATCATGTAGGTACTCGGTGGGGGTCGTGAACACGATCGCCGGATTCGCCTCCGAGGCGTGGACGCGGACCACCGATCGCGGGCTCGTGACACACGGCCGGCCGGCCCCGCGGGGGCACGAGAAGAATTGCCCGACGTCTCACCGGCACCCCGATGCTACGCCGAGTTCCCTGTCCCAAGGGTCCCGCGGCGCGGGATGCCGCATCAGGGCGACAAGGCCGCGACGAACCCGTGTCCGTCGAAGTCGGTGTCGAACCACTGGCCGCCCGTCGCAATCGTGCCGTCGGCCCCGATGGATACGGAGTACAGGCGAACTTCGTCAGCGGGCGGATCGACCGGGATGGCCGTGGTCCACCGCGCCGATCCCTGGGCATCGTATCGGGCGATCCACGGCTGGGCCGGGAACTCGACGCCCGTCCGGCCGGCGGCGATCAGGTCTCCCTCACCAGCGTCCGCGACGGCGGTCCAGTCGGCGTTCGGCATCGTGACCTCCCAGACTAGCGATAGCTCGTCATCGAGCAGCATCAGCGCGCCAAACGGACCGCTGCCCGCCACAGCGACCCCCAACCCGTCGATCCTTGCCAGCGCAGCATCGCTGAGGTCGGAGAACGGCATCGATTCTCCGATGAAGCTCCCGTCGGGCGCGTAGCGGGTGACTCGGCGTTCCGACCCCGTCGCAGTGGGGCGCCGGAACGCCAGTACATTGCCCGCGCCATCGAGCGACACGTCATCGACGAAGCCGACCTCGAGTGTCCACAGCAGCGTCCCGTCGACGTCGAGTAGGCCGATAGCGCTCGTACTCGCGACGGCGATGCCTGCGTCGCTGGCGTCGGCGTCCACGAAACCGGTCATTTGGCTGTACAGCGTGTCATCGGCGCGGTCCGCCGACATCCGTCGCAGCCACGCACGCTCGCCCGACACGTACCCGAACGCCAGGAAGGCGCCGTTCCCGTCCGTCACGAGCTCGGTCAGGGCCGCTTCACCGCGCGGAGTGTCGTCGAAGTCGATGGTGACAGTGCCATCCGGCGCGAAGCCCCGGATGGCGCCGAGTGTCGGGTCTGGGCGAAGGAAGTAGCCAGCGATCCCCACGGCGAGGACGTTGCCGCGAGGATCGACGGCAGTGCCGGCGATCCGGCCGATCGCGGCCTCGGAATACGTCCATCGCAGCTCACCCGAGGGCCGGCAATCGGCATTGCACCCATCCCCGTCGACGGAGTTTCCGTCGTCGCACGCCTCCTCTCCCTCCACCATCCCGTCGCCGCACGCTTGCGCTTCGCCGGTTTCGGTTCCGGTGTCGGTTCCCGTGGAGGCGCCCGAGGACTCCGCAGCTTCGGTTTCCGACCCGATCGAGCCCTCACTTCCCCCCGAGTCATCGGGCGCCATCTGGGTGCCTCCGCTGGCGTCGGAGTCCTCCGTTTCAGCGCTCGGCAGATCGGTATCGACTGGGTTGCACGCGAGCACCAGCGCGATCGGGAGCGCTCGGCGGCCTCGTCGGGGTTTCACAGATACCCCCTTGTCCCATCGGAGCGTCTCGATGACGCGTGCCGGGTCTGGTTCTCTGTCCGATCCGTACTACAGCGACTCGAGAAACCGCAGCACCGCGTCGCGGTCGGCATCCGGCAGCGCCTCGTAGCTCTCGCGCGAGCCCTCGGCCTCGCCCCCGTGCCAGCGGATGGCCTCGTCGATCGTGCGGGCGCGGCCGTCGTGCAGGTAGCCGTGGTGCGGGGTGCACGTCTGCTGCTGCGCGGGCCCCTCGACGCCACCGGTCACGCACGCGCCCAACCCGAGACCCCACAGCGGCGTCGTGCGCCACTCCTCGCCGCCGGCCTCGTGCTCGCCGAGGTTGTCCGCGAGACCCGGGCCCATGTCGTGCAAGAGCAGGTCGGTGTACGGGGAGATGACCTGGTTGCGGAGCTCGGCGAACGGATGGAACGGGCTCGTGGTCATCTGCGGGCGGTGGCAGCTCGCGCAGCCGAGCGAGTCGAACAGTGCCTCCCCCTGCAGCGCGAAGGGATCGTCGAGGTCTCGGCGCGCGCGCACGCCCAGCAGCGCCACGTACTTGACGAGATCGAGCAGGTGCTCGTCGTCGAGCTCCGGGCCCTGGTCGTTGCCGCAATCGGTCTGGGCCGAGCCGCAGTCCGGCTCGGGCAGCACGGACGTCATCACGCCCATGTCGGTGTTGAGCGCGCCGGCGACCTGATGGACCAGGCTGCTCGCGCCCGCCTTCCACCCGAAGCGGCCCAACCGCAACTGGCCCGTCACCGGATCGGCGACACGCTGCACCCGCCCCGAGATCCCGTCACCATCGGCGTCATCGGGGTCGTGCCACTCGAGGATCGTGGATTCGGCGATCGCCTCAAGCAGGCCCAGGCCGACCAAGGGTGGGGCCAGGCGCGCCGAGTAGCGCTCGGGCGTGACGCCACCGAAGCCGAACACCGGGCGCCGCAGGCCGTCGGCGTCCTCCATCCAGGACATGATCGCAACGTCGCCCTCGCCCGAGCCGCCCACGGTCGAGGACGGCTGCAGCACCGCGCCGATGTCGGGATCCGGGCCTCCGTCCGCCGCGCCCACCTTGAACACCCACTTGTCGAGCGGCTCGCCGACCTCGGCGACCGGCGCACGACCGTTGCGCGTGTGACAGCCGTCGCAGGAGGCGTTGACGTAGTTGGGCCCCGCGAGACCGACGAGCTCGTCGAACGTGCCGTTGTCGGGACTTTCGTCGTGGGACCCGTCGACCATGCTCGTGTGGTGAACCCGTCGCCCGAGCACGAAGTGCTGCCCGTTGACGCTCGACAGGTTCGTCGCCATCTGCATGTAGTGGTTGTCGGGCTCGTCCGAGTAGCCGTAGGGCAACGTCGTGCGCCCGCCGAGCCAGCCGGCCTCGTCGATGGGATGGGAGTTCTCGCGCTCGGACGACTGGTCCTCGAACGTACCGACCGTGCGCCACGGGACCGTGCCGCCCGTCCCCACCGCGTACAGGTAGGTCGTGCCGTAGTAGTTGTCGCGGCCCTGCGGCACGGCGTCGAGGAACTGACTGTTCTCGAACTCCATGTACTGCCCTTCGGCCAGCGGCATACCCTGGCCGTCGAGCCCGATCGCGGAGCCGATCGTGTACGTGTACTTGTACTGCGTGCCCTCGTCGCTGATCTTGACGTGCTCGTTGTCGTACGTGCCGGGGCCCTCTTCGGTGAACTGCCCGCCGTAGTTGCCGTGATAGGCGGCGACGGTCCCGGTCCCCGCGTACCACGCCCGGAACTCGATGGGCCCCAGCGGCCACTGCGTGACGAACGAGACGTCGATCGTGCTGCCGCCCTTGGACACGTAGTCCACGAACATCAGGCTCGCGGTGCGGTACTCCCAGTAGTGCGACAGGTAGTGGTCGTAGCTCTGGAACTGGTCCTCGCGAGCGTGGCGGTCTCGCCCGCGGTCGGCGAAGCGCGTGACGATCGCGTCCCCGCGATCGAAGTGCACCTCGGGCTCGAGCTCGGTGTCCTCGTCGTACAGCGGCACGATGCCGTCGCCGTCGGCGGCACCGCCGTCGGTCGCGTCGCCCTCGGTGCCGTCGGTCTCGTTGCCGGACCCCTCGGCCCCCGTCATGGCCCCGTCGGATCCGGACGTGCCTTCGGTGCCGGCCCCCTCGGTGGATCCATCGGGACCCGATGTCCCGGCCTCGTGGCTCCGACAGCCCTCGCTCGCGACCAACAGCGTCGTCGCAGCCAGGCTCGTCCACCACCATCGCCGCACGTCCGTCCGGCCCCCGTGTTCGCGTCGTGTCATGGTTGCTCCTTGCCTACGCCGAGATCTCGTCGACGACGGCGTTGGGCGTGCCGCCGTGACGAGGAGCGCGGACCGAAGCGGCCGCGCTCGCTCCCCCTCGTTCCCCCGACGCCCCAGGACGGCTCAGCTACTTTCGTAGTGGGCACCGGTCCAAAAACACTGGACGTCCGAGGCCTGCACCCCCCAAGGCCGCGGCGAGTCCGCCTTGGCACGACGGCGGCGTGCTCGAGCGGGACGCGGTCGCCGAACGGCCGGCGTCGGCGCTGCAGGGTCTGGTTGCACTCGGCGCGACCGTACTGGGCTGGCTCGGCTGCACCGGCTCGCTCGACGAGGAGATCGTGCGCCGCCCCCCCCCGGCGTACCTCCTTCGCGTCACGGCGCGACGAGAGCGCGGGCGCGTTGCTGCGTGGGCGGGTCGAGCTCGTCGATGACGGCCTGCACCTCGCGCGCGGCCTCGTCGACGTCGCCGCGGGCCTTGGCCAGCAACGCGCGCACGAAGCCGAGGTGGGCGACGTGCGATCCCGTGGCCCCGGGGAGCGCGGCGAGGCGCGCGTCGGCGTCGGCCACGGCGCGCTCGGCCTCGTCGAGGCGGCCGAGCACCGCCAGCGCGTCGGCGCGGCCGATCGCGATCGTGACGGCCTCCGAGTGCTGCGGCCCCACGGCGGCATCGACGATCCGATGTGCCTGCACACCCGCGTCGAGTCCCGCTTCGGGATCGCCGACCTCGATCTCGGCGGCGGCCAGGATCGCGTAGGCGACGCCCACGATGTAGTGCTCGGACACGCCGGCCTTCTCGGCGGTCTCGATCGCCTGCTTGGCGTGTCGCCGCCCCGCCTCCGGATCGAGGGCGAAGCGGTCGGCGTTGGCGAGGTTGACCAGCGTGTACACGCAGTCAAGGTGCGCCTCGCCGAGATGCTTGATCTGGATCTCGAGGGTGCGTTGCGCCAGCGCTTGGGCGCGCTCGGGGTAGCCCATCCGCATCTGCAGCTGCACGAGGTTGACCAGCACGCTGGTCACGGCCATCGAGTCGGGCCCCGCCGTGCGCTCGACCGCCGCCAGCGCCTCGTGCAGGTAGCCGGACGCCTCCAGCGGGCGTCCTTGCGAGTCGAGCGCGATCGCGAGGTTGACCAGGGCGTTGGCGTAGGCGGGGCCCTCGCGCCCTTGTGTCTCGGCCAGGCGCGCCACGACGTCCCGCGCCTCCGTGACGGCTTCGTCGAACCGTTGAAACCGCTGCAGCGCCGCGATGAGGTTGCTGCGGGCGGTCAGCGTGTTGGGGTGCTCGGGGCCCAGATCCTCGGTCGCTCGTGCGATCGCCCGGCGATACCACTTCAGGCCTTCCGCCGCGTCACCGCGCGTGTAGTGGACGTTCGCGATGTTGTTGATGAAACCGATCGTACGGTGCCGACCGGCCTCCGGGTGCTCCTGCGCCAGCTGCAAGCCACGCTCGTGGGCGGTGAGCGCCTCGTCGTACCGGCCCTCGGTCAGCCGCGCGCTCCCGACCGCGCTCAGCATCGTCAGCTGCAGATCCAGCGGCTCGCCGAGCCGGCGAACACTCGCCTGCGCCAATCCTTCCCAGCGCCGGGCCGCGGGAAAGTCCGGCGCGTCACTCCCGAACAGCCAGACGAGGTCGATGGCAGCGCGCGCGAACGTGTCGTGGTCTCCGACCTGCATCGCGACCGCCGTGGCGTTCTCGAGGGCCGGCTGCGCCTCGCCGTACCGACCAAGCAGCTCGAGCGCGTGTCCCCGCGCGTTGTCGATCTCCCCCTGCAGCGGGAGGAAGTCCACACTCGCCGCGGCCGCGGTCGCGTCTTGGGTGGCCAGCAACGCGACGTCGTAGTGTCCCGCGTCGGCCTGCGCCCGCGAGCGTGCCAAGTGCTGCCGGGCCCGCGCGATCGCGTCGCGATCGTCGTGCGCCGGGGGAAGCGGGTACTGCTCGCGCAGTGTCGCCGGGTCGGCACAGTCGGCCACGTTCGGCAGTCCGTCCACGGCCTTGCGCGCGTTGGCGATCACCTCGTCGTCGGCGGTCGCGAGCACGTCGACGACGGCATCGAGGGATTGCACGTGACGTCGCAAGCACTGCATCTGCAGGTCGAGCGCCTCGGATACGCCCTCGGCGTCGGCCCGGGCGATGCACGCCCGACGGTGTGCGCTCTGCCAGCCGTCGCGCCACGCGTCGAGGCCCGCGAGCGCATCTCGCCCCGTCGACGCGGCGTACGGCAGCTTGCTGTCCTCGAAGACCGCGCGCACGCGCTCGCGCCGAGCGTCGTCCCAGATGCCGACGAGCTGCGCCTGCCCGCCGTCGCACGCGGGACCGTCGTCGGGCTGCACCGCGTACCCGACCGCCGCCGCCGCCGCGACGACGGAGATCCCGGCGGCGATCCGCCAACGACGACCGGGGTCGACCCGCAGCGCCGCCAGCAGGTCGTCCATCGCGGCAAAGCGCTGCGCCGGGTCCACCGCCAGTCCGCGACGGAGCGCACGGAAGACCTTCGCCGGAACGTCGGTCCCCGTCGGCGCGGGCGGTGGCCCGGCGAGCTTGGCTTCGCGGATCTCCCAGGGCGCCTCGCCGACGAACGGCAGCGCGCCGGACAGCGCCTGCCACAGCGACACGCAGAAGCTGAACTGGTCCGTGCGCGCGTCCAGCCGCTCACCAAGGTGCTGCTCCGGAGACATGTACGCCGGGGTCCCTTCGACCGTGCCCGTGTCACCGGGCGCTGCGATGGCGATCGGCCCCGAGGCCTCGTCGTCGTCGGTCGTGGTCGTGACCTCCACGAGGTGACCCCGTCGCGCCAAGCCGAAGTCGAGCACGCGCACACGTCCGTCCGCGCCGACGATCGCGTTCGCCGGCTTGAAGTCGCGGTGGATCACTCCGGCGGCGTGGGCTGCCGCGAGCCCGCGTCCGGCCTGGACGAACGCGCGCAGCACCGGCAGCCAGCCACGACCCCCTTCGGCCACCCAACGCGACAGGGGCTCACCTTCCACGAGCTCCATCGCGATCACCACCTCGTCCTCCCCGGAGCGCCGCGTCTGCGTCGTCACGTCGAACACGGCGACGACGTTGGGATGCGACAGCTGGGCGAGCAGCTGCGCCTCCCGCAGCACCGAGTCCCGTAGTCCCTCGGCGCCCGTCGGCGTGCGCACGACCTTGAGAGCCACCCGCCGGTCGAGCTGATCGTCGTGGGCGGAGAACACCTCGCCGAATCCGCCGCTGCCGATCCGATCGATGACGCGGTAGCGACCGATCCGCGTCGGCGCGGGCTCGGCCCCGAACAGGCGCGCCCGCAGCCGGGCCCGCGCCAGCTTCGCACCGACGTCCGTGTCCGGGCCGCTGACGCCGGGCAGCGTGTCCCCGAGGGCAGCCGCGGCCTCGGTGGGCGCGTCGTCGATCGCGTCGGACACCGCTGGGCATGGTAGCGCCACCGGACCGCCGGCTCCCCACCGTATCGACCGGGAGGGCGGGCGTGCCGGCTCCTGACGCAAAAACACCCGGTCCGCGAAAAAGTGCGGAGCGAGACGGACGGCCACGCAACGAACGGGATGTACCCCGCCGCGACGATGGGCGGGGACCCAGGACTACCAACCATGAACACGCCCAAGCTTCCCCTCCACTGGATCCTGACCGCTTTGTTCGCCGGCTCGCTGGCCGGCTGCGAGCTGCCCGACATCGACGGACCCGACGACGACGACGAGGCCGGCACCGACGGCGGTGACGGAGACGGCGACGGCGACGGTGGCGGCGGCGGCGGCGGCAGCAAAGGGCTGTCCGGCGGTGGCGCGGCCGACGATGGTGCCGACGACGATGGTGCCGACGATGACGGTGCCGACGACGATGGTGCCGCCGACGACGGTGCCGCCGACGACTCCGGTGGTGACGAACCGGCCGATTCCGGCGACCTCCCCGGCGACGCGGGCGAAGGCTGCGTGTCGTACTGCGCCAACGAGCTGGCGTGCGACGACTTCTACGACGACGCCGCGACCTGCGAGGCCGAGTGCGCCGCGTCGGGCGCGGAGTTCGGGGACTGCGCGCCGCAAAGCGACGCGATGTACGCCTGCGTCGGCGCCCTCGACTGCGACGGCTTCGCCGCGTACTGGGCCGCGGTGGAGATGATCCTCAACGACATCGACCCCGGCCCGTTCCCCTGTGCCGAAGAGCTCGTCGCCCTCGCCGAGTGCGCGGACGCGAACGCGGGCGCCTGATTTCCTTCACCTCTTGCTCGCGGCGCCCCAATTGTGGGGCGCCGCTTTTTTTTGGGGAGCAGCCGACCCCCTCGCGCAACGACCTTTACGAGCCCCACGGGGCCGGAGCAAGACAGATGACCAAGCCTACCCTCCTTTTTGTCGTCCTTTCCCTCTTCGCCGCCTCGTCCGCGGGCTGCGAGAAGACCACCGAGTCCGACGAGCTGCAGGTGACCATCGACGACATGGTCAGCGAGCTCAACGCCCAGACGGAGATCGGCTGCGACTGCTGGGAGCAGCTGGGCTACGGCAGCAAGTCGGCGTGCGAGGACAACGAGATCCTCCCCGCCAAGCGCCGCTGCATCGAGGACGCGTTGATGCGCGACGCGAGCGCGAGTCTCGACCGATTCTCCTGCATCGTCCCGCTCGAGCAGGAGTACACCGCATGTCTGGACGACCGGCTCACGTGCGAGGACCTGTCGTCGGCGGACCCGTGTGGAAAGGACTACCAGATCGGTCTGGAGCGCTGTGAGGAGCTCCCGAATACGGTTCAACGGGCATACGACGACTGCTTCGAGTAGCCGGCGTGTTCCCGGCACGCGCCGGCGGGTCTCGCCCGTCGGCGTAGCCGTCCTTTTCGACGTGCTGCTCGAGGTTTTCCATCGAGACGGCCGCCGGGCGGTTGGGCATCAGGATCGCCCCGAGGTCCATCAGCACGTTGCCCACCGCAGCCCCGAGGGCGAACGACCGGAGCCCGCCGATGCCGTGCTTTCGCAGGCGACGACGATGGCGGAGGATCGCGGCGACGCTGATCAGCAGCACGATCAGCGCGATCGGCTGCAACCAGCCGACCCCGGTCTCCGCGGCCGGTGGCAGGTCGACGGAGACCTGCGGCTCGTTGGCAAATGGGGCCAGCCAGCTGGCGAGCACCGACATGCGACGACCATAGCCGCGGCTGCCGCCGATCTGACGGGGCCCTTCTCAGTCGTTGCGGATGCAGACCTCGCCGGGCGTCGAACCATCCACGAACTCGACGTCGGAGGTGCAGGTCGCCTCCGCGCCCTCGCGACAGTACGTGCAGTCGCTGTCGGCCGTGCAGCTGCGCGCGCAGTAGTTGACGTCGTTGTGGGCGACGCAGTGCGTGTCCGGCGGACAATCGCCGTCGCTCCCGCAGTCACGGGCCGTGCAGTAGCCACCGTCGACCTCGGTCACGCACACGAGATCGCCGTTGCAGTCGGCGTCGGCGGCACAGTGCTCCCCCACTCCGCACTCGCCCGGCACGCAGATGTCGCGGTTTTGATTGCCGCCACCGCTCGATCGACACATCCAGTCGGGGCTGACGTGGTCTTGGCAAAACGCCTGCGCGTCCTCGCCGTCGATGTCGTCGGCCTCGCAGCTGAGAAAGCACATCATCATGCCGGTCGACTCGAACGGCGAGCAGACCTGATGGATGTCGGTCTCGCACTCGCCCTCGACCGCGCAGCAGTCGTCGTCCGTGACGCACTCGTGGCTGCAGTATCCGCCCTCCACGCGATCGATGCAGACGGCCGCCCCCTGCAGGTCGCCTTCGTCGACGTCGGGGTAGCAATCGTCGGGGGCGTGGCAGGCCGCGCCGGCCTGCTCGGGGCTGCCGTTGGTGTCGTCGTGGTCGTCGCCGTCGTCGCCGCAGGCCACGGCCAGCGAGAGCGCAGCCAGGAGAGTGGAGAGTTTGTGCATGCCGGCGATCACCTCGCCGAGCAGGATATCACCGGCCCGGAAGGCGACCGTCGTCGAGACGACGGATCAGATCGTCGAGTGGAAGCATCGTGTAGGTCTGAAACTCCGTCGCGGACATCTGCAGCAAGAGCGGAATCACGCACTCCTCTTCGTGCGCGAGATGGTCGACGAGCACGTCGTCGTGCGCTCGTAGTGCGGCGGCCAACGCTTCGTGCAGATCGTCGTTCGCGTCGTCGGCGTTGACGAGGTCGCGCACCGCCGCCACGACCTCGTCGGCGCGCGCATGTAGCTGGGCGTGACCTTCGCTGGCCCTGCCGAAGTCGACCCCCCACCGTTTGGTCAGGTAGGGGTACAGCTTGTGCTCCTCGTACGCCTCGTGGCTGCGCATCGCGGAGATCCACCTCACGAACAGCGACCCGATGAACGCGACGTCCTCGCGGTCTTCGGCACATTCGACCAGATGTCGGCTCACCCGCCGGAAGTTGTCGTGCGAGCCGAGCAACAACACCTGCTGCGGCCAGTTCGGATGCCGCGTCCAGGTCTCGCGCGGGATCGAGATGGGCGTCGACGGAACGAACGGGACGGACGGAACGGACGGGCGGTCGGGCATTCGAGGCTGCTCCACGCAAAGAGGCGCGTCAGCTTGGCTCACGGTCGCGACTCGTCAACCCGTGGTGCTCTTCCTCGCCGTTCGGGCGGGTTGCTCGCGCGGGCGTGAGACGTCGGCCAGCAGGCCCTCGAGCAGATCGATCTCGTCGGTCGCGTCGAGTCGACGCGCGAGCGCCAACGCCTCGCGCGTCGCTTCGAGCCCCGCGTCCACCTCACCGACGGCCAGGCGCGCTCGCGCCAGGGGGACGAGAAATGCCAGCCGCGATCGGCCTTCGTCGTTGCGACGCGCGACCGCGATCGACTCCAGACGCTCGCGGGCTTCGGCGTGAAGTCCGAGCGCAAGCTGCGTCTCGCCGAGCGCAAGCTCGAGATCGCCGCGCACGATCGGCCGCGTATCCCCGAGTGCGTCGAGTGCGTCGGCGAAGACCTTCCGGGCCGCCTCGAGATCGCCGTGATCCCGATGCCACAGGCCGAGCTGATACTGCAGCTGCGCGTGTGCCTGGTCGCCGGACTCCAGCCCGTCCCCGGCCTCGATGGCCCTCTCCAGCAGCGGGCCCACGCGATCGTCGACACCGCGACGTCGGTAGAGGTCGGCCAGGTTGGCCAACGCCTTGGACAGACGTCGCGGATCGCCGAGTCGTTCCGCCACCTCGACCGCCGTCACGGCGTACTCGAGCCCGACCGGATCGTCTTTGCCGACGACGTAGAACCGCGAAAGATTCAGGCTCGCCTCGCCGCGCACCCCCTCGTCGCCGAGCTCCTCGGACAGCTCGAGCGCACGCTGGCCGGATGCGACGGCGTCATCGACTCGCCCGGCGTCGTAGTACACCACCGCCAGGTTGTGATGACACGTCGCCAGCCGTCGGCTGCGTGGGTCGTAGGTACGCCGAAACGCCTCGCAGGCCGTCTCCATGACACCGAGTGCTTCGGTCGAGGCGCCGCGGGCACGCAGCGCGGCTGCCAGCACGAGCGACGCCTCCGCCCAGTACGGGTGGTCGGGCCCGAGGTGCGTCTCGATCATCTCGATCGCCTCGCGAGCCAGCGACTGTGCCCTCACCCCGTCACCACGCTCGGCGTAGGTCATCGCGAGGTTCTCGAGCATGCCGGAGGCGAGTGCGGGATCGATCGCCGCCGCCGCGTCCGCGGCCTTCCGCATCACGGCGACCGCCTCCTCGAACGCGCCGGATCTCGCCAGACGATCGCCCCGACGTTGGTCGAGCCACAGCGTCAAGCGCACGGGACGGCCCAGACGGGCCAGCCATGCCTCGGCCTGCGACTCCCAGCGCCGCGCCGCCTCGAAGTCACCGGCTCGCGTGGCGCCGGCCGCATTGATCAGGGCGATCTCGGCCGCGACGTGATCGGCCCCCGCTCGGATCGCAGCCGCGAGTCCGCGCTCGGCGGTCTGTGTCGTGTCGGCCCGCTGCCAGCGATGATTGAGCGCCGACAGTCGCAGCAGGTAGGCCTCGGCAATCGTCGCGTCGTCGTCGGCATCGGCGAGCACGCGCGACGCGATCGCCTCGGCCTCGTCCAGGTCGCCGAGCTCCGCCGCGGTGCGTCCGCTCGCCAACGCGCGGGCGAGGGCCGGGTCGGCCGGCCGCGGACGTGACAGCAGCCCTCCGCCCGGGCCCGTGCATTGCTCCGGCTCCGGAAGATGGTCGAAGGTCTCCAGCGCGCGCGCCAACCCCGAAGGTTCCGCGCCCGAGAGTCCCTGCGCGAGCGCCTCGAACTCGATCGTCGCGGCCTCCAAGCACTCGCGGCGAAGCGCGAGCCAAGCGGCGTCGGACGAACTCGAGCACACGGTCTGCTCCGCGTCCGTCCAGCGTGCGATCCAGCTCGCGGCCGCCTCGTCGATGCGCCGGGCGAGCCCTTGGTGATCGGTGAGACCCGACTTGGCCAGATTGTCGCGAAGGCGGTCATCGTCGTCCGCGGGCCAGGCCGGTGCCTGCGGGCGATCGCCGGGACACGACGGCGCCGGGTTCGAGCTCGACGCCGCTACCCACGCGGCGCCCGCGACGACGGCCGCCGTCGCGGCGAGCAGCGGCGCCCGGCGGGTCGGTACCGCGAGTCCGCGCAGCAGAGCGTCCATGGTCGGATACCGCTGTGCAGGGTCCGGCGCCATCGCCACCTGCAGCGCGCGCCGGATCGTGCGGGGACAGTCGGGCTCGACACCTTCTCGCCTCCGGCCGGACACGATCGACGCGGCGGTTTGATGAGCACTGTCGCCCGCGTAGGGGTGGGCGCCCGCCAGCGCCTCGAACAACGCGACCGCGAACGAGAACTGGTCGGCGGCGGGGGTGACCGGACCGGCGACGTGCTGTTCCGGGGCCATGTACCGCAGCGTGCCGGCGATGTGTCCCCGCGTCGTCGACCCTCGCGTCGCGTCGTCGCGGTCGGTTCCGTCGTCCAACGGTTCGGGGGCCGAAGATGCGTACACGAGCCCGAAGTCGGCCACCCGCGCGCGCCCGTCACGGCCGAGCAGCACGTTGTCGGGCTTGAAGTCCCGATGCACGAGTCCGGCCGCATGGGCCGCAGCCAAGCCCCTTCCGGCGGCGACGAACTTCTCCACGATCTCCTCCCAAGACCGCGGACCCTGCGACAGCCACTGGCGAAGTGAGCCTCCGTCGACATACTCCATCACCAGAAAGACCTGACCGGCGTGCTGTCCGACGTGGTGCACGACGACGACGTTCGGATGGGCGAGTGCGGCGATCGCCCGGGCTTCGACGAGCAATCGCCGAGTATCCCGCGGGCTCGCACGACGGCGGCACAGCTTGATCGCGACCTCGCGTTCGAGGGCCTCGTGCCAGGCGCGATACACGACGCCCATCCCACCCCGGCCGACGAACTCGGTGATCGTGAAGGTCCCATCGAGCTCCGTGCCGGGCTCGAGTCGCTCGGATGCGAGCTGCTCGATGAACGTGTCGGGGTCCAACGACGGCGCGGCGACCGCGAAGCGCAGATCCGAGTCCGCCGACTCCGTCTCGTCCGACGTCACCATCGCTACCCTGGCTCGCCGGTCGCCTTCTCGGCCGAAAGTTGCTCGGTCAGCCGCGCCTTCGCTCGCTGATAGCGCTTGCGCAGGGCGGCGGCCGTGCGTCGTAGCTCGTCGTCGGTCGCCTCGCCCTCGCTCATGATCTTGGCGATCTCCGTCCACGGCAGCTCGCGGTCGATCCGAAGCACGAGCAGCCACTGGTCGTCGGCGGGCATCGCCTCACGCAGGGCCCGGAGGCGGTGTTTGTGCGCCGTCTGGAGATACGGTCGCGTCGTGCTCCGCGCGCGCTCGACCACATCGGGCAGCTGCGAGGGCGACATCGGCACGAGCGCGGGACCGCGACGCTTGGCGCGGCACGCATCGACGAGCGCCCGCCGAGCCAGCACGTAGGCCCACGTCCGCGTGCTGGCCTCGAAACGGAACGACGAAAGCGCCCTCCACACCCGCTCGCAGAACAGACTGTACGCATCGGCCGCGGTCGCGTCGTCGGGACCGAGGGTCGCGAGCAAGCCCATGATCTCGGAGCCGTAGCGTCGGATCACGACGGACGCCGCTTCGGCGTAGTCACCTTCTTCGCAGCGCATCCGCACCTGCACGTCCGTGGTCGGATCGGGCTCCACGGTCCGACGATAGCAGCGTCCTCGGGGTGACCGAGGCGTCGCGGGGACGCCGGCTTCGTCTCGGGATCACCGACATGGCGACAGGCAGGCGCGGCGGGCCCGGTGTTGTGACCACGCCCCTCGAAGAAAGTCACAGCCCCGGCGAGGCCACGCCTACCTCGTCGAACCGATGATCGCGTCCACTCGACGATCCCTCCTCTCCCTTCTCGCCGTTGCCGGCCTCGGAGCCGCCTTCGCGGCTTCCGGCCAACCGAGCGCAGTTGCCGCTGCGCCCGGCGCCTGTCCCGACCCGATCAGGGGCCTGTGCCTCAAAGAGGGCTATCTGGAGACCCCGTGCGGCCTGAAGAAGGCCGCGATGTGCAAGGACGCCATCGCCGAAGCACTCTTGGCCCAGCACGAGGCCGCACGCGCCCCCGAGCGCAAGATGCTGCGGCCGGGCAAGACCGCGATTCCGCAGGATGTCCGGGTGGGTAAGTACCGTCGCTACGACGGTCCCAAGCGCACCGACGAGCTCGCCAAGCTGGGCACCAACCCGATGGCGCAGACCAAGCAGAGCTACGCTCCGGGTGCACCACCCACCAAGCTGCCCCTGGACGCACATCGCAATGCGAAGTGGGCGGCGAACAAGGGGCAGGTGACGTCGTGCGACGAGTACGCGTACGAGAAGCTGTACGACTGGTCACGCTTCATCGACGCCAGCACGGCCTGTCGCGGCCACGACGACTGCGTCGTCGACGTCGCGCTGCAGAAGAAGGCCCCCGGGCTTTGGCAGACGATGACGTCGTACGACGGCAAGGAGAAGCTGTGGCAGCCGTCGCTGAACAAGCAGGCCATCGCGAAGAACGTCTTCTACTCGTTCGGTGACAAGTTCGTCTATTCCGGCGACCCGCAAGGGGTCGAGAAGTCGGGGTCCTTGGAGCTTCTCGCCCAGAACCTGCGCAACGGCGCGAAGCATCACTACATCGGCGTCAAAGCCCCCAAGCCCATGCCGCCCAGAACCGGCGAGGTGCAGACGGGGACGACGAAGAAGGGGATCACGGTCGTGGACCCCAATCCCGAGTACGCCAACGAGTTCGCGTTCCACGACCAGATGCGCAAGGCCACCAAGGCGCTGAGCATCCCCGAGCAGGAAGAGTTCGCCCGGCGCCGGCGATTGATGCAGGACCTCATCGAACTGTGGGTGGTCGCATCGGCGGCGGAGGTGCCGGGATTCACCATCGACCGACCGCCGGAGATCGGCAATGCGTTCGAGCTTCCGTTCGAGACGCAGACCATGGACCCGTTCGACTTCCTCGCGCACACCGGCAAGCAGGTGGGCAAGCTCCAAGCGGCGGCCAAGAAGCTGGGCGCCAAGAGCCTCGCCGGCCGCCCGGGCGCCGGCTGGATCAGCCAGCCCGTCGCGCGCAAGACGACGACGGGGATGCGCGACCTCGAGGACATCGACGAGGCGCTTCGCGGTGTGCTCGCGGCGCCGCGGGTACGTCGCACGCCGCCCACCACGACGACCCCCTCCCGCGGGCAGTCGCGAGTGCGCCGCAAGCCGCCCGCCCGACTCTCGCGCGATCGCGGTGGCCCCGAAGGCTCGACCGGCGTCGCCTCCACGTTTCCCAGCGTGACCGGACCGATCGCCGACCCGGACGACATCCCGTGTACGACGGCGGGATCCAAGCAGTGGATCAAGCCCCAGAAGCAATCGGCGGGCACCTACGGTGTGCCCCTGGAGGCGATGGGCTACGGACCGATCAGCTGTCGCATCGGGACCCTGCTGCGCGACGAGTGGCAGCGCTCGCTGGCCGGAGAGCGCACGTGCGTGACGCTCGACGACTCGGCCTGCGACTGGGATCCCGAGATGTTTACCACGCGATTCGTCGACACGAGCGACTACTTCGCCAAGTACGCCGCGCTCGAGAACAAGTGCGAGGCCTGGGTCGCGGGCGAGCTCGAGAAGAAGGCGATGCCCAGCCACGCCGCCGTCGACAAGCGTATCGAGGAGCTGATGGCGGAGCTGTCGAAGGCCAACGAGATCCTCCTTCCGTACAAGCAGGACGGTGCCAAAGACCTCAAGACCTACGCATTCGCGGCGGGTGACGACGAGTCGTGGGGCGACAAGTCCACGTTCGGCTCGGGCTATCACACCTCGCTGGACTGGACGGTCTCGGGCGAGAGCAAGGGGGGCGGTCACGACGTCTGCTCGTTCTCGGGCTCGGTCGGCGCGGAGCTTTCCGCGTATGGCTACTTGCTCGGCAAGAAGCACCATGTGGTCGACGCCCTCGCACGCGGCGAGGTCGAGAGACGAAAAGCCCGGTTCCAGGCTCACGTGCTCCTTCTGGGCATGGAGCAGTTTCCCACCGAGGAAATGCACTCGCTGTCAAAGGCCTGGGACAGCGGCGCGGTCGGAACGACGAAGACCCTTCCGTCGCCCAAACCGACGATCCACATCCAAGCCGGACCGGTGCCGATCTCGGGGTCGGCGTGGGGCGAGGTCATGCTGGCAGCCCAGGCGAAGGTGGACGCCGATGTCGGCGGCTGCGACGGTGGCGGGTTCGGCATCCGCGGCTCCGTGGGCCCCATTGCGCTGATCTCCGCGGCAGCGCAGGTCGGGGCGGGCATCAGCGGCATCGCCTCCGTCGGCATTCGTGGCTACCTGAACCTGGTGACCGTAGGCCTGCCGTTCTCGATGAACCTGCAGGAGCGCGCGAGCGGGGTCGAGTTCGAGGGAGGTCTCGACCTGACGCTCCGCACGTTGTCGGGGAGGTTGTCGCTGTACATCGAGTACCTGATCGGCGAGGACGAGTTCGAGATCATCAGCTGGAAGGGACTGGGGCCCGAGACGTTCGCGATCTTCGACATCCCCGAGGTCACGATGCCGCTCGTGGGGTTCGAGCAGTGAGGGGCGCGACGCGGTGGGTGTCGCTGGCGTTCGCGGCGGCCTGCGACCTTGTCCACCCCCCCCTCTCGGCCGACACGCGCGCCACCGCCACGGCCCCCGCGGCGTCGATGGTGACGACCGCTCCGCTTCGCTACGCGTTCGACCTGACGTGGGAGGCCGACGGGACCGTCCCCGAGTCGGTCGACGGCCTCGCCCTCCCCGACCCTTCGATCTCGGTCGAAGGCACGCTCATCCTCGAGACCACGGGGCCCGAGGGGCGGACGGCACGCTTGTCGATGCGAGACGTCGAACTGCGAGCCGGCGGGAACACGACCACGGTCGCGATGGATGGCTGCAGCGCGTGGATCTCTTTGGAGGCGGGTCCTCCCGACGCCCTCTTCGCCGACGCACACCTCGACGAGCCGTGCCGCCAGATCCTGACGCACGTGGCCCTCGCACTGGACTGGCGCTCGGAGTCCCCCACCGACGAACGACCGGTCCTGACGAGCTACGGCGTGATGCATGCCTCGCACGCTCGGGCGCCCGGTCTCGTATCCCGCTCGGTCCGAGGAACGGTGCAAGGGCACGATGGCCACGGGTTCGCCGAGCTCGAGCTCGACGCGGAAGGACGCGTCGTTGCGCAGCGCTCCTCGGTCTGGGTCTCGGCCCCGGGTCCGGAGCAGGCGCCGCTGACGACATCGCGCATCTCCCTCGCGCGGCGGACGGTCGAGCCTGCGGAGCTCGCGGTGCCGGACTGGGAAGCGTTGCAGCAGCTGCCGCTCCTGCCGGTCGTGGATGGCACCGAGGCCCGCCGGGCCGAGGCGCTCGCGTACGCCGATGGGCTCGACGCAGGCATGCTCCTGCTCGACATCGTGCACGTCGAGCGCGGCGGCACACTCCGACGCGGCTTCGCGATCCGGGCACGTGGTCTCATGCTCGCCGAGCCCGAGCTCGCACAGGAAGTCGCTGCCCAGTTTGTCGCGGTCGGCCGCGAGTCCGCGCGAGCGCTCGTCGTGGATCTGCTGTCGCAGGCCGGCACGCCCGTGGCCCAACGCGAGCTGCGTCGGATCCTGGCGCAGGTCGTCGACAGCGAGGCCGACGATCGAGGTCCGTTGCTGCAGCGGCTCGGGCTGCTCGACGAGCCCGAGCGCGCCAGCATGGCGTTGGGGTTGTCGCTGCATGCGCGGGCGGTCGAGCGCGGCGACGACGAGACCAGACGTGCGTCGCTGTATGTGCTCGGAATGCTCGCGGCGCGGGCGGGGCGAGAGGACGGCGACCTCGTCGACCAGCTCCTCGAGAGGCTCCACGACGAGGCCGACGATTCGCGAGACCGTGCGGTCCGACAGGCCGCCCTCGCCGGCCTGGGAAACACTGCCGACCCTTCGGTCGCGGCGACACTCTTGTCGGCGTCCGCCGATCCCGAGCCGGCGCTTCGGGCCAGCGCCGCGGTCGCACTGCGCACGATGCCACCCGAGATCGCGTTGCCCCCGCTGCGACGGATGCTCGGCGACGATTCGAGCCTCGTCACCGACGCAGCGCGACTGGCCCTCGCCCACGTGGAGGGAGTGGACCACCGCCCCGGCCCCACCGGTTGAGGCGCCTGGGGCGGCTCCGTTGCGGGCCGCACCACGTCTACGGTACGAATCGACGACATGGCCTGGACGATGCGATCGAAGCTGACGTGGATGATGCTGCTGAGCATCGGCTGTTACGACGAGCCGACGCCGCCGGCCGACACCGACACCGATGCGACCGGCGGCACGGTCGCCGCGACGGCCGACGGGCCCGCGACCAACTCCAATACGAACGCGACGACGGGCCCCACGTCGGACACCAACCCGCCGACCACCAGCGCCGACGACACCGTGTCCGGACCGACCACCGACGACCCGACGACCGATGGATCCGACTCCGGGGACACGGGCGAGGTCGTGTGCACGGACGCCGTCTGCTACGAGGACCAGCTCGTGTTGGCGGCCGGCACCGAGCCCACCGACATCGTGATCGCGGACATCGACGACGACGGCAACCTCGACATCGTCACCGCCAATCGCGGCAGCGACAACTTCAGCGTGCACCTCGGCGACGGTGCGGGCGGCTTCGACCTGCCCGCGTTCTTCCCGGTGGGCGCCGGGCCCGTCACGCTCGCGATCGCCAGCTACAACCCCGACGTCGACGGACTGCTCGACGTCGTGACCGGCGACCAGGACGGCCGCACGATCACGACCCTGTTCAACACCGGCGACGGCTTCCTGTTCGACGCGGCCAGCCCCACGACGCTCGACATCGGACAGCAGGCCGACGCCGCGCCGCTCGCCGCCGAAGTCGGCGTGCTGACCCCCGACTCGCTCAACGCCGGCTGCGTGATGGCGCTCGACAGCGACCAGTTGCTCATCATGTACGGCGACGGTAACGGCTTCTCCAGCGACCTCGACGCGCTCCCGTGCACGTACGGCTGCGACTGGGTCGCGGCGGGCAACCTGACGCAGGACCAGTACGTCGACATGCTCGCGTCCAACAGCACCGGGCTCAGCGGGGAGCTGACCACCCTGTCGCTGCCGTTCAACGTCAGCACGTCCGACTACGGCTTCCAGGTGCCTCCCACCACCGTGCAGCTGCGCGACGTCGACGGCGACCAACGGCCGGACATCGTGGCCGCCAACGGGCCCGACGGTTCGGTGACGGTGGCGCTCGGCAACGGCATGGGTGCGTTCGGTCCGCCGACGCTCACGCCGGCCGGCAGCTCGCCGCGCGCGGTCGACGTGGGCGACGCCGACGACGACGGCAACCCGGACGTGATCGTCGTCGACACCACCGACGACACCGCGTCCGTCTTGCTCGGCGACGGTGCCGGCGGCCTCGCGGCGCCGCTGTCGTTTGCGGTGGGCGCCGAGCCGTGGGCCGTCGCCGTCGCCGACCTCGACGGCGACGGGCGGGCCGACATCGTCACGGCCAACCGCAGCGACGGCAGCATCAGCGTGCTGCTGAGCGAGTTGCCCGGCTGAGTCGTACGACCGTCCGCACGCTCAGCCGCCCGCGAGCCCGGCGCGTAGTCGGCCGGCGCACGCGCGGACGAGATCGGCCGGTGCACGGTCACGCGTCGGCACCGTGACCTCGACGAGCGACGGCCCGTCGGCGCGGGCGCGAAGGCCGAAGGTGATCGTGCGCTCGGCGTCGCCGACCTCGACCACCGTGCCCGGCCAATCCGGATCCGGTCGGTGGTCGCGCAACGTCACGCCCCCGGGCCAGTCGTCGATCGCCCGCAGCCGCTGCAGCCCCGCCTCGATGAGGGCACGGGCACGGGCCAGGCGCGCCGGGTCCATCGCGGCGGCGATCCACGCGGCGTCCGGCTCCAGCTGCGCGGCACCCTCGCCCGCATCGCGCCCGACCACGTCCCGCATCGCCTTCACCCAGCCCGGCAACGCACGTACCGGAGCGTCCCCGTCCCGATGCAGCCGCAGCACGTAGCGAGAGGTACGGGCCACGCCCGACTCGCTCGTCGCCGCCGGAAGCCACCGCAGTCGCAACGCCGGCGCACGCTCGAAGGTCACGCCGAGCTCGACCACCCGGTCGCGCGACGAACGAAACACTTCCCCCCACGCCCAGCCCGGCGGCAGCGCCAACGCCCGCACGGCGGCGACGTCGGGCTCGACCTGCGCGACGAAGGCTCGCTGCTTCGGGTCGAGCTGCCGCAGCCGGTCGACCGAGACCGGCCGCAGCGCGTCCATGCCGTTGACGCGCGCGTAGGCTTCGAACACCCCGGAGCACTCCGGGCGAAAGACACAGCGGGCGCACTCGGGACCGTGGTGCTTGTCGCTGTGCTGGAACTCGTACTTGTCCTTGGCGTACAGCGAGTTGTCGCCCTGCGAGGCCAGGGTCAGCGTCGGCTGGCCGCCGTGGTGGATCTTGTGGGCCCAGTGCGGCAGCAGGCAGTACGGGAAGTTGCCCACGTTGACGTCGAAGTCGGGATCCCACGCTTCGAACCGCGCGAGCATCTCGTCGAAGTACGGCGCCATGTCCTCGTGACGGGGAATGATCTCGTCGAGATAGTCGTCGGTGCGCTCGCCCGACGAGGCCGGACGCACGACGTCCAGGTGCAGCTGCTGCACGTCGTAGCGCTGCACCACGTCGACGTAGTCGGGCAGCGATCGGTAGCTCAGCTCGTTGATGCACGCGTTGGCGGTAATGCGCTGCCCGTGCGCGCGCACGTTGTCCATGCCGGCGGTGATCCGTTTCCACGCGCCCGGCTTGGCCGTAGCCTCGTCGTGGGCTCGCTCGTTGCCGCCCTGGATCGAAAAGCGCCACGTGAAGGTCCCGAGTGCAACGACCTCGTCCACCCAGCTGCGCCGCGCCCCC